>CAZFKC010000006.1:28351-87593 GCA_964519175.1 uncultured Nannocystaceae bacterium
GCTCCGTTACCTTCCTTCTTTGCCCCCGAGGCCGTCACGGGCGCGACGGTGCGCGCTGACGCGCGGATTGCCCCCGCAAGCGGGGGCTCCATCTGGCCCTGCTCGCGCGTTGCCCCCTCCCCCGTTCTGCGGCCGCGCCCTCGTTGCCGCCTCTCGTTGCCGCCTCTCGTTGCCGCCTCTCGTTGCCGCCTCTCGCTGCCGGTTCCGTCCGTCGCTTCCGTTGCCGCTTCTCGTGCCGCTTGCTCGCGGGCTTGATCGATCGGGCCCGATCTTGGCTAAGCTTCCGGGCGATGCCGAACTGGGCCGAGCTGCAAGAGTACGCGCGTGGGAAGTACGTTCTCGATGACGACGAGGGGGAGTTCTTCTCGCTCGTCTTCAAGATGGAGAACGGGCGCACGCAGAAGATCCGCGTCCGTCACTTCCAGGCGTTCGACGAGTCGTGGATCGAGTTCCGCAGCGTGGTCTGCAAGGGCGCCGAGATGCCCGCCAAGGTCGCCCTGCGCAAGAACTGCGAGTTCGCGATCGGTGCGCTCGCACTCGACGGCGACGACGACTACGTGCTCATCCACAACGCCCCCATGGCGACGATGGATCCGAACGAGTTCGAGCGTCCGCTCCACGTGATCGCCGGCACCGCCGACTCGCTGGAGAAGGACTACTCGGAAGGCAACGACGACTGGTAGTCGTCGCGATGCCGCGCCGGTGGATGCACCTCTGCGTGGGCGCCGCGCTCGTCGTGGCGCTCGCGGGCTGCGGTCGCATCCACCAGCGCAACGAGCACTACGTCGCGACCGAGCCGCCCGCGTCTCCGCGCGTGCTCGTGGGCTTCCACACCACGCACACGGACAGCGGCAGCGGCAAGCTCTTCGGCGATCGCGAGATCTACGACGGAGTGCCCTACACCGCGTTTCTCAGCGTCCGCGCGCCGGAGCAGGTCGATGCGCCGCTCGTCGTGCGCGGCGCGACGCTGGTGATCGGCGAGCAACGCATCGCGCTGCACGACGAGACCGCGCCGCCGCTCACCGCCGCGTTCGAGCTCGGCTCCGGCACCGATCCGTGGTCGGCGATGGTCCGCCTACCGCTCGGCGATCGCCTGAGCTTCGTCGAGGGCCAGCTCATCTCGCTCGACTTCGACGCCACGCTGCCCGGTGAGGCCGCCGCCACGCACGTCGTCCGCTCGTTCCGCGGCGAAGCGCGCGACATCGACGGCCTGAAGCTCGACGAGATCGTCGGGCAGTGATCGCGCAACCTCAGAAGCGCGCCCCGAGGAACACGCGCGCGCGCACCTGCAGCCAGGCTTCGCCGCCGAGCGCGAAGCCCGGCTCGAACCCCACCGTGAAGTGGCGGGCGAACACGAACTGCGCGCCAGGTCCGAACGTCACCGCAGGCCCGATCCACGGTCCGAAGCCGAAGTCGCTGACCACCGGCCCTCCGGCGAGCGTGCCGTAGACGAACACGTGCGGCTTCCGAGAGACCGTTCCACCGAGCCGCAGCTGCGGCCCTGCCATCAGCTGATATTGACGCGCATCGCCGACCCACAGCTGGTGGTCGACGAGCGCACCCAGCTGGCCCGTGAAGCGACCGTTGCGCTCGAAGTGCCAGCCCACGTCGAGGCCCACGCCCCACGTCGTGAGCGCCGCGTCTGCGACAGGCACGAAGCCGAACAGTCCCGGCGAGACATGCACGTAGCCGCCGTGCTCGAGCACCGGAGCGGCGCGCGGTGCCGCCACCGCGAGTCGCGGCACGAGTACGAGTGCGAGTACGAGCACGACTCGCGTCGAGCGGCATACGCCCACTGCATCCCGAGAGTGCCCGAGCGAGGCCCGACGATCACTTCGCCGGCGTGATCAGCCAGAAGTGCACCGGCGGCCCGTCGAGCGCCAGCCGATGCCGGCCGTTCTCCGCGGTCGAGCGCGCCGTGCCGGTCTCCTTCGCGCGCGCGCCCAGCGGGACGAGCTCGAGCTGCGCGTGCTCGGAGACGAGCGAGATCGAGCCGCGCACCGGCTCCGACAGGTACGGGCGCTGGTTGCCGTTCGTCGGCGCGACCTGGGCCACCGCCGCCGCGAGGATCTTCTTCGAGCGCAAGAGCGGCAGGCCGTCGAGGCTCGAGAGCGCGATCGCGGCCTTCGGCGTCACCAGCTCGATGCGTACGTCGCCGAGCTCGATCGTCTGCCCGCCGATCCACCCGGTCGCAGCGACGTTGTTCGCCGTGATCACCGTGTGCACGCCGGTCCGCCAGTCGCGACGCAGCTCGCCCGTGTCCGACTCGATCGCGTGCGTGCCGTCGGCGAGCTGGTCCTCGTCGGCGTCGCTCAGCGGGCGCGCGCCCTTGGGCGCCTTCGTGCCGCGCAGCCAGTCGATCTTCGGCAGCTCGGGCATCACGACGCGCAGCTCGCTCCGCTCGAGCAGCGTGCGCACCGTCGCCATCGTGAACGCGTTGCTCGGACGATCGACCAGTGTCGCCTTGTCGATGAAGAGCGCGTAGCGTTCGCGTGCCCGCGAGACGTCGCCGCGCCGGAACATCAGCGCCGCCGCCGGCATCATCGCCATCACCGCGGGGTCGTCCCACGACGACCACACCTCGGCGCGCGTGGGCGGCTCGAGCTTGTTCATCGTGTACGCGTACAGCATCGGCGCGTCCCAGCCCTGCAGCGCGGAGATCGACGCGACGAGCGTGGGCCCGACGAAGCGATCGCGCGTGGGCGCTGGGATGTTCCACTCGGTGATCGACAGCGGCATGCCGGCCGTCGCCGCGGTGCCGACGAGGTGCACGAAGTGCGGATCGATGTGCGCGTTGGTCGACAGCGTCTCGGGCCCGCCGTAGCTGTGCGTGTCGATCAGATCGCCGGTGGTCAGCGACGGCAGCGAGTAGATGCTCTCGTCGCCCCACAGGTTCGAGGTCGCCACCGGGCCGCGGTAGCCGATGCGGCGCAGCTCCGCGATCGCACCCGCGTAGAAGCCGGCCTCGATCTCGCCCATCGCCAGCTTCACGCCGCCCATGTGCCACGGCTGCACGGGGCTCGCGATCTCGAGCCCCGTGCGCTTCGCGAAGTCGCGCGTGCGCCCCTCGAGCCACGCGTGGTGCTTCGGGCGCCCGGCCGACTCCGTCATCAGGTTGCCGAAGTGCTGGGTGAGATCGTTCTCGTTCGTGACGAGCACGCCGAGCACACCGGGATCGTCGACGTAGCGCCGCCCCGTGTAGCGGTTCTTGCGGTCGAGATAGGCGCGGGCGAACAGCTTCATCGCCTCGCCGATCGACGGGTTCACGTAGTTGAACCCGTGCGGGTTGCCCTGATCGAGCTCGCCGAACGCGTCGATGCCATCGCCCCCCGTGAACACGCGACCGACGTGCAGATCGAGCCACACGTAGATGCCCTCGGCCTGCAGCGCCGCCACCCAGCGATCGATGCGCTCGAGCGACGCGTCGTCGAGCTTGCGCGTGCTCGGGGCCCGATTGCCGAACACGTTCGGCTCGACCCATTGCGAGTCGTGGTGGTGGATCCGCACGAGGTTGAACCCGAACGACGCGAGCCGCTTCGCCTGCGCGGCGATCTGCGCGTCGTCCTGGTCGAACAGCGAGTAGGCGACGACGTTCGTGCCCCACAGCCGCAGCGGCTTGCCGTCGCCGCGCACCAGATCGTCGCCCTCGATGCGCACCGGCCCGTGCTTGCCGGCCGGCCGGTCGTCCTCGTTCAGGAACCGCAGATCGACGGGCGTGTCGTTCCACGGCAGCGTGCTCGCGTGCCAGCTCGCGTCGGGCACCGGGTAGCGAGCAAACGGCGCGCTCGTCCACTCGCCACCGTCGGGCAGCGTCACGCGCATCGTGATCGTGCGCTCGCCGGCGTCGAGCTTGCCGGCATAGAACGCGCACTGCATCACGTTGGTGCTCGGCACGAACTGCAACAGCGGCAGCTTGGTGTCGAGCTCGACCTTCACGACGCCACGGCCGGTGTCCCACGTGAAGCCGGTACCGTCGGCGAGCGCGACGGGCTCGGGCGCACGCTTGCCGAAGATCCGCGCGTCGTTGCGGAACGAGAGCTCGACCCCGCCGCCCGAGACATCGGGGAGCGCCTTCGCGACGCGCACGCTGTACGCGATCTCGGCCTGTGCCCCGGCCTTGCCCGGCTGCGCGCGCCCGTCGATGCGCAGCCCGAGCCCGCTCGCCTCGACGCCGAAGCGCACCGCCGCACCGTCTTGCACGGTCGGGTCCGCGACCGCATCGAAGATCGCCCCCTTCGCGCCCACGAGCTTGAACGCACTCGTGATGACGTCGACGTGGTTGAAGCGCACCCGCACGACGCCGCCCTCGTCCACCATCACCGTCCACGTCGCGTCGGAGATCACGGCGTCGCCGTACTCGCGGGTGTCCGGTGGTGGTGGCGCGTCGGGTGCAGCGTCGCTGTTGCAGCCGCGGAAGCGCGGCATGCAAGCGAGCGCGAGCACGCTCGAGAGCGCGCTCCGTCGAAGCAGCGTGCGCACGGCTCAGCTCTGACGATCGCTGCCGAAGAGCTTGTTCTCGAGCTCGTCGGCCGAGGCCGCGATCTGGAACGCGAGCGAGGCGACGTCGGTGTCGGTCGCGTGCTGGTGGGGCAGGAAGCCCTGCACGACGATGTCGGGCATGTCGGCGCGGCCGCGGATGAGGTTGATGCGGGCGAAGCCGGGCGCCGCGATCGAGCGCAGCACGTCGTCGATCTCGACGATGCGCGAGAGCTCGCCGACCTCGGACTCGACGCCGACGAGCGGTCGGCCCTCGAAGAACGGCTGCGTGGCGAGCAGCGTGAACACGCGCACCACGTGGCGGCGTCCGCTCGGCAGGTTGAGCCGCATCTCGTAGTAGGTCTCCTGCTCGCGCCACGCGGCGCCCAGCAGATCCGCGATCGCGGCGATGCGCGGCGCGAGCTCTTCCTTGCGGCCCTCGGTCGACGCGCTGGCCTGCTGCCCTTGCTCGGGCAGCGCGGGGATCGGCGTGTCCGCCAGCAGGTAGCGCCGGATCAGATCGTCGAATTCCATGTCGGTGTCGTCGTGCGACTGCAGGAACTCGACCGCGCGATCGATCGTGACGGGGCGGCCCCAGCCGACGACGAGCGGATGCCCACCGAGCGCGGTACGCCAGGTCCGCGCGTACGCACCCGTGTAGCAGGCGCCCATGACCATGAGCCGCAGCCCGGGCGAGACCTTCGCGGTCTCGACGTCGGCCGGCGTCACGGTCTGCCCGTCGCAGCACTCGATCTTGCCGTCGTCGTGTCCGTGCGCGCTCCAGTAGATGCCCGCGGGCACGAGCCCTTCGACACCCTCGCCGTTGCCGTAGAGCGCATCGAAGAAGTCCTGCTTGCCGCCCTGCGGATCGACGACGACGGTGAAGCCCGCGGCGCGCAGCACCTCGACGTCGTCGTTGACCTGCTCGAGCTCGCGCGCCGTCATCTTCTGATCGGTCTCGCGGGCGGTGCGGAGGCCCCAGATGAACAGGAAGGACTTGCCGTCACCGATGCCGGAGGCGGTCGGCTTGTGCACGATGCGAACGGCCGGATCGTCGCCACGCCCGCGCGGGCCGCCCCAGTTCTCCTTGGGCCCGGCATCCCACGCGGCCGCGATCGATCGCGCCGCCTCGGCCCGCACCTCGTCGCTCGGTGCATCCGCGGGTGCATCCGTGGTCGTGGTCGTGGGCGCGGGTGCAGGCGTGGGCGTCGTCGTCGTCGCGCCGGGATCGGACGGCGCAACGGGTGCGAACCCCGACGGCCCCGCCGGCGCGACGCCGAACCCCGACGTCGAAGGTGCACCGAACGGCGCGGGCGCGAAGCCAGGCGGCGGAGCTTCGGGCGTCGGCGTCGGCGGCACGTCGACCGGCGGTGCGACCACCGTGAGCGCGGGCCCGGGCGTCGGCGGAGTCGCGGGCGTCGGCGCAGCAGCCACCGCCGCAGCACCCTTCGCATGCGCCTGCTTCAGCTCGCGCCGTCGCGTGTTGTACTCGAGCGTGGAGATCTTGCCGGCCTGGTGATCGGCCCAGATCTGATCGAGCGCTGCACGCAGCGCCGCCTCGTTGTCGTCGGTCATGTGGACCCCTCGAGAGGGGGCTCTCGCCCCGGCCAGTTCGTCGGATTCAGTTCGTCGGCGCCGGCCCGGTGCGGCCGTGCTTCTGGAACGACTTACCGAAGAAGTAGTTCAAGCTGCCGCCGAAGTAAAAGCCCGTGTTCCATCCGCCCGTGATGGTGATGCCGAACGCATCCTTGATGATCACGCGGGCGGAGAGCGCGAGATTGACAATCGGGATCACGGGCGGCACCGAGGAGTTCTTGCGCCGGTAGCCGAAGGCGTCGAGGTCGCCGGTGTTGCACTTGTCCTTGCTGCAGTGCGCGTAGCCGGGGTTGTTCGTCGGGTGCGACAGGTCGGTCTGCGGATCGAACCCGGGATCGGCGCCGTCCTCGGCCTCGTCGTAGCGCGGGGTGCACTTCGTGAAGTCGGCGAGGTCGTCGACGCTCTGGCAGCTGTTCTGCGTCTCGGTGCCGTTCGCGAAACCGCGCGGGCCGAGCCCGCCCGGCGCGTCGGTGATCGGCGTCTGCCAGACGCCACCGAAGATCACGCCGAGCCCGAGCCCGCCGCCACCACCGATGCCGAACTCGACGTCGTCGGTGACGACGATCGGCGCGCGCGCGATGAAGTCGACCTGCATGGTCATGACGTCCATCTTCACCTCGGTGTAGTCGGCACCGCTGTTGCCGTTCAACCCCTGGGCCGTCTTCACCGCGAACTGGCCCTTGTCGAGCCACATCGCATCGGGCGTATGCAGCCGCATGTAGCCGATGGCCGGCACGATGTCGAGCACGCGCGACTGTCGGTAGACGTACTCGGCGGCGACGTAGAAGTTGCAGCCCTGCGTCTTCAACAGGCCGTGCTTCGCCGCGAAGTTGCCGATCTTCTCACCGCGACACAGCGAGTTGCCGTGCGCATCGAGGTAGCGCGAGAGGATCCACGTCGGGATCACCAGGATGCCGCCGCGGACACCGATGCCGTGGCGGTTGAAGTCGCGGCTGCGTGCGTGGCCGCGCTCGTGCTCGAGCGTCGACGGCTTCGCATCGGGTGCGAACTCCTCGGCGCCCGGCTCCGCGGTGGGCTCGTCCGTCGGTGCGTCGGGCGTGTGCGCCGAGTCGGGCGCCTTCGACGACGTCGGCTCGGGCCCACCCGGCGCGGGCGACGAGGTCGGCTCGGGCGTGCCGGGCTCGGCAGTCGTGCCGGGCTCGGCAGTCGTGCCGCTGCCGCTCGCGGGCGCCTTCGACGAGGTCGGCTCGGGGGCCCCCGCCAGCGCGAACGTGGGCGGATCCATCGGGTGCGCCTGCGCAGCGCTCGACCAGCTCCACCAGCTCAGCGGAAGGGCCAGGAGCACGGACGCAGGCAATCGCATGCCACGATCATAGGCATGGAAGCCGGAGCGCACGCAACTGTGCAGCGGCGGCGCGACGTCGTCAGAGCCGGATCTTCCGCCAACTCTTGCCGGCGAACTTCACCGCCATCACACACCCGAGCACGTTGGTGTAGATGACGGCCGCGAGCCAAACGCCCTCGAGGCCGTAACCGAGCTTGGGTCCGAGCAACCAAGACAGGGGCACCAGCACGCCGAAGTGCAGCGTGAACTCGACCCCGGCGACGAAGCTGTTCGCGCCCGCGCCGTAGAGCGCCTGCGCGAGGATGAGCCCCACGGCCATGGCCGGTAGGCCAGCGACCACGATGCGCAGCGCGGGCGCGGCGGTCTTGCGCACCGCTTCGTCGTGCGGCGCGAGCAGGCCGATGATCTGCTCGGGGAAGAGCAGGAACATGATGCCGACGACGCTCATCGCATACACGCCGACCCGCACCGACTCCCAGCCGTAGCGCGAGGCGAGGTTGGCCTTGCCGGCGCCGAGGCTCTGGCTGACCGCGGTCGCGGTCGCGGTGCCGAACGCGATCGCCGGCATGAAGCACAGCGCGGCGGTGTCCATGATCGCCTTCGTCGCGGCGGTCAGTGTGTTCGTGCCGTCGTTGCGCGCGGCATCGATGTCGCCGACGAACTTCATGAACAGGCCGAAGCCCGCCATCAGGATCACCGTGGCGGCGCCCGAGGGGATCATCAGCTTGGTGATCCGCGCCATGATCGAGGTGTCGAGGTGGCGCCAGTGGTAGATCTGGAACTTCGCGCGGATCTCCTTGCGGAGACTGACGATGACCATGATCAGGAAGCCGACGTAGGTGCTCGCGGCGGACGCGATCGCGGCACCGGCGAGCTCGAGGCGCGGGATGCCGAGCGGCTCGAATCCGAAGATGAGCAGGTAGTTCATCCCGATGTTCAAGAAGTTCATCCACAGCGCGGCGTAGAGGTGCACCCACGTGCGCCCGAGCCCGTCGAAGAACGCCTTGTACGAGAAGGTCATCACCATGCCCGGCACCCCGAGCATGCGGATCTGCGTGTACGTGACGCCAAGCTGCTTCTGCTCTTCGCTCGCGCTCGCGAGGAAGTCGATGCCGGCCGGCGTGATGAAGTAGCCGAACGCCCCCGCCGCGAGGCCGAAGAACGTGGACAGCAGGATGCAGTTGAACAGCGCCTGCCCTGCGCGCGGGTACTCGCCCTCGGCGAAGCGTCGCGCCACCATCGCTTGGGTGCCGACGCCGATCGCCGCGAATGCGCCACCGACCGCCCAGAACAGCGGCATGCCGAGGCCGAGTGCCGCCTGCGATGCCGTCGCGACCGGCCCCTCGAGGTAGCCGACCATCAGCGTGTCGAAGTAGTTGACGAAGAACTGGGTGATCATCGCCAGCATCACCCACGTGCCGATGCGGAACACGCGGCGAACCAGCGGTACTTCGAAACTCAGCTTCCAGATCCGCGCCGGCGCGTCATCGAGGTCGGTCAGTGCTTCCGCCAGAACGAATACCCCTCGGTGGAAGTCGCTGTACCGCAGGCGAGCACGCGCGACAAGGAGGATGGCCCGGGTGCGGACACGCCCCGTTGGTCACGCGCAGCCGACGCGAGGGCAACACCGCCGCAGCCGACGCCGGCCGCCGCCACCCGTCGCATTCCTCGGCGCGCGCGGGCCCGCGCAAAGCTCACTTCGCCGCCCGAGCCTCGAGCTGCTTGCGGACGTCGGCCTCGAGCTTGCCCATGCACTCCGGCCGGTAGCCACGGTAGCTGGCCCGGATGACGCCGGCGGTGTCGACCACGAACGAGAAGGGGAACTTGGGGCTGCCGTACTCGCCGGCGTAGTCCTCCGCACCGATGAGGACCTTCGCGGAGAGCTTGCGCGAGTCGATGAACTCCTTCACCGGCTCGGCGTCCTCGTCGGTCGCGATCGCGACGAACGAGAGCCCGTGCTTGCGGTAGCGCCGGTAGAGCTGATCGAACTCGGGCAGCTCCTTGAGGCAGGGCTTGCACCACGTGCCCCAGAAGTTCACGAGCACGACCTTGCCGCGGAAGCTCTTGTTCGTGACCGCCTTGCCGTCGACCGTCTTCAGATCGAACGACTTCAGCTTCTGTCCGAGCCCCGCATCCTTGCCGCACGAGTCGTCGATCTTCGTGTGCTTGACCTTCGGCAGCTCGAGCGTCGGCTTCTCGGCCGGCGGTGTCTCGGCCGGCGGCGGATCGGCGGGCTTCGGCTCGGTGGTCGCGAGGGTGGTGTTGGCGGGCTCGCTCGCGGGCTCGGTGCCACCTTCAGCAGTGGTCGGATCCGAGGCATCGGGCGTCGCGCTGAAATCCTGGCCCTGCGACTCGCCGCTCGGATCGGGATCGTGCGCCGCCATCACGCCGTCGTCGGGCTGACCGCCCTCGTCCCACGACGGCACCGACGGCGGCGACGACTTCGGACAGCCGCCCGTGGCGAGCGGCAACACGGCGAGCACCACGAACGACCACGAGCGGACCGACATGCGCTCGCAGGATAGCAGGCCCGCGCGCGCACCGGATCGGCCCGTGGACGCGCGCCGGGTCAGGCCGCGAGCGCGCGCCGCAGCGTGCTCCACACCTGGCGCAACTCGGGCTCGCCCGCGGCGTAGGGCAAGAGCACGCGCACGGTGTGGCCGCTGCAGATCGTGACGAGCACGCCGAGCTTCTGCATCGCGTCGCCGAGCGGCGCCGCGGGCTGCGAGTCGCTCTCGCTGGTCGGCGCGATCTGGATGCCGATCATCGCGCCGGAGCCACGGACCTCGACCACGCGCGGCTCGGGATCGGCCGTCGCGATCGCCTGCAGCGTGCCGAGCTGCGCGCCGGCGCTCGCGAAGAGACCGTCTTCGTCCATGATCCGCAGGGTCGCGACGGCGGCGGCCGCGGCGAGCGGGTTGCCCCCGAACGTCGAGCCATGGCTGCCCTTCACCATGTGCTTCGCGAGCGCCTCGGTGGTGACGCAGGCGGCGACCGGGAAGCCGCCGCCGATCGCCTTCGCCAGCCACACGATGTCGGGCTGCAGCGCCGGGTCGTCGCCGACGAGGGTGCTCCAGGCCAGGAAGCGACCGGTGCGTCCGCTGCCGGCCTGGATCTCGTCGTCGCCGAGCAGCGCACCGTGCTCGGTGCAGAGCTCGCGCAGCCCGACCAGGAACTCGCGGCTCGCCGGGTAGATGCCGGCCTCGCCCTGGATCGGCTCGACCGCGAGCATCGCGACGCGACCGGCGTAGCGATCGAACAGCGCGCGCACGGAGTCGAGATCGCCGTAGCGCGCGCGCGCGACGTTCATGTGCGCGAAGCTCGTGCCCTCTTCACCGAGGCACGTGATGTAGGGCTGGCGATAGGCGGTGTTCGCCGTCATCGCGATCGCACCGAGCGTGCGGCCGTGGAAGGCGCGCTCGAGCACGAGGATCACGTCGCGACCGGTGGCCCGCAGCGCGAGCTTGATCGCGGCCTCGGTGACCTCGGTGCCGGTGTTGCCGATGAACGTGCGTGCGTTGGCCAGCGGCACGCGGCGGGCGAGCTCGAACGCGAGCTGTTGCTGGGGCTCGGTCCAGAACGTGCCCGCGGCGGCGACGAGCTTGCGCATCTGCGCCTCGATCGCGGCGATCCAGCGCGGGTGCGCGTGCCCGAGCGGGAGGCAGCCGATGCCACCGACCGCGTCGAGGTACACGTTGCCGTCGCTGTCGCGCACGCGCATCGAGCCCTTGCCGGGCGGCACGTCGTCGAACACCGCGGTCTCGAGCTTGGTCTTGCGGATCGCGTACGTGGGCCAGCGCAGGTCGTCCATCTCGGCCAAGCTATGGCAGCGCGCTCGCGGCGACGCAAGGCGACAAGACGCACGACGCGGCCGCGCCTCGGGGTCACCAGCGCACGAGCACGCCGGCGCCGGTCCAGCGGACGCGCGTGCTGGCGCGCTGTGTGCCGCGGTTGCGCTTGCTGCGATTGGCCTCGCCGGTGAACGCGAACAGGCCGACGACGAGCGAGACCATCGCGAGCCCGGCGGTCACGCCGACGAGCGCGTTGGTGGTGAGCCGGTACTGCGCGCGAAGGCGATCGTTCTCGTGGGGATACTTGTCATCGTCGCTCGGATCGTCCGGATCGTCGGGTGGGCACGGCCGCGTTTCGCTGGCTGGGTCCGTGTCGCAGAGGTTTCGCTGGTAGCGCCGCTCCTCGCGGATCTGCAGCGCCCCCATCGTCGCGAGCGCGACGCCCGACGCCGCGGTCGTACCGAGGAAGCTCCAGAACATCGGGCGCATCCACTTTCGATCCGGCTTTCGCCGCGTGGGGCCGTCGCCCGGATCCGGCGCCTCGAACGGGCCCACCTCGATCGTCTGGTGCTCGCCGGGCCGCACGTCGACGAAGCGCTGCCGTCGCTGATCCGGCAGCGCACCCACGAGCTCGACGTCGATGCGCCCCGGGGCCACGAGCACGGGGAAGTCGACGATCGCGACCTTGCGGTTGTTGATGCTGATCTCGCGCAGCGTGACGCCCTTCGCGACCCGCAGCCGCAGCTCGCCGATCTGCGCCATCAGCCGCTCGAGCTGCTCCTCGAGCTTGTCGTACTGCTTCGAGCAGAGCGCGGGATCGATCTCGGGCGTGTCGCACGACGGCAACGCGAGGTAGCGCCGTGCGGCGATCGCCGCGGAGACGCGATCGCCCGCGCGCTCGAACGACAGCACCACGTTGCGCAGCGCGGCCTCGGCGGGGATCGCCGCGAACGCGCGCTCGAACTCCGTCGCGGCCTGGGCGTACTGCCCGCGGTTGAACAGGAACTCGCCCTCTTGGAAGCGCTCCGCGAACCGACGCACCATCGCGTCGTGCAGCTCGTCGTGCGACGCATCGCCGAGCTCGCCGGTCGGCACGGGCGGCGTCGCTTCGGTCGTCGTCGTCGGCGTCGTCGCTTCGACCGCTTCGATCGCGTCGGTCTCGGGCGGCGCCGCGGCGCTCAGCGGCTGCGGCACCACGAGCGAGGCGGCGCAGATCGACCGCAGCAGCGCACCGACGAGCGAGCGGTAGGGCAAGATTGCGCGATCATCCGCCGGGCGGTCGCGGCTTGCTACCCTTGAAATCGGGCATCGCTGCGAGCTCGCCGTCGGGCTTCGGGTCGCCGGTCGGCCCACCGTCGGGCCCACCCTGAGGCTGGGGCGCGGGCGTCGCGACGGCCGGGCCGGGCGGGGTCGATGGGTCCGTCGGACCCTTCGGCCGCGCGCCCTTCGGCTTCTTCGCCGTGAAGCGCACGTTGGTGTTCGTGAGCGGCTTGACGACCGCGGGCTGCTCGACCTCGATCGGCACGAGCCGCACCGAGTGATTGGCCGACGCGAGCGGAGCGAACAGCTCCTCGTGCGGTTGATAGCCGGCGAGCTCGAAGCGCACGGTGAGCGGCTCGTCGCCGCGCGGCACCTCGACGATCGCGGGCGTCGGTCGGGCTTGCCGCTGCCCGTCGATCGTGACGGTCGCGCCCGGCGGCACGCTCTTCAGCCACCACTTCACCGTGGCCGACTCTTCGCCCGACGACGTGCCTTCGGCGAGCACGACCGGCTCGGCGACGGGACCCGGCGCGGCGGCCTGCACCTCGGTCTTGCGCTGATCGAGGCTCACCGCGAGGATCGCCGCGGCGGCGCCCAACATCGGCAGCCCCACCCACAGCATCCACGGCCGCGACTTGCTCGGCGCGGGCGTGAGCGCGGTCGGCACCTCGGGGAAGTCGCGCAGCCCCGAGCTCGAGCGCCCGGGGATCACCGACGTGGGCGTGCGCAGCGGATCGGCGAGCCCGTCGACGGCCGAGCGCGCGGCACCGCCGAGCTCCACCACCGAGCTGCGGCGACCCTGCTCGGCGGGGCGCTCGATGCCCCGCCCGCGCGCCGCGGCGCGCACGTACTCGATGCGCGCGTCGAAGTAGCGCTTCATCACGCGGCCGAGCGCATCGCGGGGATCGTCGTCGTCGTCGCCCTTGCATGCGCGCAGCGCCGCACGCACGTCGCGGAGCATCTCGTGCGCGTCGCGATAGCGGCGCTCGAGATCCGGCGCGAGCGAGCGCTGCACGACCCGCACGAGCTCGGGCGGCAGATCGTTGCGCAAGGTCGTGATCTCGGGGACCTGGCAATCGCAGACGCGCGTGAGGATCTCGGAGTCGGTCTCGCCGGCGAAGAGCCGCTCGTTCGTGCAGAGCTCCCAGAGCACGGCCCCGAGCGCGAACAGATCGGTGCGGCGATCGATCGGCTGCCCGCGCGCCTGCTCGGGCGACATGTACGGCAGCTTGCCGCGCAGCTGACCGGTCAAGGTCGTGCTGCGCTTGCCGGCGGCCTTCATGATGCCGAAGTCCACGACGCGCACGCGCCCGTCGAGGCCGACGAGCAGGTTGTGCGGCGAGACGTCGCGATGCACGAGGTGGTACGGCACGCCGTCGGGATCGACGAGATCGTGCGCGGCTGCGAGGCCTTCACACGCGTCGGCGACCACCTGCAGCACGACGGCGACGGGCAACAGCTCGCCGGCCTTGCGCAGCTCCTTGACGAGCGACGCGAGCGTGTCGCCCTCGACGTACTCCATCACCATGAAGAACACGTCGTCTTCGCGACCGAGATCGAGGATCTCGACGACGTGCGGGTGACGGATGCGCGCCGCGATGCGGGCCTCGTCGAGGAACATCTCGACGAAGTCGGGCTCGTTGGCGAGGTGCGGGTGGATCACCTTGACGGCGACGAGCTTCTCGAAGCCGGCGGTCCCGACCGCGCGGCCGAGGTACACGGTCGCCATCCCGCCGTGACCGAGGCGGTGCAACAGCTCGTAGCGACCGACGAGTCGATCCCGCGGCATCCCCTCCGCGGACATCGACGGCCCCGACCGTGAGGTCTTCGACCTCACGCCGACGACCTTGGTTTCCGCCTCGGCTTCCATCGGTAGGGGGGTAGGGTTCGCACGGGGCCCTTCGGTCGGGGGCCCGCAACTCGTCACGATACGCGAAATGCGTCGCCGGATCATCCGACGAATCAGCGCCGGATCGGGTCTAAGAGGCGCTTTGGATCAGGTTTGGTGAGATGGGTGGTGAGCCGGCCGCGCCGGCGCCGATGACCGCAGGCGACATGGGTGAGTGACCCGCCCATGCGAGAGGTTCGCGATCGCT
The DNA here is from genome assembly GCA_964519175.1 of uncultured Nannocystaceae bacterium. Lineage (GTDB taxonomy): Bacteria > Myxococcota_A > Polyangia > Nannocystales > Nannocystaceae > Xiheibacterium. Next base: position 42,877 of record CAZFKC010000006.1, read on the forward strand.
ATCGCAGCTTTGCGGCGCGGTCGCTGCCGCGTGGGAGGGGCGGCGCCGTCGGCTCCGCGGCACGCGCGAGTGCCGTGAATGGGGCGAGCAGATCTCGGAGATCGTCTCCTCGCCGCGATTTTTATCGGATATGCCATTGATCTCAATGGTCGATGCGCCATGGAGCCCACATCGGCCCTTCGATCGCAAAGTCGAGCAATTCAGATCCTTTGCGATCCTGTATCCACAGGATGTAGTAGCGGCGATATATGCGCTCCACAACATCTTGTGGAATGACCCTTGCGTGTGTCGAGCGGTTGGTCTACTTCCGTGTTTCAGAAGCCGGCGAAAACAAGCCGACCGCGTCGGGGGAACGTCATGGCCAAGCGACAGTCGCGCCGCAGCATCTCGGTCAAAGGGATCACCTACCAGCGCCTCAAGAACTTCTGCGAGGGCTCGGGGCTCAGCGTGAGCGGGTACCTCGAGGACATCATCGCGGCGAAGCTCGACGCGGCGAACGTGCCGGTGCCCGAGAAGGTCGAGCCCCGCCCGAAGCCGAAGACGGCCGAGGCCGGCGTCGGCGGCGAAGAGATCATCTCGCAGCACTTCACGTTCTAGCCAGAAGGCGCGAAGCGCCCGTCTGGCTCCGTGCCCGTGCCCGTGCCCGTGCCCGTGCCCGTGCCCATGCCCGGTTCCGCGCAGCGCTGATCACCGTCCACGGCTCGGCGCAGCGCGTTACCCTCGCTCCCCTAGGGGGGCGAGCACTTGCGCAAAAAAGATCTCGAGCTGATCCGCGGCCTACTCTCGAGGCGCCGCGCGCTGCAGGGCATGGGCGCCATGCTCGGCGCGACCGCAGCGGGCTGCAGCAACGACGACGCTGCCGCCGACGGTACGGGCGACAGCAGCGAGTCGAGCTCGAGCGGATCCCCGACGAGCACGACGACCTCGCTGCCGACGACGAGCACGACGACGTCGCAGTCGAGCACGACCGAAGGTGTCGACTCGTCGAGCAGCAGCGACGGCTCCTCGTCGAGCGAGGACAGCAGCACGGGCGAGCCCGTCGACGAGTGCATGGGCGACGGCGGGCTCACGCCCGACGAGCTGCTCGCCGGCATCGACACGATCGTCGTCGTGGTGATGGAGAACCGCTCGTTCGATCACTACTTCGGCAGCTCGACGTTCCTCGAGGGCTGGCAGGTCGAAGGCCTCGTCGGCGACGAGAGCAACCTCGATCTCGAGGGCAACACCATCACCGTCTTCGCGATGGACGACCTCGCGGTCGTCGATCCGCCGCACGACTGGGACCCGGTCCACCTGCAGTGGAACCTGGGCAAGATGGATGGCTTCGTGATCCAGCACGAGCTCGACGACCCCGGTCACGAGACCGAGGTGATGGGCTACTACGTCCGCGATCAGCTGCCGGTCTCGTACGCGCTCGCCGAGGGCTACACGCTCTGCGATCGCTGGCACTGCGCCGTGCTCGGCCCCACCTGGCCGAACCGCTTCTACATCCACTGTGCGAGCTCGGGCGGCCAACAGGGCAACTTCCCGCAGCCGGGGCTCGTGTCGATCTGGGACCAGCTCGCCGAGGCCGGCCTCGACGCGCGCAACTACTACAGCGACGTGCCGTGGGTGTGGGGCGCGTTCGCGAATCCGTTCGCGGGCTACACCGACGGGCTCGACGAGTTCTTCGCCGCCGCGCAAGCGGGCTCGCTGCCGCCGTACGTCGTCATCGATCCGAACTTCGGGCTGCTCGGCGCCGAAGGTCAGAACGACGACCATCCCGACGCGAACATCACGATGGGCCAGATCTTCCAGGCCTCGATCTACGAGGCGCTGGCCCAGAGCCCGCAGTGGTACAGCTGTCTGCTCGTCATCACCTACGACGAGCACGGCGGCTTCTTCGACCACGTGCCGCCGCCCGAGACCGTCGACGAGCTCCCCGAGTTCGCGCAGCTCGGCATCCGCGTGCCGTCGATCGTGATCGGGCCCCACGTGCGCCGCGGCTGCATCAACAGCACGCAGCTCGAGCACACCTCGATCATCTCCACGGTCACGCGAAGACACGGGCTCGTGCCGCTGAACGATCGCGTGACGGCGACCAACGATCTGTCGAGCTGCATCAACCCGGAGTTCATCGGCGATCCGCAGCCGCCGGTGAAGCTGCCGCCGATCGAAGCGCGGCTCGAGGATCTGTTGGTGCAGCGCCCGCCGAACCCGAGCACGCACGGCGAGCTGCGGCAGATGATCGCGGACGGCACGATCCCGATCCCCGCGCATCGACGGCACCCGAACGCCGGCAACGACATCGCGATGGAGCTCATCGGCCACGCGCAGCGACTCGGGGTGCTGAAGCTGACCAAGGGTTGAACGGGGGTGGTAAGGTTCCGCCCCCCGCGATGAGCTACGTCGTCCTCGCGCGCAAGTACCGACCGATGCGCTTCGCCGACATGGTCGGCCAGGAGCACATCGGTCGCACCCTCGGCAACGCGATCCGCCAGGATCGGGTGCACCACGCCTACCTCTTCGCGGGCGCGCGCGGGCTGGGCAAGACCACCACCGCGCGCATCTTCGCGAAGGCGCTGGTGTGCGAGCGCGGGCCCACGCCGGAGCCGTGCAACGAGTGCGCGCAGTGCATCGCGGTCACCGAGGGCCGCTCGGTCGACGTCATCGAGATCGACGGCGCGAGCAACAACTCGGTCGAGAACATCCGAGGGCTGCGCGAGCAGGTGCACTACCTGCCGCAGACCGCCCGTCGCAAGGTCTACATCATCGACGAGGTCCACATGCTGACCACGTCGGCCTTCAACGCGCTGCTGAAGACGCTCGAAGAGCCGCCGGCGCACGTCAGCTTCGTGTTCGCGACCACCGAGCCGCACAAGGTGCTGCCCACGATCCTCTCGCGGGTGTCTCGGCTCGATTTCCGGCGCGTCTCGGTCGACGAGATCGTCGCGCACCTGTCGTCGATCCTCGAGCGCGAGCAGCTCGGCGTCGAGCCGGCGGGGCTGCGGCTCGTCGGGCGGGCGGCGGGCGGCTCGGTGCGCGATGCGATGACGCTGCTCGATCAGCTGCTCGCGTTCGCCGAGGACGCGAAGCACGTGACCGAGGCCGAGGCGCGTGCGGTGCTCGGCCAGGCCCAGCGCACCGCGATCGGCGAGCTGTCCGATGCGCTCCTGGCCCGCGATCCCGACGCGGTGATGCGGATCTTCGACGGGCTCAGCGCGGCGGGGCACGACCTCACCGTGCTCTCGATGCAGCTGCTCGAGGATCTCCGCGATCTCACCATCGCGCGCGTGTGTCGTGATCGCGAGGCCTTCCTCGATGCGACCGCCGACGAGCTCGAGGAGCTCGGCCGCCGCGCGAGCGTCGTCGAGCCGGTGGTGCTGGCGCAGACGTTCGATCGGCTCTGGCGCGTGGTCGATCGCCTGCCGACGGCGCGCTCGCAACGGCTCGTGCTCGAGATGGGGCTGCTGGAGATCGCGCAGCGCGAGCCGCTCGTGCCGCTCGGCGATCTCGTGGAGCGGTTGCAGGCGCTGGAGAGCGGCGGCTCGATCGAAGGCGGCGGCTCGGGCCCGAGCGCACCGCGTGGCACGCCGCGGCCGACCCCGAGCCCCGCGCCCGCGCGCGGTCGTCGAGCCGAGGGCGAGGCGGGCCCACCGGCGTTCGTCGCCGAGCGGAGCGCGACGCCGCAGCCGAGCGCAGCTCCGCAAGCGAGCGCAGCACCGCAGTCGAGCGCGCCATCGCAATCGAGCGCAGCACCGCAGCCGAGCGCAGCACCGCAGCCGAGCGCAGCACCGCAGTCGAGCGCGCCACCGCAGTCGAGCGCGCCACCGCAGCCGAGCGCAGCACCGCAGCCGAGCGCAGCACCGCAGCCGAGCGCGCCACCGCAGTCGAGCGCAGCACCGCAGTCGAGCGCACCCCCGGCGAGCGCTCCACCGCCCGCCGCCGCGCCGAGCTTCGCGGCGCCTGCCGAGCCGACGACGCCCGTCGCCGCACCGAGCACGCGATCTCCTGCCGACGATCCTTCGATCGCGAGCAGCGAGTTCGCCCGCTATCTGACGCAGGCGAAGCTCGACGGCACGCTGCACGCCGGCGCGCCCGCGCCCGAGGAGCCGACGCCGGCACCCAAGCACAACGGCGCGCCGCGGGCCGCGGTGCGCATCACCCCTGCGCCGGTCACCGCGCCGCCGCCGGACGCGGCGATCCCGAAGCCGATCGTCGCGCGCCCCGTGCCACCGCCGACACCCGATGTGCCGGAGGATCCGTTCACGACGTGGGAGCGGCTCGTCGCACGCGTGCGCGAGCTCGACGAGTACGCCTCCGCGGTGCTCGGCGAGGTGGGGCTCGTCGAGCTCGGCGACGCCACGGTGCGCGTCGCAGCACCGCGCGGCAGCTTCGCGCACACCGAGCTCTCGACCAGCGACGTACGCGCGCGCGTCGAGCAAGCGGCGCTCGAGCATCGCGGCGCACCGCTCGCGCTCGAGCTCGTCGACGGCGAGCCGTCCCTGCCCGACTGCCCCAGCATCGTGCTCGTCGATCGGCGTCGGCGCGAGGAGCTGCGCGCCGCGGTCGAGGCCGAGGCGCAGGCGCACCCGGCGATCACGGCGCTCGTACGCGACTTCGATGCCCGCATCGCCGCGACGCGCCCGCTCTCCTGATCCGCGTGACCGGCCGCGCGCGGCGGGAGTATGCTCCGCCCACCATGCCCGAGATCGATCTCGCCGAGCTCATGCGTCAGGCCCAGCAGATGCAGGAGACCATGGGTCACCTGCAGCGGGCGCTCGAGGAAGTCATCGTCGAGGGCTCGTCGGGCGCCGGGATGGTGAAGGTCAAGGCCACCGGTGGCCAGCGCATCGTGGCGATCGAGATCGATCCCGCCGCGCTGCAAGAGGATCGCGACATGGTCCAGGATCTGCTGGTGGCCGCGGTCAACAACGCGCTCGACCGCGCGCGCGAGGTGGCACAGCAGCGCATGTCGTCGATGCTCCCGCCCGGGATGATGCCCCCCGGCACGATCCCCGGGCTGTGAGCACGTCGGCCGATCCGCTGCAGCGACTCGCTGCCCTCTTGGCCCGGCTGCCCGGCATCGGCGAGAAATCGGCGATGCGGCTCGCGCTCTCGCTCGTGCGCGCCGACGCCGAGTACGTCCGCGCGCTCGCGCTGGCGGTCGGTTCGGTGCACGAGACGCTCAAGCTGTGCAGCAAGTGTTGCGATCTCACCCCCACCGAGCTCTGCAGCCGCTGCGACGACGCCCGCCGCGACCACACCACGATCTGCGTGGTGGCACAGCCGCAGGATCGCATGGCCATCGAGCGAAGCGGCGTGTATCGTGGGCTGTACCACGTGCTCCACGGCGTGCTCGACCCGCTCGGCGGCGTGGGCCCGGCGGATCTGCGCGTCGATGCCCTGCTGCGCCGGTTGCATACCCCGGTGCCGCCCGACCCCTCCGTGCAGGAGATCATCGTCGCCACCAGCCCCAACGTCGAAGGTGATGCGACCGCGTTGTACTTGTCGCGGCTGATCGCGCCGCTCGGCGTCAAGGTGACGCGGATCGCCTCGGGCGTCGCCGTCGGTGGCGAGCTCGAGTACGCGGACGTGACCACCTTGCATCGCGCGCTCGAAGACCGCCGCACGCTCTGACACGAGGCGCGGTGGCCCACAGCACCCGATGCGGGCGATCGAGGCCGATCCGCGCCGCGCTCCGGGGTTTTCGGGCGTGGACTTGCCGAAACGAGTTTGCTAGGTTCGCCGGGCGCCCCCGACCCTGAGGAGTCCGCTTTCGCAATGCTCACGCCCCAACTCGTGATGTACGAGGACGAGGTTCGGCGGATCCAGTCCGTAGCCGATCGCTTGCAGCAAGACTCGCGTTCGCGGGCGATCCTCGTGGTCGACAAGAACGGCCAGCTCATCGCCGCCTCGGGTTCCGCCTCCGAGATGGACACCACCTCGCTCAGCTCGCTCGTCGCCGGCAACGTCGCCGCGACGGGTGGCATCGCGAAGCTCATCGAGGAAGAGGAGTTCACCGGTCAGTTCCACGAGGGCAAGGGCATCAGCGTCCACATCAGCATCGTGGGCCGCCGCGTGATCCTGGTCGCGCTCTTCGACAAGAACACCACGCACGGTCTGGTCCGGCTGCGCGTGAAGAAGGCCACCGCCGAGCTCGAAGCCGTGCTCGAGGACGTGGCCAAGAAGGCCCTGACGCCGCAGCAGAACGTGTTCGCGGAAATCACCGACGCCGACATCGACAACCTCTTCAACGACTGAGGCTCTCGGCCCGGCCACCCGCGCATGTCCTTCATCAACTACAGCTCGCGCGAGATCAACTGCAAGCTGGTCTATTACGGCCCTGGTCTGTGCGGCAAGACCACGAACCTGCAGTACATCTACAACAAGACCAAGCCCGACGCGAAGGGCAAGATGATCTCGCTCGCGACGGAGACCGAGCGCACGCTGTTCTTCGATTTCCTGCCGCTGTCGCTCGGCGAGATCCGTGGCTTCCGGACGCGCTTCCACCTCTATACGGTGCCCGGCCAGGTGTTCTACGACGCCAGCCGCAAGCTGATCCTGAAGGGTGTCGACGGCGTGTGCTTCGTGGCGGACTCGCAGATGGAGCGCATGGAGGCGAACATCGAGAGCCTCGAGAACCTGCGCGACAACCTGACCGAGCAGGGCTACGACCTCGACAAGCTCCCGTACGTCGTGCAGTACAACAAGCGCGACCTGCCGAGCGTGGTGCCCGTCGAGGAGCTCGCCGAGGTGTTGAACCCGACGAAGGTGCCGGAGTTCGAGGCCGTGGCGACGACGGGCGTCGGCGTGTTCGACACGCTGAAGGCGCTCGCGAAGCAGGTGTTGACGGAGCTGCGCAAGGGCGGTTGATGAAGCAGAGCGCAAGGCGCTCTGCTTCATTCCGCCCTCCCGTGCCCGTGCCCGTGCCCGTGCCCGTGCCCGAATGCGGCGGGCTCAAGGCTTCGGCGGATCGCCGAGCAGATCATCCCACCCGGACTCGTCGACGACGGGTGCGGCGGGCTCGGCGGTGCTGATCGCGGGTGGCTGAACGCTCGGCGCCACGGCGGCGGTGCTCGGCGCATCGGGCAAGGGCGGCGGCATGAACACGGGCACCGGCAGTGCCGCGGCTTCGCGGCGCTTGGCGGCCTCGAGCTCGGCGGCTTCACGCCGCGCGGCGGCCTCGCGCTCTGCGGCGTCACGCGCCCGCTCGACCTCGGCCTCGGCGGCGGCGCGCAGCCTCGTGGCCTCGGCCTCGGCGGCGAGCCGTTGCTTCTGCGCCTCGGCCTCGGCGGCGGCGCGGTGCAGCGCGGCCTCTTCCTCCGCGCGTCGCTTCGCCGCTGCGGCCTCTTCCTCCGCGCGTCGCTTCGCTGCGGCCTCTTCCTCCGCGCGTCGCTTCGCTGCGGCCTCTTCGTCGGCGCGCCGCTTCGCAGCCGCCTCTTCCTCCGCGCGTCGCTTCGCCGCGGCGGCCTCTTCCTCTGCACGTCGCTTCGCCGCGGCGGCCTCGTCGTCCGCGCGTCGCTTCGCCGCGGCGGCCTCTTCCTCCGCACGACGCTTGGCCGCGGCCGCCTCGTCGTCCGCGCGTCGCTTCGCGGCCGACTCTTCGAGGCGCCGCTCGAGCTGCGCGTCGGCGCGCACCACCGGCAACGTGGTGATGTCGCTGGCCTCCTCGCGCTCGACCTCCACGACGCGCTCGGTCTCCGCGACGCTCGCCGGCTCCGCGACGCTCGCCGTCTCCGCGTCGCTCTCCGTCTCCGCGACGCGCTCGAGCTCCGCGACGCTCTCGGTGTCTGCGTCGCTCTCCGTCTCCGCGACGCTCTCCGGCTCCGCCTTGCCCGCGCGTCGCTTCTCTCGCCGCTCCTTGCGGCGATCCTTGCGTTCCTTCTTCGCCGGCTTCGCGGGCGTGGCCGCGACCGCGGGACGCTCGGCGCGCCCGCCCGCAGCCACCGGCGCCTTGCGAGCGCGCTTCTCCGCCGCCTCGAGCACCGGCCGCAGCGCCTTCTTCGCCCGCTTCACCAGCTCGGTGGCGAGCTCGTCGTCCGCGAGCCCCTCGGTCCGCTCCGCCGCCTCGAGCAGCGCCATCCCGCCCGCGCCGTCGTCGGTGCGCGCAGACGCGAGCGCGAGCCCGGCGAGCACGCGCGGATGACCGCCGAGCTGCTCGCGCGCGGCCTCGAGGTGCGTGCGCGCGAGCTGTGCCCGCCCCGACTCCTCGAGCAGCGCGAGCCCGAGATCGATGCGATCGCGCGGGCTCAGCAGCTCGCGCTTCTCGAGCGACTGCAGCAGCGGCCGCGCTTCCTTGCGATCGCCCGCGATCATCAATGCATGCGCCTGCGCGCTGACGAGCGCCGGCAGCTCGGGCACGCCGAGGATCCGCGACGCGTCGAAGAACGACTTCGCCGCCGCGCGCCCGTTGCCGAGCACGAGGTTGAGCCGGCCCCGCTGCAGCGCGACCCAGCCGTGCGACGCGAACAGCTTGACCAGCCGTTGCGTGTCGAGGCTCGCCAGCAGTCGACTCGCGCGGCGCCGGTCCGCCGCAGCGATGACGTTGCCGAGCGCCTCGAGGCGGCTGTCCATCAGCGGCTGGATGAACAGCAGCGCGACGACACCGGTGACGAGGAACACGATGCGCGTCGTGGTGTCGCCGACCACGAGCGCGAGCCCGAGGAACAGCGACGCGAACCCGAAGCGCAGCGCCTTGCCGGGGAACGGCCGGCCGCCCTTGGACCACACCGCCCGATCGACGTCGACCTCGAGCAGATCGGCGCGCCGCTGCATCGCAGACACCGCGCGACCGATAGCGGGTTTGCCCCGCCGCTGCAAGCGATCACGGTTCCGGAGGCCCCCGAGCCGCCTCCACGGAGGCCGCCCATCGCGCCCTGCAGGCGTGCAGGGGCGGTCAGGCCCGGTGCGTGCGCCTGCTATGCTCTCGCGCGTGGTGCACCCCGCGGCCGATGTCGCCCAACTCATCGAACGGCGCGAGGTGCTGGCCTACGAGCAGCGACTCGCCCGGCTCGCCTACGCCTACGGCGTCGACCTACGTCGCTCCGCGTGGCTCGCCGCCTCGACCCTCGGCGATCCCGTCATGCGCTCGGTCGATCGCAACTGGAACGCGCTCGTCGCCGACCTGACCGGCTCGATCCTCCAGGATCAGTCGCGCAGCGCCCCCCTGCCCGTGATGGAGGAGCTCGCCCGCCTCGTGCGACTCCTGCGTGCTCCGCTACCGACCCTGCGCGTGCTCGTGCGCGGCCTGCCCGACGCGAGCTGGCCGATCGTCACGCCGCTCGGCACCACGAAGGGCGCGATCCACTGGCTGGTCGTCGACGCCGAGCGCTTGATGGCGCTGCCGGCCCACGAGCGCACGTTCCTGCTCGGCTCCGCGCTCGGCGATCTGCAGTGCGATCACGGGCCCGTCGTCGCGGCCCACCTCATCGCGTATCGCAACGAGCGCGGGCTCGGCATCGTGCGCACGCTCCTGAAGCCGTGGTCGCGGGTCGGCGTGTTCTCGGCCGATCGCGCGGGGCTCATCGCGTGCAACCAGCTCGACGCGACGCTCGCAGCGATGCGCGCCCACGCGACCGACGACGTGCCGTGGCTGCCCGCGCGACCTCCGATCGCGCAGCGCGAGCAGGCGCTGCAGGACTTCGACAAGTCCGCGGTGATGGTGCGTGTGCGCTTGTTGATGCAGCGTCAGCCCGAGTTCACGCTGCGGAGCCTTCGTCGCAATCGCGCCGCACAGGCGGAGGCCGAAGGCACCGACGCGACCGCGCACGACGGCGAGCCCACGGCGGCGCCCGCCGACGCGGAGCCCACGAGCAACGATGCGCGCCCGAACGAAGCGGCGGGCGGCGATCCCTACCGCCAGGAAGCCCCGGTCGGCAAGCCGAGCGAGCCCGCCGAGGACGAAGAGCTCGCGAAGGCGCTCGTCGGCGCCTGGTCGCTGGCCCGCTGCGATCAACGCCTCACCCGCCGGTTGGGACTGCTGTGAACGACACCAACGTCCACGACCTCGAGCGCCCCGCGCTCCGTCTGTCCGAGATCGCCGGCGAGCTCGGCCTCGAAGAGCTCGGCGGCGCGATCCGCCGCGATACGATGCGCCGCGTCGAGCACAACGTCGTGCGCGTGCTCGTGCTCGGCGAGATCAAGCAGGGCAAGAGCTCGATCATCAACGCGCTGCTCGGCCGCGACGTGCTCCCGATGGGCGTCACCCCGACCACTGGTGCGACGGTCATCGTGCGCACGGGCGAGCCGGCGGGGACGTTCGCGCTCGGCGACGACGGCAGCACGACCGAGCTCGATCGCGACACCTTCGTCGCGCGCGCGAAGGGTGCCCGCGAAGGCGAGGCCGCGCCGGAGGATCGCTTGCTCCTGCAGGTCGAGCCCGGCGTGCTGCCGCCGGGGCTCGAGCTGCTCGACACGCCCGGCATCAACGACATCGCGAACTGGCGCGCGACGGTGAGCCGTGGCGAGCTGCCGAGCGCCGACGCGCTCATCCTCGTGCTCGACGCGACGCAGCTGCTGAACCGCACCGAGCTCGCGTTCCTGCGCGATGCCCTGGCGGCCGTCGGTGGGCTGCGCGACAGCGGTGCACGGCTGCTGCTCGCGATCAATCGCATCGATCTCGTCGGCGAGGAAGATCGTCCGCTGCTGCGCAAGTACCTCGATCGCGAGCTCGCAGCGCTCGCCGGCGCCATCGCGCCGAACGACGTGTTCGAGACCGAGGCCCGCGGGGCGCTGCGCGAGCCCGAGGCCGATCGCCACGGGATCCGCGAGCTCGCACGCCTGCGTCGCGCGCTCGACGAGGTCGCCGCCGCCCGCGAGCAGATGCTCCCGCTGCGCGTGCGCGCGAGCCTGCGCCGCTATGCGACGTTGCTCTCGCACAACGCGGCCGTCGCTGCGCACGCGTTGTCGCTCGAGCAAGAGGCGCTGCGCCGCGAGATCCGCTCGCTCGAGCGCGAGTGGGCCGAGCACGAGCTCGACATGACCGCGCTGCGCACCCAGATGGCCAGCGCCCGCGAGCGCGTGCTCGGTGCGAGCGGCGAGCGGCTCGCGGCGTTCCGCACGTACCTGCAGACCAGCACCGTCGCGGCGATCGGCAGCGCGAGCCAACGCGTGCTCGCGAGCTTCCTGCCCGGGGCGCTGCACGACGCCTACCTCGGCTTCGCGGGCCAGGAGAGCGAGCGCCTGCGCGCCGAGCTCGACGAGCTCACGCGGCAGGCGATCCACACGCACAGCGAGCTCGTGCAGCGGCGCCTCTTCGCCGCCGCGATGCGGCTCGGCTTCCGCGGGCCCACGATCTACCTCGATCCGCCTTCGGTCGCGCTCGAGGCCGGGCTCGTCGCGATCGGGCTCGTCGGCACCGCGGTCATGTACTTCGGCAACGTCGTCGCCGGCATGTTGATGACGATCGCCGGACCGCTCGCCACCGTCGTGCTGCGCGAGCGATCGCTGCGCGATGCGAGGGAGCGTGCGCGCGCAGAGCTGCCGGGAGCACTCGATCGCGCGAGCGCAGCGCTCGAAGAAGCCGTGACCAAGGTGGTCGACGGCCATGTCGCCGCGCTCGACGAGCACCTCGTGCTCGCGAACCGAGCGATCGGCGAGCAGCTCGCGAGCGTGCTACGCCGTGCGCAGTCGGTGCTCACCGTCGACGACGCACCGAGCACGGTCGAGCTCGTCGCCGGACGGCGCACCCGGGCCCAGTCGCGACTCGCCGAGCTCGAGCTGGAGCTCACCGAGATCGAGCGCTCGCTCGGCGACACCTCCCCGGTCGACGCGGTCTGATCGCCGGCCGCTCGACTGTGGTCGGATCGCCGGCCTCGACTGTGGTCGGATCGCCGGCCGCTCGACTGCGGTCGGATCGCCGCTCGACTGCGCCCGGATCGCCGACCGCTCGACGGCATCCCGCGCGACGCCGTGCGATCGCCGAGCGCCACGCGTCGCGCAGCTCGCCCTGCCGGATCCGCTTTCCGGTAGACTGCGCGCGCGATGAACGAGCCGCCGCAATCGGGACGTCGACGCTCGGTGGGTGATGCGCTCGGTGGCTTCGCGCGTCGCGTCGGCGAGCTGATCGGCGAGGTCGCGGGCCAGCTCCCCGAAGGTCTGCGCGAGGGCCTCGATCGCGCGCGTGCGCTGCGGCTCGCGGGCGCGCCCGATCAGGCGCTCGGGCTGTTGCGCGCCCTGCCCGACCCGCTCGGCGCCCATCCGCTCACGCGCTTCGCGGTCGGGCTCTGTCACGTCCACGACGGGCTGCGCGGCGCGAAGCCGGTGCGTGCGCTCGCCGAGATCATCGACGAGCTCGGCGAGTCGATCGGCCCCGGCGCGCTGCAGCTGCTGCGCGCCGCCCATGCCTGGCTCGAAGGTCGCTACGAGCCCGCGCTCGACGACCTGCGCCGTGCGACGCGGGACACGACGCGTTCCGTCGACGGCGACGAGGCCGAGGCGCGCTTCCTCGTGCACCTGCTCGCCGCGCTCTCGCACCAGGCGCTCGGCAACGAGGATCGCACGCTGCGCGAGCTGCAGCGCGCGCGCGCGCGGCTGCCCGCGGAAGCCGGCAGCTACCTGCGCGCGCTCGTGCTCGTGCGCGGCGTCGATCACCTGCTCGCCGCGGGCCTGCTCGACGACGCCGAGTCGTGGGTGCGCGACGCACTCGCGCTCGATCCCGACGATCGCGAGTCGATCGGACTGCTCGCGCGCGTGCTCGCGAGCCGCGGCGATGCCCAGGCTGCGCGCGCGCAGCTGCAGCGGCTCGAGGACGATCCGTCGCACGATCGCACGCGGCTGTGGGTCGAGCTGACCGTCGGCGATGCGAGCAAGGGCGCCGACGCGCGTGCGCTCGCGCTGCGCGTGCTGCAGTCGGCGCCCGACGATCCGCAGCTGCGCAGGCTCTGGGCGCTCGCCGAGCTGCGCCGCAGCGGTGCACAGCCCGATCAGCCGCTCGAGGCCGGCATCCGCCGCGAGCTCATCGAGGCGCTCGCGCGCGCGGCCGAGGCGGCGCCGAAGGGCGCGCGCGATCGCCAGCTCCACGAGCTCTGCCACGCGGCGCTGCGGCTCGAGTGGTTCCCCGAGTCGCTGCGCCAGCTCGTGCTCACGCGACTGCGCAACGACGAGGGCACCGCGGCCGAGGAGCTGCGGCTCGTGCGTGCGCGGCTGCGGCTCGCCGCGAAGGACGGTCAGGACGCCGCCGGCGACTTCGTACCCGGGGATCCCCCGCGCTTCCGTGCCGATCCCGACATCGCTGCGGCGTGGGGTCCCGATCCGATGAGCCCCGTGCGCGACGAGGACGCGCGCACCGCATTGCTCGCCGCGCAGCGCTCGCTCGCGGCCGCCGAGCTGTGTCTGCTGCGCGGCGACGCCGACAACGCGCAGGATCTGCTGGTCGAGGCGCTGGTCGAGTGGCCCGCGCTCTTGCGGGCCCGCGAGCTGCTCGCCGAGCTCGTGCACGCGTCCACCGGCGCACGGCTCGAAGATCTGCTGACCTCGGCGACGTCGCTGCTGGCCGCGGTGCCGAACCGCGTGCTCGGCATCTCGCTCGAGGGCGTGCAGCATGCCCTCTCCGCGGTGATCGCCGCGCGCGAGCGACTCGCACGTCCGCTGACGATCGCGATCATGGGCGAGTTCTCGGCGGGCAAGAGCACGTTCGTCAACGCGCTGCTCGGCGAGGCCGTCGCGCCGATGGGCGTGCTGCCCACCACCACCACGATCAACGTGTTCCGCCGCGGACCGAGCGGTGGCGGACGCGTGCACTACCGCGACGGCCACATCGAGACGCTCGCGTCCGACGAGGTGCAGAAGTTCCTGCACGGGCTCGACACCGTCGAGGCCGCGAAGATCCGCCATGTCGAGATCGAGCGCACCGGCGCACGCATGGGTGACGCCGCCGTCGTCGACACGCCGGGGCTCAACGCGCTCGACGCGTTCCACGAGCAGGTCGCGCGCGGGTTCATCGACGAGGCCGACGCGGTGGTGTGGCTGTTCTCGGCGACGCGCAGCGGTGCGGCCTCCGAGGTCGGCATGCTCGCGAGCCTGCGCGCCGGCGGCCGACAGGTGCTCGGCGTGCTCAACAAGGTCGACACGCTCGACGCCGCCGAGCAGGCCGAGCTCGCCGCGTACCTGCGCGAGCAGCTCGGCGAGGTGCTCGTCGAGGTCGTGCCGGTACGCGCCCGCGACGCGCTCGATCATCGCGTCGGCAAGAAGACCGGCGAGGATCCGTTCGCACCGGTCGAGCGCGCGCTCGAGCAGCGCTTCCTGCAGCGCGCGCGCGAGCTCAAGCGCGAGCTCACCCAGCGCAGGCTCGGCGAGGCGCTCGCGTCGGCCCGTGCGGCCGTGCTCGTCGCGATCGAAGCGCTGAGCAAGCGCGCCGAGCAGAACACCGCCGCCGATGCGCGCGCGCAGGCCAGCGCGCCGGTGCTGCTCGGACGCTTCGCCGACTCGCTGCAGGCCGGCCTGCTCGACGTGGACGACGTGCTCGTGCGCGAAGGCATGTCGCTCGGCGTGCTGCGCACCGGCAAGGGCGTCGCGAAGGGCCCGCTCGATCCGCAGGACAGCGCCTATCTCGCGACCTGCTTCCGCGACGCCGCGCTCGCGGCCCTGCAGCGCGCGCTCGTCGAGGTCGCGCGCGACGACGCGGCCGCGAGCGAGCTGCTCGATCGCGAGGTCGTGTCGTGGGCGCAGGGCCACCTCGAAGGGCTCATCAGCGCGGGCTTCCTCGCGCGCGCGGTGCAGGAGCGCGGGGCGAAGATCGCCGACGGCGAGGCCGCGGCGCGCGAGGCATTCCGCGACGCGCTCGCGCCACTGGCCGCCGCATGGGGTGCACACGCGCGCTCGCTCGTGCGTGCGCTCGAGCGCGCCCGCACGCGCTCGACTCGACTCGGTCGCAGCGCGCCGCAGGCCGAAGCGATGCGCCTGCGCGCGACGGTGCTCGCCTCGCTCGACGCGCTCGCACACGCAGTCGCGGAGGTGCCCCAGTGAAGCCCGACGACGCGATCCGCCGGGTGTTCGGCGTCGACGAGGCCGGGCGCGGCCCGATCATCGGACCGATGGCGATCGCCGTGGTCGCGGTCGACAAGCGCGGGGCCGCGGCGTTGCGTCGCTGCGGGGTCGCGGACAGCAAGAGCTTCGGGTTCGGAGCCGACGCGTGCGCGCGCCGAGCCGAGCTCGCCGAGAAGGTGCGCACGCGCGCCGTCGCGTGGGGGCTGCGGCTCGTGGAGGTCGAGGAGATCGATCACTACACGCGCCGCGGCCAGCTCAACGCGCTCGAGCGCCGCGTCGCGTGCGAGCTCTTGCGCGAGCTCGCGGCGGCCACCCACGAGCGCATCGTGTGCGACGGCGCCACACTGTTCTCGCCGCTGCGCGCCATGTTTCCGCAGCTGCGCGCGGTCGACAACGGCGAGGCGGCGCACGTCAGCGTCGCGGCCGCGTCGATCGTCGCCAAGGATGCGCGCGACGTCGCGTTCGCACAGATCGCCAAGCGCTACGAGTCCGAGTTCGGCCCGATCACCGGCGGCGGCTACATCAACGCGGCGACGCGGCGATTCCTCGACGCGTACAAGGCCCGCCACAACGGACTGCCGCCCGAGGCGCGCAAGAGCTGGGGTGCGCCGAAGATCGAGGAGAGCCTGCCGCTGTTCGCCGCTCCCGAGGGCAACGGCGGGGGCGACGATCTCTCCCAGCTCGACTGACGGCCGCGCGCGCCGTCACTCGGCCGGATCGTCGAGCTGCGCCTGCTCCATCGCGTTGTCGGCGGCCGGCGGCGCGGCTTTCTTCGCCTTCGCCGCCTTCGCCTGGTTCGAGGATCCCGCGCCGCGCGGGCGCTCGGCCTCGATGAATCCGACGATCTCCGCGTCGAGCTCGCGCGCCTGCTTGTACGCCGCATCGGCGCCACGGCGATCGCCCTCGGCAGCCTCGCAGAGCCCGAGCCCCGCGTGTGCACGCGCGCGCACGCGGGCATCCATGTCGTCGAGCGCGAGCGTGTACTCGCTCCTCGCCTCGGCGCAGTCCATCTTGTGCCGCGCACGATCGCCGCGCGCGATGGTGTCCCACCGCGGCATCGCATCGAGATCGGCGACGGCCGAGGGCTTCGCGAACGGCGGTGCGTCGGCGCGCTTCTTCTCGTCGGCTTCGGGCTCGAGCACGACACCGCCGGCCTTGTCGAGGTTGCCGTCGTCGGTGGGCGACGCGCTGCCGGGGCCCGGGCTCGGTGGCGGCGCCATGGTGCCCGAGGCGGGCGCTTCGGCGGGCGTCGCCGTCACCGCGGCCGCGCTGTCGGACTTCGCCCGCTGCGACTCGAGGCGTCCCTCTTCGCGCAGCTCGCCCGCGGCCTGCTGACGCGCCGGCGCCGGCTCGTTCACGGCGACCTTGTCGCTCGCCGCGGTCGCGGCCGGAGCCTCGGCACTCTTGTCGCGCTCGACGATGAGCAGCACCAGCGCAGCGGTCGTCGCGAGCGCGACGCCGGGCAACAGCAACGCGCGACGCACCTTCGTCCAGAGCCCGACGACCGGCTCGCGCATCGGCGCCGCGGGTGCGACGACCGGCACTTCGGCGGCGGCACGCGCTTCGGCGAGCACGTGGTCGAGCAGCCCACGCGGCACCTCCATGAGCGGCATCGCGGCGCGGCTGAGCTCGAGGATCTTGCGGTAGTCGCCGAGCCGACGACGCACCGCTATCGACGGCTCGTCTAGCACGTCGGCGAGCTCGAGGGTCTCGAGCGCATCTTCCATGCGATCGAGCTCGACCGGCGAGAACTCGGCAGGGTCAGCCATGCACGAGGCCTCCCTTGTCCCCCACCGCCATCGCGGCCTCGGCGTAGTCGCCCTCGAGATCGGCGAGATCGCTGCGCAGCTTCTCGAGCGCGTAGCGCATGCGACTCTTCACGGTGTTCTCGGGCGCACCGACGGCCTCGCCGATCTCGCGGAACGACAGCCCCGCGATCTGCCGCATCAAGAACACCTCGCGCTGATCGTCGGGCAGCTCGTCGATCGCCTGCGACAGCCGCACGCGCAGCCGCGGCGCGTCGGCGCCCTCGTCGGTCGGCACCTGATCGGCGGGCATCGACGCGAGCATCGTGCGGCCCTCTTCGGCCGGCCGGCCGCGACGCGGTGCGTCGAGCGACTCGTGCTCGCGGAAGCGTGCGCGGCGACTCTCGTCGACGGAGAGGTTGCGCGCGATCGTGTAGACCCAGGTCGTGAACTTCGCCGAGCGCTTGTAGCGATCCTTCGACCGGATCACGCGCACCAGCACCTCTTGCAACAGCTCCTCGGCGCGCGCGACGTTGTGCACGCTGCGGAGCAGGTAGTTGTAGATACCGCGGCTGTGCCGCGCGACGAGGATCTCGAACGCCGGCGCGTCCCCGGTGCGGAACGCGTCCATCAGCAGCTCGTCGCTGCGCGCGTCTTGAGCCTGGTCGGGCACGGCCATGTGATCGGCTAGACCGCGCGGCCACGCGGCAGTTCCGCGCGGCCACGAGCCTGTGCGAGTGTGCGACGCATGGCCGAGCGGGGGCAACCTCGTCGGGGGTTGCTCTGTGCCTTGCGTGCCGAGATCCATCGCGCGTCCACGGGCCCGTGGCCGTGGGTTGCGAACGCAGCACTGCGATCGTTCGGTCTGCGCATGGACGCCTGCCGTGGCGCCGGCCACGGGCGGGCCCGGCACCCGAGAGTTGACGCACGGATGTCGCGCGCCGGAGCGCGGGGGCTCTGCTGCCACGCACCGACGGCCGGCGAGGTTCCCGTCATGGGGTTGACGTCAAGGCTCTGGCGTTCGGACGACGTCCCATTGACGGACGGGTGGTGCAACGCCAGATCGATGGCGGGACCGGCCGGCGCGCGGAGCCGTGCCAGGAGATCCACATTGGATCC
Source organism: uncultured Nannocystaceae bacterium (assembly GCA_964519175.1). Classification (GTDB taxonomy): domain Bacteria; phylum Myxococcota_A; class Polyangia; order Nannocystales; family Nannocystaceae; genus Xiheibacterium. The sequence continues at coordinate 60,708 of CAZFKC010000006.1, forward strand.
CAACTCCCTCTGGCCTGGCACGACCACTGCACTTAGTGGGGTCGCTCCCGTCGGGAGCCCTGCAACGGAAACCGAACGAACGACGACCCCGCAGCCCGCGCGAGTGTGTTCTCCCCCGGCCGCACTCGGCCCAACGCGAAGCTGCCCACCCCGGACCCCGCCCCTTGGCGGGGTTCGGGCATTTAAGCCCCCGCGGGCTCGGTCGCAAAGCCACGCCGCGCTCGGTCGTCGCCGCTCAAGGCACGCGGCCGCGCGGACGAGCCTGGTCCTTCGGGCAGAACACGCCGCCGCGTCCCGCGTGCACGAAGCCCTGCAAGGTCGTGCCGCAGCGCGGGCACGGATCGCCGGCCCGTCCGTACACGCGCAGCTCGTCCTGGTTGTGGCCGACCTCGCCGCTCACGTCCCGGAAGTCGCGCAGCGTCGTGCCGCCGTTGCCGATCGCCTGCCGCATCACGTCGCGCAACGCGAGCGCGAGTCGATCCCACGCGCTCGGCAACAACCGATGCGCGCCGATGAGTGGGTGCACGCCGGCGAGGTGACAGGCCTCGAGCGCGTAGATGTTGCCGACCCCGGCGACGACGCTCTGATCGAGCAACACGTCGCGCAGCGCACGGTGGCTCTGCTTCGCGCGCGCGAACAGCAACGCGCCGTCGAATGCGTCGTCGATCGGCTCGGGGCCGAGCGAGGCCAGCGGATCGGTGCGCCACAGCTCGTCGAGCGTCGCGACGCGCAGGCCACCGAAGCGACGCGGATCGACCAGCCGCACCTCGCGATCGTCCTCGAAGCGCAGCGCGAAGTGGGTGTGCGGCACGCGGGGCTGGCTCGGCTTCGCGAGCCCGAAGCGACCGCTCATGCCGAGGTGCACGATGAGCCCGAGCGGTGGCGCATCGTCGCGATCGAAGCGCCACACGATGTACTTGCCGCGGCGATCGACGGCGGCCGGGCGCGCCCCGACGAGCGCACGCAGGTTCTCGATGCGCCAGTTGGCCCCGACCTTGAGCGGCTGACGCGAGCGGAAGAGCGAGACCACGGGCGCGCGCAGCCGTGCACGCGCGAGCCCGCGACGGACCGACTCGACCTCGGGGAGCTCAGGCATCTCCGGCTCCGGTCCGCTCGGCCTCGCGCGCGCGCTGCAGCGCCGCGAACTGCTCGGCCGCGAGCATCTCGGGACGGATCCCCGGATCGATGCCGGCCTGCTCGCACCAGCGCACGACCGCGGGTCGATCGGCGAGCACCGACAGCGAGTTCGCGAGCGTCTTCCTGCGCTGCTGGAACGCAGTGCGCACGAGCGCACGAAATGCCCGCACGTCACCGACCTCGCCGCGCACGGCGGGTAGCGGGCGCAGCCGGATCACCGCGGAGTCGACCTTCGGCGGCGGCACGAACGAGCCCGGCGGGACCGCGACGATCCACTCGAGCGCGCGCGCGTGCGAGAGCACGACGCTCACGCCGCCGTACGTGCGCGAGCCGGGCGGCGCGACGATGCGTTGCGCCACTTCCTTCTGCACCATCACCACCCAGTCGCCGGTGCGATCGTGTTGCTCGAGCAACGCGAACAGCAGCGGTCCGGTGAGGTGATACGGAAGATTGCCCACGATGGTCGGGCGCGGGTGCGCTTCGTCGGAGGCGCTCGCGTAGTCGAACTCGACCGCGTCGGCCTCGAACAGGCGCAGGCCCGGATGCGCGCCGAGCTCGGCACGCAGGACGTTGCAGAGATCGCGGTCGCGCTCGATCGCCCACACCTCGGCACCGGTGGCGAGAAGGTGAGCGGTCAGCGTGCCGACGCCCGCACCGATCTCGACGACGCGCACGCCCGGCTTCGCACCGCTCGCCGCCACGATCGCCGCGTGCACGTGCGGCGCGTGCAGGAAGTTCTGCCCCCAGCTCTTGCGCGCCCACAGCCCGTGCCGGCGCAGGACCTGTCCCGGTGACTCGATGCTCATGGCACGCGCATGCGAGCATCGTCGATCGGCAGCGACGTGTGCAGCTCGACCGAAGGCGGAACGGACGCGGCGACGCGCGCGGCGGCGGCGGCACCGATCATCGCCGCATTGTCGCCGCAGTAGCGGACGGGCGGCATCACCAGCACGAAGCGATCGGCCGCGGCGGCCTGCTCGGCGGCGCTGCGCAGGCCGCGATTCGCGGCCACGCCGCCCACGATGTGCAGCCGCCCGAGCCCCGAGCTCGCGACGGCGCGCCTGGCCTTGCGCACGAGCACGTCGACGATCGCGGCCTGGTACGACGCACACAGATCGCAGAGCGCCGCTCGGCTGGTCGGCTGACCGTTGCGCTCGAGCTGCACGAGCAACGCGGTCTTCAGCCCGGAGAACGAGAACTCGTAGCTGTCGTGCTCCGCCATGCCGCGCGGGAATGCGTATGCGCGGGGATTGCCGTCCGCCGCGAGCCGATCGATGACGGGACCGCCAGGGTAGCCGAGCCCGAGCAGCTTCGCGGCCTTGTCGAAGGCCTCGCCCGCGGCGTCGTCCCGCGTCGCGCCGAGCAGGCGGTAGCGGCCGAGGCCTTCGACGAGCACGAGCTCGGTGTGCCCACCCGACACGAGCAACGCGACGTGCGGCACGAACGGCTGCGCCTCGCGCTGCGCGTCGCCGAGGCACGCGGAGAACAGATGGCCTTCCATGTGGTGCACGCCGAAGAGCGGCAGGCCGGTGCCGAGCGCCAGCCCGCGCGCCGCCTGCACGCCGACGAGCAACGCGCCGACGAGGCCGGGCCCTTCGGTGACGGCGAGCGCATCGAGCTCGTTCCAGTCGGCGATGCCGGCCTCGGCGAGCGCGACCTCGACGACCGGTGAGATCGCGCCGAGGTGATGCCGGCTGGCCAGCTCGGGCACGACGCCACCGAACCGCGCATGCACGTCGATCTGCGTGCGCACGACGCTGCTGCGCACGAGCAGATCCTCGACGACCGCACACGCGGTCTCGTCGCACGAGCTCTCGATGGCGAGCACGCGTGGCACGATCACTCGGGCGCGTCGGGCGAGCTGCCGAGCTGGCCCTCGAGCCGACGCAGCTGGCGACGCACGCTCTGCGCGTAGAGCCCGGTGGGCGCGAGCTCGAGGTAGCGCTTGTAGGCATCGGCCGCCGGCGAGAGCTCGCCGCGCTCCTGCTCGATCACGCCGATCGCGAGCTGGGCGTCGGCGAACTTCGGATCGACCTCGGCAGCAGTGCGCGCGGCGAGCAACGCGTCGTCGAGGCGCTTGTCCTCGATGTAGAGGCTGGAGCGCAGCATCAGCGCCCGGACCTGCTTCGGATCGTGCGCGAGCACGTCGTCGACCTGCGCGCGCGCATCGTTGGCGCGGCCGAGCTTGTACAGCCGCTCGGCTTCGACGACGCGGGCCGCGATGTCGGGCTTGCGCAGCGGCTCGGCCGGCGTGATCGGACGCGGGTCCGGCGGCGTCGCGCGCTTGCTCGGCAGCGTGCCGGCGATCTTCGTCGCGCTCGCATCGCTCGGTGCGACGGTCGGCGAGTCGGGACCGCCGGTGAGCCCGACCGCGAAGCCAGCGAACGCGAACACGAGGATCGCGGCGGCGACGAGGCCGTAGGGCCGGCGGTCGGCCTCGTCGGGCACGGGCTCGTCGCGCGGCGCTCGCTCGGGCGAGCGACCGTCGTGCAGCGACTCCTCGGCGGGTCGGGTCACGCGGACGCCGATGCCCTCGGACTCGCTGACCTCGTCCTGGCTGCCGAGCGTGCCGGCGAGCGTGACGGGCCGCTCGCTGTCGTCGTAGACCTCGCGCTCGGGCGCGCCGACGGGACCGGCCGGCAGCGCGGACGTGTCGTGCTGCGTCTCGAGCTCGAGCGTCTGGGGCTCCTCGACCGTGGGCGGCTCGAGGCCGAGCTCCGCGTTGATGCGGCTCTCGAGCCCGCCGTCGCCCGCGAAGCGCGGCAGCCGAGCCGGCTCGGGCTCGGGGTCGTCGTCCATGTCGAAGAGGCCGCTCGCGGCGGCGCGTGGAACTCCGACGGGTGGGCTCACCTGGCCCGGCATCGGCGGGATCCGATTGTGCGCGGAGCTCGTCGACGGCGCCTCGGCCTCGGCGGCATCGTCGTCGACCCGGAGGGACTCGAAGTCGTCCTCGTCCTGCGCGGTGGGGGCGGCGGAGAGCGACTCGAAGCTGCTCTCTTCCTCGTCGCGGGCGACGGGGACGGCGGTGCCGGTGACGGGCTGCTCGTCGGAGTCGGGCTCGACGATCGGCACGAGCGCGCTCGACGACAGCGTCATCGGATGCACGTCGCCGAGATCGACCTCGTCGCTGGGATCGTGCGTGCGCTCGCCGATCGCGTCGTCCTCGTCGTCGAACACGTCGGGCGCGCCTTGATCGATCGCCTGCAGCTTGAGTCGCAGCGCCGAGAACACGTCGACGGCGGGCGCGAGCGGTGGCGGGGGCACGGTGTTACGCGGCGCATCGATCGTCGCGTCGTCGGGGATGCCCGCGACGATCGCATCGTCGAGATCTTCGTCGCTCGAGCCGAGCGCGGGAAACGGCGCGGGATAGCTGGGCGGCGGCGGCAGGTCGCGATCGAGCACGGACGACTCCGGCGCATGGGCCTCGCGGTGCTCGCGTTTCGCGTGCTCGCGCGGCGCAGCCGGAGCATCCCAGGCCTCGAGTGCGATCGAGCCCCCACCCTCGGTCGGCGCGCGCTCGAGCGGGCCGTGCGAGAGCGTCAGCAGGCCCTCGAAGTACGCGGTGGAGATCGCGGTGAGCACGTCGAGATCGTCCTGGCCGCTGTCGTCGACGACGTCCAGGATCGAGCGACGGCCATCGAAGCGACGGATGACCGCGACCTGCTCGGCGGGTAGATCGGCGCGGCGATCCTCGAGCGCGGTCGCATTGACGGCGAGCACGGAGCCGAGCGGCGGGAGCTGCTCCATCAGCCGTCCCCACTCGTCGACGCGACGCATGCCCTCCATCAGCAGGATCTGCGTGCTCTCGTCGATCGCGGCGCTGCGGTTGATGGTCTTGAACTCGACCTCGAAGTCGCCGTCGCCGAGCCCGAGCAGGCGATAGATCGCGGAGGCGCCCTGGAGTCGCCCGAGCTCGGCATCGATGACGGCGCCGTCGCGGAACCAGACGGTGGCATTGCCGAACTCGGTGCCGAAGTGGATGACGCCGCTCTTGCGGCTGATCTCGATCGTCTGCAGGAGATCGACGACCGCCATGTCGGCGAGGCGGCCGGTGAACTTCGTGCGCGTGTCCTTGCGTTCGAGTCGCTCGTGTTGCTTGCGCTGCAACAGCATCGACACGCGCGTGGTGATCTCTTTGACGTAGATCGGCTTGGTCAGATAGTCGTCGACGCCGAGCTCGAGCCCACGCACCTTCTGCTCGATCGACTTGTCGCCGGTGAGGAAGATGAACGGGATCGTGCGCCAGCGCGGGTTGCTCTTCAGCGCGGTGCAGAGCGCGAAGCCGTCCTGGGCAGGAAGCTGCGTGTCGGAGATGATGAGATCGGGCTCGGCGTGCTCGACGAACTCGAGCGCCTCTTCGGTGCTCTCGGCGGCAGTGATGCTGAAGCCGGCCTTGCGCAGGCTCACCTCGAGGACCCGCCGGTTGCGGACGTCGCTGTCGACGATCAGGAGGTTCTGGCGGGCCATGGGGCACCCGAGCGCGCGGAGGGGCCCCTAGCGGCCTGCGAGATGGCGCGGGCGAACGAGCGCGCGCTCGGCTCGCTCGGCGCCGGGCAGGGGGGTGGCCACGCGCATCGGCTGCCGGGGACGATAGCAACGGGCGACGCGAGGCGGCAAGGCACGCGCAGCGTGGCGGTGCGCGCCGGGCTCGACTATCGTACGGCCGCTCGATGGACGACGATGGCATCGCACCCGCGGGGTGGCGCGAGCGGGTCCGTGCCGCGTGGTTCTCGGTGGGCCTGGGCGTCGCGTGCGTGCTCGTGTTCGTCGCGACCTTGGGGAGCTGCGCGTGGTCGAGCGACGTCCCCGGCTCGGTGATCGCGGAGTCGTTCGTCGGGCTCGCGCGCTGCAAGAGCACGCTCGAGGGGTTTGGGGCGCTGTCGCTCGCGCGCGTGTGGCTGGACGGCGAGTGGTGGCGGGTGGCGACGACGGGGCTGCTGCACGGCAGCTGGCTGCACCTGATACTGAACGTTTGGAGCCTATGGTCGGTCGGGGAGTGGTGCGAGCGGGCGTGGGGACCTGCGCGCACGGCGGGGCTCTTCGTGGTCGGCAGCATCTGCGGGGCACTCGCGTCGATGGCGTGGGCGGCCGCGCCGATGGTGGTCGGGGCATCGGCCGGGGTGCTCGCGCTCGCGGGGGCGCTGCTGCTCGGCCGGACCCTCGGCCCGGCCGAGACGCAGGCACGGCTCGCGCCCGTCTCCCCGTTCGCCCTCGTGTTCACGCTCGTGGTGATGTTCGCGATCGGCTGGGTGGTCCCCGTCATCGCCCAGGCCGGGCACATCGGCGGCTTCGTGGCCGGGGTCGCGGCGGCGTGGGCCGGGATGCAGCGCGGGTGGATGCGAGGTGCGGTGGCGCTGGTGCTCCTGCTCGGGCTCAACGAGCTCGTGCACATCGCCGCGCAGCCCGATGGCCGCCCGCGCTATGGGGAGATGATCGCGTTCCGGGAGATCGAGCGCGGCAACATCGACGCGGCGGTCGACGCCCTCGAGCTCGCGATCGCGGCGCAGCCCGACGAGCCGGAGGTGCTCAACTCGCTGGCGTACGCGCTGGCGCTCGCGGGCCGAGAGCTGGATCGGGCCGACGAGCTGGTGGCGAGGGCGCTCGCGGCCGAGCCGGAGAACCCCAGCTACCTGGACACGCAGGGCTGGATCGCGTGCCGGCGCGGCGACGCGGCGGCTGGCTTGGCGCTGATCCAGACGGCGTATGCGTCCGGGGGCGAGGGCTCGTGGGAGATCGAGGAGCACCTCGAGACCTGTGCCGGCGCCGCTGTGGCGGGCGGTGTTCCACGTGAAACATCGCGGTCTCTGGACTAGGCCAGTGTGAGGGCCCGGCCCGGGGGGCCGGACGCGACGGAAGTTGCGAGCCAGCACGGCGCCTCGTGGGTCTCGCCCTCGGTCTGCCGCAGGAGAGTCCCCGTCGCCCGTGGGACTGTCCGCAGGGCCTCGGGATCCGGAGGTCCGGGACCCCCGGCTCGGCAACCCCGGCTCGAAACGCACCGGCCCGGAGCCCGGCCCGAGCGCCCCGGCCGCAAGGCCCTCACCGAACCCGGCTCGAACGCCCCGGCCCCGAGCCTGGCCCGGGAGGCCCCTGGGCTGCACTGCTGCGAGGCCCGCGGCGGCGCTCTGGGGCCGAGAGCGAGCTGCCGCGAGTCTCGTGCCGGCGCCCCACGCCGTGCCGGGTGGGCATCGCCAGCCGCCCAGGCTGGGATCGTGGACGCAACCGAGCAGGGGCGCTTGCGCGGCGACGTTTCGCGAGCGGTCCAGCGCATTCGACCGGTGCCGGCCGCACCCGCGCGCGCAAGGATCGCTGGGTTGGAGTCAGCCCTTCGACGCGGCTCGTCTCACCGCCCTCGGCACGTTCGGGCGTCTGCGCACCCCTGACCGAGCACAGCGACGCCAGTTGTTTCACGTGGAACGGTCGCGCAACGGGGTCCGAAACGCGGCGATGTTCGACCGCCCCCACGCGACGGCCGCGTCCGGCGCCCCCCTACCCGGGAGGACCTGCCCCGGACGCAGGTGCGCGATCACCACTCCACCGTCCATCACCAGCTTTTCCCCAAGCGTCAGCCACGCTTCCGGATCCATGACCGCGCGTGCAGACACAATCGAATTCGAATAGAATTCAGCGCCTATTTCTTGTTCGGCGTAGGATTCGCACCACGTTTTTTCGTCGATTCTGGCCCTCGACACCACCGCCTCTCGCCCGATCGTCGCGAGCGCGAGGTCGAGAAACGACGCGCGCCGCTGCCTCGGCTCGACCAGCGCCAGCCGGCACTCGGTCACCGCCGCGACGACCAACCCCGGCAGCCCCGCGCCCGAGCCGACGTCGAGCCACGTCGTCTCGGCCCCCAGCGGACGGAGCCGGCCCGCGCACGCGACCGTCGCGAGGCCGTCTCCCACGTGGCCGAGCATCGCCGCGTCGTCGTGCGCGCCGACCAGATTGATCGCCGGCGCATACGCCCGCCACAGTCGCACGAGTGCCTCGAGTCGATCGCCGGCGACGCCGGCGAGCTCGAGACCCAGCTCGCCGCCGATGTCCTCGAGCGCGCGTCGCATGCCGAGCGCAGCATCTCGCCCGCGGCATCCATTCGCAACTCGTCGGGGTATTCTCCGCGGCGCCTGCCCATGCCGATCGAGCAACGCATCACGGATCGACTCGCCGCACTGGCGCACGCGGGGCTCGCCCGCCGCGCGCCCGCGATCGAGCGCCGCGACGGCGTCCGCTACCTGCTCGACGGACGGCCCGTCATCGGCATGTGCAGCAACGACTACCTCGGGCTCGCCGAGCTCGGGTCCTCGCACGAGCCCGATCCCACCGCCACCGGTGCGGGCGGCTCGCGGCTCATCTGCGGCGATCTCGCCGAGCACCGCGCCCTCGAGCGCCTGCTCGCCCAGCTCGTCGGCTACGAGGACGCCGTGCTGTTCCCGAGCGGCTTCCAGCTCAACGTCGGCGTGCTGCCGGCGTTGATCGAGCGCGGCGATCTCGTCGAGAGCGACGCGCTCAACCACGCGAGCCTCATCGACGGCATGAAGCTGGCGCGCGCAGAGCTGCGCGTCCTACCGCACCTCGCTCCGCCGAGCCCAGCGCAGCACGGCAGCGGCGTGCACTGGTGGGTGACCGAGTCGGCGTTCTCGATGGACGGCGATCTCCTCGATCTCGACGCGCTCGCACGCCATCACGAAGCCGGCGGCGCGAGCTACGTCGACGAAGCCCACGCGTTCGGGCTGCACCGCGGCGGCCTCGGGTTGCTCGGTCAGCACAACCTCCGCGCCACGGTGCTCGTGTGCACGCTCAGCAAGGCCTACGGCTGCGCCGGGGCGTTCGTCGCCGCGAGCGCGAACGTCTGCGCGTGGATCCGCAGTCGCGCGCGCAGCTTCGTCTTCTCCACCGGCACGAGCCCCGTGCTGGTCGCTCGCATCGCCCGCGCCGTCGAGCTCGTCGCCGGCGCGCACGGTGACGAGCGTCGCGAGCGGCTGTGGTCCAACGTGCGTCGCCTGTCCCAGCGCCTCGGTGCGCACGCCGACTCGCCGATCTTCCCGATCGTCGTCGGCAGCAACACGCTCGCGCTCGCGCTCGCCACCGCATTGCGTGATCGCGGCTGGCACGTGCAGCCGATCCGCCCGCCGACCGTGCCCGACGCGACCGCTCGCCTGCGCATCACCGTCTCCGCGGGCCACGAGCCGGCGATGATCGACGCGTTCGCCGACGATCTGCTCGCCGTGCTCGCCGAGCACGACCTACCGCTGCGGACCGGCGCTCCGCAATGAGCCCGCGCCGCATCGCGCTCGTCGGCACCGACACTGCGGTCGGCAAGACCACGCTCGCCTGCTCGCTGCTCGCCCAGGCTGCGGCGCTCGGCGTGCGCGTGCTGCCGTTCAAGCCCGCACAGAGCTCGGCGCCCGACGATCCGCACACGGACGCCGAGCGCATGCTCGACGCGCTCGCGAGCTCGACACGCGAGGGCGATCCCCTGCACTCGCTCGCGCTCGCCGAGCTCTGCCCGCTGCGTTACGCGGCCCCGGTCGCGCCGGGCATCGCCGACGATCCGCGCCGCTTCCTCGGCCCCACGACGCCCGACGACGCGCCGCTCGCAGCGTGCAGCGCCGCGCTCGCGCGCACGATCGATCGCACGCGCCCCGATCTCGTCGTCGTCGAGCTCGCCGGCGGCCTCTGGGTCCCGATGCCCGGCGGCACCTGGCAGCCGCAGTGGATCCGCGCGCTCGCCACGGACGTGTTGCTCGTCGGCCGTGCGGGCCTCGGCACGATCAACGCCGCGTTGCTCACCATCGATGCGCTGCGCGAGCTCGAGCTCGCCCCCCTCGCGTTCGTCACCTGCGAGACCTCTGCACCGGATCCGTCGTGCCGCGACAACGCGGCCGTGATCGCATGCGCCCGCGATCTCCCGCACCTCGGCACGCTGCCGCACGATCGCCCTGCCCCGTCGTTGCTCACGCCGCTGCTCGAGCTGCTGCGACGCTGAGCCGCTACTTGCCGATGCAGAAGCGCTCGAACACGCGAGCGAGCACCTGCTCACCCACCGGCCCTGCGCTCGTGCGTCCGCGGATCTCCGCGAGTCGCTCGTAGGCCGCCGCGAGGTGGAACGCCACCAGCTCGAGCGCACCGAGCCCGAGCTGCAGCCGCGCACGATCGAGCTCGTGCAGCGCTCGCTGTGCACGATCGTGATGGCGCTCGAGCCCGATCCACGCGCCCTCGGTCGCGGCATCGAAGCGCGCGCGCAGCCGTGCACGCAGCTCGTCGACGCCGGCGACTGCCCCGACGATCGTCACGCCCTGCCAGCTCGGCCGCCGACACCCACGATCGCGCTTGCTCTCCACCCACTCCACTGCGACGCCGTGCAGCGACGGCCGCTCGGTCGGCTCGGCATCGGCGGCCTCGAGCCACACGACGACGTCGGCGCCCTCGATCTGCTCGCGCGAGCGCTCGATGCCAGCGCGCTCGATCGCATCGCCGACGTCGCGCAAGCCTGCGGTGTCCACCACGATGCACTCGTGCCGTCCGATCGCGAGCTCGGCTTCGACGTAGTCGCGCGTGGTGCCGGGCGTCGTCGCGACGATCGCCCGCGGCCGCTCGAGCAGCGCGTTGAACAGCGAGCTCTTCCCCGCGTTCGGGGGCCCGGCGAGCACGATCCGCGGCCGCGCCCGCGCACGCTGACCCGCGGCGAAGCGCAGCACCCAGCGCGACAGCGTGCCCGAGTGCACCGCGATCGCATCCGACCACCGCGCGAGATCGCCGGGCTCGACGTCCTCCGGGAAGTCGAGCTGCGCCTCGATCTCCGCGCGCGCGTCGAGCAGCGCCGCGAGCATCTCGTCGACCTCGCGCCCGAGCTCGCCGGCGACGAGCCGCCGCGCCTGCTCGAGCGCCGCCTCCGTCTGCGCGCCGATGATCGCGGCGACGCCCTCGGCCTGCTCGAGCGTCAGCCGACCGTGCTCGAACGCGCGGCGCGTGAAGTCGCCGGGCCCGGCCGGCGCCGCACCTTCGCGCAAGCACGCGCGCACGACCTGCTCGACGTTGCGCCGCCCCGCATGCACGTGCAGCTCGACGACGTCCTCGCCGGTGAACGTGCCCGGCCCGGGCATCGCGACGACGAGCGCCTGCTCGACCGCCCCACCCTCGCCCAGCTGCAGCGATCGCTGCATCAACATGCGCGCCGCGCCCGGCACGGCGCCGAGCGCCTCGGCGATCGCGAACGCCTCCGGCCCCGACAGCCGCACGATCGCGACGCCGCCGTCCGGCGTTCCGGTCGCGACCCCCACGATTGTCGTACGCGCTGCCATGCCCGCCCGCGCGAGCTTACCGTCCGCGCACGGCGATCGATCGCCGCGCGCAGCCGAACGAACGCGCAGCTCAGGCGCGCGCGTTCTTGTCGCCGCGCTCGCGGAACACGACGACGTGGCGCTTGCGACCTTCGCCCTCGGACTCGGTCGCGAGCCCCTCGATGCCGAGGATCGTCATGTGCACGACGCGGCGCTCCATCGCGCTCATCGGCTCGAAGTGATAGGACTCGCCGGTGTCGAGCACGCGCGCGGCAGCGCTCTGCGCGAGCTGACGCAGCGTCTTCTCGCGACGCGTGCGGTAGCCGGCGACGTCGAGCGTGATGCGCATGCGCTCGATGTCCTCGGCCTGCAGCACGCGCAACGTCAGGTACTGCAGCGCATCCAACGTCGCGCCGTGGCGGCCGATGAGCAGGCCACCGTCCTCCGGCGTCGTGTTGAGATCGCAGTGCAGCCCGTCCTCCTCGATGTCGATGTCGACCTCGACCTCGACGCCGAGCAGTCCCAGCACGCTCTCGAGGAACGAGCGCACGACCGGGACGGCCTTCGCGTAGCTCTCGCGGTCGACCGGTCCAGCTGACGCGGGCTTCGGCTCGGATGTGCTCTTGGTGGTGGACGTCTCCGACATTGCTCGCCTCCTGCCGCCTCGTGGCGGCTCATGCGAACGCGGAGCGAGGACCGCTCCGGCGTGCGCATCGAATCCCCCCGGCACACATCACGCCGGCTTCCCCGCGACAGGCTCCTTGGCGCCCGTGCCGACCTGGATGGCCGTCTGCACGATCGAGAGCAAGATGTTCGCGAAGATATAGACCGCCAGACCCGAAGGCAAAAACAGCATGAACGCCGTGAACATGATGGGCATCAGCCACCGCATCATCTTCGCCTGCGCCTCGTCCATGGTGTTCGGCATCATCCGGTTCTGCACGATCATCAGGCCGCCGAGCGCGAGCGGCAGGATGTAGAACGGATCCTGCTGGGTGAGATCGGGCAGCCACAGGAACTTCTGGTGCACCAGCTCGACCGCTGCGGACAGCATCGAGTAGAGCGCGAACCAGATCGGCAGCTGCACCAGCGTGGGCAGGCAACCCGCGAGCGGGTTCACGCCGGAGCGGGCGAACAGCGCCTGCATCTCCTGGCCCTGCTTCACGCGGTCGTCGGAGTACTTGGCCTTGATCTTCTGCATCTCGGGCTGGATCGCCCGCATGCGCTTCATCGAGCTCATCTGCTTGAGCGTGAGCGGCAGCGTGATGAGCTTGACCACCACGGTGAGCAGGACGATCGAGATGCCCCAGCTGTGGGTGAGCGCGTAGAACCAGCGCAGCATGCCGAGCAGCATGCGGCCGAGCCACTCGGACACCGCACCGAACACGCCCCAGTCGATCGCGGCCTCGAGGTCGAGCCCCTTCACGCCGACGGCCGAGTAGTCGCGCAGCTTCTCGAGCTCCTTCGCGCCGAGGAACACGCCGTACTCGTAGGTCTTCGACGCGCCGGGATCGAGCGAGACGACCGGGCCCGAGAGCCGGTTCTGCACGAAGCCACCGCCGTCGGCGAGCCGGAGCTCGCAGTCGGCGGCCGGCTCGGTCGCGATCAGGAACAGCCCGAAGTACTTGTTGTCGACGCCGCCCCAGGTGATCGGCCCTGCATAGTGGATCGGGGCGTCCTCGACGTCGGAGTTGTCCTCGTACTCGAGGTCCTCGGCCGTGCGGCAGAGCCCGCGGCTGATGTCGTAGCGGCTGTCCGCCACGCCGACGCGCGTGCCGAGGTGCAGCCGGTGATCCTTGGCGGCCTTGCTGCGGTTCGTGACGGTGACGGTGAGCTTGGCCTCGTAGCCGGTGCCGAGCTCGAAGCGCTCGACCACCTCGACCTCGTCGTCGCGATGCGCGAGCGTCACGTGGCGCGGGCCCTCGTCGCGCAGCTCGAACGAGGTGTTCTTCGGCAGCTTCACGTCGCTCGCCTCGTCGGCGAAGCTGAGCTCGAGCGTGGGCGCACCACCGAGCCGCAGGCTGTCGGTGCCGGTGAGCTGGCCCTGGAACTGCGGCGCGAGCAGCTCGAGCCCCGCGAGGATTCCTCCGCGTGCCGGCGAGCGATTCGTGATGCGCACGGCGATGAGCTCGTTGCGGAGCTCGCGCTCGACGGACGCGACGTTGCCGGTGGGCACGAGCGCATCGTCCTCGGCCTCGTCCTCGGCCTCGACCTTCGCGTCGGGCTCGGCCGGGTCGCGCTTGCTCGCGTCCTTGCCGGGCTCGGTCTCGGCGATCGCGTTCGGATCCGGCGGCGGCTCCTCGGGCTTCGGCGTGAGCCAGTCGAAGAGCACGAAGATCAGGGCACACAGCCCCAACGCGAGCAGCGTTCGTTGCTGGAAGCTCATGGACAGGCGCTCCGTGGTGGCGCGGCGGGACCGAGCGCCGGCTTCGCGACCACCGCGGGCACGGGATCATGCCCGCCGGGATGGAAGGGGTGGCAACGGAGCACGCGCCGCATCGCCAGCCACGAGCCACGCGCGAGCCCGTGGCGCTCGAGCGCCTCGATCGCGTAGCACGAGCATCCGGGATGGAAGCGGCAGCGTGGCCCGAGCCACGGGCGCACGATCAATTGATAGGCGCGCACGAAGCCGATCGCGGCGCGTCGCAGCGCCCGCTCGAGCACGCCTATGATCACGTGGCGTCGTCTCCTCGACCGCGCAGCCGCGCCGACAGCTGCAGCATGTCGGCGTGAACGTCCGCGTAGCAGCCCGTCGCTGCGCTGCGCTTCGCCACCCAGACCATGTCGAGACCCGGCGCGAAGCGGCGTCGCTCGTGGCGGAACGCTTCGCGGACCCAACGTCGGATGCGATTACGGATCACGCTGATCCCGACCTTGCGCGTCACGGTGACACCCAGACGGGCGCCCGGCAATTCCGACGTGGTGGGGTTGCGCACGACGAAGACGAGGAAGTGTCGCACGTGGTGCTTGGCGCCCTGACCTTGCACGCGCAAGAAGTCGTGCCGGCGCCGCAATCGCAGCGCGGCGGGTAGGCCTTGCGCGCGCACGCATCACTTGTGGCCGATGGCCACGGTCAGGCGCTTGCGCCCACGCTTGCGTCGAGCTGCGAGCACCTTGCGGCCGTTCTTCGTGGCCATGCGAGCACGGAAGCCGTGGGTCCGCTTGCGGCGAAGGTTGTGGGGCTGATACGTGCGCTTCATGGCTCTTCCGAAGGCGCGATCGATAGCAGCGGCGTTCGCAGCTTGTCAAACGAGAGCGTCCGGTTTCTTCGCGGCGCGCGGTCGGCCCCGGGCAGGGCGCGACCGGTCCGCCGCGCGGCGCGAGGGGCGATCGCCAGGGGCTTGGCACGGCAGCGTCGCACGGTCATGCGCTGCTTTGAGACGGCGCGGCAGATCGGCTCGCCAAGCGGATCTCGTCCACCATGACGGCGCAAGTCCGCTTGGCGTGTGGGCAGTACCGAGGTGCCCCGGCCGCGGTTCCAATTCGCTCGTGATCCTCGATGGATCGAACCGGCCGAACGGCCACGCGGCCGCGCCCGAACCGCCGCACGGGCGAGTGCGTCCGTCGAAGATCAATGATCCCGACCAGTTCGAACACCGGTTTCGATGCGTGGTTGCGACGCCATCGTGACGTGAGTAGAAGGCAACCCCCTCGCCGGGGCACCCCTCCGGCAGGTTGATCGCGCAGCTCCCGCAGCCAATTGCGTCGGCACTCCCCCCTGCGGGCGCCGATGCGCTTTCGCACCGCCTCCGGGCGTGGGCCCCTCGGCCCTTCCATCTCCCGTCCGAACGTGGCCGGAGATCCCGCCCAGACCCCCGGTGACGAGCTGTGGACGACAGCCCTTTGCAGCTCGGAGATCCCCTCTGATCACCGCTACTTCACGCGAAATCCACAGCGTACCCGAGCTTGTGGATGGGAGGCCCATGACGGACATCTGGTCGGAGGCGCTGGCAGGACTGCGCCCGCGCCTGGGCGCCGAAACCTACGAGCTGTGGCTGCGGCCGCTCGTCGCCATCGCGAGCGACGTGGGTGTGCTGCGATTGCGCGCGCCCAGCCTCTTCATGAAGGAGTGGTTCGAGAACCACTACCGCGACGCGGTGCTCGAGGAGATCTACCTGCGCACCGCACAGCGGTACGCGATCGAGGTCGAGGTCGCCGAGGAAGGCGCGCCTGCACCGCCCGTGCACGTGCCGCTGCAACACACCGCCGAGCTCGCGCCGGTCGAAACACGGCGACCCGCGTCGAGCCCCGTCGGTCTGTCCGAGCGCTATCGCTTCGGCACCTTCATCAAGGGCGCGAGCAACGAGCTCGCTGCGTCGGCCGCGAGCGCGGTCGCGGAAGATCCCGGCAAGCGCTTCAACCCGCTCTTCATCTATGGAGGCGTCGGGCTCGGCAAGACGCACCTGCTCCACGCCGTCGGCCACGCGATGCACGAGCAGAAGCCCGGCATCCGCATCGTGTACCTCTCGGCCGAGCGCTTCATGAACGAGTTCATCTCGGCGGTGCGCTTCAACGAGTGCGACGCGTTCCGCAAGCGCTACCGCGAGAACTGCGACGCGCTGCTCATCGACGACATCCAGTTCATCGCCGGCCGTGATCGCACGATGGACGAGTTCTTCCACGTGTTCAACGCGCTCTACGAGTCCGGCAAGCAGATCATGGTCACGGCCGATCGCACGCCCTCGGACATGCAGGGCATGGAAGAGCGCATCACGTCGCGGCTCAACTGGGGGCTCGTGGCGGACATCAAGCCGCCCGATCTCGAGACGCGCGTCGCGATCCTGCGCCAGAAGGCGGAGGACGAGCGCATCGCGATCACGAACGACGTCACGGTCTACCTCGCGACGCTCGTGCGCAGCAACGTGCGCGAGCTCGAGGGCGCGCTCGTGCGCGTGTCCACCTTCGCGGCGCTGAAGGGCGTCGCGATCACGCAGGACTTCGTGCGCGACGTGCTCGGCGACTCCGCGGCGCCTCGCCACGCGCAGCAGATCACGGTCGAGGCCGTGCAGAAGGCCGTCGCCGGCTACTTCTCCGTGCGCATCACCGACCTCAAGGGCCAGCGCCGCCACAAGGGCGTCGCGCGGCCACGGATGATCGCGATGTACCTCAGCCGCGAGCTCACCGGCTCGAGCTTCCCGGAGATCGGGCTGCGCTTCGGCGGCAAGGACCACTCCACCGTCATCAACGCGTGCAAGCGCATGACCGAGATGCAGACCACCGACCACGAGCTGGCGTCGATCATCGAAACACTGCGACAGCAACTCGTCGGACCGAGCTCCTGATCGTCCCTCGCGCCGGCGACACCGAGCTCGCCGCGCACCGGATGGTCCTTCGCGCCTCGCGAGACCCGTCGATCGACGGGCCTCGCATCCTCGCGTCCGCAGCACCCTGTGGACGAGCTGCGAACAACCCAGTGGAGCGTTCTGTGGGCCCCGGACTCGGCCCAGCCCTCCACGGCGGCCCGGCCACCCTCCCCAGCGCCGAGCACAGTCCGTCCCCTGGATTTCCCGAGTGATTTCGAAGCAGTAAGACACTTACCCACCTTTCCACACCCATACGACTACGACGGTTAATTAATTCTCTCTTTTAGATCACTCTCGCGGCTGCCCGACCGGAACACACCCATGGAGTTGGAGATCGATCAAGCTCGCTTCTTGTCCGCGCTCGCGCTCGCGCAGACGGTGGCCGACAAGCGCAGCACAATGCCGGTGTTGGCGAACGTGTTGCTCCGCGCGACGAGCGATGGGCACCTCGTCTGTGCAGCGACCGACATGATGATCGCGCTCACCGAGACGATGCCTGCGCTCGTGAAGTCGACCGGCAGCGTCACCGTCGGCGGCAAGCACCTGCACGGTGTGGTGCGCACGCTGCCGTCGGGCAGCCTGCGGCTGAAGGGCCTCGACAACCACTGGGTGCAGATCATCTCCGGGCGCAGCGAGTTCAAGCTCATGGGCATGCCCGAGAGCGACTTCCCGGAGCTGCCCGAGGCCGGCAAGGGCAAGAAGGCCCTCGCGTTCACCGAGGTGCCGGGCCACGTGCTCGCCGATCTCATCGGCAAGACCCAGTTCTCCGTCTCCACCGACGAAGCGCGCGTCAACCTCAACGGCGTGTTGTTCGAGTGCGACGGCAGCACCGCGACGATGGTCTCCACCGACGGCCACCGGCTCACGCGCTACAGCTGCCGCCTGCCCGGTCCCAAGCTCGACAAGGGCATCATCATCCCGCGCAAGGGCATGCAGGAGATCCGCAAGATGCTCGACCGCGTGCAGGGCGACGTCGGGCTCGCGATCGGCGAGCAGCACCTGTTCGTGCGCGCCGACGAGCTCGCGATGTCGGTCAAGCTCAACAACGTGCAGTTCCCGCCCTACAAGGCGGTCATCCCCACGAGCCACCAGCGTCGCGTCACCGTGGCGCGCGAGGAGCTGCTGGGGTCGTTGCGCCGCGCCGAGGTGATGGCGCCCGAGAAGACCGCCACCGTGCGGCTGCAGCTCGCCAAGGGCAAGCTCGAGCTCACCGCCGACAACCCCGATCTCGGCGTCGCGCACCAGGAGCTGCCGATCGACTACGACGGCGAGTCGCTCACGGCCGGCTTCAACGCGCACTACCTGATCGAGATCCTCGAGGCCATCGACGGTCCCGAGGTCGCGCTCGAGTTCCAGGGCGAGCTCGATCCGTGCGTGATCAAGCCGGTCGACGGACCCGATCTGCTCGGCGTCGTCATGCCGATGCGGATCTGAGCGGCGCCGCCATGAACGCGGGCGTTCGTGCACGCTCCGGGCGGCGCGCATGATCGTCCGCGGGCTCGAGCTCGTCGAGTTCCGCAACCTCGCGCACGCGCAGCTCGAGCTCGGCGAGCGCTTCACCGTCTTGTGGGGCCACAACGGCGCCGGCAAGACCAACGTGCTCGAGGCGCTCTACCTGCTCAGCACGCTGCGCTCGTTCCGGACCAGCGACCTCGGGGCGCTCGTGCGCACGGGCGCGACGACGGCCGTCGTGCGTGCGCGTGGCGAGGACGAGCGACTCGCCCTGCCCTCGACGCTCGCGGTCTCGCTGCAGCGCGGCGGCAACACGACCCGGCGCGCCGCGCTGGCCGACGAGAAGCTGGTGCGCAGCGCGGCCGACTTCTACGGCCGCATGCGCGCGGTGTTGTTCACGCCCGAGGACCTCGCCGTGCTGCGCGAGAGCCCGGCCCAGCGCCGTCAGCTCGTCGACCGCATGCTGTTCGCGCGCGAGCGGCTGCACATCGTCGACGTGCAGGCCTACGAGCGACTGCTGCGCTCGCGCAACCATGTGCTGCGCAACGAGCAGCTGGCGGCGATCGAGCGCGACGCGATGCTCGACACCTACGAGGCGCAGCTCGCCGAGCTCGGGGCCCGCATCTGGACCCGGCGCACCGATCTGCTCGCGGCGCTCATGCCCGGGGTGCACCGCGGCTTCGCGGAGATCCACGGCGGCGCAGGGCCGCGGCCGCGCGAGCACGAGGCGACCCCGGAGCTGCGGTTCACCTACGTGGTCCACCTCGGCGAGGTGCCCGACGACCAGCGCAGGGATGCGCTCGCCGCCCGTCTCCGCGAGCGCCGCGAGCTCGACCGTCTGCGCGGCACCACGAGCGTCGGCCCGCACCGCGACGACGTGCGCGTGCAGCTCGAGGGTCGGCCCGTCGCCGAGTTCGCGTCGCAGGGACAGACGCGCGCGATCGTGCTGGCGCTCAAGCTCGCCGAGCTCGAGCTCGCGGACGCCGCGGGCGTACGGCCACTGCTCCTGCTCGACGACGTGTCGTCGGAGCTCGATCCGCAGCGCAGCGAGCAGATGTTCGACCGACTCGCGCGGCTCGTCGGGCAGTGCGTGCTGACCACGACGGCGATGGGTTTCGTGAAGCTCCCCGAGGCCGCCGCGAGCCAGTGGATCGCGGTCGAGCAGGGCATGCTCCGAGCCCCGTGAACGCCGCGCGCCGGCACCCCTGCGCACCCAACGCCAGACGCGTCTTATTCGGCGCAATGATTGAAGTTTCGACGGGTCATCCGCCTGGCGAAACCCGGCCCGCCGTGCTAGAGTTCGCACCCCGCACGGACCGGTTTTCTACCCGGTCCGCGGTCTTCGCAAACCCCTCGTTCCGAGGCGTGTCGGCGAAGCCCACGGGCCCCGTCCCCCCATGTCCAGCGAGCAGACCGCCCAGCGCGTCGACGACTACGGCGCCGACTCGATCTCCGTCCTCGAAGGCCTCGAAGCGGTGCGCAAGCGCCCCGGGATGTACATCGGGGACACCAGCGACGGCTCCGGCCTCCACAAGATGGTGTTCGAGGTCGTCGACAACTCGATCGACGAGTCGCTCGCCGGCTTCTGCAACCGCGTCGAGGTGACCATCCACGCCGACGGCTCGGTGTCCGTCGAGGACAACGGCCGCGGCATCCCGACGGGGCCCAAGGAAGTGCACGGCGAGATCCTCGACGCCGCGGTCGTGATCATGACCGTGCTGCACGCCGGCGGGAAGTTCGACAACCGCAACTACAAGGTGTCCGGCGGTCTGCACGGGGTCGGCGTCTCGGTCGTCAACGCGCTGTCCGACTGGCTCAAGCTGGAGATCTGGCGCGAGGGCAAGGCCCATCGCGCCCGCTTCGAGCGCGGCTTCGTCGCCGAGAACGTCGAGGTCGTCGGCACCACCGACAAGCGCGGCACGCGGGTCACGTTCCACCCCGACCCGCTGATCTTCGCGATCACCGAGATCGACTTCGAGATCCTCGCGGCCCGCTTCCGCGAGCTCAGCTTCCTCAATCCCGGCGTCACGATCAGCCTCCGTGACCTCCGCGACGGCCGCGAGAAGACCTTCGACGGCCAGGGCGGCATCGCGTCGTTCGTCGAGCTGCTCGCGCAGAACAAGGTGCTGATCGGCGAGCCGATCTTCTTCGACGGGCAGGAGAAGTTCGAGCACGAAGGGCAAGACGCCGTGCTCGGCGTCGCGCTGGCGCTGCAGTGGACCGACGCCTACCAGGAGAACATCCTGTGCTTCACCAACAACATCGCCAACAAGGACGGTGGCACGCACCTCACGGGCATGCGCACCGCGTTGACGAAGGTGGTGAACAAGTACGCCGAGGAGTCCGGGCTGCTGAAGCAGCACAAGACGGCGCTCTCCGGTGAAGACGTGCGCGAAGGCCTCGTCGCCGTGCTCGCGATCCAGCACCCGGATCCGAAGTTCAGCTCGCAGATCAAGGACAAGCTCGTCTCCGGCGAGGTCACTGCGCTCGTCTCGCAGTTTCTCACCGAGAAGCTGAGCAAGTTCTTCGAGGAGAAGCCCAAGAGCGCGAAGCTCGTCATCGACAAGGCGATCCTGTCGGCGCGCGCACGCGCGGCGGCCCGCAAGGCCCGCGAGACGATCACGCGCAAGGGCGTGCTCGATGGGCTCTCGCTGCCCGGCAAGCTGGCCGACTGTCAGGAGCGCGACCCGGAGAAGGCCGAGATCTTCATCGTCGAGGGTGACAGCGCAGGCGGCAGCGCGAAGCAGGGTCGCGACCGCGCGACGATGGCGATCCTACCGCTGCGCGGCAAGATCCTGAACGTCGAGAAGGCGCGGCTCGACAAGATGCTGTCGAGCCAGGAGATCGTCACGCTCATCACCGCGCTCGGCAGCGGCGTCGACGACACCTACGACATCAACAAGCTGCGATACCACCGCATCGTCATCATGACCGATGCGGATGTCGACGGCTCGCACATCCGCACGCTGCTGCTCACGTTCTTCTATCGGCACTTCCCGCAGATCATCGAGCGCGGCTACCTCTACGTGGCCCAGCCGCCGCTCTACAAGGTGCGGATGGGCAAGAAGGACGTCTACCTGAAGAACGAGGCGGGCCTCGATCGCTTCGTCATCGACAACGCGATCGAGAACCTCGAGCTCTCGGTCGGCGGTCACGACGTCAGCCGCGAGGTGCTCGCCGAGCTGGCCGGCCGCGCGCTTCGCTACCGCGACTTCGTGAACGTGCTCGCGCGCGACCACCGAGCTGCGGTCATCGAGGCGCTGCTCGACGGCATCGACGGCGACACCCACGATGCGCTGCAGGCGTTCGGTGACGCCGAGCAGCTCGGCCGCCGTGCCGCCGAGCTGATCGAGCGCGTGAAGACCAGCGCCGACGGCGGTCTGCGCGGCGCGAAGCTCTCGTTCGAGATCGTCACGGACCCCAACGACACCGCGCTGCATGCGATCCGGCTGCGCATCGTGCAGGACGGCGTCACGCAGTTCGAGCTGCTCAGCCGCGATCTGCTGGAGTCGCCCGAGCTCGGCGAGCTGGTCGGCGTGCGCCGCTACGTGGCGAGCCTCGGCGGTGGTGAGCTGGTGTTGCGGCGCGACGGCGAGGTCGTGGTCGCGACCACGCGGCTCATCGAGCTCGTCACGCACATGGGCGCGGTGGGTCGCGCCGGGCTCGCGATCCAGCGCTACAAGGGGCTGGGCGAGATGAACCCCGAGCAGCTCTGGGAGACCACGATGGATCCCGCGCGGCGCGTGCTCCTGCAGGTGCGCGTGGCCGACAACCACGAGGCCGACCAGATCTTCAGCGTGCTCATGGGCGACGACGTCGAGCCGCGCCGCGACTTCATCACCGCGAACGCGCTCAACACCCGCAACCTCGACGTGTAGCCGACCACCGAGCCCGACGTGGCTTCGCCACGGCGGACAGCGAGCCTCGGCCGCCCGCACCACGAAGAGCGCCGGAGGGCGCCACCGATCGCCGAGCCCGACGTGGCTTCGCCACGGCGGACAGCGAGCCTCGGCCGCCCGCACCACGAAGAGCGCCGGAGGGCGCCACCGATCGCCGAGCCCGACGTGGCTTCGCCACGGCGGACAGCGAGCCTCGGCCGCCCGCACCACGAAGAGCGCCGGAGGGCGCGACCAAAACTAATTCTCTGCGGTCGAGGGCAGCTCGGCGTCCCAGGCGAGCTTGTTGCCGCAGCGCAGCATCGACGCCCCGAAGTAGGGGTTCGCGATCTTGCCTTCGGGCTGCACCCACAGCGCGCCCTTGTTGTCGAAGGCCATCGGACAGAACACGATGACGTTCGCGGTCTGCGTGTCCGGCGTGGCGCGCATGTACTCGACCATGCCGTCGGAGACGCTCTCGAATGCGACGCGCGTCGCGGCGATGTCGGGCCCGGTGAGCTTCTTCGAGGCCTCGAGCACCTCGGCGATGCCCGGCTTGCCCGCGAGCGCGCCGGCGGAGCTCTGCAGCTCGGCGGCGAGCGTCGTCACGGTATCGGTGCGGTCCTCGGCGAGCGCGGTCGACAGCGCGAGGTACGACGGCACGAGCCCCTTCGGAGGCGTCTGCGCCGCATCGCCGCGCGCACACGCAGCGGTCAGCAGCAGAAGCGACGCGAGCAACTCTGCGCGCAGCACCGTTCGGGGATAGCACAGCGGCGCGGCCCGTGCGACCGGCCCATCGCGGAACGCGTGCGCGATGCATCCAGGCCGGCGCGAAACGGCGGTCGCGCCACTCAAGCACGGGCGCACGGGCGCCGATGTACACGCCCGTGAGCCACGCGCAGCCCGTCGCACCGACCGAGGTCATCTACCTCCGGGTCACGATCCCCGGCGACGACGAGGACGAGCTGTCGATGACTTGCTACGAGATCGACGGCGCGGGCTGGGTGCATCGCCAGTTCCAGCTGCGTGGCGATCGCACGAGCTTCGCACCCGAGGACATCTTGATGTGCCAGCCGGTGAACCTGCCGGCGATGCGCGTGCATCCGTGCACGGAGGAGATGGCGGCGGCCGACTTCGAGCTGCTGTGGGGCGAGCTCTCCGGCGAGCGCTCGTTCGCGGCGCGTCTGCCCGACGCGCGCGTGCCGTGGGAAGGCAACGTCGAGTACGGCGGACGATCGCTGCGACTGCGATGGTTGCCGACCAGCGCGCCGACGCGCGGCTGGACCGAGGTGCCCGGCTTCATCGATCTGTTCGCCGAGGGCACGCACCGCGATGCGCGGCTCGCCTGCGCGGCGTTGTTCCTCGAGCGCCCCATCCAATGGTGCGCGCTCGCAGGCGACACGCGCGCCAGCACGCGACTGCGTGCTGCGGCCTAGCTGAACAGCGCGTCGAGCTCGTCGGCGACGGCGGTCTCTTCCTGGCCCTTGGCCAGGGCGAGCTCCTGCACGAGCAGCTGACGCGCGGTCTCCAACATCTCGCGCTCACCGGACGACAGCTGCTTGTCGCCGCGGAGCAAGCACAGATCACGGAGGACGCTCGCGATCTCCACCAGCGAGCCGGTGTTGATCTTCTCCATGTACTCGCGGTAGCGACGGTTCCACGTCGCGGTCGAGATCTTGCCACCGCGGCGACGCAGGACGTCGTACACGGCATCGACCTCGGCCTGGCTGACCAAGCGACGCAGGCCGACGGCATCTGCGTTGTGCTTGGGCACCATGACCTTCATGTTGTTGTCGAGCACACGCAGCACGTAGAACTCCATCGTCGCCCCCGAGATCTGGAGGTTCTGGAGTCCCGTCACCTCGGCGACGCCGTGGCCTGGGTAGACCGTCTTGTCGCCTACGACGAACGTGTCAGGCATGGACATGCTCCCTTTGGCCTCTGAAGCCGATGACCCATCGCGACGAGTCGCGAGCGGATTTCAGGCAACTTAGGCCGCGTATGTATACCCGCCCGGCCACGGGGGGTCAACGGCGGGGCAACGCTGTTCCGAGTGGATTTTCGCCGGTCGAGACGGTCGACTTGCGTGCGCGGGGCGGAGCCGATCGCGCGCGTGCGCAGGGCCAGCGGCAAGGGCCTGAAAGCGCAGGGATAAGCCCAGATCGCCGCGACGCGGGCTGCGCGAGTCGAGTGTCAGTGCCGAGCGCATCGTCGGCCACCGTGAGTTAACCAGAGCGCGCGAGGGCAGGCTGCACATCGATCCAGCGCCCGCACGGCGGGCCGTTCGGGCACCCACGAGCGCAACCAGGGCACGGCGCGGCCGACGAGCGCAGCGCCCACGCGGCGCGATGTTGCGGTCGGTGCACGCGCTGGGGAATCATCCTCCCGCAATGAAGCCTGATCGGCATCGCGGCGTCGTGGCCGGCCTTCTCGCGTGGCTCTGCGCGTGCGCGATGAACCCCGAGCGATTGCCCGAGCTCGATCGGCGCTTCTACTACAACCTCGGCAGCGAAGAGAGCCAGCGCGAGTTCCTCGAGCTGCGCGAGGAAGATCGTCAGAAGTACCTCGAGTCGAAGGGGCTCTGGGAGAAGTGGCTCGCGCTGCCGGAGGCGGAGCGCAAGGCGGCGGGGCAGGGCGAGGTCGAGGTTGGCTTCCACGAGTTCGCGGCGTTCATGGCGTGGGGACCACCGGCCGATACGCAGACGCGCGACCCCGACGGCAAGTCGGTCCGCTCGCACACGTTCATCCGCTGCTCGAGCGGGCCGAAGGCGGGGCGCTACGTGCGGAGCAACCTCGACTGCGACGGGACGTCGAGCGAGATCAATGTCGCGATCAGCGAGGGTGTGATCACCGAGATCGAGCACCCGCACTGATCACGCACGCACGTCGCCGCTCAAGAACTCGATGATGGTCGCGACCGGGAAGCCGGTGCCACCGACCGTGGTGACGCCGTAGGGCTTGCCGGCCATTGCCGGCCCCGCGATGTCGCAGTGCAGCCACCGACCGGCCTCGACGAACTCCGAGAGGAACAGCCCGGCCGTGAGCGCGCCGCCCCAGCGCTCGCCCGTGTTCTTCATGTCCGCGACCTTGCTCTTCAGCTGCTCCTTCAGATCGTCGGGCAGCGGCAGGCGCCACATCGGCTCGCCGCAGCGCGTGGACGCGGCGATCCAGTCCTCGGCGAGGCGATCGTCCTTCGACATCACGCCGGCGATCTTCGGCCCGAGGGCGACCATGCACGCGCCGGTGAGCGTCGCGAAGTCGAGCATGAAGTCGGGGGCGAGCCGACCGGCGTAGATCATCGCGTCGGCGAGCGTGAGCCGGCCCTCGGCGTCGGTGTTGTTGATCTCGACGGTCTTGCCGTTGGACGCGACGAGCACGTCGCCGAGGCGGTAGGCGTGGCCGCTGACCATGTTCTCGGTCGCGGCCACGATCGCGTGCAGCTCCCAGGGCAGCTGCAGCTTCACGGCGGCCTCGAACGCGGAGATCACCGCGGCGGCGCCACCCATGTCCATCTTCATGTCGAGCATGCCGTCGGTCGGCTTGAGCGAGTAGCCGCCGGAGTCGAAGGTGACGCCCTTGCCGATGAGGCAGACGCGGCCGCGGCTCGTGCCCTTCGGCTTGTAGCTCATGTGCACGAACTTCGGCGGCTCGTCGCTGCCCTGCGCGACGCCGAGGAAGCAACCCATGTTGCGCGCGGCACATTCGTCGCGATCGAGCACCACGAGCGCGACGTCGTGCTCGCCGCGGAGCGACGAGACGATCTCCTTGGCGGTGTCGGCGAGATGGGTTGGCGTGACGAGACCCGCCGGGCCGTTGACGAGATCACGGGCGCGCGCGATCGACTGGGCCACGATCTGGCCGCGCGCGGTGCCTTCGGCGGCCTGCGTCGCGTCGGCGTAGACGACGACCTCGCGCACCGATCGACGTGCGCGCTTGTCCTCGGCGATGAAGCGTTCGTACGCGTAGCCGCCGAGCTCGCAGCCCTGCGCGATCATGTCGCCCGCGCGGAGGGCAGCCTTCGCGTCGCTCCACGACAGTGCACCGGCGAGCTCGCGACGCAGCTCGAGCACGACGCGGGTCGAGCCGGAGGACTGCGCTTGACGGACCGCGTCGTGGGCGAACGAACGCAGCTGCGCGGCGTCGTCGAGATCACCGACGCCGAAGAGCACGACGCGCTCGAGCACGTCGCCGTTCGCTCGCGTGAACGTGAAGGTCTCGCCGGGCTTGCCGGTGAAGCGCGCGGCCGAGACCGCATCGCGCGTCGCGGCGCCGAAGCGGGCGTCGAGCACGGCGGCCGGCGGCTCGTCGCGCACGGCGACGGCGAGGAGCTGGCTGGCGGCCGGGGCGGGCGCGTCGGAGGTCCAAGAAATCTGGAGCATCGGCACGTTTCTCTCGCAGCCAGGGCCGCGTGTGTGGCGCGCGAACAGCGCGAGAGTTTGGAGCGAAATCGCCCGGCGTGCCGATCGTTACGACCCGACATCCGAACGCAATTTGGCATGCAATTCCGTACGCTTGAGCGCGATACGCGGCCCAAGAATTCGCCCACCTAGACCTATATGTACCTACACATCAGGATCGTTCACTTACCAAAAAGGATCGCTCACCTTCACGTAATTAGGCATCAAAGATAATAATTGTCGTTGACATGCGCTGATCCCGACCGTATGGTCCCTCTACCGTTGCCCCTTGAAGGAGGGTCCAAGATGACAGACGCAGACAGCACCCAGGCTCCCGCCACGAAGAAGCGTGGCAAGAAGAAGGCCGCCAAGAAGGGCGGCAAGAAGAAGGCCGGCAAGAAGAAGGCCGGCAAGAAGAAGGGCAAGAAGAAGGCTTCCAAGAAGCAGG
>CAZFKC010000006.1:87693-131844 GCA_964519175.1 uncultured Nannocystaceae bacterium
GGCAAGAAGAAGGCCGGCAAGAAGAAGGGCAAGAAGAAGGCTTCCAAGAAGCAGGCCGCCCCCAAGGCGTGAGCCCCGCCACACTGCGTTCATAGCGCAGGCGCCGTCGCGAGCTCCCGAGTGGACCGCGGCGGCGTGGTCGTTTAAGGGCCCGGATCCGAGCGGGCCGCGGGCCGTCGCTGCCGCGCGAAGCTTCGGCCCGAGCGTTCGAGCGGGCGCCGGCCGTCGAGCTTCCGCCCGCGAGGAGCTTCGGCCGTGGCCGTCGAGATTTCGCCCGCGAGGAGCTTCGGCCGTGGCCGTCGAGCTTCAGCCCGCGAGCTCGGAGGCGACCAGGCCGAGGTGCCGGAGCGCCCGGGGTCCCGAGAACACGAGCTTCGCGTCGGGCGCCTGCTCGAGGTGCTCGAGCAACGCGTCGATGTGCTGGCCCTCGAGGCCGCCGCGCGCACCGACGCCGTCGATCCGCAACCATGCGCGTGCGTCGACGATGAGCGACGAGCCCTCCGCGCGACGCGGCCGACCGCCCGCGAACGCCGGCACGAGCAGCTCGACACCGAGCTCGCGCGCGAACGCGACGGCGACATCGTCGTCCCACAACCCTTCGGGCTCCCACACCAGCGCGATGCCTTCGGCGCGCCGCGCCTCGACGAACTCGCGCAGCCGCTTGCGGCCGATCGCCCCGGGCGTCAGCGACGTGCCCGTGCGCAGCACGACGGTGGAGCTGTTGCAGGCCTGCGCGCACAGCCGCGAGACCTCCCACGCCCGGGCCACGGCCGCCGTGCGCTGCAACCCACCCAGCTCGTGATCCTCGCCCGCCGGCCGTCGCGAAGCGCGGGCCCGCAGGCCGTCCTCGCGCGCATGGCTGACGAGATGCCACGCGTACGGCAGCTGCTGCGCGTTCGGAAACCGCCGGCGCACCGCCCCGGCCCATCGCGTCATCGCGGGCAGACGCGGCGGATCGATCAACGTGCGCTCGAGCAGCACCACGCCGACACGCTCGTCGGCTCTGCCCGCGCGCGAGTTGTCGGAAGCGAGGATGACTCCGAACGTGGGCATGCGCGCGCGCACGATAGGCTCGCGCGCCGGCACGACGCAAGCGTCTCCGTCCGCGCCGCGGCGTGACTGCTCCGCTCCCGCGCCGGCAGAGCCGTCTCGGGTCGCTCCACCTTCCGAGCTTCGCGGTCGCTCAGCGCTCGTCGCCGCGGTCGGGCCGATAGCGCGGCAGGAACACCGTGAATGCGGTGCCGCCTCCCGCGGGCACGTCGACCGTCACGCGACCTGCGAGGCTGCGCACGATGTCGAGCACGACCGGCAAGCCCAGCCCCGTGCCCGCGCTGCCCTTCGTCGTGAAGAACGGCTCGAACACGCGTGCGCGCAGCGCCTCGGGGATGCCGGCGCCGCTGTCGGTGACGCCCAGCACGCCGTACTCGCCCTCGTAGCTCATCGTGACCTTCACGCTGCCGCGGTCGCCACCGCCGCCGTCGCCGAGGGCGTCGAGCGCGTTGGTGACGAGGTTGAGCCCGATCTGGTGCACCTCGTTCTTGTCGGCGTGGACGATCACGTCCTCGTCGGGCGACTCGAGCTCGAGCCGGAGGCGACGCATGCGGCCGGCGCGACGCAGCAGCATGAGGATGCCGTCGATCACGTCGCGCAACGACACCGCACCACGCGTGCGCACGCGGGGTCGCAGCGGCGCGAGGATCTGCTCCACGTGCTCCTGCACCCGCTTCACGCTGTCGCGCATGATCTGGATCATCATGTTGCCGCTGGTCGGCCCGTCCGAGCCGCCCTGCTCGATCATCGTCAGGTAGCCGAGCAGCGGCCCGAGCTCGTTCTTGATCTCGTGCGCCGCGCTGCCCGCCAGCAAGCCCATCGTCGCCAGCCGATCGGCCTGCTGCAGCTGCCGGCTCAGCTCTTCGTGCGCCGTCTCGTAGTAGAGCAGGGCGATCACGTAGCGCGTTTGCGGATCGTCGCCGTCGACCGACGGGGTCTCGCAGACCGACAGGCTCACGCGCGCGGGCACGCGACGCCCACGTGCCGCTCGCACGGTCATGTCACCGCGCCAGTGGCCCTGGCTGATCGGTGCCGCGATCAACCGCACCACGCGGCTCTGGATGTCGCCCTCGGTCGGGTGCGCGTCGAACAGATCGCGGATGTCGACATCGAACAGGTCGTAGAGCGGACGCCCGACCAGCGCGACGAAGCTGTCGCTCGCGTCGACGAGCCGCCCTTCGCTGTCGAGCACGATGATGCCCTCGACCGCACGGTTGTAGAGCACGGTGAGCAGCATCGCCGTGCGCTGGTGACGGATCGCGAGCTGACGGTGCTCCTCCTGCAGCCGCTGCTCGGCCTGCTGACGCGCACGGCTGTGCCGCCGCGACTCCAGCGCGCGCCCGACCGTGGAGATGAGCTGCTCGCGCGAGACCGGCTTGCTGAGGTAGTCGAACGCGTGCTCGCGCACGGCCTCGACCGCGGGCTGCAGGCTCAGATCCGCGGTGACGATGATGACCGGCACGTACGGATCGCGCTGGTCGAGCTCCCGCAACAGATCGAGGCCCGAGCCGCCGGGCATCAGCAGATCGGTCACCACCACGTCGACGGAGCTGGCATCGAACGACGCGAGCGCCTCGTCGACGTTCTTCGCGAGCGTCACCCCGTAGCCTGCGTGGCGCAGCGACGTCGCCAACGCCTGCGCGACCAGCTCGTCGTCCTCGACCACGAGCACGCCGCCGCCGGGCGCTGCGGTTTCGGGGGACCATCGTCGCGTATCCGCCATCGGCACTCCCGCCTAGACCGCCCGCGGCAGCTCGATCCGCACCTGCAGGCCGTCCGCCTCGACCGAGGTGCTCGCGACCGCATCGCGCAGCCGCGCCAGCGCGGCGGGCTCGAGCGGCCACGGCGTGCGCGTGCCCGCGGCATCGACCGCACCGAGCGCGAGCACCACGCTCGGCTGGCCGTCCCGGAGCTGGCCCGCGATCGCGAGCTCGTGGCGCCGCATCGAGCTCGATGCACCCGTCGCGATGACCGCGAGCGCCGCGACCAGCAGTGCCCACTCCGCGTCGCCGGACAGCGGCGTCGTGCCGAGCGCTGCGAAGTCGGTGGTGACGACGATCCCGTAGCGCTCGAGCCGACGGCTGAGCATGACCGCGACGCGGCTCCACAGCTGCGCGACGTCCTGGGGACGACCGCGCAGGCTGCTGCCCATCGCCTGCGTCAGCACCTTCAGCCGATCCGCGGCGGCCAGGCACTGTCGCGCCCGGTCGTGGGCCTCGCTGCCTTCCGCGCTGTCGTCGAGCGCGAGCTCCGACAGCACCAGCAGCGTCTGCAGCGGGTTGTTGAGATCGTGCGCGAGCACGGACAACAGCTCGAGCAACGCATCGCGCTGCGCGGAGGCCTGGCGACCTTCTGCGCCGGCCGCCTCTTGTTCGCCGCGATCGGACGATGGCATCGAGCGGGCCCAGAGTATCCCAGTCGAGCGCCGCGCGTACCGCCCGCGGCCCCCCGCGGCGCGCCCGGAATTGCGCGGCGGTCGGCGAGCGCGGAGACTCGCCCGCGACCCTCGCGATGCCCCGCGTTCGCCAGCACGTGAATCCGCTCGCCTCTCGCTTCGCCGAGCCACGTGCACGTGCGGTGCCGGTGCCGGCCCATCTCGGGCCGGACGCGCAGATCGACGTCGAGCTCGGCTGTGCCGATGCGCAGTTCAGCTTCGCGCTCGCGCGCGCGCACCCCCATCGCTTCGTGCTCGGGCTCGACATCCGCGAGGCGATGCTGGCCAAGACCGAGCGCCGGGCGAGCGAGCACGCGCTGCCGAACCTCCGCATCGCGTACTGCAACTTCGCGGTCGATCTCGATCGCGTCGTGCCCGCGGGCTCCGTGGATCGCTTCCACCTGCTGTTCCCCGATCCGTGGTTCAAGCCCCGGCACCGCAAGCGGCGCTGGCTCGAGCCCGAGCTGTTCGGCATGCTGCGCAGCCTGCTGCGGCCGGGCGGCGAGCTGCACTTGGCCACCGACGTGTTCGAGCTCGCGATGGACGCGATGGCGCAGGTCGACGGCGAGCGCGACGACGGCTTCGAGAACACCGCGGGCGCGTGGCACTTCACGCGCGAGAATCCCTACGGCGTCACGTCGCGCCGCGAGGACCACGTCGTGCGGCAGGGTCAACGAGTGTGGCGGCTGCGCTGGCGCGCGACGTGAGCGAGGCTCAGCCCCCGGACGCGAGCGCGTCGATCGTGGGCAGGAACAGCGCGTCGGGCAGCGCCATGCAGTTCTCGTAGGCGGCCACCTCGGTGTCGCGCTGCTCCGGCGCCGCGGCGTCGACCTTGCCCGCGACGGCCTCGACGCACGAGCAGAAGCTGAGCGCCTGCTTGTGCACGGTCGCGTCGCTGCACGACTCCTGCTGACGTGCGAGCGTCCAGTGGCGGAACGGCGCCTGGCAGTCCAGCGATGGATAGTCGGTCGCGAGCACGCAGGCGCAGAGCGACTCGTCGCGCCCGAGGTCCATCGCCCCGGTGCACAGCGCCTGCATGTAGCCGTCCTCGGCCCGCAGGCGGCTGTCGAGGTCCCGCGCGCCGCCGAGCACCGCGGCGACGAGCGTGGGGATCAGCCAGAACAGGAACAGGCCCGCGAGCGGAGCGGCCACCAGCGCGCCGATCAGCAGGCCCCGGCCGCGCGTGCGCGGAGGATCGTCGAGGTGGGCGAGGATGGCCACGTCCCACTCTAACGCGCGAGCCGGCCGACGCCGACACGAAGGCAGTGCGGCCGCTCGCCCGGCGCGACCGCGCGGGCGTCGGTGCCAGCGGAAACCCGAGCCCTCCGCCGCAGTTGGGACCGTTTCACGCAAGCGGGGCCGCTGGCAGCCGTTGGTCCCGCATCCCTTGTGGAATCCTGCGCCCACGTACGATACTCCGCCACCGGTCGCGGACCGGCCGCCCGGAGCCATCCGACGTGCGCCGCGCCCCCGACACCCGAGGTCGTTTCATGCGTCGCATCGTGCTTCGTTCCTTCAGTTCGGCACTCGCCCTAGCGCTCGCCGCCGCTCCTCTCGACGCGGCCGTGGCCGCGCCCGCCAAGCCGAAGCCGCCCGCCACCGCGCCGGCGACCGAGACGCCCGCGACCACGACGCCACCGGCGACGGGCGAGACGCCGCCGTCGACCGGCACGACGCCGCCCGCGACGAGCACGACGCCGCCGGCCACCGGCACGACGCCGCCCGCGACGGGCGAGACGCCGCCGCCGACCGGTGAGACGCCGACGGGCGAGACGCCGCCCGACGGCGAGACACCGCCCGACGGTGAGACGCCGCCCGACGGCGAGAAGCCGCCGGAGGAGACGCCGCCGGAGAAGCCGGTCGAGCCGCCGCCGCCCGAGCCCGCCGCCGATCCGATGGCGGATCGTCCGGAGGAGCCGCGCATCGCCGGCAAGCCCCGCAAGGGCATCGGCATGATGATCGCGGGCGGGGCCACGCTCGGTGCCGGCCTCGCGGCGACGATCACCTTCGGGCTCGTCACGCAGCACTGCAAGTACAGCGGTCCGCTGCAGTGCAAGTACCAGGACCAGGACAAGTTCCTCATCCCGCTCGGCGCGTCGGTGACGTTGCTCGGCGCGATCATTCTCGGCGTCGGCGCGGGCTACTACGCCTCCTACAAGAAGTGGGAGCACTGGACGCCCGAGGTCGCGGCGCGCGAGAAGGCCAAGCAAGAGCAGAAGAACGCGCGAGCGAATCGACGCGGCCGCAAGAACAAGACCGCCTTCCTGCCCGCGCCCACGATGATGCGCGGCGGCGGCGGCCTCTCCTTCGTCGGCACGTTCTAGTTTTGGTCGCCCCTCCGGGGCTCTTCCTGGCGCGGCGAGCGATGCTCGCTGTCCGCCGTGGCGAAGCCACGTCGGGCTCGAGCGGCGCCTCGCGCTCGTGGCAGGCTAGTGTCTGTTCGCGAGCACGGCCGCGGCGAGGTCGGCGATGAGCTCGACGTCGCTCGTGCTCGCGCGCGCGAGCAGGGCCTGCAGCCGCGCGCGTGCGGCCGTGTCGGGATCGCGGGCCGTCGCGGCCGAGGCGAGCTCGGGCAGCAGCGCGCCGACGCCGACGCCCATGCCTTCGGCGAGCCGCACGAGCGTGCGCAGGCCCGGGCTCGTGTAGTGCCCGTTCTCGAGCCGCGACACCATGTCGGTCGCGATGCCGGCCGCGCGCGCGAGTGCGTGCTGCGTCATGCCGCGCTCCTCTCGAAGCGCGCGCAGTCGCTGACCGAGCTCGCTCATGTAGGTGCGCTCGTGCAGCGTGCGCGGCAGACGAAGCGCGTCTCCGTCGTCGGCCGCGGACGATCGCTTGGGCGGCGCAGCCATGACGCCAGCGAGGGTGAGGCACGCTGCCGAGGAACGCAAAGGCGATCTTGCGTGCCAGCGATCGCCCCTGGGATCACGCTGCCGTTGCGCGCGATTCAGCCGGCGAACTCGAGCCGTCGCGCCTCGAGCACGCGGATCCGATCGCGCACCGCGGCCGCATCCTCGAAGCGGAGCTCCTTCGCGAGCCCAGCCATCTGCTGTCGCAGCTCGGCGAGCCGTGCATCGAGCTCGCCGGGCAACAGATCCATGTCGCGGATCTCCGCCATGCCGACCGGCAGATGCTGCGCGCCCGCGGCCGCGCTGGGAGCCCGACCGCCCGTGCGCTTCTCGGCCTGCTTCTTCTCGTTCTCGAGCTTGTCGACGCCGCGCCGCGTGGTGGTCGGCACGATGCCGTGCGCCACGTTGTAGTCGGCCTGCACCTTGCGGCGGCGATCGGTCTCCTCCATCGCGTAGCGCATGCTGTCGGTGATGCGGTCGGCGTACATGATCACGCGACCCTCCACGTTGCGGGCCGCGCGACCGATCGTCTGGATGAGGCTCCGCGCCGAGCGCAGGAAGCCCTCCTTGTCCGCGTCGAGGATCGCGACGAGGCTGACCTCGGGGATGTCGAGGCCCTCGCGCAGCAGGTTGATGCCCACCAGCACGTCGAATTCGCCGATCCGCAGCCCGCGGATGATCTCGACCCGCTCCAGCGTCTCGACGTCGGAGTGCAGGTACTTCACCTTGATGCCGAGATCCGCGAAGTACTCGGTGAGATCCTCGGCCATGCGCTTCGTCAGCGTGGTGACGAGCACGCGCTCCTGCTTC
This sequence comes from uncultured Nannocystaceae bacterium, assembly GCA_964519175.1. Taxonomy (GTDB): domain Bacteria; phylum Myxococcota_A; class Polyangia; order Nannocystales; family Nannocystaceae; genus Xiheibacterium. The sequence goes on from CAZFKC010000006.1 coordinate 94,834, forward strand.
GCGACGCGCAGCTTGATCTCGTCGAGCAGGTCGTCGACCTGACCCGCGATCGGGCGCACGTCGATCGGCGGATCGAGCAGGCCGGTGGGCCGGATGATCTGCTCGACGACCACGCCGTGCGTGCGCTCGACCTCGTACTCGCCCGGCGTCGCGCTGAGGAAGATCGCCTGCGAGAAGCGCTGCTCCCACTCCTCGAACTTGAGCGGCCGGTTGTCGAGCGCCGAGGGCAAACGGAAGCCGTGGTCGACCAGTGTCTCCTTGCGGCTGCGATCGCCGCGGTACATCGCCGCGACCTGCGAGACCGTCTGGTGCGACTCGTCGACGATCATGAGGTAGTCGTCGGGGAAGTAGTCGAGCAGGGTCGGCGGCGGCTCGCCCGGATTGCGCCCGGTGAGGTGGCGCGAGTAGTTCTCGATGCCGGAGCAGTGCCCCATCTCCTGCAGCATCTCGAGGTCGAACATCGAGCGCTGCTCGAGCCGCTGGGCCTCGAGCAGCTTCATCTTCGAGTTCAGCTCGGCGAGCCGGAGCTGCAGCTCGACCTTGATGCCCTCGATCGCGCGGCGTAGCTGGCTGGCGGGCGTGACGTAGTGGCTGGCCGGGAAGATGCTCGCGCGCTGCAGCGTGTTCTTGGGCTGGCCGCGCAGCGGGTCGATCTCGCGGATCGCCTCGACCTCGTCGCCGAAGAACTCGATGCGGATCGCGGTGTCGTCCTCGTAGGCCGGGAACACCTCGACGACGTCGCCGCGCACGCGGAAGCAGCCGCGGTGGAAGTCGATGTCGTTGCGCTCGTACTGCATCTCGACCAGCTTGCGCAGCAGCTTGTCGCGATCGATCTCGTCGCCGACCTTCACGGTCGCGACCATGCCGAGATAGGCCTCGGCGGCACCGATGCCGTAGATGCACGACACCGAGGACACGATGATCACGTCGCGGCGGCTGAGCAGCGAGTACGTCGCCGAGTGGCGCATGCGATCGAGCTGCTCGTTGATCGTCGAGTCCTTCTCGATGAACGTGTCCGTCGACGGGACGTAGGCCTCGGGCTGGTAGTAGTCGTAGTACGAGACGAAGTACTCGACCGCGTTGTTGGGGAAGAGCGCCTTGAACTCGGCGTAGAGCTGCGCGGCGAGCGTCTTGTTGTGCGCGAGGATGATCGCCGGCCGCTGCACGCGGGCGATCACGTTCGCGATCGTGAAGGTCTTGCCGCTGCCGGTGATGCCGAGCAGCACCTGCGCGGCCTCGCCGGCCTCGAGCCCCTCGACCAGCTTCTCGATCGCCGCCGGCTGCCCGCCCGCCGGCGTGAAGCTCGAGACCAGCTCGAACGGCCGCTCGAGGGCAGGGCGGGGGATCACCACCTTCTTGGGGTCCCACTCGTCGCCGTCCACGTCCGTCGGCTCCGGGGCGCGGCGGCGCGACATCGTGCCGGACGCGGCCGAGGCGACGGCGGGGGCCGAGGCGGCGGCGGGCAATGGAACGGCGGCGCGGCGGCGGGGGGGCATGGGCCGGGCAGCGTAGCAAAGCCGACCTCGCGAGTGAGCCGCCGGGCGGCGGCGCTCCTGCCAACGGGCGGCGCGCGCCGCCGCCGACGCGCAGGCGAGCGGCCGCGCGCTGCCGTTGCGGGCATGCTCGCTGCTGACATGCAGGGCCTCTACGCGATCCTCGACGTCCCCCACGGCGGCGGCGTCGATCCCCGCGACGCGATCGCGGCGCTCGTCGGCGCGGCCGGCGATCGACGACCCGCCATCTTGCAGCTGCGCGCGAAGCGAGCCGACACCCGCGAGCGCATCGCGTGGCTCGAGCAGCTCGCGCCGCCGTGCCTGGCCGCCGGCGTGCCGCTGGTCGTCGACGACGACATCGAGGCTGCGCTCGCGCCGATCCCCGGTCTCTGCGGCGTCCACCTCGGCCAGGACGATCCCGGTGCCGACGCGGTCGCCGAGCTGCGGGCGCGCGCGGCCGCGCTCGGTCGGGCGCGCTTCGTGGTGGGGCTCTCGACCCACGATCTCGGCCAGCTGCGGGTCGCGATCGATCGCGGGCCGGACTACGTCGGGTTCGGCCCGGTGTGCACGACCGCGTCGAAGGCGAACCCGGAGCCGACCGTCGGTTTCGGCGGCCTGGCGGACGCGTGTCGGATCTCGCGGGTGCCGGTGGTCGCGATCGGTGGGCTCGATGCGAAGACGGGTGCACACGCGATCGAGCTCGGCGCGGCGATGGTCGCCGTGATCGGTGCGCTCGTCGGCACGAGCACCGACGAGATCCGCACCCGCCGCGACGCGCTCGCCGAAGCGTTCGCGCGCGCAGCCGAGCCGCTGGCGATCGAGGAAGTGCAGCGGCGGATCCCGGTGCTCTCCGTCGAGGCGCTCGAGGAGATCGCACGGTGGGCCGACGATCTCGGCGTTCTGGCGGGATTGCGCCTCCCTGCACGCTTCAGGCCGCAGTGGCGGGGCGGCACGGCCGTGTATCGCCCGAGCGACGTCCACGATCTGGCGGCTGCGCTCGGCAAGCACGCCGACGAGTCGTGGGCGCAGTGGACCGCACGCGGAGATCACGACGGCAGCGATCCGCTCGTTCGTTTGCGGCGTTCACCCTGACAAGTTTGTCGTGCTCGCCGACCTCTCGGCGGCCGTGCGCGTGCGCTCGATCGCAGCTCACGCAACGCGACGTCCGGGAACGGCTGGTTACATTCGAAGAAAATTTGCGCGTGCGAAGATCCAGCTACAGATTCAAGTCATGATGGACATGCGTCGGACCGGGAAGGCGATCGCCGCGAGGCGTCCCGTCACCGGACCGCTGCCCCACGTCGGCAGCGGGGCGCTCCGCGGTCCCAAGACCCTGGAGGATCGGTTGATCCCCGGGCTCTTCGCATTCGCGTTCGTCGGGTTGCTCGCGATCCAGGTGTTCCACGCGCTCACCCACTGAGCGACGGGCCTGAACGAAGGGCGATCGACGACGCTCGAACGCGCGCGGAAACCACTTCGCGTGGGCCGGCACACGACCGTATGATGGGGTGATCGTCCGCAATGCGCGGCGGTCGACGAGCGCCCCGTGCCCACCGACGCCCCGCCGCCGCCCAAACGCAAGCCGCCTCCGCCCCCCGGATACGCGCGGCGCAACGCCGAAGCGAACAAGGACGCCGAGCCCTCGCCGGCCAGCGAGCCGCCGCGTCCGGCCATGGCGCCGGCCGCCGCGCGCACGCCGGCACCCCTGCCCGACGACGTGCGTCCGGCCGCCAGCTCGTTGCGCGCGCCGACGACGAAGGTCCCGCCCGCGAATGGATCTGCCGAGAGCAGCGGCGTCGCCCCGTCGCCTTCGCTGCAGCGACCTGCGGCGCCCCCCATCGTCGCGCCGCCCGGTGCGAGCCGAGCTGCGCCCGCGCGCGCGTCGGAGTCGAGCGCACCGCGATCCGAGATCGCGCGCGCGTCGGAGTCGAGCCACCCCGCGCGCGCGTCGGAGTCGAGCGGCCCCGCGCGCACGTCGGAGTCGAGCGGCCCCGCACTGCGCCCCGAGGCCGCGCGCGTGTCGGAGTCGAGCGGCGCGATCGCTGCACCCAGCCTCGCCGCTCCGATCGTGACACCCCCCGGTGCAGCACCGCCTGCGGCAGCCCCCGGGGGCGCACCGATCGTGTCGCCCGCCGCGAGCACGCCCGTGCGCCCGCTGCCTCCGCCCGCCCCGCGGCAGGGCAAGCCGCTGCCGCCGCCACCGCCGCGCGCGTCGTCGCAGCCGCGGATCGCCTCGCCGCTGCACGGCAGCACCATCATCGCGAAGGCGGCCGAGCCCACGCCGACGTTGGCTACGTCGGCGGCCTCGATGCCGGGGCTGCTCGACGGTCTGCGCGACGGCTACGCCGACGACGCGCGCCAGGCCGTCGCGACGTATGCCGAGCAGCTCGAGCGCGTCGACGACGTCGGACGACGCGGCCGGCTGCACTACGAGATCGCGCGGCTGTGCGAGACGGTGCTCGGCGAGCTCGAGCGCGCCGGCGCGCACTACGACCAGGCGCTCACCGCCTCGCCCGAGCACCTGCCGTCGATCGTCGGGGCGCGTCGCGTGGCGGTCGCGACGGGGCAGCACGAGCGCGCGATCGATCTGTTCGAGCGCGAGGCCCGGCTCACCTCCGATCGTCCGAGCAAGGCCGCGCTCCTGCTGGCCAAGGGCCGCGTGCTCGAGGATCGCCTGCACCGTCCCGATGCCGCGCGCGAGGCCTACGCGGCCGCGATCGCGCTGTCCGATCCGGATCTGTCGCTCTACCACGCGCTCGAGCAGCTCGAGCTCGCGCGTCCCGCCAGCAAGGAGCTCGATCGGCTCTACGCCGACGCCGCCAACGCGCTGGTCGGCGATCCGGTGCTGCGTGCGGTCTACGTGTGCCGGCGGGCGCGGCTGCGCGAGCTCCACGGCGAGGACGCCGACGGCGCAGCGCAGCTGTTCGCGCAGGCGTTCGAGCTCGATCCCGATGCGCCCGGCGCCGTCTCGGCGCTCGAGCGGCTCTATGCGCGACGCGGTCGTTGGCGCGAGCTCGTCGCGCTGCTCGACCGCGAAGCCGGGCTGGTCGGCGATCAGACCTCGCGCGCGCTCGTGCTGCACCGCATGGCGATCGTGCTGCTCGATCGACTGGGTGATCGGGCCGCGGCCCGGGCGGCGCTCGAGCAGGCGGCCAGCACCCGGCCCGCGCATCCGGTCGTGCTCGAGGCGCTGGCGCGGATCTACGAGGATGCCGGCGAGAGCTCGCTCCTGGCCGGCACGCTCGCCGAGCTGGCCGAGGCCGCGCAGGATCCCGCCGACCGACTCGGCCACCTGCATCGCATCGGCATGCTGTCGCTCGACGCGCTCGGCGATCCCGAGGGCGCGATCAATGCGTTCGAGGCGGTGCTCGCGATCGATCCGGCGCACGTGCCCACGCTGCGCGCCCTGGCACCGCTCTACAGCGCGTCCGGGCGGTGGCCCGAGCTGGTCGAGATGCACCAGGCCGAGGCCGCGGCGATCCGCGAGCCCCGGCGCCGCGCGATCGCCCATGCGCGCGCGGCGGAGATCCTCGAGCGCACCGGTCGCACGGCCGAGGCCGCGCAGGAGCACGGCCACGCGCTCGCGCTCGCGCCGGATCTGTTGCCGTCGTTCGAGGCGCTCGTGCGCCTGCACGCCGCGGCCGAGCGCCACCACGAGCTCGTCGAGCTGTACGAGCGCCACCTCGAGCGCGCGGACCAGGAGCGACGCATCGAGTACCTGTTCGCGATCGGCGATCTCTACCGAGGTCCGCTCGCGGATCCCGAGCAGGCCGAGCACGCGTATCGCCGGATCCTCAAGATCGCGCCGAAGCACCTCGGGGCGATCCACGCGATGCAGCGCGTCGCCACGTCGTCGGGTCGCTGGCGCGCGCTCGTCGAGGCGCTCGAGCTCGAGGTGCAGACGGTCAAGGACAACGCGCAGATGGCCGATCTGCTGCACCGCATCGGGGAGATCCTCGACGAGCGGCTCGGTCGGCGCGACGAGGCACTCACGCGGCTGCGCAGCGTGCTCGCGATCGATCCGCAGCACGCGGCGACGCTGGCGACGCTCGGACGCATGTTCCACGCCGAGGGCCGCTGGGCGGATCTCGCGGACGTGTTCGAGCGCGAGCTGGTCGCGACCACCGATCATCCGCAGACCGTGCTGATCCTGCACAAGCTCGGCGAGCTGTACTCGCGTCAGCTCGGCGACATCGAGCGCGCGATCACGGTGCTGCGCCGCGCACTCGACATCGAGCCGCAGCACGGCCCGTCGATGCAGGCGCTGGCGAGGATCCTGCGCGGCCGTGGGCAGTGGCGCGAGCTCGCGGCGCTCGCGGAGCTCGATCGCGACAACTACCGCGATCCCGGCACGCGTGCGCTCGCGTGCTTCCAGCTCGGGCAGCTCTACGAGGATCACCTCGACGATCGCGCGCAGGCCGAGCGTTGCTACGCGCAGGCGCTCGAGCTGCGTCCGGGCTATCGACCCGCCGCCGATGCGCTCGCGCGCATGCGGGCCGAGCTCGGTCACTGGCAGCAGCTCGTGGACGAGCTCGAGCGCGATGCCGCGACGCTGGCGGATCCGCGGCTCGCGATCGCAGCGCTCTACCGCGCCGGCGAAGCGGCCCGCGATCACGTGCGCGACGCGGCCCGGGCGCGGGTGTGCTTCGAGAAGGTGCTCGAGCGCGATCCCAAGCACGCCGGCGCACTCGTGGCGCTCGAGGCCCTGTTGCGCGGCGCACAGGACCACGAAGCGCTGGCCGACAACCTCGCACGGCAAGCGTCCAGCTTCGGCGATCCCGGTGCGCGTGCGATGGCGCTGCGCGAGCGCGTGCGCGTGCTCGAGCTCGGCGAGCTCGGTGAGGTCGAGGATCGCGTCGATGCCTGGTCGGGCGTGCTCGCGGCGCGCCCCGGCGATCGCGGTGCGCTGGCGGGGCTCGAGCGCGAGGCGCTGGCCAGCGGAGATCCGCGCGTGATCGCCAGCGTCGATGCGCGGCTCGCCGCCGCGGTCGTCGATCCACCGCTGCGCGCCGCGTTCCTCACCCGCCGTGCCGAGGCGCTCGAGGCCTCGGGTGGCCCGCAGGCGCTCGACGTGTATCGCGAGGCGCTCTCGCTCGATCCGGAGAACCTCGCCGCGCTGCGCGGGATGTCGCGGCTCGCCGAGGTGCTCGGCGACGCCGAGGCGCTGGTCGAGGTGGCCGAGCGCGAGGCGGCGATCGCCAAGGGCGCGCGCGACATCGCCGACGCGTGGGTGCGCGCGGGCTCGGTGCGCGCCGATCGGCTCGCCGATCGCGAGGCCGCGATCCAGGCCTTCGACCGCGCGCTGCAGCAGTGGCCCGACCACGTCGAGGCGGCGCAGCGGATCTCGGCGCTCATGCGCGCGCAGGGCCGACACGCGAAGCTGGTCGAGCGACTGATGCGGGCGGCCACCGAGGCCCACGATCCGGCGCGGCAGGCCGCGCTCGGGCTCGAGGTCGCGCGGCTCTACGCGCGCGAGCTCGACAACCTCGGCGCTTCGGTGGCCGCGCTCGAGCGGCTGCTGAAGAGCCAGCCCAAGGATGCGCCCGCGCTGCTCGAGCTCGCGGGGCTGCACCTGTCCGATCGCCGGGTCGACGAGGCGATCGCGCTCTTGCGGCGCGCGATCGAGGTCGCGACCGGCGATCAGCTCGCCGACGCACACCTGTTGCTTGCGAGCGCGCTCGAGGACAAGGGCGATCCGCCGGAGGCCTTCCGCCACTACGAGCTCGCGCTGCAGCGACGTCCCGACGATCGCCGCATCCTCGAGCGCGTCGTGGCGCTGCAGCTCGAGACCGGGCTGTTCGGCGCCGCGGTCGACAGCGCGGCCCGGCTGCGCGAGCAGGCCCGCGGCGAGGAAGCGGCGGTCGCGGCCGACATCGCGCTCGCGCAGGCGTACACCGGGGTGCGGCGCACCGCGGAGGCGATCGATGCGTTGGCCGATGCGATCGCGATCGAGGGCCCGGGCGGCACCGCGAGCAGCGAGCTGCACGCGATCGCGACGCAGCCCGAGCACTGGGAGCGCTACGTCGCGGCGTTGCGCGGCTACACCGGCGGCGACGCGGAGCCGCGAGCGAGCATCTACCTCGAGATCGCGCGCACGCAGCACGAGCGACTCGGCGATCCCGAGGGCGCACGCACGACGCTGGTCGAGGGGTTGCGGGCGTGCGGCGACGATGCCGGGCTGCGCTTCGAGCTGGCCAGCTACCTGCGTCAGGCCCGGCGCTACGTCGAGGCCGTCGAACAGCAGCAACTCGTGCTGATGGACGACGTCGTGCGCATCGAGACCTGGCGCAGCCTCGCGCAGACGTTCGACGAGCTCGGCCAGCCGCGCGCGCGTGCGCTCGCGAACGCGGCGCTCGGCGTGCTCGAGGTGGCGAGCCCGGCGGAGCGCGAGGACATCCGCACGTGGCAGCCGCGCACCGACGTGATCCGTCCGGGCGCGCTCGCGGGCGACGTGACCTCCGATCTGCACGTCGCGCGCGATCAACAGGCGCCGGCGGCCGCGTTGCTCGCGGCGAGCATCGACGGGCTCGCGAAGATCCGCCCGCCGGATCTCGCGCGCTGGGGCGTGTCGAGCCGCGAGAAGCTCACGCCGAAGAGCGAGCAGCCGCTGCGCGTGCTCGTCGATCGCATCGCGTCGCTCTTCGCGATCGAGGACTACGACGTCTACGTGCACGCGATCCGCGACCGCGGTGCGTTCGTCGAGAACACCTCGCGGCCGTCGCTGCTCGTGCCGGGCTGGATCGGTGAGCTGCCGGTGGCGCAGCAGACGTTCGTGATCACGCAGGCGGTCGTGAACCTCGCGCGCGGGGTGTTCCCCATCGATCTGTTCACTGCGCGCGAGCTCGACATCCTGCTGGCCGCGTCGGCGCGGGCGCAGGTGCCCGGCTTCGGCGAGCGGGTCGCGACCGCCGAGGTGCTCGACGAGTACCAGCGCACGATCGCGAGGGCGCTGCCGCGCAAGCGCAGGCGTGCGCACGAGATCTCCGCCGAGGCGTACGCACAGCAGCGCGGTCCCGACGTCGCGACGTTCGTGCACTGGGTGCGGCAGAGCTCGCGCCGCATCGCGCTCGTCGTCGCCGACGATCTCGGCGGCGGCATCGCCCAGGTCGCGCGCGCGGAGAACCTCGCGGGCAAGGTCGGCATCGCCGCGGTGCGCAGCTCGCCGATCATCGCGGACCTGCTGCGCGTGTGGGTCAGCAAGCCGGCGATGCTGCTGCGCTACGCGCTGGGGCTGCTCCCTCCGCCGCCGCAGCAGTGATCGCGCTACGGCGCGACCCAGAGCTCCGGGCGCTGGTCGTTGGCCCACACGGGCGAGCGGCCGGTGCCGGACTTGTCGCCCACGTCGTCGGGCGTCGGGTTCTTGTTGATGTACCAGACCGAGGCTGCACCCGCGGCGGTGACGGGCGCATCGCTCTCGCTCGTCGCCTCCGCGACGATGTCGTCGATCGCGAGCGGCACGGCGAACAGTGCGAAGCCCCGCAGCACTGCGGCCGGCGACTCGCCGTTGCTGGTGCCGTCGCCGGTCCACGGCGATCCGCCGAGCGTGAACGCCGGGCTCACGGCCGACGCGGTCGCCTCGGCGATCCCGTCGAGGGGCGCGAGTTGCTCGATGAACGCGTCGGGCGCGGCGAGGTCGGGCCAGTAGCGGTGGCGCACCTGATCGCCGACCGGCTCGGCCGTGCGCGCCTGCGTGACCCAGACGTCGGTCGCGAGTGGATAGGTCGGACCGGGGCCGGGCGATGCGATGAAGTCCGACGCACCGAGGCCGGCGATCTCGTAGTAGTGCACCGCGCCTTCGCCACCGGTGCCGCCGGTGGACTGTCCGGTCGCGTCGACGGTGCCGGTCGTGGGGTAGGGGTGCGTGCCGTACTCGTACAGGCTCGCGTGCCACGTGCCGTCGTTGCTCGTGTGCCACGCGACCGCGTAGTAGCCGTTCTGCTGCACGTAGCGCGCTTGCCAGATCGCGGTGTGCGAGGTGCGAGGGAGCAGATCGGATCCCGACCAGACGAGGCGCGCGTCGCTGCCGGGCATGTGGTTCGGCGGGAAGTCGAGCCCGGTGCCGGACTCCGGCGCGGTCGTGGTGGAGGGGTCGCCGCTGCTCGACGCATCGGTGGTGGACGCCGTCGCGCTCGAAGGCCCCGAGCCTTCGGTGGGCGTGCCGGATTCGGAGCTCGCGGAGCCGAGGCTGGTCGATCCCGAGGCGCTCGTCGACGGCGACGACGTCGTGCCTGCGGTGCCCGTGGTCGGCTCGCTCGACGACGAGCCATCGGCGGCGTCCGACGCTCCGCCATCGCTGCATGCGGACAGGAGCAAGGTGAGCGCGCAGGCGCGGGCGAGGGACATCGTCGAGCGCATGTGCAGACCGCGTGCCGCACGATTGTAGCGCCGTCTCGGCAGGCCGCGGCGCGGCGGCAGGGCAGAGCCGGCCACATGCAGAGGGATCCGCCCCCCGATCGGGATGCCGGCGAGCGCTCACGCGCGGGTTTTGTCCACGCGCACCGTTTCACTCCGCGGTACTGTCCGTGGGCGGGCCAGGCAGCAGCAGTGAACCGTTCACGCGACGCGTCTGTCCCGTATTCGGAGAAGGAACGCGCGTGAATCCGGTCGTCCAACGCCTGCAGCCCGGCGAGGGCGATCGCTGGCGCGAGCTCCGACTGCGCGCGCTCACGGAGGCGCCGGCCGCCTTCAGCACGAAGCTCGCGGAGGCGAGCACGTGGCCGAGCACGACGTGGGCGCAGCAGCTCGTCGAGTGCGCGACGTTCGTCGCGGTGCTCGATGGTGTCGACGTCGGGGTCGCACGAGGATCTCGGCACGCGCAGCGCTCCGACGCGCGCACGTTGATCAGCATGTGGGTCGCACCGACCGCGCGACGCCACGGCATCGCGTCGCTGCTGATCGACGTCGTCGCGACGTGGGCCCAGGCCGAGGGCGCCGCGCTCCTGGTCCTCGGCGCGGTGGCGAACAACCACGCGGCGATCGCCTGCTACACGCGCGCGGGCTTCGAGCCGTGCACGGACGCGTCGCTCGTCGACCCGGATCCGTGCGAGGTGACCTTGGTGAAGCGCCTCGCGACGGCGGGCTGAGCCACGCGCGATTCTGCGCGCGGTGGCCCGCTGGATGTTTGGAATCAAAGATTGCCGGGTCGGTTTTGGCAGGTTTATCCTGCCATGATGCCCCGCGTTGCCCGGCCCCGCCGCGTCCTCGTCGACCTCTCGCGCGACTCGGCCCGGACGGCTGCGCTCGCCGTGCTCGCAGCCGCGTGCGGCGACCCGGTCTACGCGATCGGTGCGCCTGTCGGCGCGGGCGCGAGCAGTAGCGGAGATTCGGAGAGCGGTGCAGCGATCGATCGACCGGATCGCGATCCACCTCCGATCGACGACGAGGAGAGCGACGACGGAGGGATGCACGAAGGCCCCGGCTTCATCATGGATCCCGACGGTGGCGGACTCTCGTACGAATGCGATCTGTGGGCGCAGGATTGTCCGGCCGGCAAGAAGTGCAACATCTGGGGGAACGACGGCGGCAGCTACTGGAACGCGAGAAGGTGCACGCCGATCGATCCAGATCCCGATGCACCCGGTGAGCCGTGCACCGTCGTCGAGAGCCGTGTGAGCGGCATCGACTCCTGCGAGCTCGGAGCGGTGTGCTGGAACGTCGACCCCGAGCTGCTCACCGGCACGTGCGTCGCGTTCTGCCAGGGCAGCGAAGCGAATCCGCTGTGCGAAGATCCGACGACGCACTGCGAGGGTCGCGAGTTCGCGTTGTGCCTGCCGAGCTGTTGCCCGCTCGAGCAGCTCTGTCCCGAGGGCACCGCCTGCTACCCCACGAATCACGAGTTCACGTGCGCGCCCGATGCCAGCGGCGAGCTCGGAGCATTCCGAGATCCCTGCGAGTTCCTCAACGTCTGCGATCCCGGGTTGTTCTGCGCGGACGTGGAGGCGGTCCCCGACTGCGAGGGTTCGGTCGGCTGCTGCACCGAATACTGTGCAGTCGGATCGACGAGCTGCGCAGAGCTCGATCCGGCGCTCGCGTGCGTCCCGTGGTTCGAAGAGGGCGAAGCACCGCCCGGCTACGAGCACACCGGCGTCTGCGTGCTCGAGCAGTGAGCATGGTCGCGACGCACCGTGTTCGTTGCATCGCCGTGCTCGCGCTCGCGGGCTGCGAGGTCGCGTCGTCGGTCGCCGCGGACGAGCCCGCCACGTCCAGCAGCACGAACAACGCCGACTCATCGAGCAACAGCGACGACGCGAGCGCGCCACCCGTCGATGCGTGTGACGACTCGTGCGCCGACACGACCAGCGACCCGGGCAAGGCGCTCTGCTACGCATGTCGCTGCAAGGCCGCGTTCGACGACTGGCTGCCGTCGCGCGAGGAGCTGCAGTGCAGCAACGCCGCGCCGATCGTCGCGTACCAGGCCGACCTCTCCACCCCCGAGGCCACGCTGGTACCGGCCCCGTTCGCGGCGACGAGCTGTGCGAACACGTCGCTGTTCACCGGCTCGTGCACGCAGGGCAGCAAGGTGGGTCAGCTCGCGCACGACGACGTGATGGTGCGCTGGATCTGCCGCGATCCGTACCTCGACGTCGACGGCCGGGTGCTCTACGCCGACGTCGGCATCGTGGGTCAGAACGTGCGCACCGGCGTCGCGTGCTTCTGGGACGACGTCGACGACGTCACTCACGAGGACGATATGCCACCGCTCGATCTGCACGCGGCGAGCGTCGAGGAGCGTGCGCGCTGGGACGAGACGTTCTACTACACCGAGGGTGACAACTGCACGCCGTGCCACGACGCGGATCCATTCGTGTACACGCCGTACCTGCAGTCGACACCCTGGACCTCGGTTGCCGCGGCGAAGGGTCCGTACTCGTTGCTCGGCCTGGACGGCTCCTTGCGCGCCACCGGGCTCGTGCACCTCGTCTCGCCGCGTGCGGCCGCGTGCACGAGCTGTCATCGGCTCGGTAGCGAGAAGAGCTGCACCACACTCGCACCGGATGCGCTCGGCGCCGCGAAGGACCCGACGTACGAGCAGGCAATCCTCGATGCCGCGCAACCCGGGAGCCCGCACTGGCGACTGGCCTACTGGATGCCCGAAACCACGCCGGTCGCCGACTTCGCGCAGTGGGAGGCGCTCTTCGCCGATGCGCGCGCACACATCCTCGCGTGCTGCGAGGCGCCGGGCGAGAACGCGGGCGACTGCGAGTGGGCTCCGATCCCCGGCGGCTGATGCGGGCGGCGCCGTCGCGGGCTACGCTCCGCCGCGATGGTGAAACCGATCATGAACCTGGACGAGGTGGAGTTCGACGACATCGAGGAGAACGGGAGGTACACGTCGAGTCGCGCGCGGTTCAGCCAGCAGATCGGTGCGAAGAAGCTCGGCTACAACCTCACGGTGTTGCCGCCCGGCAAGGTGCAGTGCCCGTTCCACAGCCACCGCGGCGAAGAAGAGATGTTCTTCGTGCTCGAGGGCGAAGGCGAGCTGCGCTTCGGCGAGCGGCGCTATCCGATCCGCAAGCACGACGTCATCGCGTGCCCCACCGGGGGGCCGGAGGTCGCGCACCAGATCGTCAACACCGGCACCACGACGATGCGCTACCTCGCGGTGTCGAACATCTCCGAGCTCGACGCCTGCGAGTACCCCGACTCCGGCAAGGTGCTCGTCGTCAGCGGACAGGACGGCGCCGTCGGCCTCCACAAGATGTTCCGCGCGCAGAGCTCCGTCGACTACTACGACGGCGAGCTGCCATGACGACGCCGCGCGCGGTGCAGTGGCCACATGGCCACGCGACCGCGATCGCGGAGCGCGGCCCGACGCGCACGCACGCTACGGGTGCGCCCCTCCCGAGTCGGCAGGCCGAGTAGTCTGGCGCGACAGGAGATGGCCATGGAACTTCGGGATGAAATCGTAGTGGTGACGGGTGCGAATCGTGGGCTCGGACGCGCACTGGTGGAGGCGGTGCTCGAGGCCGGTGCGCGCAAGATCTATGCAGGCGCACGCATTCCCGCGCAGCTGCACGACGTCGTCGCGCTCGCGCCCGAGCGCGTCGTGCCGCTCGCGATCGACACCACCGACGCGCGCACGCTCGCCGCCGCCGCGGAGCAGGCCGCGGACGTCGCGGTGCTGTTCAACAATGCCGGTGTGCTCTCGTCGTACAGCGTGCTCGGCAGCACCGAGGATCTCGCGCGCGACTTCGAGACGAACTTCTTCGGCACGCTCGCGGCGACGAAGGCGTTCCTGCCGGCGCTGTCGCGCGCGGGCAAGCGCGGCGACGCGAAGGCGGCCGTGGTGAACGTGCTCTCGATCACCGCCGTCGCTGCGCTGCCGATGCTCGGCGGCTACTCGGCCTCGAAGGCGGCTGCGTACGCGCTGACCCAGGCGCTGCGCTGGGAGCTCGGTCCGCGCGGCATCGGCGTGCACGCGGTGCTCGCCGGCTCGATCGACACCGACATGATCCGGCACTTCGAGATGCCGAAGACGAGCGCGCGCGACGTCGCCTACGCGATCGTCCGCGACGTGCAGCGCGGGGTCGAGCTCGTGCTGCCCGATCCGGGCGCACAGGGCATGTACGAGGTGTGGCGCAAGGATCCCGGCGAGCTCGAGCGTCAGCTCGCGGCCGTGGGCACGCCGGCCGGCGTCGAGTAGCGACGGCGGCGATCAGGCGACGACCGCGATGCCCTGCGCGTCGTCGCCGAGCAGCTCGAACGCGCCGCGATTCGCCGTGCCGAGTCGCAGCGTGGTGCCGCTGCCGTCGTCGAGCTCGACCTGCGCGCGCGCCAGCTTGCAGTTGAGGCAGGTCTTCGCGCCGCCGGGTGGATTCGCGTAGCGCAGGCCCACGAAGGCCTCGCGCGGCGCATCGATCTGCACGCGCAATCGCTCGCGGCCGTTGCCGGTGTCGAACCGCCACCTCAGCCCTTCGACGTGCGCACCGCCGAACGGCGCACGCGCGAGCGAGTTGAACGCGTGCTCGCGATCGCCGACCCGCAGCACCGCCATGGTGAGCCACGGCGTCCACAGCGGTCCGAGCTTCAGCTTCGCCGAGATGCACTCGAGCAACACGTCCTCGCGTTCGTCGAAGCCCGCGACCTGGGCCCACGCATAGCGATCGGTGTGACGCACGCCCCAGTTGTGGTTCTGCGAGCCGAGCCAGCCGTCGACCGCGATGCGCTCGTCGTCCACCGTCACCGTACCCGTGAAGCGCACGAGCGGCGCAGGGACCACCGACTTCGCCTTCGGGAAGGCGCCGCCGTAGAGCGACAGCGGCAGGAGTGGCAGCGGCGGAACGTCGCCCTGCCACGCGAGCGACCACGCGATGCGATGCGCGTCGCCGATCGCGGCCCCGATCACCGAACCCGGCACGAGCGTCGCGTCGCCGATGCGCACGTCGAGCGCATCGGCGGCGAAGCTACAGCGGTCGATCGCGACCACCTGCTTCGCCGCGCGCACACGCGTGCCGTCGAACACGATCGCCCACAGCTCGCCCACCGCCTCGTCGGGTCGCCCGCGCGGCGAGAAGATCGTGTAGCGGATCCAGAACGCGAGCGGCCGGCCGGGTGCGTTGCCGCGGACGAACCAGCTCTCGTAGTGCCCGCCGGGATCGCCCGCGTGCCATCGACAGCCGTTCCACTGCGCACGCTCGTCGCCCACGCGCGCGATCGTAGGGCGCGCCCCCGCGCGCGTCCATGACCTGGGAGGTCACGCGCCGCTCGTGCACGCGGCGCTCGGGTATGCTGCGCGACGATGAAGCTGGCGCTCTCGCTCGCAGTGACCGCGTTGCTCTGGGGGTGCTCCGCCGCTGCGCGTGCGCCCGCCGTCACCAAGCCGCCCGGCACCGAGCGCGGCCCGGCGCGCGACGAGCCGCTGCGCATCGAAGACGTCGCCGATCTGCGCGTCGCCGGCGACGTGGCGCTGAGCCCCGACGGCAAGCGCATCGCCTACGTGCTGCGGACGCCCCGCAAGGACGGCGACAAGCCCGGCGGGATGTACCGCGTGCTGTTCGTCGTCGATGCGAAGGGCGGCGCGCCGCGGCAGTACACCCGCGAGCCCGGCAGCGCGAGTGCGCCCGAGTGGTCGCCCGACGGCAAGTCGATTGTCTACATCGGACGGCGCGAGGGCGATGCGCGGGCGCAGCTCTGGCGGATCCCGGCCGACGGTGGCGAGCCCGAGCGACTCACCGACGCGCCCACGGCGGTGCGCGCGTTCGCGTGGC
This sequence comes from uncultured Nannocystaceae bacterium, assembly GCA_964519175.1. Lineage (GTDB taxonomy): Bacteria > Myxococcota_A > Polyangia > Nannocystales > Nannocystaceae > Xiheibacterium. Next base: position 110,534 of record CAZFKC010000006.1, read on the forward strand.
TGCCCGACGGCCAGCGCATCGTGTTCACCGCCGAGCAGGAGCCCGATGCGAACGAGCGCAAGGATCGCGATGCGGGTCGCGACTGGAAAGTCGGCGACGTCGACGGCACGCCGCGACGGCTGTTCGTGGTCGAGCTCGCGAGCGGGAAGCTCCAGCCGCTCACGCCGCGCGACTTCCACGTCGAGCAGCTGCGGCCGTCGCCGAAGGGCGACGCGATCGCGGTGATCGGCGGCGCGCGTGCGGACGTCGACGGCACGATGATGTACGGCGGCGTGTACCGGGTCGAGGTGGTCGCGAGCGGCGATCCGGCCGCGCCCACGAAGCTGTGCGAGCACGAGGGCAAGCTCGGCGACATCGCGTGGTCGCCCGACGGCGCCACGATCGCGTTCCTCGGTGCCGCCGACATCCACGATCCGACGCCGGGCGTCGTGTTCAGCGTGCCCGCGAAGGGCGGCACCGCGAAGCCGCTCACGCTCGACTACGCCGCGACCGGCCAAGAGCTGCACTTCGTCGGCAGCGATCGCCTGCTGCTGCTCGCCAACGAGGACACGCGCACGTCGCTCGTGCGGCTCTCGCTCGCCGACGGCAAGCGCACGCGCGTCGTCGACAAGGGTCCGATCTGCCACGGCATCGACGCCACGGCCGACGGCAGGACGATCGCGTGCGCCGGCGACACGGCGCTGCATCCCACCGAAGTGTTCGTGCTCTCCGGCGGTCGCGGTGCGCTACGGCGGCGCAGCTTCTCGAACCCGCAGCTCGAGCGCAAACGACTCGGCGAGCAGAGCGTCGTGCGCTGGAAGCACGAAGACGGCACCGAGATCGCCGGCGTGCTCACCACGCCGGTCGGATACAGCAAGGGCAAGCGCTATCCGCTCGTGGTGCTGCCGCACGGCGGGCCCGAGGGCGTGTCGCTCGCGGGCTGGAACACGCGCGCCGGCTACCCTGCGCAGCTCTTCGCCGCGCGCGGCTACGTCGTGCTCGAGCCCAACTATCGCGGCAGCTCCGGCCGCGGCGTCGCGTTCGGCAAGGCCGACCAGAAGGACCTCGGCGGTCGCGAGTTCGAGGACGTGCTCGCCGGCATCGACGAGCTCGTCGCGCGCGGGCTCGTCGATCCCGATCGCGTCGGCATGGGCGGATGGAGCTACGGCGGCTACTTCTCCGGGCTCGCGGCGACGCTGCACAGCAAGCGCTTCAAGGCCGCGATGGTCGGCGCCGCGATCACGAACTGGATGTCGTTCACCGGCACGACGGAGATCGAGCACGAGAACTCGCTCGTGCACTGGAACCTGTGGCCCTACGACGATCCGGAGCTGGTCTGGAAGCGCTCACCGATGGCGCACACCAAGGCCAGCAAGACCGCGACGTTGCTCGTGCACGGGCTCGACGACAGCCGCGTGCCGCCCGAGCAGGCCAAGGAGCTCTATCGCGCGCTCAAGCACGCGGGCGCACCGACCGAGCTCGTCACGTACCCACGCGAAGGGCACGGGCTCTCCGAGCGCGCGCACCAGCTCGACTTCATGCAGCGCTTCCTCGACTGGTTCGACAAGCACCTGCAGCCCACCGCCGAGGGCTAGCCGCCCACGGGCGATGCCGTGGTGCTCGTGCTCGCGCAGATCGTCCGCAGCGATTGCCACGCAGCTGGCTCGAGCGCGGGTGCGCCGGCCTTCTCGAGGTCTTTCACCGCGGCCTGACGCCGCTCGCCGGTCGGGTGCGTCGACAGGAACTCGAGCGCGCCGGGGATCTCGTTGCCTTCTGCTTTCATCGTGTCGAAGAAGCGCGCGAGCCCGCGCGAGTCGATGCCCGCGGCATTGAGCAGCTCGACGCCACGGCGGTCGGCGTCGAGCTCGTCGGAGCGACTGTACGCGGAGGTCACCAGGGTCGCGGCGACCTGCGAGCCGATCTCGCCGCCGCCCGGCGTGAGCAGCGAGAACACGCCGTAGCCGAGCGCCTCGACGAGCGCCTTGTCGGGGTGGCCTTCGAGCTGGTGCGACATCTCGTGCGCGAGGACGCCGGCGAGCTCGTCGGGGTCGTGCGCCTCCTCGATGATGCGCTCGTAGATCACGACGTGGCCGCCGGCCGCCGCGAACGCGTTGAGCACGTCGTCGTGCACCACGTACACGCGGAAGCGGACGTCGGAGCCGGACGCGGCGGAGAGCCGGTCGACCAGCGAGTCGAGCGCGGCGAGCCCTTCGGGACCGGTGCAGTAGGGCGCCTTGCCGCGGGCGGACTCGATGATCTGCGCGCCGGCGGAGTCGAGCACGCGGTCCGGCACGAGGCGCGCGATGACGCCGGAGAACAGCGGGATCGCCAGGAAGAACAGCAGGAACAGCACCGCGAGCGCGGTGCCGATGCGCGACAGACGACGGCTGCGCGGGTTCACGCGGAGATCGACGTTAGCAGAACGGCGGCAGCGCGCACATCAGTCGCCGCGGCGACGCTCCGTACGGGCTTCGCGACGGGCGATGCGCTTGGCCTCGCGCCGGATCCGTCGCTGGAAGCTGGCGCTCGGGGCATCGATCCCGCCCGCGACCATGATGTCGCCGCGCTCGATGCCGCGATCGCCGACGCGCTCGTCCGACGTGGACGCGGCGGTCGCATCCGACGTGGGCACGGGGCGCCCATCCACGACTTCCTGGAACGTGGGCAGGTCGCCGGCGGACACCTGGATTCCACCCCAGATCTCACCGTCCTGCACGAGCTCCGCGTCGTCGAGCGTGGCACCGTCGTCGACGTTCTCTTCGTCGATCGTGGGCCCGACCGAGTCCGGAATCACCGCGAGCCCGAGTCGCGACTGCGGTGGGCAGTCGATGCCGTAGCCGGCCGGATCGACGCAGCCCTTCGCATCGGCGGGCTCGTCGGCGAGGTGCCCCGCACAGCCCGCGAGCGACAGCGCGAACGTGGCGGGGGCGAGGCGCGGCGGTGGCCTGCGCAGCGCGATCGTGCCGTCGGTGCGCGTGCGGTACGAGACGCACAGCCGTTCGTCGACGTGCCGTGCGAGCAGCTCGACGACCTGCGGCTCGGTCAGCCGCGACAGATCGTGCACGTGCTTGTCGCAGCGCGTGCAGAAGGCCGGGGTGCTCTCCGAGGCCGGGGTCCCCTCGAACGCCTGGCACGGGGACGCGATCGGGAGCTGGCGCCGGTGCAGGGTCACCGGCCACGAACGAAACGCCCGGGCCAGCGCTTACGCCGACCCGGGCGGTCCCATCACGAACGTCGTGCTCAGCGGTAGTACAGGCGCCCGTTGATGAGCAGCACCTGGGGCGGGCCTGCACGACGGCGGCGTGCAGCCACCTCGTCGTAGGCGTAGCGGACGCCGTCGTCCTCCCACCAACCGGTCGAGGGCTCGACCGCGCGCGACTCGGCCGAGCCGGCGAACCACACGAAGACCGCGACGAGCAGCAGCATCGGGTTCGTGAAGAGGCCGACGATCGCCATCGCGATCGCGATGACCTTGCCGAGCGAGACCGCGACGCCCGTCGCGGCGCGCTTGCCCATGCGGGTGGCGAGCCAGGCTCGCAGCGCACGACCACCGTCCATCGGGAACGCGGGGATCAGGTTGAAGAGCGCGAGCGAGATGTTCGCCCACATGAGCGCCGACATCAGCCCGAAGCCGAGCCCGAAGCCCATCGCGGAGAGCAGCGCGAGCCCGGCCGCGATCACGACGTTCACCGCGGGACCGGCGAGCGCGATCGCGAGCTCGGCACGCGGCGCGGCGGGGATGCCGTCGAGGTTCGCCATGCCGCCGATCGGCGTCAGCACGATGTTGTGGGTGCGGACGCCGTAGCGCCGGGCCATGAGCGCGTGGCCGAGCTCGTGCAGCAGCACCGAGCCGAACACCGCGAACAAGAACGCGAGGCCGAGCATCACGGCGAGCACCGAGCCCGCGCCTTGCCATGCCGACCAACCGGCCCACGCGACGAGCAAGCCGAACGTCCAGTGGACATAGGCGTCGACGCCGGCGAACCGACCGAGTTTCCAGGAGCCCTTCATCGTGTTGGTCCATGATGGGGCCGTGAGCGCGGGACGCAACGGCGTTTCACGAGGCGCTGACGTGGCGGCCGCGGCGCAGGCCGTGCGCGGGACGGGGCTCGCCCGATTCGATCCGGCCCGGGGCCCGATGGCGTAACAACGGGCTCGGCGAGCGCGATCTCGAAGGGGACCCGGCGGTGCTAGCATCGCGGCGGCTCGCGTCTGGCCGAGGTCGCACGATGGATCGCACGCGCACGTTGCTCGCCCTCGCGGCACTGCTCACCGGTTGCGTCGGCGCGCCCTACGACGGTGCGCCGAGCGGGAGTGCGGGCAAGCCGAGTGAAGGCGCGGCCGCGACCGCGAAGCCCGAGTTCGTCGCGGTCACGAGCGACGACCGCCCGATCGAGGAGCTGGTGCGCGACGCCAAGGCGAAGGCCGACGCCGAGCAGCGACGTCTGCTGGTCTACGTGGGCGCTTCGTGGTGCGAGCCGTGCCAGGTGTTCCACCGCGCGGTCGAGGCCGGCACGCTCGACGCCGAGCTCGCCAACATCCGCTTCCTCGAGTTCGACTCCGACAAGGACGCGCGCAAGCTCGATCTCGCCGGCTACGGCGGCGAGATGATCCCTCGCTTCGCGCTGCCCGGCAGCGACGGCCGCGGCACGGGCGCGAAGATCGAAGGCGGCGTGAAGGGCGAAGCCGCAGTCGGCCACATCATGGGCCGACTGCGAGAGCTGCTCGCCAAGGCGTGAGCGCTACACGCTCTCGAGCACCACTGCGATGCCCTGGCCGCCGCCGATGCAGGCCGAGCCCACGCCGTACTTGGCCTTGCGGCGACGCAGCTCGTGCACGAGGTGCGCGGTGATGCGCGCGCCCGAGGCGGCGAGCGGATGGCCGAGCGCGATCGCTCCGCCGTCGACGTTGGTCTTGTCGCGCGGCAGACCCAGCTCCTTCTCGCACGCGAGAAACTGCGGTGCGAAGGCCTCGTTGATCTCGAACAGATCGATCTGATCCTGCGAGAGCCCGGCGCGCTCGAGCGCACCGCGGATCGCCGGCACCGGACCGATGCCCATGATCGTCGGCTCGACGCCCGTGGTGTGCCACTGCACGACGCGGGCGAGCGGCGAGAGCGAGTGGCGCTTCACGGCTTCTTCGGTGGCGAGCACGAGCGCACCCGCACCGTCGCAGATGCCCGACGCGTTGCCGGCCGTGACGACGCCGTCCTTCTTGAAGACGGGCGGCAGCTTGGCCATGCCCTCGAGGGTCACCTCGGCGCGCGGATGCTCGTCGGTGTCGAACGACTCCGGGCCCTTGCGGCCCTTCAGCTCGATCGGCGCGAGCTCGGCGGTGAAGCGTCCGGCTGCATGCGCGGCGCCCCACGCCTGCTGGCTGCGCAGGCCGTACTCGTCGCACTCCTGCCGCGTGATGCCGTGCTTCTCGGCGAGGTTCTCGGCGGTCACTGCCATCGCACAACCGGCGTGCGGATCGAAGAGCGACGACCACAGCGTGTCCTCGAGCTTCGGATCGGTGCCGAACTTCGTGCCCCAGCGGATGCCACGCGCGGCATACGGCGCCTGGCTCATGCTCTCGGTGCCGCCGACGAGCACGATCTCCGCGTCGCCGGCGAGCATCTCGTGCGCGCCGCTGACGATCGCCTGGAAGCCCGAGCCGCACAGACGGTTCACGGTGAGCGCAGGCACCGGGATCGGCACGCCGGCCTTGAGCCCGATGTGGCGCGCCATGTAGAGCGCATCGGCGGAGGTCTGCGCGACGTTGCCGAACACGACGTGATCGACGGCGTCGGCCGGCACGTTGCCAGCGGCGAGCGCAGCAGCGGCAGCGTGCACGCCGAGCTCGATCGCGCTCTTGTCCTTCAGCTTGCCGCCGAAGGTGCCGAACGGGGTGCGCTTGGCGGCGACGATGTAGATCGTACGAGAGAGCGTCTTTGCGGGCATCGGGTCCAGCGTAGTCGAGGCGGCGTGTACCCGCGAGCGCATGACCACTGCTCGCGTCTGGACGCAACGCATTGACTTTCCTCACTCGCATCGCGACTCTCGACGGCGCTTGAGCTGCGCTCTCTCGATCGCGTCGTTCACGACGATCGCGGCGTTCACGACGATCGCCGAGCCTGCGGTGCCGCAGCCCGCGGCTGCGGCGGAACCGGCGCGGATCGAGGCCCGCGACGACGACGAGCATCGCAAGCTCCGCGCGCCCGCGCTGCGCCGGTACCTGACGCGTGACGTTGCTCCGAGCGCGCGTTTCCTCGATCACGGGGTGCTCGAGCTCTCGCTCGGCGGCGGCTACCCGCACCGCTATCGGCTCGGGCTCGCCCTCGGGCTCTTCGACCACCTCACGCTCGGGCTCACGACGCACTGGCTGCCGCGCCAGAGCCGGCCCCGCGTCGCGCCGCGCATCGCGGTCGCGTTCTATCGCTGGCGCTGGCTGGAATTCGGCGCGAGCTACGATCGCTCGCTGTATCCGCCGCCCGCGAAGGACGACGATCCGAAGACGCTGTCGTTCCAGCGCGACGCGCATTGGTTCCTCGCCACGTTCGCGTTCTCGCACGCGTGGTTGTCGGCGGGCTTCGACGTCGGGGCCGTGCGTGCACGCGTGCGCGACCCGGCGATGCCCGATGCCGACGACAGGAACCTCAATCCGTCGAAGCAGCGCTTCCGCTTCGGCGGCGGCGTGTTCATCCGCGGCGGCACGCGACGCTGGGGCTTCGTCGCGACGGGGCGCGCGCCGTGGGTGTTCGCCGAGCTCGCCTTCGATCTGCGCTTCGGGCTGTTCGAGCTGCGCCGAAAGGGCGGCTGGCGACCGGAGGGGGTCGTGCGCGCCACCGATCGCCGTGCGCCGACGCGGAAGTGATCGCCTTCCGGTCGCGCCCGCACCGCCATCGCGGTAGTTCGTCACATTCTCGACGGGTCGTTCGTCAGGGCCCGGGACGCCACCATGACCGACGATCACACCGAATGGCTCGCTGCGCAGTTCGAGCGCAACCGTGAGCACCTGCGCGCCGTGGCGTACCGGATGCTCGGCTCGCTGCCCGAGGCCGAGGACGCGGTGCAGGAGGCGTGGCTGCGGCTCGGTCGCTCCGATGCCGCGGGCATCGACAACATGGGCGGCTGGCTCACCACCGTGGTGGCGCGGATCTGCCTCGATGCGCTGCGCTCGCGTCGGCTCCGCGGCGAGACCTCGCTCGAGGCGCCGCGGGCCGTCGCGCAGGACGAGAGCGTCGAGCGCGAGGCCTTGCTCGCCGACTCGGTCGGGCTGGCGTTGCTGGTCGTGCTCGAGACGCTGGCGCCCGCCGAGCGCATCGCGTTCGTGCTGCACGACATGTTCGATCTGCCGTTCGAGGAAATCGCACCGATCGTCGAGCGCACCCCGACCGCCGCGCGTCAGCTCGCCAGCCGCGCGCGCAGACGCGTGCAGGGGGCACCGGTGCCCGATGCGGATCGTCGCCGCCAGCGTGCGGTCGTGGATGCGTTCCTCGCGGCCGCGCGCCGCGGCGACTTCGATGGGCTGGTCGCGCTGCTCGATCCGAACGCGGTGCTGCGCGGCGATCGCTTCACGATGCCGGGGCAGTCCCACACGCTGCACGGCGCCGAGGCGGTGGCCAAGCGCTCGCTCGTCGGCGGTGCGCGTGCGGCTCGACCCGCGTTCGTCGACGGCGAGCTCGCCGTCGTCGTGGCGCCGCTCGGCAGGCTGAAGCTCGTGCTGCGCTACACCATCGCGAACGATCGCATCGTCGAGGTCGAGGCGATCGGCGCGCCCGATCGCCTCGCGAGCTTCGAGATCACGCTCATCGACGATGCGTCGTGATCAACCGGCGGCCTTCATGTCCTCGGGCGTCCACGGCCGCCCCAGCGCGACCTGCTTCACCGCGACGTTGAGGCGGTTCCACAGGTTGATCTGCGCGATGTTGAGGACGAGCAGCGCGAGCTGCTGCTCGTCGTAGTGCTTCGCGGCCTCGGCCCAGATCTCGTCGGTGACGGGGTCGCTGTGATCGGCGATCCGCGTGAGCGCCTCGGTGAGCGCGAGCGCGGCGCGCTCGGCCTCGGTGAAGAACGGCGTGTCGCGCCACGCCGCGACGGTGTAGAGCCGCACGTTGGTCTCGCGGAGCTGCTCGAGCTCGCGCGAGTGCATGTCGACGCACACGCTGCAGCCGTTGATCTGACTCGCGCGCAGGTGCACGAGCTTGATCGTCTTCGCGGGCAGTCCGCTGTGCGTGGCCTTGCCGAGCGCCTGCAGCGCTTGCATGGCCTCGGGCAGCGCGAACACGGGATTCTTCATTCGAGCTTGCATGACGGGTCTCCTTCGCGACCGCGGCGCCTCGCCGTCGGCCGATTCGAGGGCCCTGACGAACGAGGGGTCGAGAACGTGACCGCGACGAGGGGGAAATTCGTCAGAACTGCCGGCGCGGGTCTCGTCACGCGCGCACGTTCGTGATCGCCGCGATGTCCTCGGGCCCGAGCACGACCTCGTGGGCCGCGAGGTCCTGCTGCATGTGCGCGCGGTCCGTCGTACCGGTGAGCGCGACCATGCCGACGGCTTCGGCGAAGCGGAACACGACCTGCGGGATCGTGGCGCCCGCACGCCGGGCGATGGCCGCGATCGGCGGGCTCGCGAGCTCGCGCTGGTTCGCGGTCAGCAGCGAGAAGCCCTCGTAGAGCAGCCCCCGATCGCGGCACAGTGCTCGCACCTCGCGGTCCCAACCGGTGCGCGCGTAGCAGCGGTTCTGCACGAGCGACGGAGGCACTCGCGCCGCCTCGACCAGCTCGCCGAGCTGCGCGGCGGAGATGTTGCTGACGCCGAGTAGCCGCACGCGACCCGCATCGACCTCCGCCTCCATCGCGCGCCATACCTCGCGGTCGGCGTCGCTCCACCCTCGTCCTGAGGCAGGACCGTGCAGCACGTAGGCATCGAGGTGACCGACGCCGAGGTGCGCGAGCGAGCTCGCGAACGACTGCTCGACCTGCGTGGTGAGCGAGGCCTTCGGGTCGTAGGGCAGGCGATGATCCTGGCCGCGGGCGTAGGTGAACTTCGTCTGCAGGAACAGGCGCTCGCGCGCGATGCCGGCCGCGGCGATCGCCTCGCCCACGCCGGCCTCGAAGTAGTGCTTGCGCTGGTTCGCGGTGTCGATGCCGACGAAGCCGGTGGCGAGCGCGAGCCCGGTGAGCTCGGCCGTGCGCTCTTCCTTCCACGCGGTGCCGTAGAGCAGCGTGGGCACACGGACACCGCGGATCTCGAACGTCGCAGTCATCGTGACCGCCCGAGCATGTCGCTCACTCCTCCATCATCGGCGGGGCTTCCCAGCCGACTTCGAAGAGCGCCGGATCGCGCATCACGTCGTCGAGCTCGACCATCACGACGTCGCCCATCGTGCGCAGCGCCGCCATGTCGATGCGGTCGATGTCGCCGACCACCGAGAGCACGGGCTCGGTCTGCGCCACCGTCTCGTAGTAGCGCTGCAGATCCGCATACGAGAGGCTCGGCAGCGCGAGCCACTGCGCGACGCGGGGATCGTCGGCGCCGGGACCCCACGCGCGCACGAGCTCGGGCACGCGCGGCGCACCGGTGCGGTGGGCGCGGAAGACCACCTCGAGTCGATCGCGGGCAGCCGCGAACTCGGACTCGGGCATGCGGCGGCGCAGGCCGTCGATCGCGGTGTGCAGTGCGAGCGGCACGTCCTCCGATGGCGCCGCGTAGCCGATGCCGATCGCGATCGGAGCGGCCGGCGACCAACGCACACGGTAGTTGGGATACTCGGGATCGAGCTCGCTCGGCCCCGTCATCGCGGCCTCGACCACGGCCTCGGCGTGCAGCTGCGCCGCGAGGGTGTCGCGCGCAGTCGTGGCCGTCCACGGCACCGCCGCGCGCACGCTCGCGCGCTCGCGCTCCGGATCGTCGAGCACGAAGATCGTCGGCCGCTCGACGACGCGGAACGTCCGCGCCGGCAACCCGCCCTTGGTCTTGCCGGTCGGCGTGGGCAGGAGCGCCCGCAGTCGCTCGGGCGCGGGCCCGACGTAGAGCACGTCGGCGTCGTAGTCGTGCACGGCTGCCCACGACGCCGAGATCGCCGCGACCCCTCGCTTGCGCAGCGCATCGTCGTCGGGCAGGTGCGCGCCGAAGCCGTGCTCGCCACGAAGCGCGAACGTGTGCATCGCGAGCGCGCGCGCCGTGGGATCGGTGCGGGCGTCGTCGCGCCACTGCAGCGTGCGATCGATCAGCTCGCGGGCCTGCGCGGCCGGCAGCGCGGGCTCGCCCAGCCACTGCACGAGCTGCGGCATCACCTCGTCGAAGCGCGCCGCCGGCCCGACGATGTCGACGCTCACGTCCTCGTTCGTGCAGTAGTAGTCGACGTCGAGGCCCGCAATCGGCACCTCGATCATGCGCGACTGCACCGCCTCGCAGATCCAGGGATCCTCGGCGACGCCGATCGGATAGACCCACTCGAGTCGGAACACCGGCGCGTCGCTCTTCGAGGTGATCACCCGGCCCGCGCCGTGCGACGTCGCGTCGTAGTGGCTGCCCGCGACGAGGAAGCGGGGCTCGAGCGGGGCCTGCGGCGCTTCGATGAGCGCGCGCAGGAACGGGCTCTGACGCCCGAATGCACCCGGCAGCCGCTGCGACGGCAGCTCGGGCGCGTCGATCGTCCAGGGCTTTCCGGTGTGCTTGTACGCGACCACGCGCCCGCGCTGCAGCAGCGAGCGCGCCGCGGCGACCACCTGCGCGCGCGTCGGCGCCGGCGCGGACAACGTCTTCGCGACGTCGGCCCACGGGCGGTGCTCGAGGTACGAGTCGGCGACGAGCTGCATGAGCTCGCCGCTGCTGCGCGACCAACGATGCCGCTCGAGCTCGGCGCTCGCGAGCACGCGGGGCCAAACGGCGTCGGGCACCCGATCCTCGGCGACCGAGCGCATCACGCCCATCACCATCTCCTCGGTGTTCTCCAGCGACTCCTTCGAGAGCACCGCGACCTCGATGTTGAAGTCGCGCTGGTGACCGAGCCACGCGGCGCCGCCGAACGTGTCCTCGCGCAGCGTCACCGCGAGCACGCCGTCGGTGCCGCCGAGCGTGTCGGTGAGCGCGGCGAAGTCGAGCTGCTCGGGCGAGCTCGCGGAGGGCAGGGGCCACGACACCCGCATGAGCGGAGGGCCGGCGCCCTCGGTCTCGTAGTGCATCCGCGCGCTCGGCAGCGGTACGTCGAGCTCCTCGACGACGGGGATCGTCGCGGGCGCCCACGCGCCGAAGTACTGCTCGACGAGCGGCACCGCCTGATCGCCGGTGATGTCGCCCACGAGCACGAGCGCGCTGTTGTTCGGGCGGAACCAGGTCTCGTAGAACTCGCGCGTCTCGGTCAGCGGCACGCGCTCGAGCGTGTCGACGATGCGCTCGAAGTCCTCGGCCTGCCCGGTCGCCTGCCGCAGCATGCGTCCGCTCAGCATGTCGAGCTGGCCGTACTCGGACATCGTGCGGGCGAGCTCGAGCCGCGTCTTCGCCGACTGCAGCATCAAGCGATAGCTGGGGTGCTGCACCGCTTCGGCGAGCAGCTGCACCCACGTGCCGAGCCGGTGCCGCGGCACGTCGACCGCGAGCACCGTGCCGAAGCCGCTCATCTTCATCGGCTCGCGGCCACCGAGCGAGCGCGCGGCGCGGGAGAGCTCGTCCGGGGCGATGAGCGGCGCGCTCGCGGCCTGGGCGGCATCGACGGCCCGCAGGATCGCCGCGCGCTCTTCGGCGTCGTCGACCTGGGGCAGCCGCGCGAGCAGCTCGTGCTGCTGTGCGAGCAACGGGCGCTCGGCCTCGGGATCGATCGCACCCAGCTTCTCGCCGCCGCTGCACATCGCATCGAGCGCGAGCTGGGCCAGCCCCTGGCCGTCGTCGCCTTCGTGCTTGCTGCCGGCGCGCACGACGAGCGCCGCGGTGACGAACGGCTCGAGCGGACGATGGGCGACGTAGACGGTGAGGCCGTTGTGCAGCCGGTGCACGGTGACGTGGCTCGGATCGTCGGCGAGCGGCGTCGCGATCTCCGGTGGCAGATCGGTGCCGGCGACGATCGTCGCCCACTCGTCGGGCACGTCGGCGCTCGCGACCGCGGCGAGCTCGTCCGGCTGCGACGGTGTCGTGGGCCCGAGCCAGGAAATCGCGAGCGCGCTCGCACCGAGGCCCAGCGTGCCGGCGAGCGCGTACTTCCAGCTCTTGCGAGGCGCGGGCTGCATCGCCGTGCGCAGCGCGACGAGCAGCTCGCGCATCGTGGCGAAGCGGTCGATCGGATCCCGCGCGAGCCCCCGCAGGATCACCGGATGCAACGCCCGCGGCACTCCGGCGGCCGCGGGATCGACGGCGAGCGGACGCGACTGCGAGAGGCTCTCGGTGAGCTCGGTATAGGTCGAGCCATGGAACGGCCGCTGTCCGTAGAGCGCCTCGAACAAGGACGCACAGAACGAGAACTGATCGCTGCGCGCATCGGGCTCGGCGCGCTCGAGCTGCTCGGGGGCCATGTACGCCGGCGTGCCGACGACAGTGCCAGTGCGCGTGATGTCGAAGTCGCGCAGGCTGCTGCCCGAGGACGATGCGAGCGGCACCGCCAGCTCGCGCGTCGTGGTGGTGTCGCCGCTCGCACGCGCGAGCCCGAAGTCGACGACCCGCGGCCGGCCATCGTTGGCGACGAGCACGTTGTCGGGCTTGAAGTCGCGGTGCACGATGCCCTGCTCGTGCGCGGCCGCGAGGCCCTCGCCCACGCGCAGGAACATCTCCACGATCTCGGCGGGCGTGCGCTTCGACCTGTGCGCGCTCGCCTTGTGCTTGCTCGACGAGGCCGACGCGCCCTCGTCCTGCGCTGCGCCGTGCGTCCAGCGACGCAGCGTGTCGCCGCGCACCAGCTCCATCGCCATGAACACCTGGCCGCCCTCTTGGCCGACCTCGTAGACGTGCACGACGTTGGGATGCGACAGCTTCGCGATCGCCTGGGCCTCACGCAGCAGGCGCTGACGACCGGCGGAGCCCGACGCGAGATCGGTGCGCAGGATCTTGATCGCGACCGGGCGATCGAGCTCGTCGTCGTGCGCCGCGTAGACGACACCCATGCCGCCCGTGCCGATGCGCTCGAGGATCCGGTAGCGACCGACGTGCTGCGGTGGCTCCTGCCAGCCGAGCAGCTTGTTGCGCGCGCGCGCGAGCAGCAGCTTGCTCTCGAGCCCGTCTTGCGTCTCGGCCGCGGCGAGCTCGTGCGGATCGAGCGGGGCCGATTGCTCGGCCACCGTCGGCGTCTCGCTGGACTCGTCGCTCGTCATCCCCGCTCACTCCCGCAGCCGGCTGGGGGCCACCGCCGTGCCAGGGCACTGGAATCCTAGGCCACCGTCCCGTGCGTGAGCGCGCACGATCCCCCGTCGGGTGTTTCCGCGGGGTGCAACGAGGTTCCCGCGCGCCCGCGTTCGTGATCGTGACGGCCGCTCGCGCGCCGTTCAGCGGCAGAGATCGCCGCGATCCGCGAGGCCGGTCGGCTCGATGTGGAAGACCTTCGGGATCGTCGGCGCCGCGGTCGGCTTCGCGGCCGCGTCGCCCGGCGCGGCCGCTTGTCCGGGATTGCTGGGGGCCGGCTTCGGGGTCTCGGCGCCGGCATCGGGTGGAGCGCCGGACGCTTCGGTGTCGCCCTCCGATTCCCAGCCACCTTCGCCGCCCTCGGTCTCCCAGCCGGCCTCGCCGCCGCCCCAGTCGCCGCCTTCGTTGGTCGGCGCGCCGTCGTCCTTGCCGCCACCGTCGTCGCTGCTCGGGGCTTGCTCCGCGAACGCGGGATGCAGCTCGCGATCTTTGTAGATGATCGTGACGAGGTTGTCCTTGCGCTTGCCGGGCGCGACGATCTTCGTGCGCTCGGGCAGCACGACGTCGCCGACCTCGGCGAGGTTCTCGTGCTCGAGCGTCCACAGGCGCTTGCCCTTCTTGCCGTCGCCGCCGCGTTGCCACAGCGCCCCGCCGACGAAGCGCCACTCGCCTTCGATGGGACGGAAGTAGAGCGCTTGCACGTGCTGGGCGTTCGCGATCTCCAGCGACTCGTGACCCGCGACGCGATCCCAGCGCTGCTGGACGATCTCGTGCGGACCTTCGATCACCGGTGCGCCACCGAGCACGAGCGCGACGAGATCGGTCTCGTCGATCGCGACACCCAGCAGCGCCTCGACGGCGCACGACGACGGCGGCCCGTGGTAGAAGCCGCTCGGGAACGCGTCGAGCTTGTAGCGCAGCGCGTAGCCCTCCTCGGTGTACGAGAGCGTGACGAGCTCGTTGCCGGCGATGCCCACGGTGCCGCGGAAGCGCGCGGGCGCCTGGGCCAAAAAGGCCAGGTTGCCGCGCAGCGCCCGGTTCGCGACCACCTTGGCCTGCCCGACCTGGATCGCCGGCAGCTGCGGCGCCGCGCGAGCGAGCAGCTCGGCCGGCGTCGGGGCCTTGCCGTCGGCATAGGGGGCATCGATCGCCTTCGGTCGACACGCGGGCGCAGCGAGGATCGCCGCGGTCGCGATCGCGAGAAACGCCGCGCGTGCACGCGAGAGCACGCGCGGACGTTAGCACGAAAGCGGATCGGTCCGCCGCGCGAGAGCGACCCGATGGGCACGGAGCGATCCGTGCCCACCAGGTCGCCATCACGGTTGCAGGAGCTCGACGCTTTGCTACGTGCGCTGGGGCGACGCGACGCGCAGCGTGGTCTCGCCCTCGACGACGAGGAACGGCTTGATGCGATCGTAGGTCTTGCGACCGATGCCCTTCACGCGCATGAGCTGGCTCGGGTGCTTGACCGGGTGGTGCGCGACGTACTCGAGGATGCGTGCCGCGGTGACCGGCCCGACGCCGGGCAACAGCTCGAGCTGCTCGGCCGTGGCCGCGTTGACGTTGAGCTGACCTTCGAGCGGCGGGGCCATGAAGGCGGCCGGGACCGGCAGCGGCGCGGCCTGGGCCTCGTGCACGCCGAGGCACGCGAGCGCGAGGAGGGTGGAGCCGAGGAATGAGCGGAGGCGGGGGCGGGTCATGGCGCGCGACCAGAGCAGTTTGTGCGCCGCATTCGGATCGCCAGCGATCCCGCAGCGATCGACGATGTGGCCGGCCAGGGTGGCCCGAATTCGGGCCAGTGGTGGCCAGGATCCGGGCCACCCAGGAGACTCGTCCGCATGTCGAGCCCGATCCCGCACAACTGGCAGGTGCCGCAGGTCTTCCGCGATCGCATGGGTGCGCACGCGGGGCGGCAGCGCTGCATGACCGCCGATGGCCACGTGCTGATCGTGCTCCACGACGTGCCGGATCCGGGGCGTCGTCAGCGACGCGATGCGACCTTGTTCTGGCGCGCGCCCGACGGCAAGTGGTCGTGCAGCGCCGGCGGTCCGCAGACGATCGCGCCGCTGCAGCAGCACGTGCAGGCGTTCCTCGACGCGGCCACGCACCACGAGCAGCTGCTCGAGCAAGCGGTCACCGCCGACGACTGGTACGCGCTCGTGCACGCGACGGTGCCGCTCGCCCGCGCCACCGCGAACATGCGCGACGCGCTGCAGGAGGCGCGCGACGCCGCGAAGCTCGACAAGGCGCTCATCACGGTCCGCGATCTGGCCATCGATGCCGCGCGGGCGTTCGAGCTCATCCACGTGCACGCGAAGGAAGGGCTCGACTACACCTCCGCCAAGCGCGCCGAGGAGCAATCGAAGAACGCCGAGCACATGCTCGTCTCGGCGCACCGGCTCAACCTCATCGCCGCGGTGTTCCTGCCGGTCACCGCGTTCGCGACCCTGTTCGGCATGAACCTGCGCAGCGGGCTGGAGGGGGTCGGCGATCCGTGGGCGTTCTGGGTGCTCGTGGCCGTGTCGCTGCTCTGCGGGCTGATCATCAAGTCGTCGTTGCCGCGGCCGCCGGCGCCCGTGGAGGCTGCGCGCCCCACGGCGGCGCTGGCCAAGACGAAGCGCAAGAAGTGAGCTTTCGGCCCGGAACCGGGCCGGACCCGTCCCCGCAATGCGTCACGGCGGCGGCCCTTGTCGTATGCTGCGCGCCGGTGCCCCGCCTCGCCTGCCTGCTGGCCCTCGGCCTCGTCGCGCTCGTCGGCGGGTGCAAGAAGAAGATCGGTGATCCGTGCGTGCGCAGCACGGACTGCAGCATCCGTGGTGACCGCGTCTGCGATCTCTCGCACCGCGTGACCAACGCGGGCACGCCGAGCCCCGGTGGCAGCGGCGAGTGCACGATCGAGGCGTGCGGCGCCGACAGCTGCCCGAAGGAAGCCGAGTGCGTGAAGGTCTACGGCAGCGACTTTCTCACGATCGCCTGCGATCCGACCCGCGAGGATCGGGCGACCGCGTGTGAAGGCGAGTCGTGCACGGACGAGTGTCTCGACGGCGTGTGCCCGCCGCAGGACGACTGCCGCGCGAACGAGGTCTGCCTGCCCGAGGGGCTGTGCGCCGACGAGATCACCGCGCGCACGAGCTGTCGCAAGCGCTGCAAGGACGACGGCGACTGCCGGGCCGGCTACGAGTGCGTCCGCACCGGCGCGCGTGGCATCTACCACGCGCCCGATCTCGACACGCCCGGCCAGGTCGACGAAGTCCGCATCTGCACGCCGAAAGGCTCCTGACGTGGCCGACGCGCTCGACGAGATGCTGGCCGAGATCCAGCGCTTGCTCGACGAACAACAGCAGGGCAGCGAGACGCCGCGCAGCGACGAGGGCAACTTCCGCTGCGTGCGCTGCACGGGCTGCAACGACTGTCGCTTCTGCGTCGAATGCCGCGATTGCGACGAGTGCACCTACTGCGAGAGCTGCACCGCGTGCATCGGCTGCACGCAGTCGAAGGGCTGTCGCGACTGTCAACGCACGTCGCACAGCTTCGCGAGCCGGGCGTGCGACGGGTGCTCGTACGTCACGCTCTGCGTCGGCTGCGAGGACTGCGTGCACTGCTTCGGGTGCGTCGGGCTCTCGGGCGCGGAGTTCTGCATCGCGAACGAGCGCATGAGTCGCAAGGAGTACCAGGCGAGGGTCGCCGAGCTGCGCGCGGCGCTCGACCGCCGGCTGTCGACCGGATGGCTGCCGACGTGGCTCGACGACGAGCCGGCGTCCGAGGCGGTCGCGACGCCCGACGCATCGGCGAAGGCCCATGCCGCGGCGCCGCTCGGTGCCTCGCCGAGGGCCGATGCGGCGCCGAGGGCCGATGCGGCGCCGAAGGCCGATGCGGCGCCGAAGGCCGCTGCATTGCCGACGCCCGCGGCGGCGCCGCAGCCCGACGTGCTCGACGAGCTGGCCGGCTTCGACGATCTCGACGGGCTCGGCGCGCCGCTGCCCCGCGATCCGCTCGAGCAGGCCAAGCGGCTCATCGCGGCGCCGCTGCCCCCGAGCGAGCCGCCGCGCCGCGATCCCGCCGAGGCCACGGGCAGCGCGAGCGTGCCCGGGCCGGGCCGCTCGGTGGTGCGGGCGACTCGACCGGCACCGCCCGCGCCGGCGCAGCCACGCGAGCCCGCCAGCAACGATGCGCCCAGCCCACGGGCGAGCGTGCTCGTCGCACGCCGCCCGCCCCGGTGACGCGCTCGTCGTGGTAGGGCGACGGACATGAGCACCCTCGCGATCCTCGGCTGCGGCACCATGGGCGAGGCCATCCTCGCGGGGCTGCTGCAGCAGGGCGGCTTCACGGCCGCGCAGATCGTCCCCACCGTCCGCCGCGCGGAGCCGGGCGAGCGACTGCGCGAGCGCTACGGCGTCACCGTCGAGCACGACAACCACGCGGCCTGCTCGCGCGCCGACGTCGTGCTGGTGTCGGTGAAGCCGCAGTACATGGCCGAGCTGCTCGACGACGATCGCATCCGCGAGGCGACGCGCGGCAAGCTGGTCATCAGCATCGCGGCCGGCGTGCGGCTCGCGACGATCGGCGGCTGGCTGCCCGAGGCGGTGCTGGTGCGGGCGATGCCCAACACGCCGTGCCTCGTGAACCGCGGCATGACGGTGCTCGCGCCGGGCCCACGCGCGGGCAGCGAGCACCTCGCGATCGCGCGCGAGATCTTCTCGTCGGTCGGCCGGGTGATCGAGCTCGAGGACAAGCACATGGACGCGGTCACGGGCCTGAACGGCAGCGGGCCCGCGTTCGCGTACGTGATGCTCGAGGCGCTCGCGGACGGCGGCGTGATGATGGGGCTGCGGCGCGACGTGGCGCTCGAGATCGCGGCGCAGGTGTTCCTCGGCGCCGCGACGATGGTGCTCGACACGCGGCTGCATCCGGCGGCGCTGAAGGACCAGGTCACGACGCCGGCGGGCTCGACGATCGCGGGGCTCCTGACGATGGAGGACGGCCGCATCCGCTCGGTGCTCGCGCGCACGATCCAGGAGGCGACGAAGGTCGCGGCCTCGCTCGGCGGCAAGCCGCCCGAGCCGGCGCACTGAACGCGGGCACAGCCGAGCCCCGCGCAAAGCCGAAGATTTGCGCTGCGCACGGTGAGCGCGGGATCCTGGTTCCGCGTGATTGGTCTCGCCCGCTCGCTCATCGGGGTGTTGTCGCTCGCCCTGTTGATCTGGTGCTCGTTCCGCGTGCCGATCGGCAGCCGGACGTTCGCGGAGCACATCGATCGCATCGGCCAGACCGAGGAGGCGCGCGAGCTGCTCGACTCGACGCGCAAGAGCGTGAGCCCCATCTTCCGCGACGCGACCGATCGGATGTTGGGGGAGTACGTGGAGGCCGGCACGGGCCCAAAGCCCGCTGCCGCCGTGCCCGTACCCGTACCCGTGCCCGTGCCCGAACCAACGCTCGCGAGCAGTGTATGCTCCGCGCGTGGGTCTGCTGGCGGGAAGCATTGCGAGGATCGCAATCACCGCAGCGCTCTCCCGAGAGCCGATCGAGAACGAAGACCCGGCCGACCCGAGCAAGCTCCCGCTCGGGCCCACTGAGCCCGCCGAGTCGCTCCCGGCCCCGACGCTGGAGACGGCGCCTCCACTCACGCGGCCCACGACCACGCAGGTACCCCGCGCGCGCGCCCGCGTGCGCGGCAAGGTGATGCGCTTCGGCGAGCGCGACGCGATCCCCGGCGCGCGCATCATCCCGCGCACGGGCGGCGAAGCGGTGGTCGCCGACGACGCGGGCAACTTCCTGCTCGAGCTCGGCCCCGGTGTGCACCGCTTCGTCATCCGCGCGCCGGGCTACCAGGATCTCGAGACCGGCGTCCGCCTCGAGCGCAATCAGGAGCTCGAGTTCGAGTACCGGCTCGAGCCCGCGATCGAAGGCCAGCACTACCGCACGGTCGTCCGGCAGCGCCGCGAGATCGCACTGTCGTCCACGACGCTGCGCGAGGCGGAGATCCGCGAGGTCCCCGGCAGCCGCGGCGATCCGCTGCGCGTGATCTCGTCGCTACCCGGCGTCGTGCCGCTCGCCGGCTTCCTGCCCTATGTCGTCGTGCGCGGCGCAGCACCCGGCAACACCGGCTACTACCTCGACGGCTCGCGCGTACCGATCCTGTTCCACGTCGCGCTCGGCCCGTCGGTCTTGCACCCGTACTTCATCGACGCCGTGGACTTCTATCCCGGTGGCGCACCGGTGCGGCTCGGTCGCTACGTCAGCGGCATCATCGAGGCGCGCACGCGACCGGCCCGTCGCGATCGCGTGCACGGCGACGTCGATCTGCGGCTCACCGACGCGGGCGGCCTGCTGGAGATCCCGATCAACCGCAGCTACGTGCCCGGCTGCCGCGAGAAGCGGATGCTGAAGTGCAAGCGCGGGCCCGGCAAGGGCTCGCTCACGTTCGCGGGCCGCTACAGCTACACCGGTGCGCTGCTCACCCTCGTGCAGTCGACGGCGCGCATCCGCTTCTGGGACTACCAGGCCCGCCTCGATCACGCATTGAACGATCGCGCCGACTTCACGATGTTCGCGTTCGGCAGCTTCGACGACGTCGGACAGAAGCCGTACAAGGACCCCGAGACCGGCGAGCGCGTCGTACCCGACCCGTATGTGCGGTTCATGTTCCACCGCATCGACACGCGCGTGCGCCAGCGGCTGCGCAACGAGGGCTCGGCGGTCTACGCGGTCGTGCTCGGCGTCGATCAGACCGGGATCTCGAAGTACAAGACCAACGAGTGGCGCGTCGCGCCGCGCATCGACGTGCGCGTGCCGATCAACGACCGCCTCACGCTCGGCTTCGGCGTCGACCAGGAGTTCCAGGTGTTCCGGCTGGCCACCGATCTCGACGATCTCGGCGACGTGAACGTCGAGGACGTCGGGTTCCTGTTCAGCAATCGCACGGTGTCGGCGAGCGCCGGCTACTTCGAGCTGCTCTACCAGAAGAACGGCTTCGAGGTGCGCCCGGGGATCCGCGTCGACGCGTACGCGCAGCTCGGCTCGAGCCCGTATCTGCCGACGGCGAAGAGCCTCACCACCGCGATCGGCGTCGATCCGCGCATCACGTTCCGCGAGCAGGTCGCGAAGCGCTGGGTGCTGAAGCAGGCGCTCGGGCTCTACCACCAGCCGCCGAGCTTCCCGATCCCGGTGCCGGGCATCGAGTCGTTCGGCTTCGAGCGCGGGCTGCAGCAGAACGCGCAGGGCTCGTTCGGCTACGAGGTCGATCTCGTGAAGGACCGGCTGAAGCTGACGCAGGAAGCCTACGTCGGCTACCTCAGCAACCTGCAGGACTACGAGCTCTCGCAGGCCAGCGAGGACGATCCGGTCGAGGAGCTCGAGGACGTGATCGCGCAGGTGTCGGGCTGGGCGTACGGGCTCGAGACGATGCTGAAGCTCGATCCGGAGCTGCGCATGTTCGGGTGGGCCGCGTACACGTTGGCGCGCTCGACCCGGAACTACGAGGTCGGCGGGCATGCGCCGTCGAACTGGGACCAGCGTCACATCCTCAACGTCGTGCTCGGCTATCGCATCAGCGACAAGTGGAACTTCGGCGGGCGCGTGCACTACCACACCGGTCGGCCGTGGACGGCCCCGGTCGGCAACCAGTCGACGCTCGATGCGCTGAGCGAGAACCGCAACAATGCGCGGCTGCCCGCGTTCTTCCAGCTCGACCTGCGCGTCGAACGGAACTGGCGCTTCCCGAACTGGCAGCTCGATCTGTTCCTCGACGTGACGAACGCGACCTACTCGCGCGAGATCTTCCAGTGCACGGCGAACGAGTCGAACCTCATCGACGGTGCGACGCCGCGCGCGAAGCTGGCGTTCGCAGCGATGGTGGATCCGAGCAAGGGCGTCGCGAAGTGCACGCCGCAGGGCTTCCGCTACGTCGTGCCGTCGCTCGGGATGCGCGGTCGATTCTGATCAGCGCTGCTTGGTGCTGCGCTTCTCGGCGGTCTTCTTGGTGCCGCGCTTCTTGGTCGAGCGCTTTGCGGTCTTCTTGGTGC
>CAZFKC010000006.1:131944-133814 GCA_964519175.1 uncultured Nannocystaceae bacterium
GCGGTCTTCTTGGTGCCGCGCTTCTTGGTCGAGCGCTTTGCGGTCTTCTTGGTGCTGCGCTTCTTGGTGCTGCGCTTCTTGGTCGAGCGCTTGGCGGTCTTCTTGGTGCCGCGCTTCTTCGCCGCCTTCTTCGCGCGCTTCTTGCCGGCCTTCTTGCCGCCGATGCGGCCACCCTTCTTCGAAGCCTTCTTGTTGGACTTCTTGCCGCGCCCCGAGCCGCTCTTCTCGCCGCCGCCGCTCTCGGAGTTCACGGTCGCCCATGCGCGCCGCTTGGCCTCCTTCTTCGACGTGCCGCGCTTCTGATAGCCCTCGGCGATGTGCGCCGCCTGGCGCTTCTGCTTGCCCGAGTATGAGTCCTTGCTGCCCCTGGCCATGGTGAATCGTCACCTCCGGCCAGAGCATGCGGCGCGCGAGCGCCGGCTCAAGCGCTCGCGTGGCTGTCGTGGCGCACGGCCGGGCCGCCGAGGGCTGGCAGCTCGAGGATCCGCGCCCCTGCACTCGGCCCGCGACAGTGCTGGACCACGGTCGAGAACGCCGCACCATCCCAGCCGCGCAGCTGCGGGTCGGCGATGATGACGTCGATCGGGAAGCGCCCGAGCACCGTCAACGCCAGCTCCACGTCGGTCGACGCCATCACGCGCGCGCCCGCGAGCCGCAGCAGCGAACGGAGGTGGTCGTTCTCGGCGGCCGCGCCGATGACCAGGACGCGCTGGCCCGCCAAGCTGTCGAGAGACTCCGGCCAACGCATCGACGACATCTCTACTGAGCGTTCGTCATCTGCGCCGCGATGCAACCCCGAAACGTGACGTTTTCCATCATGGGCCGACGGACGTCACGGATCGTGTGAGCTGATCCAACATCATTGCGGGTCGTCGAACACCGGCGGCCGTTTGGACATCGCTGCGGAGACCGCTTCGAGCTGGTCGCGTGTGCCAAGCAACGCGAGCTGCAGCTCGGTCTCGCGGCGGAACGCGGCGGCGACGTCGAGCTCGGGCGCCTCGTCGCAGAGCCGTTTGCATGCGCGGATCGCTGCCGGTGATTTCTCGGCGATCGTGCGGGCCAGCGCGAGCGCGTCGGCGACCGGATCGTCGCAGCGCCGGGTCGCGAGCCCGATGGCTACCGCCTCGGCCGCCTCCACCACGCGGCCGGTGTAGACGAGCTCGCGCGCGAGGTCGGGGCGCACCAGCCGGAGCAGCGTCTTGCTGGCGGTCATGTCGGGCACGAGCCCGTAGCGGATCTCCATGACCGAGAGCTTCGCGTCGTCGGCGACGAGCCGCAGATCGCAGGCGAGCGCGAGCTGGAGGCCCGCGCCGAACGCAGCGCCCTTGATCGCCGCGATGACCGGCACGGGCAGCTCGGTCCAGATCCAGCACGCGCGCTGGGCGAGGTTCGCGGGGCTCGCGTCGGTGCGCATGAGCAGGCGCTGCGACGCCTGCGGATCGGACATGAACGCGACGAAGTCGAGGCCAGCGCAGAACGACGCGCCTTCACCGGAGAGCACGACGGCCCGCACGCTGCGCTCGCCCGCGAGTCGCTCGCCCATGGCGACGAGCGCATCGAACATCGGCAGGTCGACGCCGTTGCGCTTGTCGGGCCGGTTGAGCCGCACGTGGGCGACGTGATCCGCGATGTCGACGACGACGCGCTCGGTCATGGCCAAGAGGGATAGCACGACGCGTCGCACGCCCGCATACGGCGGCGCGGGGGCGGCCGCGAAGCGCGGTCGCGGCGACGCGGATTTCACTCCCCGTTTTTCTCCCGGAGCGGGCCAGATCGGTCGAGTGAGCGACCCACAGACGAAGTTTGTCCCGCGGGGGGACAAACTCCGCCCGTGAACGAGGGGCGGAGGACAGATCGGGCGAGTGAGCCG
>CAZFKC010000006.1:133914-164777 GCA_964519175.1 uncultured Nannocystaceae bacterium
TGCGCAGTGCGAAGGGCGAGCTGCTCGTGCTGCGCTCGTACGACGCGGCGGGCCCGGGCGATCCGGTCGCGGAGGTCGACATCGAGGGCTGGACCGCGCCGTTCGTCGAGCTCGCGCTCGTCGATCACGGCTGTGCGTTCCGCCCGAACCGACCGGACACCTTTCCGCCGCAATGGCAGCCCTTCGCGCTGCACGTGGGCACCGACGACGGCGCGGTGGAGATCTTCGACGGCGAACAGTCGCCCGTGGTGCAGAGCGGCACGAGCTACGAGGTCTCGGTCACCGAGGCGCGCATTCCCTCCGAGGTGTGCGCGAAGTGTCCGGCTGCGGAGGCGGCGTTCTCGATCGTGCGACGGCTCTGACGCCGCGCGGCATCGCGGCGCATCGCTGCGCGGGCCGAGGCGGCCGCGCCGGCTTTCCGGCGCGGCCGCGGTGCTCGTCACGCGCCCGTGTCGCAGACGAAGAAGCGCACGTTGTCGCAGTGCGTGCCGGAGCACTGCATGCCACGCACCGCGTCGCCGACGTTCGCGAGGAAGCTGGCGTCCTCCTCGGAGAACCATGGCGTCCACTGGCAGTTGGTCTGGGCGAGCGCGCCCGAGGCGGTGGTGCACTCCACCGTCATGTTGTCGCAGTTGTCGCCGACGCAATCGATGCCGGTGATGTACGAACCGAACGGGCACGTGTGATAGGTCTTGCCGGCGTCCTCGAACCACGCGGACCACGTCCTCGCACCCAACGTGCCGCCGTAGCCGTGGCACTCGATCGCGACGTCGTCGCAGTACCCGCCGTTGCAGTCGAAGCCGGTCACGACGTGGTTGGTGGGGCAGGTCGACGGCGGCGTGCCGTCGGAGATCGCGGGCAGGAACGCGAAGCCCTGGGGATTGCCGGCCGCGGCGAGCCCGAGCTCGGAGCGCGCCTCGGCGCCGACGTACGTGCCTTCGTCGTCGTCGATCGCTGCGGAGGTCTCCTCGGCGGCCATCGGATCGTCGTGTTGGTCGCAGCCGAGGATCGCCGCGAGGCCGAGGGCGGCCACGCAACGGATGGAGTGATGTGCAGTGCGGGTGTTCATTTCGAGCTGTCCTTGCTGGTGTTCGGATCACTCGGCGATTCGAATCGTCGAGCGACAGCTCAGTACCTCGCTCGTGCCGAGCGTTCCGCTACTTCGCGAGTCCGAGGAACGTCCGCAACACCGATCGCAGCGCGCTCGGATTCTCCAGCCACGGCTCGTGCCCGGCCCGCGGCACGATCTCCACGCAGACGTCGGGCAACGCGTCGACGAGCGAGGCCACCGCGCCGAACGGACGCGGATCACCTTCGCCGTGCACCACGAGCGTCGGGACGGCCAATCGGCCGCAGCGCGCCGCGATCTCCTGTTCGTCCCACGCCTTCGTCTCGGCGACGAGCTCGCGGTTCGCATCGAGGTTGAACGCGAAGCGCTCGTCCAGCTCGCGCTCTGCACGTTCGCGGGCCCTCGTGCGCGCGAAGTAGTTGGTCGCTCGGTTCAGCACGCCGAGCTCGCGCTCTTCCGCGGGCGTTCGCACCCGACGCTTCAGCTCCGCAAAGCGCTCGCGCGCCTCCGTCGACAGACGG
Organism: uncultured Nannocystaceae bacterium; assembly: GCA_964519175.1. Lineage (GTDB taxonomy): Bacteria > Myxococcota_A > Polyangia > Nannocystales > Nannocystaceae > Xiheibacterium. Next base: position 135,505 of record CAZFKC010000006.1, read on the forward strand.
CGGCGCTGCTCCTCGTGGTACGTGGCGCTCCACTTCTGCCACGCGAGCCCGGTGCCACAGAGGTAGACGAGCGCGCGCGTGCGGTCGGGATGCGCGAGCGCGTAGCAGAGCGCCAGCGTCGCGCCCCAGGAGTGCCCGCCCACGATCCACTGCTCGTGCCCGAAGTGCACGCGGATCGCCTCGAGATCGGCGACGAACGTCGCGACGTCGAACGGCCCCACCCGCGACGAGCGGCCCCCGCCGCGCTGATCCCAGCGATGCACCGTGAGCCGGTCGTCGAGCATGCGCGCCGCGTCGGCGAGGTCGTCCCACGCACCCGGGCCGCCGTGGCAGAGCACGAGCGGCGGGCCGTCGCCGGTCGTCGCGACCCAGAGCTGCACGCCGTCGTCACGCGACACGCAGGCTTCGCGGGCCATGCCGATCACATAGCACGGCGCGCGATCGGCCCCCCGATCGCGCGCCGTGTTCCCGCCGGAACGCGAGGGACGGCGCTCGCCGTCCGCTCGCGCGCCTCAGTGCCCGCTCTTCGTCGACTGGCCGCCGAGCGTGCGCTTCGCCCCGGCTGCGCGCACGCGCTGCTCGAGCTCGATCATCCTGCGGACATCGAGCCGGCCCGCCTTCGTCAGCGCCCGACGCACGTCGATCGCACCGGAGCGGAGGTCGTCCGGTCCGGCTTCGAGCGCATAGCTGCACTCACCCTCGCACGGCGTCGAGGCGAGGAACGCTTCCATGACCGCCTTGCGGTGGGGCAGGAAGCTGCTGGTCAGCGCGTCCGAGATCGCGAAGCACTGCTGGCCGTCGCCGCAGTCGTCGGCGAACTCGACCGAGTGGGTGAACCCGGCCGAGAACGGCGCCCGGACCCCGTTGCCGAGATCGGCCCCGTTGGTCTGCTCGTGGCAGCCGATGCACGCGCCGGCGAAGTGCGCCCGCTGGGCGATGTCGATCGCGGTGAGCGGCGAGCCGAGCTCGTCGAGCCGCGCCTCGATCGCCGCCTCGAACGCACCCGTGCCGAGCACGAGCTGCTGTGCGAAGTCGGAGATCCCGTCGTCGCGGCTCTCCGCGGCGCGGCACATCGGATCGATCGGGAAGCTCATCGCGTCGGGCTCGTCGGTGAGCAGCCCTTCCATCGCGACGAGGAAGCTCTCGCGGCACTCGGGCCCGAGCGGGGTGTCGAGCGCGTCGTTCCAGTGGTCGCCGATCGGGCTGTACGTCACCGGCACCTGCGCGGCGTGCAAGAGCGACTTCTTGCCGGGCCGCGGATGCTCGACGAGCTTGAACTCGCGCAGCGTCCACGGATCCTGATCGAAGTTGTTCGTGCGCACCTGCCCGGTGCCGAACGCGTAGTTGCGCGCGTCGACGAACGGACCGAACCCGCCCGCCTCGAGCTTCGGATGCCCGGTGAGGAAGGCCTTCTTGAGCTGCTTGCGCCGCTTGTCCACGTCCGTGACGTCGTTCAGGCGCGCCCAGAACTCGACCACGGGCCGGCAGGCCGCGAGCCCGCAGCCCGGGTTCGGGTTGGGGATCACCGCCTCGAAGATCATGAACATGCGGTTCTGCGAGTTGTTGGCGAACACGATGCGCTGCTGCCCGCAGTTCGCCCCGTCCTCGGGTGCGTGATCGAAGCGGTTGCTGATCGAGATCGGGAACCACGCGTCGATGTTGTCGATCTGGTTGGCCTCGATGCGCGGGCACTGCAGCGGGTAGCCATCGATCGCGCCGAACTCCGGACCGCCGCCGCCGTCTTCGCCGCCGTCGCCGAAGGTGGTCTCGCTCCCGCCGTCCTCGAAGCTGCCGCCGGACACGAAGCCGCCCTCCTCGAAGCTGCCGCCCTCGACCTCGCTGCCGCCCTCGGATACGAAGCCGCCCTCGTCGAAGCTTCCGCCGGTCAGGGAGATCGAGCCGCCGAAGCTCGGATCACCGGTGACCTCCGACTCGCCGCCCGAGATGAACGCGCCGCTCGTCGCCGTCGTCGAGACGCCATCGGTGTCGCCGCCGCCACCCCCGAAGCACAGGCCCTCGACGTCCGGCATGCACGACTCGACCGTGCCGTCGACGAACGTGCAGACCTCGTTCGTGTTGAAGTTGCACACCTGCGACGGTGACGGCACCGACTGGCCCTCGGTCTCGCACAGCTGATGATCGCCGCTGCACGCGAAGCAGAAGTCGAAGTCGGTCGTGCAGAAGAACTCCTGATCGCAGCCGAGCGGCCCGCACTGCGCCGTCTCGCACTCCGGATCCGGCTCGCAGTCCGAGACCGTGCCCGCGTCGACGTCGAACTGGCACGCGTCGACGTCGCGGCACACCGCCTCCACCGCTTCGTCGGGCGTGCCCTGATCGATGCGGCACTGGTCGAGCTCCGCGGTGCAGGTGATGCACAGCTCGAAGCTGGCGTCGCAGAGCGACACTGCGTCGCAGCCGAGCGGATCACAGCCGGCGTCGTCGCACGCATCGTCGGTGACCGGCGCGCAGTCGCTCACGTGGCGGCCGTCGAAGCTGCACAGCTCGAGGCCCTCGTCGGTGAAGCCGCAGATCTCGTGCACGCCCGGTGGCAGTCCGTGGTCGGGCTCGCAGGCGCTGCCGTCGGCCGTGCACGCGAAGCAGGCCTGGTCGTGCGCCGCGCAGAAGAACTCCGCGTCGCAGCCGAGCAACCCACACGGCAGGCTCGGATCGGTGAAGGCCGGATCCGGGGCCTCGTCGTCGCAGTGCTGGCCGTCGAAGCGACCCTCGGCCCCGATCGCGTAGGTGTCGATCAGGCGCTGGTAGGTGTCGTCGGGATCGATCTTGTAGCCGGCGTTCTTCGCCGCGTGATGCAGCACCGCGCGCAGCGTGAAGGGCTCGAGCACCGCCACGTTGGTCTCGAAGATCGCGCGCCGCGGATCGAGATCGACCGGCTCGCACACCTCGCCACCTTGGTGACCATGACCCCCGCGTTCTTCGACCTCGAGGGGGCCGCTTCCTGCGTCCCCCTGCTCGTCACACGCGGTCGCCATCACCATCACCAGACACGTACCTGCCAGCTTGTTGTCCAACCCCATCGACCACCTCCTGTCGCGCCCGCGCGCGCACCGTGCATCGCCTACAGCGGACGCACACGCGCCCGCCAGCCCGTCCTCGGCTGTCCTGGCTGCTATGCCCAGGTCGCGGAGGTTCCGTCAGCGGGTCTGATCGATTTGGGACGAACGGCGGCGATGGCCGTTCGATCAGCGCGCCGCGGCGCTGCGATGGGCCAGCTCGGCGTCGACGTAGCGGCGGAAGCGGGCGGCCTCGTCGGCGCTGCCCTTCTCGTCCATGCGCGCCACGGCGGCCACGAGCTGTTCCGGCGCGAGCGCATCGTGCCAGCGGGGATCGCCCAGGTCGAACGCCGCGATCGCCTCGGGCTCCGCGTCCTGTCCGCGGCCCAGGTGGCAGGGGGTGCAGCGCGCGAGCAGATATGCGTGGGCCTCGGTGCGCAGCGCACCGAGCTCGGGCGTGGGGGGCAGGGCCGAGAGCTCGCCGCGCGTGCGCGCGGGCCCGCCCTGCGACCACGCCATCGTGAGCGCCAGCGCGATCGCGGCGGCCGCAGCCGCGATGCCACACCACCAGCCGATCCGCGCGTCGCGGTGATCGATGCGACGCGTCTGCACGACGCGCGCCTCGATCCGTGCCGGCGGCTCGTCGAGCTCGACGCCCCCGGCCTCGCGCTCGGCTTCCCAGCGCGCGAGCACCTCGTCGGCGAACTCGCCGGGCACATCGGGCTCGGCCCACGCACGCAGCACGGCGCGCTCGTCGGGTTGCAGCTCTCGATCGATCACGGCTCTCCTCCCAGCGCTTCACGCAGTCGCGCGCGTGCGCGAGACAGTCGGGACTTCACGGTGCCGAGATCGACGCCCAGCGCGTCGGAGATCTCGGCGTACTCGAAGCCATGCAGCTCGCGCAGCATGAACGCGGCGCGCAGCGGCGGCGACAGCGATTGCACGGCGCTCTCGATCGCACGCCCGACGATCGGAGCTTCGCGACTCGGGTCACCGTCGTCGGAGGGCCACTGCTCGACCGTGTCGATCGTCAGCGTCGCACCGGGACGACGGCGCAGCTCGTTCAGCGCCAGCCGGGTCGCGATCGTGAGCAGCCACGTCGAGAACTTCGCGCGGCCGTCCGACGTGTAGCGGGGCAGCGCCCGGAACGCGCGCAGGAACGTCTCCTGGGCGAGGTCCTCGACGATGGTGGCCCGCCCCGAGGGCAGCAGCACCCCGCGGAGCTGCGCGAATACGGCCCGCTCGTAGCGGCGCACCAGCGTCCGCGCCGCACCACGATCTCCGGCCACCGCGGCGGCCACGAGGGCCGACTCGTCGGATGGCCAGGCGTCTGCGTGCGGCGAGGCCATCGGGTGGGCATGTCACCCCTCATCGCGGGCATTTGTTCCCAGCCGGAGCGCGATACCCTGTCGGCCATGACGATTCGTGCCCGAGGCCTCGCCGTGACGTTGTCGACCCTCTTCGCGTGTGCCGGGGGCGAGGACCAGCGTACCGATTCGACGCTCGGCACCACGACGACCGATGCCGACACCGGTGATCCGATGGTCTGCGTGCCCGGCGCCCAGAGCACGTGCGGATGTCCGGGCGGCGGGCAGGGGGTGCAGCTCTGCGAGCCCGACGGCAGCGGCCTCGGGGCCTGCGAGTGCGACTCCGCGGACGCGACGACCGACGAGAGCGACAGCAACGACGGCACGAGCTCGGGCTCCGGCGAGAGCACGAGCACCGGGCCCGCGGATCCGTGCGGCGATCTCGAGTGTCGCGGCGAGGAGAGCTGCGAGTCGTGTCCCGAGGACTGCGGCGAGTGTGTGCCGTGCACCGCGGCGCCGTCCTGCGAGGGCGCCGAGGTGCCACCCATCATCACGACGCACGCCGAGGGGCTCGACGACATCGTGCTGAGCTGGGTCGATCCGGATCAGGCATTCGCGAAGCTCGTCGCGCACGTCGAGGCCGCGGATGCGGGCACGCGGCTGCTCGCGGCCGCGCTCGCGCCCGCTTCGCCCGGCGAGCACGCGCTGGTCACGAGCGTGCGCGAGATCCTGGGCGCACGACCGCAGGCCGCCGCCGCGCTGCGTCGTCAGCTCGCGCGCGCCGGCATGTCCGATCCGATCGCCTTCCGCGACGCGCATCCGCTGCCCGCGGCGGCGCTCGGGCTCGCCGCCGCCACCGAGCCCGTGGCCGGTGGCATGCCGCAGCCATGCGAGCACCCGCGGCTGCGCATCCGCGCCGCGCGGCTCGACGTCATCGAGGAGGACGACGACTTCGACAACGACGAGGTCTACTGCGTGATCACCTCGGAAGCGGCCGAGGCCGCGGAGATCCGCGTCACGCCGATCACTCCGCCGCTCGACGAGGGCGACGGCATCGAATACGCGCTCGCGCAGGGCGTGGTGTGGGGCCAGATGGAGCTCGTCGCGCCGATGGGGGGTATCGCGCTCACCTACAACTGCCTCGAGTCGGACACCGAGAACGGCTACACGGATCTGCTCGACGCGATCGGTGACGCGGCGGGCCAGGCGGGCGGTGTGGCGGGCGACGACGGGTGGATCTTCGACGCGGTGGGCATCGTCACGGATCTGCTGGGCTCGGTGTTGTCGCTCGACTCCGACGACCAGCTGTTCAACGCGTCGCAGATCGTGCCCGAGGAGATGCACCTCGCGCTGACGCAGGGCGCGTACTGGGAGGTGCGCCGCAGCGGCACGCACATCAACTCGGACTGGGACTGGTCGCTGCGCATGGAGATCTGGGGCTGCCACGACAACGCGGAGTAGCCCGGCGCGCGACCTTGCGCAGATCCGCGCGAACCCCCGTGATTGTGCCCTCGGCCACCATTTCGGCGCGCGAGCACAGCGCACGCAATCGATCGCGCGGCCTGGGATCTCTACCGGACGCGATGCGTCGGCTCGCTCTGTTGCTCACGTTCCTCGCCTCCACCGCTGCCACGTTGCTCGCGCCCGCCTGCAACGAGGGCGAGCTCGACTGCCGCCAGCTCTGCAACGAGGGGCAGGACAAGGACTGCACCTCGATCATGGGCGACTGCGACGAGTTCTGCGAGTCGCTCACGAACGTGCAGGACGAGTCGGGCTGCGCCGACGAGCGCGAGGCCTACTCGGACTGTCTCAACGACGAGGGCGTGTGCAGCAACTCGTGCAACTCCAGCGAGAACGCGCTGACGAGCTGCCTCACCGCCTACTGCGCGACGCGGCTCGGCGAGCCCGACTGCATGACGCTCGTGAACTCGTTCTAGGGCGCCGTCGTGGATCCGGCGGCCTTGCGGCGCAGGGTCGCGAGGTCGTCGTCGGTGGCGGCGACGTGCAGCAGGACCTGGGCGCCCGCCGGCACGATGCGCACGCTGTCGACGGTGCGCTGTGGCAGACCCAGCGCGACTGCGCTGTTCTTGAGCCCGTCGAATTGCTGCTGCAGATCGGCCGCGCGCTTGCTCGCCTGGGCCGGGTCCGCGAACGTGAGCGACAACGCGACGTCGAGGCCGCCGACGATGGACAGCGTCGCGGTGAACTCCTTCGCACCCTCGAACGGCCCGCTCGTGGTGGCCGAGCTCGGCAGCACGCCTGCGCTCCACGCGGGCTTGCGCAGGTCGAGCCGCGCGACCAAGGGCCCGAGCGGGCCATCCGCGGCCGAGCCACCCTTGCTCGCGAGTCGATCGCGGACCGCGGGGGCCCAGCCCGCGCTCGCGAGCACGACCGTGCAGGCATCGAGTGCGAAGCCGACGCGACCGTCGTCGAACGCGAGCTCACCGGAGCTCGCGACCGTCCACGGCGACTTGCCCTGTTTGCGCTCGAGCGCGGCGCGCATGCACTCCAGTCGCTCGGGGCGACCGACGCCGTCGACACGGATCACCGTCGCGCTCTGCGAGCCGGACAGCTCGGCGCCGAAGGTGAGCCCGCGCCACGTCGTCACGCCGAGGTCGCAGCCCTGCGCCAGCTCGAGTGCGGACTTCAGCTCGACGGCATCGAACAGCGACTGGTTGTCCATCCACGTGCGCGTGCTGACCACCGACAGCGCATCGACGCCCATGACCGCGGTCGCCTGCGCGGGGATCAACGACAGGCTTGCGACGTGGTCGATGCGACAGGCCTCGTGCGAGGCCTGGCCCGCCCACGACGGTGGCGGTCCATCCAGTGCAGCGCTGCGCTCGGGCGCGACCGCGGCCGGGGCATCCACCGGCGCGACGGGATCGTGCGGGGCGTTCTTGCCCTTCGGTGTGCAGGCGGAGGCGAGCAGCGCGAAGCCGAGGCGTGCGATCGTGCGGCTGCCGGATCCGGGCATCATCTCGCTATAGCACGCACGACGCGGGCTCGTGAGTCCGAGCACGGGTGCGAGCCGCTCAGGCGACGAGCGGAGCGGCGCGACGGACGGGCTGGGCGGGCACGCCGACCGCCTCGGCGAGCGCACTGTCGCGGACCATGCGGCGGCGCAGCACGAGCGGCGAGGCCAGCACGCGCAGCACCAGCGAGGTGCGCCCGCAGGTGACGACCTCGACCGGCAGATCGACGCGGAGCTCGCCGCCGGAGACGACGATGCGCAGCACGAGCAGCGACTTGGGGATCGCGGCGAACGCCGTAGTCCCCGCGTGGGCGACGTGCAGCAGCGTTCGCGTCGCGCCGTTCATCACCACCGGGAGCTCGAGACCGTCGTAGCGGATCGAGGTCTGCGCCTCGGCGTCGATGAGTGCAGCGGGCACCGCACCCGGCGCCACACGCTGCAACAGATCCTCGAGGATCGGGCTCACCGAGGCGGTACATGGCGACATGGAGGGCTGCCTTCGCGCATTCGCGCGTGCGTCTTGCCACGTCCGCCGGCGCCGAAACGCGCATCAGATCTTCGGCTGGGCGTCGGGACAGAACGTGGCGTCGATCGGACCGATGAGGAATTCCTCGGCCCCGATGCAGGCGTGGATCTTGGCCTGCAGTCGCTTGCCGGCTTCGTACGCGGTCAGGTCCAGGTAGGATCGACCCTCGCTGTTGAGCGAGACCCAGGGGAAGTTCGCATCGCCCGGCTTGTAGGCGGTGACGGCGGCGTCGCTGACGGTGTAGCCCACGCCGAGCCAGTTCTCCGGGCCGCCCATCATGTCGGCCATCGTCTCGTCGAGCGAGCGGCCGATGTACTTGCCGAGCTTGCTGTCGGCGAGGCGCACGATCACCACCTCGTTGCCGGACTTCGTCTGCACGACGGGCCCGGTGGCGACGTTGATGTTCTCGTTCTTCGGCAGCGAGCACGGATCGGTGTCGTCGGTGGTCACGTAGATCTCGACCTCCTTGCCGAAGATGGCGCGCACGGCGGCCTTCTTCGCGACGAACTGCCGGCGCTCGCGCTTCTTGCTCGCGTCCTTCGACCACACGTGCAGCACGGAGCCGACCAGCGCCTCGCTCGTCTTCATCTTCGCCTCGGTGAAGTCGGCGACGGGCAGCGAGCACACGGACATCGCGGCGGTCTTGCCCGCAGCGATCATCTTCGCGTCGTCCTGTGCGGGCGCGGTGTCGCCCTTCTTCGCGTCGTCCTTCTTCGCGGCGTCGTCCTTCTTCGCGGTGGTCGCGGGCGTAGCCGACGAGCTGTCGCAGGCGAACAAGAGCAGGAGGAGCAGCGGGAGCATGCGGGGCTTCGACATGTCGCGCCCTTCGAGCAACCGCCGTGCCACGAAGATCGCGAGTCGTGACCTCCGCGGAGGTCGTGTCCGTCGCCGACACGTGTCGACACGGTGTCAGCGGTGGTCGATCAGCGGCGCTTCGCGGGCGCTTCGACCACGCGAAAGGTGACGCGCACCTTGCCGGCCCCGAGCGAGCGTCGGGCATGCATCGCGAGCCGCTGGCCGCTGGCGGCCTCGTGCTCGCTGCGAAAGGCGGCGATCACCGCGGACTGCGGCGGCAGCAACAGCTACCGCTGCCGCCTCTGGAAGGTGGAGCTCCAAGCCTTCGCGAACGAGACCGGTCTGCGCGTGCGCGTCGCCCACTACCCGCCCGGCACGAGCAAGTGGAACAAGATCGAGCATCGCCTCTTCTCTCAAATCACCGCCAACCGGCGCGGACGTCCGCTCACGACCTATCAGACCATCGTCGACCTCATCGGCGCGACGAAGACGACGACAGGCCTGCAGGTCTTCGCTCACTTGGATACCCGCACGTACGAAAAGGGACGCGAGGTCACCGATGCCGAGATGGCCACGCTCCGAGTCAAGCGAGACAGCTTCCATGGCGAGTGGAACTACGTGCTGCTCCCCAAAGACCAACGGTAGCACTTATTTTGCGGAGACCCCTTACCCGCGATCTGTGTCGGGCGACGAAAGCCAAGTGCGTTGTGATTTCCATGCCCAGAAAAGACGCTAATTGTCTGCGCATCGCCCCAGAGATGGTCCTCTCCCACGAGGCCGGGATGCGGAGCGTTCTCAGCGAAGGAGTATGAGCCCTCCACGAAGTCTGCCGGCTCAGAGCACTTACTGCCCAGACAATCGGGCTCAGCGTCGAAAGCGTACACGCCGTGCCACGAGGGCGAACGCCCCTCCAACGCTACCTTAAAACCATCCAGCGTTCCCGAAATAGGATCGATGGGTTCGCAGTCGCCGATCGGCGATTGGTAGAAGTTCTGCTCGGCGGCAAAAGAACGTCCGATACCCTTCGGTGTCGCCGACAGGCGGCGGATTCACGGTAACCAGACCGCAACCGATAGAAGTCCACAACATCGAACAAGCGAAAATGCTGCGCAAAGAGAACAACATCCGAGCACCCTCCCAGGTTTCGATAGAGGCCGAACGGGCCGACTGGCCAAAAAGAGCGTGCCTTTTGCGCAGCCTCTCGTGGTTTTTACTTGAGCACGAACGAGCCCAGGCGTGCGTTTTCCGAACCACCTGTCATGTCAAACCAGCCCATTAGTGCATCTCCGTTGAGAAGCACCTGCAGGCCGACTTCACAGCCGTCAGTGCATTGCGCGCCAAGAGCCGATGCAAAAGTAGATGAAAGGTGCCCACGCATCGAGGCCCTCTTTTCGGAACAGACATCTCGTTGTGTTAGTTCGAACTTCGCACCATTGACTCGGAGGATCGCTTGCAGCGGAACAACAAGCAAATTCTGGCAAATGATGCGATTTCCCGGCCCGGGCCGTTCGGTGACATAGCGAAGTGCCAATTTTTGAACATCTACTCGAATGTCGATGTCGATATGATTCGACGCATGGGCTTCCGGCGTTTCCCATCTGATGGTGCCGGAGAAAGTCCGATTTACCGTTTGCTCGATGTCGTTGGGCGACGGCCATTTCTCAAAACGCTCGTCGAAGCCGAGCGGTCGATCTGCATGAACGCATTTTCCGGAACCCCAATGCTCCGGCTCGCCGGGGAGATGATCGTGGGCGAGACTTTCACTCGCGTGGACTGGCTCGTCTGTCCCGTCCTCGTCGGTCCGCGGGCACCCAGATGGGACGAGAACTAATGCGCCCCAAGAAACGAGGAGTCTGTGAACCGATTCCAGCACTTTCTTGCAGACCAAACATAACGCCTCTCTTTTGTGGTGTCAAATGTGAACCACCGACATGCGCGTCCATCGAGCAACCGCCGTGCCACGAAGATCGCGTGTCGCGACCGCGAGGCTCGCTGCGGCGCGCGCCGACACGTGTCGACACCGGTGTCAGTCGATCAGCGGCGCTTCGCGGGCGCCTCGACGACGCGGAAGGTGACGCGCACCTTGCCGGCGCCGAGCGAGCGGCGGGCATGCATCGCGAGCCGCTGACCGGTGCTCGACTCGTGCTCGCTGCGGAACGCGGCGATCTGCGCGTCGAGCTCGCGATCGGTCGCGAATGCGAAGTCGCGGTCGACGAGCTCGGGCTGCGCCTTCTTCGGCATGCGTGCGCGAGCGTATCACCGCAGCTCGGCGATCGCGCCCTGCACCTCGCCGAGCGACTCGGTCTGCACGCCGACCGCCTGCATCGCCGTCACCAACACGTTGCCCGGGTGGTTGCGATCGCTCGGCGCCACGACGTGCTCGCCGCGCACGAGCCCACCCGCACCGCCGGCGAGCAGGCACGCCATGTTCTCGGTGGTGTGCGAGCTCCACTCGTCGCCGAAGAACGGATCTCCGCCGAAGCCGCCCTCGGCGAGGAACACGAGCGCGCAGCGATCGAGCACCGAGCCGCCCAGCTCGGGTGTGTCCCGCAGCTTGGCGACGAGCCGCGCGAAGTGACCGACGTGCCACGCGATGAACGAGGTGTGGGCCTCCTTCGGGCCGCCATGGTTCAGGTTGTGCGCCTGCTCGGCGTAGCCACCGATCGGCTGCACGTTCATGAACGACTGCAGCATCGTGAACATCAGCGTCGCCGAGCGGCTGAGATCGCAGGTGAACGCCATGTGCACGAGATCGGCGAAGAGCGCCGCACGCTCGTCCTCGCCCGAGTAGCCGCCGTTGATGTCGTAGCCGCCGGGATCCTCGAACTGGCCGCCGAGCGCCGGATCGGCGCCGGGATCCGGCAACAGCTTGCACGTCGCGGTCTCGGCGGTCGGGGGCGCGGCGAGGCGCTCTTCGAGCGCACGGATCTCGTCGAAGTGCTGCTCGAGCCGCATGCGATCGGCGTGCGAGAGTCGGGGCAAGAGCCCGCCGATGCGGCGGTCGACGCGATCGAGCACGCTCGTGCGCGTCGCGAGCTCGAGCGTGTGCTTCGCGGCGGCCGCCGGATCGTCGGGCACGAAGTGGGTGAAGAGCGCGTCGTAGGCCTGGCGCGGGCTGACGTACGGTGCGATCGCGGCGAAGCCGTCGCCCTGCGCGCGATAGCCGAGACTGTCGCGGTTGAAGGGATTGTCGACGACGAAGTTGCCCCCGAGGCTGTAGTAGAGCGCCTGCGCGCGGTAGGTGAGCGAGGGAAAGAACGTGTCGCCGCCGATCGCGTCGGCGACGATCTGATCGGAGCTCGGCCCGCTGACCGCGGTGCTGAAGACGCCGCCGATCTGCCGCATGCCGGTGAGCAGCGGATTCGTGTGGAAGTGGAAGCTGTCGCCGCCCGCCCGCCCGCCGGGCGGCGCCTCGATGCCCGAGCTCGGCGCGGGGATGCGCAGCCCGGAGACGACGCTGACGTGATCCTGTACGTCGGCGAGCGGCAGGAGCCCGCTCGGCAGATCGTACGCGGGGCCCGTCGCGGTCGGCACGAACGTGTTCGGGTCGGTGTCGCCGTCGGTGCCGAGCGAGAACCCACCGAAGCACACGAGGTAGCGCAGCGGCATCCCGTCGGCGTCGAGGCCGGGCCCGGCGCGTCCGGCACGGCTCGCGCGCGCGGTCATGATCTCGAGCAGGGGCAGTGCGATCGCGGTGCCGCCGAGCCCACGCAGGAACGTCCGTCGGGCGAGCCGTTGCATGGCTACTCCTGCTCCGCGCGGTAGGCGAACGCGTCGTCGGTGACGATGGCGCGCAGCAGCTCGTCGAAGCGATGGCCCGAGTCGGTGAAGCTCTGCCCGAGCGCGTCGACGAAGCGGGCATCGTCGGCCGCGGGCGCGTGGCCCATCGCGAACGTGTAGAGCTGCGTGACCATGCAGTCCTGCACGATGTCGGCGTCGACGAGCAGCTGCGCGAGCCCGGCGGGATCCGTGAACGCACCGAGCTCCGCGATCTGGCCCTGGCCGTCGAGCGGACACGCGTCGTTCAGATCGAGGCCCTCGGAGAAGTACTCGTACTCGCGGAAGCGGCCCAGCTGATCGTAGCGCTCGAGCCCGAATCCGATCGGATCCATCAGCGCGTGGCAGCCGGCGCACGAGCCCTGTCCGTGCGCACGATATTGATCGAGTCGGCACTCGCCCCCGAGCGCCGTGGGTGGCACGTCGGCCATCACGTCGGGTGGCGGCGGCGGGATCGACTGGCACATCAGTCGCTCGCGCACGAGCTTGCCGCGCTTGGTGGGGCTCGTGTCGTCGACGTTGCTCGCGACGGAGAGGAACGCGCCGCTGCCGAGCACGCCCATCCGACCGTGGCTCGCGACGTCGACCCAGCCCTCCGTCGCGATCCCGTCGATTCCGTAGTGCGCTGCGAGCTCGGGCGAGAGGAACGCTTCACCGGACGTGAACAGCTCGACCCAGTCGTGCCCGGCCTCGAACACGACGCGCTCGACCAGCATGCGCGTCTCCGTGCGCAGAGCATTCGTGAGCGCGGGTGGATGCGGTAGCTGGTCGTAGCCGAGCCACTGCGCGTGGAAGCGGTCGATCTGCACCCGCGCGCGCGGATCGGCGAGCATCGTCGCGAGCGCGTCGGCGCGTCCGTCCGGCTCGTCGAGCTCCCCGTGCTCGGCCCGCTCGAGCAGCGCATCGTCGGGCGTGCTGCCCCACACGAGGAACGCCATGCGCGTGGCGAGCTCGTAGCCGCCCAGGCGGAACAGACCCGGGCGAGCCTCGACGGGCGTGCCGAGCTCGACGCGGTAGAGGAACTCGGGATCCTGCAGGAACGCGCGCAGCACCGCTTCGACGCCGCGATCGAAGCCGCCTGCTGCGGCCGCGATCTCCAGCCCGAGCGCGGTGAAGTCGTCGAGCTCCTCGGTGGTGAGGGCGCGCCGCAGCATGCGACGGCCGTGGCGTTCCACGAAGGCACGCATGCAGGCCTCGTCGTCGACACCGCTCGGCTGACAGCCCACGACCTGATCGCGTCGCGCCGGATCGGCCACGGTGCGCGCGGCGATGTCACGCGCGAGCGTCTCGGCGCCTTCGACGAGCACGCGCGAGGCGAGCTGCACCGCGAAGTCGTTGTCGAACGGCGTGCGGCGATCCTCGGGGAGCGCGGACGCGCCGGGTCGCGTATCGTCGCCGAGCAGATCGCGGATCGCGTTGTCGTACTCGTGCACCGTCAACCGACGCAGGCCGCCGATGCCGACGCCGTCGACGTCGGTGGGCGCGGCACCGCCGTCGCTGCTGCTCTCCTCGGCAGTACCCCCGTGGGTCCCGTCGGGGGCGGCGTCGCGTGCACCGTCCGAGCACGCGAAGGCGACGGTCGAGAGCACGAGGATGCGCGTGCGCGGGGTCATCTCCCGGGGGTCTTGTGGCGAGTGCCACTCGACCTTACTCGGTTGCATCGATTTTTCGGGCACCTCCCGTGCCGCTCGAGTCGAGCGACGCGGCCGATGCGATCTGCGGCGGCGGGCGGGGCTCAGCAGGGCGTGCGGAGGGTCAGACCAGCTTCCACAGCATGTCCTTGCGCGCGTCGGGAGCGTCCGCGACGGGCGTCACGCGGTTGAACGCCGCGAGGATCTTGCCGACGAGCGAGTGATACGTGGTCGCGTTGGTCTCGATGAGCTCGCGGTGGTAGTCCGCGACGCGCGGGTCGTTCGCGATCGTCGTCGTCCGCACGCCGTCGGGGGCCTCCTTGAGCAGCTCCAGGGCGGTCCTGCGCACGCGCACGGCATCGAGGTCGGCGATCTTCACCCGAGGACGGTAGCACCGATTCAAACGACGCGGGACTGCCGAGAACGGTGCTGCACGGGCGTTCCGGGTCGCGCGATCATCGGTTGCCGCGACGACGGGGGTTTCGCACTGCGCCGTGGTCATTTCGCGGTGTCGTGGCGGATCGCGTCGAGGGTCGGCCAGGTCTGGATCGGGTACTGGATGAACATGCCGACGACGGCCGCGCCCATGCGGATGATCGCGGACTCGGCGACGAGGTGGATCGCCTGGATGCGTGGCTTGAGCTCGGCCATGCCCTCCTGCCAGAGCGCGCGGGCATCGGTCTCGTAGCCGGTCATCCGCGCGGCGTTCCAGATCATCGTCACGTGATCGCCGTGCTCGTCGAACGCATCGCGGACCTGCGCGAGCGTCGTGCGGGCGAGCTCGGCGCTCAGCTTGCCGATGAAGTCGATCGCGAGACAGCGGCGGCCGTCGACCTCGCGCCACTCGACGCTGGATGCGGCGGACATCGGGGCTCCACCGTACCACGTCCTCGGCTCGGCCCCGGCTCGCGCGATTCGGACGGCGCCGTGCAACGAACGTCGGCAGAGGTCGATGGGGTAGATTGTCGTTCGAATGCGCACGCACCCCCGCCTGCAGCTCGCCTCCGGTCGCACGATCGCGGCCGCCGGCCGCTGCACGCTCGAGCTCGCGTTCGACGCGAAGCGCTCGGGCACGGTCCCGATCGCCGAGCGCACGCGGATCGACGGCCGCGAGCCCCGCGTGCGCCGAGGCGGCCCTGCGATCGCGCTCTCGACCGGTGTGCAACACGTCGTCGTGGTGGAGGGTCGTCATGGCTTCAGCTGCTAGGCGCGCTTGTCCGCTTCTTGGACAGACTCGCCGACCCTCCGCGCCACAGTGCGGGAGTTTGTCCGCTTCGAGGACACGCGGGCGGGGGTGATGGTGCTGCTCCCGGCGTGACGAGAGCGGCGTCGCGGGCGCGATTCGGCCGTTTGCGCGCAACCGGAGCCACCGAGTACCGTCTCGGGTGGGGGACTCCACGATGCAACGTACTCGACTCGGCGCGGTCGCACTGTTGGTGGTGACCGCATGCACGCTCGACACGAGCGGCGACGGCGTGGGCACGGGCGACGGCTCGAGCAGTGGCACGGGCGACCCGACGACGACGAGCGCGAGCACCACGGGCCCGACCACGAGCGCCACGTCGACGGCGACGACCACGACGACCACGACGACGACCGCGAGCACGGGTACGGACGACAGCTCGGGCACCACCGCGTCGACCGGCAGCGAGTCCTCGACCGATCCCGACACCTCCGCCACCGACAGCTCGAGCGGCGGCGAGAGCAGCTCGAGCGGCGAGCCGCCGTCGGACGACTATCCGGCGTGCATGGCCGACGAGGACTGCGAGAAGCCCTACTCGCTGTGCTGGCCACCGGACGACTTCGGCACGCCGAACTTCTGCACGCTCGAGTGCGCCTCGTCGGACGACTGCCCGGTGCCGAGCACCGGCTCCGCGGTGCCGCTGTGCGAGGGCCCGCCGGATCAGGACGTCTGCGTGCTCGACTGCGAGGACGGCGACTGCCCGACCGGCATGGGCTGCGTCGACATCTTCGGCGACGGCAACTTCATGCGCTGTACCCGGGAGTAGCTCTGGTCGCTCAATTCTCGGCGTCGTCGCCGAGCTGCTGCGCGAAGTCGAGGTTCATGCGCAAGAGCTCGAGCATCGGCACCGCGCGTCGCGACGCGTTCTCGAGCGGCCGCGACTCCGCAGTGAAGAGCGGCGGGTGCACGTGGAGGCCGTGGCCCGCGGGCAGACCCGCGACCTCGTCGGCCCAGCCGTCCCAGCGCAGGTCCGTGTAGAACTGCACGAGGTTCGCGCTCGTGCAAAAGTGCGCCCACTCCGAGTAGCCCTTCTCGCAGTCCAGCCAATCGAGCGTGTCGGGCTCGAAGTAGTGCACGTTGCCGGGCTGGCCCAGCGCGCCGCCGTCGAGCGCGAAGAAGCCACCCATCACGTCGACGCCCACCACCAGCAGCTGCGGCTGCGCATCGCGGTCGGGCCAGAAGCCCAGCTCGCGCGTGAGCGCGGCGATGGTCCACGGCATGCGGTCGTGCCCACCGCCGAGCACGTGCAACCAACCGCCGTCGACGCGAAGCCCGCCGGACTCGTAGGTGATCGCGCCCATCGGCGAGCGCGTGGTCACCTGCAGCTCGACGAGCGCGGCACCACGATCACGTGGCGCCGGCAGGGCCTCGACCGGCAGCTCGGCCTGCGCGATCCAGCCTTGCACGAGCGGCCACGCGGAGTCGGCGGTGTCGACGAGCTGGTCGATCGAGCGGCGCATGGACCGACGCTAGCACACGCACCTCCCTCGGCCTCGCGGCGCCGATTGGCCCCGCACACCTGTCACTCCCGGCGCATCGCTGGAGGTCGCGAGGGGACGACTGGCTCGCTCCAGCGAATGGACGTAGCATGGAGGAGTGACCGACGCAGCGAAACGCGTACTCGAGGACGCGCTAGCGCTCTCCGACGAGGAGCGACTCGGGCTCGTCGAAGCGCTGAGCGATAGCTTCGAGGGGCGTGAGGTGGAGCTGGCCACCGAGTGGGAGGCCGAGGTCGCTGGCCGGATCGCCCAGCTCGAACGCGGTGAAGTGCAGCCGGTCGCGTGGACCGACGTCGAGTCTCGTATCCGGCACACGCTCGGCCGCCGATGATGCGGCTTCGGTTCCATCCTGCGGCGCTCGACGAGCTCGACGCGGCGGTGGACTTCCACAGACAGAGCGGATCGGTCACGGCGCCCTGCTGTTCGAGGAGGTTTCCCGGCGAGTTGGTCAGGCGGCTCGCCTCGCACGCAGCGGTGCACGGGTCCGGGGATTCGCGGCAGCGCTCGATGTCCGCCAGTTCTCGTTGCGGAAGTTCCGCTACGTCGTCGTAACCGCCATCGTGCGAGGCGAGCGACTCGTCATCGCGGTGGCACATACGAGTCGAAAGCCATCGTACTGGCGTGATCGTGTGAAGTGAGGCCGTCCGGGGAGAGCGCCGACCGTTCGAGTGGCGCACGCGGTCGCGTCGGTTTTCGTGGGCTCGTCCGCAAGAGAGCTGCGCCGGCGATCGCACGCCGGCTGCTCGAAAGGAACTCGCGATGAACCACCCCAGCTCGCTCCGCTTCTTCGGCCTCCTGCTCGCGCTCTCGGCGTGTCAGGTGGACGACGGCGATCCCGATGACACCGTGCTCCGCGACGGCGACGCCGACGTCGATGCGATTCCCGCGCCACCGCCCGTGTCGACCTACTACATCGTCACGGCGATCGACACGCGCAAGTGCCTGTTCCCCGTCTGCGGCGGCGTGTTCGTGAAAGAGGTGAACCACGACTTCACGCTCTGCGCCGACGGCTCGTACGCCGAGCAATGCCACGTCGCGGTCACCGACTACGATGCGCTCGGCCTGCCGCAGTCGACCGAGGAGAAGCTCGACGACGCCTGGCAGCACAGCCATGCGCTCCTGCGCGGCACGCTGTTCCAGGACGGCGGTCCCTATGATCCGTTCCCGATCGACACGCTCGCTGCGTCCGAGGGCTGGGTCGGCGTGACCGGCAACGCGCCCACCGGCGTGTTCGAGCGCCTCGACGACTCGGGCATCGTGTGCATCACGTTCCCCTGCGACAGCTTCGTCGAGCGCATCCTGAACGACGGCTTCACGCGCTTCATCGCCGAGGTCGATCTCGCCGCGTCCGGCGCGGGGCCCAAGCAGGTCGAGGCCGGCATGACCGAGCTGTTCGCGACCGGCATCCTCGCCGCCGGGAACGAGACCGTCGTGTACGGTCCGGCCGGGATCGCACCGGGCTTCGCGGCGACGGAGTTCTACAGCCGCGTCGTGGGCAGCTACGCCGTCGACGACGCCGACTGATCGCGCCGCGCGGCATCGTCGGAGTCGACCCGACGATGCCGCGGGCTCGTCCCGCATCAGTGCGCGCGGCCGGTCGGCGCACCGCCCACGGTGAACGGAGCCACCTCGGCATCCTTGCTCGCCTCGGCCTCCGCCACCGCAGCGGGCGTGGCCTCGGCCTCGGCGAGCTCGTCCAGCGGCATCGGCAGCGGATCGAAGGCGATGTCGCAGCACGGCGCGCCACCCAGGAATTCTTCGACCACGTTCTCGCGGTGCGGCAGGAAGAAGCTGGTGAGCGCGTCGGAGATGTCGAAGCAATCGTTGGTGCCGTCGCCGCACGCCACGTTCGAGAACTCGTCGGTGTGCACGAACCCGAGCGTGCTCGGTCCGAACACGCCGTTGCCGAGATCGTCGCTGGTGCTCTGCTGGTGGCAGCCGATGCAAGCGCCCGCGAACGCGGCGCGACGCGCGATGTGCTGCGACGAGAGCGTGCTCGAGGGATCGACCGTGAGGATCTCGGCGTCGATCGCCGCGGCGAGGTTGGGCGAGCCCAGCAGAATCTGATCGAAGCGGTTGGTCGCGTTGTCCTCGCTCTCGGCCGCGAGGCACTCCGGCGGCACCGCGACGCCCATGAGGTTGAGATCGTCGTTCATGAGCGACGCGACGGTGTCGACGATCGCCCCGCGGCACTTCTCGCCGAAGGGATGCTTCGCGTTCTCGTTCCAGATCCCGCCGTGGAGGTTGGCCGCCACCGGCACCTCGACCGCACGGATCCGCGGACGCCGACGGATCGCGTCGACGTTCGGGCTCAGGCCGACCGCGACCAGCTTGAACTCGCGCAGCGTCCAGATCGGGAACTCGTCGAAGTTGTTGGTGCGCACCTGACCGGTGCCGATCGTGTAGTTGCTCATGCGCACGAACGGGCCGAAGCCCGCGGCGGTGAGCGCAGGATCGCCGGTGATGAACGCGCCGTGCAGCGCCGCGCCGCGGGCCGCCGGATCCTCGATGTCCGAGAGCGAGGCCCAGAACTCCTGCACCGGGGCGCACGCCGCGAGGCCGCAGGCCGGGCTCGGGTTGGGGATCTGCGCCTCGAAGATCGTGAACATGCGGCCGAGCGACGGGTTCGCGAACACGAGCCGCGCCTCGCCACAGTTCGATCCATCGGCCGGTGCGAGATCGAAGCGGTTCACCGCGGCGATCGGGAACCAGCCGTCGATGTCGCCGATGTGGCCGCCCTCCGCCCGCGGGCACCGCAGCGGATGTCCGTTGAGGATCGCCTGGCCACCCGCGTTCACCTGGTCGTTGCAGTGGCCGCCGAGCCCGAGCCCCGGCCCCTGGTTGTAGGTGTCGATCAATTGATCGTGCAGCACCGTCGCGTTGGCCACGAGGCCCTCGTTGGTCGCGACCGCGGCGAGCGTCTCGGCCATCGAGAACGGCGCGAGCGCGGCGCGGCTGGTCTCGAACAGCGAACGTCGCGGCGCGATGTCGACGTCGACGCTGGTGCAGCTGC
Source organism: uncultured Nannocystaceae bacterium (assembly GCA_964519175.1). GTDB lineage: Bacteria > Myxococcota_A > Polyangia > Nannocystales > Nannocystaceae > Xiheibacterium. Next base: position 155,281 of record CAZFKC010000006.1, read on the forward strand.
CGTCACCGCCGTCGAGCGTGACATTGGTGGTGTACCCGCTGCGGAAGCTGGGATCGTCGTCGTGGGTGCTGCACGCCGAAGCGATCGTCGTGACGAGGAGGAGGGATCTGGTGGGTCGCATGCGGAGCGGTGATAGACATCGACCCGCCTCCGACCGACGCCCTTTCCGCCGCCGTCACATCACATCGGTGCAGGGCTGCCGCTCGATGTCGAGATCGTCGACGAGCTGCGCGAGCGGCTTCTCGTCGGGCAAGGGTCCGCCGCCGAGCAGCGGCACGGTGCAGAAGCCCTGCGCGTCGTCGTCGGCGATCCAGAAGCCCACGGTCCGCCGCGGCTTGCTCGCGGCCTCGGCGTCCTCGTCCGCGGCGTCGAGGCCCTCGGGCTCCGCGCCGAGCTGGTTGGCCGACCAGGTGTAGATGCGGAAGTCGCCCAGCTCGTAGGACTCGGCGTCGGTGGTCGACAGCCACATCTCGTTGCCCGGCAGCCACACGGCGATCAGCTCGAAGGGGGAGGGCGGCGGCGCGTCGAGCTCGGTCGTCGCGGGCAGCAGGCGATGCAGCGCCCAGCGTCGCCCGGCGAACGTCCACATGAGGCACGCGGTGCAGACCGGGATGAACGGCAGCACGTCGATGTCGTCGCCTTCGCGCGCATGCATGGCGGCGGGCTCCGGGCCGTCGCATGCGGCCGGACCGACGAACGAGAGCGAAGCGGCGACGACGAGCGAGCCGAGTGATCGTCGGGACATGCTGCGAACCATACGCGGATCCCCGGGTGCCCGGCGCACACGACCGGTGTTCGAGTTGCTTGTCATCGACCCGGCCGAAACCGTCGTGGGTTCATTTTCTTTTTTCCACCGCGGTGAGTGGCCGATCGGACGCACGTGGTCGAACCCACGGTGCTCGTCGGCGCGCGTCCGCACGCCTAGACTGGCGGAGGTGTCGCGCGCGTTCAGCCCCGAAGAGATCCGGCGGGCGTTCACGGGCGACGCCGAGCTGAAGCACGCGCTCGCGGAGGCGGTGATCGACATCGTGCACCGCGAGGTCGCGTCGACGCTGGCTCCGATGGCGGCGCACTGCGGTCGCGATCCTCGGCAGGACATCGACGATCTCACGCAGTCCGTGCTCGTCGCGCTGTTCGAGAACGGCGGGCGGATCCTGTGCGCGTGGGATCCCGCGCGGGGCATGGGGCTCGGCGGCTTCGTGGCGCTCGTCGCCCGACGTCGCGTGCTGCGGGTGATGACCGGCTTCCGCGGCAACCTCTGGTCGGTCACACCGATGGCGTGCGAGCTGCTCGACCGCTGCCCCGAGCTGCAGCGCGACGAGCTCGCCGACGTCGAGCACGCGCTCGAGCTCGATGCGACGCTCGCACGACTCGAGGGCTGGCTCGGCGTCCGCGGTCGTCGCCTGTTCCACGCGATCTACGTCGAGCAACGCGAGATCCGCGAGGTGTGCATCGCGGAATCGATGACCGCCGACGCGGTGCATGCGTGGGCCGCCCGCGTGCGGCACAAGGTGCGCGAGCTGAGCGGTGGATCGCAGCGGAGGGCGAGCCATGGACGATGACGCGCAGCTGGTCGAGCTCGGCCGACGCGCGCGCGAGCGTGCTGCCGATGCGCGCGCGGCAGAGCTCGTGGTGCCGCCGCTCGACGAGGCGCGCCGCCACGCGATGCTGCTCGCGGTCGGCGTCGATCCGACCAAGCGCCCCACGCCCGTCGCACCCACGCGCTCGCACGGGCGCGTCGCAGCGCTCACGCTCGCGGTCGCAGCGCTCGCGGCCGCTGCGGTGCTGTGGTTCGCGCGCACGCCCGAGCCGATCGCGACACCCGCGGCCGCGCCGAAGCTCGCGGTGATCTACGACCTGGAGCTCGCCGGTGGTCGTGCCGAGCGCCTCGCGGCACCGGTGGCCACCGCGGTGCCGCGCTATCGTCCCGACGATCCGCTGGTGGTGCGCATGCGACCGCGGGTCGCCGATCCCGGACCGCGCGTGCTGTCGTTGCGCGCGCGACCCGAGACCGGTGGCGCCGCGATCCTGGTGCCCGCGCTCGTGACGGTGGAAGACGGCGGCCTGCTCGAGCTGCACGCACCGCTCGGCGAGCTGTTGCCGGTCGTGCCCGGTCGCTGGCAGCTCGAGGTCGGCGTGGGCCTGCCCGGCGCGTGCGAGCAGGACAGCGCGCAGGGCTGCACGTGGGTGTCGACCACGATCGAGATCGCCGACGGAGCATGAGTGCGAAGACCCGCGATCATCGCGCTCGTGTTGCTCGCATGTCGTGAGCCGCACGGACACGAGCAGGCGACGGCGCCCCAGGCGATCGCCGCCGATGCGCAGACGTCACCATGCCGCGTCGACGGCGACGAGCCGATCGTCCTCGATGGCTGCGCGGGTGTGCTCGGCGACGATCGCTGCGTCGTGGGTCCCGAGACCGATCGCCTGCGCCTGTGGCGGCCGAGCGCAGCGGCCGGCTGTGCGATCGCGATCGACGGCGAGCTGATCGCGGCGAAGGAGCAGCAGGTCGACGGCGGCTGGCGTGCGGAGCTGCCGATCGGCCGCGGTGCGCACGAGCTCGCGCTCGTCTCCCCGAACGCCGCCGCGGTGTGGACGAGGTCGCTCGTCGAGGATCCGCCGCCCGTCGCGGGCTCGGAGCGCGCACGACTGCTCGATGCGATCGCACGCCGCCGTGCCGCGTTCGCGCGCGAAGACTGGACCGCGATGGTGGCGGCGGCGGACGAGGCCTTCGAGCTGGCGCAGCAGCTCGAGCGCTGGAGCGATGCATGTGCCGCAGCGTTCGCCGCCGCGCACGTGCTGGGCGAGATGCGAGGCGAGCTCGTGCAGGCGCGCGACTGGCTGGCCCGGACGCAGACCTGTCTCGCCCACGACCGCGCCCAGCTCACGCGGCTGCACACGCACCGCGGTCGCATCGCGGCGCTCGCCGGCGACGAGCGCACGGCGCAGACCGAGTACCGCGCTGCCGCGCGCACGGCCCGACGGATCGGTCGCGTCGACGACGAGCTGGCCGCGAGTGCAGCGCATGCCGAGCTCGCGCGCGCGCTCGGCGACGGGGTCGCGCTCGCCGAGCTGGTTGCACGCATCACCGAGCTGTCGGCCGCGGGCGTCGCCGGATCGTGTCTCGGCGCGATCGCGATGAGCGACGTCGCGTGGGCGCAGCTCATGCTCGCCGAGCACCGACGCGGCGCCGTCGATCCGCGTCCGGCACTGCAGCAGGCGCTCGCGATCCTCGAGACGCCCGACTGCCTGCGCGCGTCGGTGGTCGCACACACGCGGCTCAACCTCGCGCTCGCGGAGCTGCAGGCCGGCGACGTCGAGCGTGCGGCGGCCGTGCTCGCACGTGTCGATCGCGACGGGCTCGATGCGGGTGCGCGACCGTGGTTCCACGACCTGCGGATCCGCGTCGCGCTGGCGCAGGGCGATCCCCGTGCCGCCGCGGACGATCTCGACGCGCTCGAGCGTGCCGCGGGCCTGCAGCGCGACGGCGAGCTGCGTTGGCGCGCCGCGTTGCGCCGGGGTGAGCTCGCGCTCGCGCTGGGGGAACGCGCGCGTGCACTGGCGGCGCTGCGCGGTGCCGAGGCGGAGCTCGATCGCCTCGGGCTCGAGCTCGCGCTCGAGCTGGGTCGCCCGCAGTACCTCGCGCAGCGCGGACGCTCGGCCGAGCTGCTGGTCGCGACGTTGGTCGAAGAGGGCGAGCTCGAGCTTGCGCTGTGCGCCGCTCGGCGTGCGCGCGCACGGGCGATCCGCGGGCTCGAGCTCGCGGCGCGCGTCGACGTGCACGATCCGAGGGTGGCGCGCGCACGCGTCGACGTCGCGGCGGCACGCGACCAGCTCGATCGCATGGAGCTCGACAGCCGACGCCTGCCGGGCAGCGAGCTCGCGGCCGCCCGCGAGCGGCTGGCACAGGCGCGCGCACGACTGCGGGCGCGCATCGTGACGGACGCCGAGGCGGCGATGCCGGCGGCGTTCGAGTGCGAGCGGGACGCGGCCGCGGGCGTGCTGACGCTGACGTACGCGCCGCAGGGCGAGGGCTGGATCGGCTTCGCGCACGACGATGCCGGCATCGCCGCGGCCCGGATCGCCGCGTTCGATCCGCACGGGCCGCACGCGGCGATCGGCGAGGCCGTGCTCGCGCCGTTCCGCGCGCGCATCGAGGCCGCGCAGCGCGTGCACGTCGTCGCCGAAGGTGCGCTGCTCGAGGTGCCGGTGCACGCCTTGCCGTGGCGCGACGGAGTGCTCGTCGATCACACGGTCGTCGCGTGGTCGGTCGATCTCCCGGCGCTGCCGCGGGCGCCCGCGGGTGGCGAGGCGCTGGTCGTGTTCGCCGACGCGCAGCACGACCTCGGTCATCTGCGTGCGCTCGCAGATCGGGCGAGCGCGCGCGTGCAGGCCAGCGGATGGCGGCTGCATGCCGACGGCGGAGAGGCCGATCGCGGAGCGGTGCTGCGGCGCGCGCTCGGGCAGGTCGAGCTCTTCCACTATCTGGGCCACGTGGGCGTGCCGAGCTTCGAACGCGGCGAGCCGCATCCGTGGTCGACGATGCTGCTGCTCGACGAGGGCACGCTGGGCATCGAGGACGTGCTCGCGTTGCCGAAGGTGCCGGAGTCCGTGGTGCTGCTCGGGTGCGGCACGGCGCTCGCGGGTCCGCTGCGTCCGGGCAGCGGCGAAGGGCTCGCGCAGGCGTTCCTCGCCGCGGGCTCGCGCCAGGTGATCGCGGCGGTCGGCGACGTCGATGCCGAGCTCGCGGCGACGATGGGCGCAGCGCTGTACGACGACGACACGTTCGACGCCGCGGCCGCGCTCGCGCGGGTGCAACGCGAGGCGCGACGGACCGCAGCACCCGAGGGCTGGTGGGTGCTGCGCGCGTGGGTACGCTAGCGGCGGATCAGAAGCAGAGCGGCTCGCTCCCATCGCACACGCACTCGGCCGCACCGAACTCGGACTCCTCGCAGGTGTGCCAGCCGAACGGCGGCGGGTCCCACGAGGCGACGAACAACCGCGCGACGCCGTCGCCCCGCACGTAGATCGCCGGCGCATCGTCGGCGCCCGGCATGCCGTCCTCCCACCACACGCACGTGCCGCCGGTCGACTCGCACGTGCAGCCCGGTGTGCCGACGGATGCAGTGTCGATCCACGCCGAGCAGCCGGCGGCGAGGCACGACGCCTCGTCCTCGAGCTCGCCGCACGCGGTGGGGAACGCCACCGACTCCTCGACGCAGACCGAGACGAACGGGCTGCAGTCCGCGGTACCACCACCGCCGCACACGCCGTTTTCGTCCTCCACCCAGACGCTCGTCGACGGTGCGCACGAGTCGATCCCGCCCAGCGCGACGCAGACGCGGCCGGCGGGGCAGGGCGTGCCGTCGCCACAGCGCACGCGTTGGCAGCCGTCGGCGTCGAACTCCGAGCCCGGCGCTCCGCAGTGCGCGTCGTTGCAGTCGATCACCTCGCTGCAGGTGAACGAGGGATTGTCGGGACACTCGAGCGGCGGCTCACCCGTCGAGCTCTCGGGTGCGCCGCTCTCCTCCGCGGTGCTGCTCCCGGACGAGCCGTCGCTCGTGCCCTCGGCGGTCTCGAGCGGGGAGGGGCCGACGTCTTTGGGATTCACGCAGGCGGTCGGGAGCGCCAACACGCCGAGCACGAGCACGCGAGTGGGGATGTTCAGGTTCATGATCGTGCTCTCTCCGACCCTCGGCGAATCCGTCACCAGCAACGTGCGTCGTCGGAGCGCGCGACGTTCGAGTCCGGATGCATCGCGACCAGCGCCTCGCTCTGGCGACGCGCATCGTCCGTGCGCCCGAGCGAGCAGAGCGCGGCGATGCGCGTGCGCGCGCGGACGTCGGCGAGCCCGCTGCTCGGAAAACGCTGGTGATGTGCGTCGAGCAGCGCGAGCGCGGCCGTGCCGTCGGCCCGCGCGATCGCAGCGCGGGCCTCGTCGAGCAGACGCAGCTCCTCGGCCAGATCGGCGTCGCGCGTCGCCTCGGTGCGCGCCGAGGGCTCGCGGCGGGATGCGAACGCGGCGATCGGCGCGGGCGCGGGCGCAGCGGTCGGTGGTGCAGCGATCGGTGGTGCAGCGATCGGTGGCGCAGCCGCGACGGGTGCGGGTGCGAGCGCGGGCTCGGGCGTGACGCTCGCCTCCGTCGGCGCATCGCGATCGGCGCGGGCGATCGTCGGCTGCGCGTCATCGGCGTGGTCGTACGAGCTGCCGATCACCGCCACGGCGATGCCGACCGTCGCGAGCCCGCCGGCGATCCAGGCCAGCGGCCCGAGCGTGGCCAGCAGCGAGGCCTCGCTGCCGCGCGCGACGATCGGCGCGAGCACGGCCCAGATCCGCCGATCTCGCGCGGGATCGGGTCGGCGCGCCGCCGCGGCCGCAGCTTCGAGCTCCGCGAGCTGCTCGGCCGTGCGTCCGAGCCCCGACTTCGCCAGTCGCAATCGCGAGTACACGGTGTTGACCGGCACGCCGTGCTCCGCCGCGATCTCGGGCGCGCTCATGCCGAGCAGCTCCGCCATCACGTAGGTCTCGCGCTGCGTCGCGTCGATGCCGGCCAACAATCGATCGAGCACGAGCGCGGCGTCGCGTTGCGCCTGCGGCTCGCTCGCCGCGATCGGTTGCTCGCGCACCGCCGCGCGCCGACGCAGCAATCGCGCGCTCGAGCGGCGGTGGCGGAACGCGACGCGCCGCGTCACGCCGTACAGCCAGCCGCGCGCCGAGACCTCCCAGTCGAGCTCGTTCCGCTTCTTGTGCGCGGTGACGAACACCTCCTGCACGGTGTCGTCGAGCGACGCGTGCTCGACCCCGAAGCGACGCGCCGCCGCCCACACGAACGCGATGTGGTCGCGGTAGAAGCGCTGGAAATCGCGGCTCGGGTCGGCGCGCCCGGACAAGGACAAGCTCCCTCCGAGCAATTCTCTCCGGGTCGGCGCCGATCCGTCAGCCCGGCCCGAGTCGAATGCGGATTCCTGCCAGCACACGCACCGTGACCGCCGCCGGCACGAAGAGCGCGCGGGCGGGACCGGGCTCGCGCAGCCGGAAGCTGGGTCGCACGATGGGCACGCCGGCGGTCGCGCCGGCCCCGAGCTCGACGCGCGGATGCACGCGGCCCCACAGCTCGGCGCCCGCGATGGCGCCCAGCCACACGCCCGTGCGCGTGCGGGCCGCGTCGCCGCGCATCGCCCCGAGCTCGAGCCCGGCGCACAGCGGGACGTCGATGCGATCGCGATGCACTCGACCGCAGCCGCGCAGCTCCGCCGCCCCCAGCTGCACGCGCACCGATCCCGCCGACGACGATGCGCGCCGCGGCGTGACGTAGTGCCCGCGCAGCTCGACGCCGGCGCGTCGCCACCATGTGCCGATGCCGAGCGCGAGCGCGCCGGCGATCCCCGGCGACGCGCCGAGCCCGAAGCCACCGTGCAGCGAGACGCGCACGCTCGGCAGTGCGGTGCGTCGGCGCGGCGCGGGCGGAGGCTCGACGCGGCGCACGGTGGGCCGAGCTTGCGGCACTTCCTCGCGCACGGGCGCGACGCTCCGCGCTCCGGTCGGCGACTCGACGGATGCGACGGGGATCCGGGCCACGGTGTCGATCGCGTCGATCGAGACCGCGGCGACGAGCGCTGCGGCCTCGCGCAGCGAGGTGCAGCTGGCGGCCTCGAGCGTGCGCGTGTCCGTATGCGCACCGACCTCGGTACGCAGCTCGAGCCGGAAGCGCTCGCCGTCCTTCGTGACGTCGCCGACGAGTCGCAGCTCGTCCACGCGCGGCGCACGACCGAGCCGGTGCGCGATCGCATCGCGCAGCACTCGGGCGTCGCCGCACTCGGCGGGCGCATGCCACTCGATCGCCGCTTCGGCGGGCGCGTCGGGCAGCTCGGGCGCGCGCGCGAGCAGGGCGACGACGCGCGCCAGCAGCGATGGGACGCCGATCATGCGTGCACGGACGGGGTCGCTTCGAGGGTAGCAGGGGGCGCCTGCAACGGACGGACGCGGCGGTCGATTGATCCCCCGATGCCCGCTCGAGCGCACGCGATCGACAGCCACGGTAGGGCGCGGCGGCACCGAATCCGCGGCCGGATGGCTCTCGCAGCCGTGGCCGCGCTGCTGCTCTCGGGGTGCATGCGGCCCGCGTCGCCGGCTCGTCCCGAGCCGCCGTCGCCGACACCGCCGCGCCCGCGCGTCGAGGCGCGGGCGCAGGAGACGAACGCGTGCACCGGTCGCTTCGCGTCGGCGCTGACCTGCCGCGGGTTGCTCGCCTTCGAGCCGGAGCTCGTGCAGCGCATCGCGGTCGTTGCGGTGGACGAGCTGGGCGTGCCGGCCAGGGTCGCTGCGCGCTGGAACATGCGCAGCGCAGCGCCCGTGTTGCGCGCGCGCGTGCGCGAGTGGCTGGCGTCGGACGAGCGCGAGCGGAGGCTCGGTCTCTGGGCGATGGCCGACGTCGCGACGGCCCTGGCGGAGCTCGACGACGTCGCGGCGGTGCCCGAGCTCGAGCGGCTCGCCGTCGCCACCGAAGACCGCTCTCCGTCGGTGCACGACGCGACGCTCGCTGCACTGTTGCGGCTCGATCGCGAGGCCGCGGCCCGCACCGGGAGCGACTTCTTCGTGCGCACGCTGGCCGCGCTCGACACCGCTTCCCGACTGACGCGACTGCGAGCACTGCTGCCGCTGCTCGCCGCGTCGCACGCGGTACCGGTGCTGCCGCGGCTCGACGAGCTCGAGCGTCACGCTCGCGAGCTCGACGTGCTCGGCAGAGCGAAGCTGCGATCGGAGCTCGACGCGGTGCGCATCCGGCTGGGCGATGCGGCCACGGCCGCCCGCTACCGCGCGCAGCTGGCCGTGCGCAACGCGAGAGTCCCCGTGCGCCCCGAGCTGCTGATCGGCGCGCTGGGCGATCATCCCGACGACGCCGATGCGCTCGCACGCTTCGCGGGCGGGCCGGACCGCGAAGGCCCCGCTGCACACGCCGCGATCGATCGCTATCTCGAGCACCACGCCGCGGCGACCGCGAAGGGCGGTCGCGATGCGCGAGCATGGCACCGCGGCCTTGTGCGTCTGCATCGCCGGCTGCTGAAGACGCGCGACTACCTCGATGACCCCGCAGTTCCTTGGTGGGTCGATCCCAGCCATCGCGCGCGCGTGCACGGCGTGCTGGCGCGGCTCGGCGAGCAGGGCAGTGCGCGGACCTTGCTCGAGCTCGCCGCTGGCGACGTCGCGCACCCGCGCACCTGGATCGCCGCGAACGAAGCGTTGCGCGTGGGTGTGCCCGGGGCCGCCGACGCTGCTGCGGATCTGCTGATGCGACAGGTCCGCACGCAGGGGCCGATCGGCGAGCTCGCGATTGATCTGCTCGATGCTGCGGTGGAGGTGCAGGGCGGCAGCGACCCGCGATGGGTCGCGGCGCTGTTCCACCATGCGCTGCAGGATCGCGCGATCCACCACATCGTGCGTGCCCGACTCGACGCGACGTTCTGCACGACGTGGATGGCAGCGGCGCGCGCGAGCG
>CAZFKC010000007.1:0-3213 GCA_964519175.1 uncultured Nannocystaceae bacterium
GCCGCGGCCGCGAGGACCTCAGCCGCTGCAGCCGTCGCCGCTGCAGGTCGCGTGGCAGGTCTTCGCGGCGCCGCACTCTCGCGAGCAGCCGCCGCCGCTGCAGGTCAGGGTGCAGCTCGAGCCTGCGCGGCAGGTCTGCTTGCAGTTGCCGCCGGAGCAGGTGAAATCGCAGGTCGCGTCGCCTTCGCAGCGTTGATCGCAGCCGCCGCCGCTGCACGTGCTCGTGCAGGTCGAGCCCCCGGGGCACGCGAACTCGCAGTGGCCCTTCGCGCACGTCTTCGCGAGCGAGCCGCCGGCCTCGGGCGCGACGATGGCGACCGAGCTCTCGACCACCGGTGGCGGCACGACGACCGGCGCCGATGCGCCCGCGACGTTCGGTGCAGGCGTGGTCTCGCCCGCGGTGGCGCCGGTGCACGCAGAGAGGACGACGAGGACGAAGAGGGCGATCCGGGGCACGGCACGGGCCTCCACGCGGGGTAGATGCGCGGCGGCCCCGAATCGATTGCGGGCTACTTGATGCCCTTGCCCTCGTTCTCCTTCTCCTTGATCCGCTTGAGCACGGCCTCGGCGTCCTCGATGACCTCGTCTTCCTCGGTCTTCTTCTCGGAGCCCATCTTCGCCATGTCGACGTCCACGTTCTCGAAGCGCGCGAGCATCTGGAACAGCGCGAGCCGGGTGCCCGGCGCCGGACCCTCGACGTCCTTCATGTCGTCCTTCGCGGGCACGTGGATGTCGCCCTTCGCACCGTCGATGACGCACTTGTGGGCCGCGTTGAGCGTCGCCTGCTCGTCGCCGCTGCCCGGCAGATCGGCCAGGAACGGGAACTTCGACTTGAAGTGCGTGACGAACGTGTCGAGCGCGGCCGAGCTGCCGCACTTCGCGTACAGCGGATCGTACTTGTCCGGCACGACCGCCGTCTTGCTGTCGATCATGTTGTTCTCGTCGCGCTGCGCGAAGTCGCCGCCCGCGGTGGCGAGCATCGCGAAGTCGGTGAGCAGCTGCCCGTAGATGATCGAGCGCACGAACGCGCGCTTGAGCGCCGTGCCCGAGAGCTTCTTCGAGAACACGAACGTCAGCTCGTTGTAGCCGCCGCCGAGATCCTCGCGGTGCACCCCGAAGCCGAGCTCGGGATCGATCTTCACGTTCTTCGCCTTCGCGGGCACCTTCGGCGAGCCGTCGACGACCCACATCGAGTGGGTCTCGTTGAGGTACTCCTCGCGATCCTTCAGCTCGCGGAGGTCGGTGAGCTTGATGAACAGCTCCTCGTTGTCGCGGATCTCCTTCGCCCATCCGGCGAACGGACCCTCGGTCGACTGCTCCCACGTGAGCGGCGGGGGCTCCTCGTGGCCGAGCTCCTGCTTGATCTGGCGCAGCACGCTGCGATAGGGCTCGTCGCCGGCGACGACGCGACGTGCGTACATGCGCACGTTCATCCAGTCCTGCCAGATCTTCTCCTTGTCGGTGACGAAGTGCTGCTGCATCGCCACGACGGTCGGCTTCACGTCCTCGGGCAGCTTGTCGATCGCGGCCTGGGCATCGGCGCTGTTGAAGAACTGCAGCAGCCGGAGCTGCCCGTACATGCGCAGGATCTGTTCCTTCTGATCGTTGCCGTAGCCGCGCATGACGCGGTGCACGAGGTCGGCGTAGTCGCGGCGCGCGTCGCTGCGGAACGCCCACGCGTCGGCCTCGGCGGTGCCGGTGACGATGGCCTTGATCTTGTCCTGCTCGGAGAGCCCACCGGCCAGCTTCACGACCGACGCCACACCCGCCTGCACCTCGTAGTTGTAGGTGCCGTCGGCCTCGAGCTCGGTCTCCGTCGCGGGCGGGACCTTGTTGAGCGGATAGATCTTCTCGAGGACCGGCAGCAGCTTCTCGCGCGTCGGATGCGGCGGGACCTCGGCGGCGACGATCTCCTCCTTCTTGACCTCGCGCTTCTCCTGATCGATCTGGCGTTCCATCGACTTCTCGCGGCTGTCGCAGCCGGCGGCAGCGATCGACAGGGTGAAGGCGACGAGGCAGAGGCGTGCTGGGCGCTTCGGTGTCATCCGGGGCTCCGCTGAGATGCTCACGCGCTTGGTGAGGGATCTCAGGGGGTCACGGTAGGGGATACGCTTTTGCCCTGTCAAACGCGCACGACCGCATCGCTGCGAGCGCGCCGTCGACTCCGCTGCCCGACGCGAAGGGCGGGGGAGCGCGGTCGTCTTGACCGGGGGTGGGTTCCGGCGCATCTTACGTGCACGTCAGGCCTGTCCGATGTCCGTTGAAACGTCCCAAGAGCAGCACTCCCCGCCCGCCGCGCCCGCCGTGCCCGCAGATTCGCATGCAGAGGCCGCAGCAGAGGCTCCGGCCGCGGTGCTCGCCCTGACCGAGATCGCCGCCGACAAGGTCCGCGAGATCCGTTCGCAGGAGAGCATCGAGCCCAACTATGCCCTGCGGGTGAAGGTGATGGGCGGTGGGTGCTCGGGCTTCCAGTACGATCTGTACTTCGACGAGAAGGCCGAGGGCGACTACGAGTTCGAGAGCAACGGCGTGCTGCTCGTCTCCGATCAGATGAGCTTCATGTATCTGATGGGCACGACGATCGACTACGTCGAGGGGCTGCAGGGCGCGGGGTTCAAGTTCAACAACCCCAACACGACCGGCAGCTGCGGCTGCGGGTCGTCGTTCAGCGTGTAGCCCCCGCGGCGGGCCTCACAGGCCCACGCGCACGCCCAGATCGCGGCACTCGTTGCGGACGCGCTTGCGACGATCGCCGGAGAGCTCCTTGAAGCTGCTCTTCGCGGCCTCGTCGAGCTTCATCTTGCACGCCGCGAGCGTCGCGAGCTCGGTGGCCTCGGCCGAGGGTTGCTTGTAGCGGCTCTTGTTCGCGTACTTGTACGTGTCGCGGGCGTTGCCCGCCTTCCACGCCTTGCGGGCGAGCTCGAGCAGCTCTTCGGCGGTCATCGACTGCTCGGCGCTGCGCGTGCTCGCCGATGCTGCGCTGTCGGTACGGCCGCTGCTCTTGCTCGCCGGCGCGCTGGTGCTGCCGTCCTTCGCGGTCGTCGGCGTGTCGTTGCGCGCGTCGGCGGCGTCGTCCACACGAGCGTCGTCCGCCTGCGCGGCGTCCTTCGCAGCATCCGCCTGCGCAGCGTCGTCGGCCCGCGCAGCCTGGTCTTGCCCCGCGCCGTCTTGCGCCGCGCCGTCTTGCGCTGCGCCGTCCTGCGCCGCGCCGTC
>CAZFKC010000007.1:3313-23772 GCA_964519175.1 uncultured Nannocystaceae bacterium
ACCGTTTCTCGCGATCGCCGAGCCCGAATCCTCGACGCGCGCCTCGACGCCGGGCGAGCCACCCGCGCGCGCGATCGGATCGCTCGGCGTCGCGACCGAGCTCGCCGGACCACCCGAGCAACGGATCGCGATCGCGACCACTGCGACGACCGCGAGCCCGCCAGCGACGAGCTGCGTCATGAGCCGCTGCTTCGGCTCCGGCGTCGGCGCGGGCATGGCCGCCACGGTGCCGCCGGCCTCGCCGAGCAGAGGCGGCGCCGCGCTCACGATCTCCGCGGGCGCGGCCTCGACGATCGCCACCTCCGGCGCCGCCGCGGGCTCGGTCACCGGGCTGCTCGCGAGCAGCGCTGCCGCATCGCCCGCGTCGTTCGAGGCCTCGACGTCGCGCACGTCGACGGTCTCGGTATCGATCATCGAGGGCGGCACTTCCTCGGCCTCGAAGTCGGTGAACCACGCATCCGGGACCGGCTCGACCGGCGTGTCGTCACCGACCTTCGGCGCCTTCGCGATCGGCGTATCGGGACCGACGGAGGGGGGCGGAGGGAGCACGGGCCGCGGCGGGGTCTTCGCCATCTTCGTCGACACAGCCTACCTCTGACCGCGGCACGCGCGATACTTCCAACCCGCAGCGTCGTGGTATGTCGACCGACGTGGAGCCGATCGCACGACTGCCGTCCGATCTGTCCGCACGTCTCGATCCGATCGATGGCGAGCTGCCGGATCCGGGTCGGCTGCGGCATGCCGCCGTGCTCGCGATCCTGCTGCCGGGCCAGATCGAGGACGGCACCGGGGTTCGCCTCGTGTTCATCGAGCGATCCGGCCAACTGCGATCACACGCCGGGCAGCTCGCGTTCCCCGGCGGCAAGCCCGAGGTCGGTGATGCGACCTTGGTCGACACTGCGCTCCGCGAAGCCGAGGAGGAGGTGGCGCTCGCACGCCGCGACGCGAACGTCATCGGGCGGCTCGGCGCCGTGCCGACGCCGACCGGCTTCATGATCGTGCCGTACGTCGCGTGGGCGCCCCCCGACTGGGAGCCGGTGCGCGCGAGCGTCGAGGTGCACGCGATCCTCACGCCGACGATCTCGACCGTCTCCGATCCCGCGATCCATCGCATCACCGGTGGCGGCATCTGGGACGGGTACCGCTACGAGCTGCACGAGTTCGCGATCCATCATCCGCCGCTGTGGGGCGCCACCGCGCGCATGCTCTGGGATCTGCTCGAGCGCGTGCGTGCGCCTGCGAGGTGACGCGTGGCGAAGAAGAAGCAGGGCCTCGTCGACGACGCCACGCTGACGCGCCAGCTCCGTCGGCTGCAGCGCATCCTGCCCGACGCCACGTGTGCGCTCGTCCACCGCAATGGCTGGGAGCTCCTCGTCGCGACGATCTTGTCCGCACAGTGCACGGACAAGCTGGTCAACGAGGTCACGCCCGAGCTGTTCGCGCGCTGGCCCGGGCCCGTCGAGCTCGCGCAGGCCGAGCCCGAGGAGCTGCAGAAGGTCATCGGGCGCATCAACTTCTTCCGCAACAAGAGCCGCCACCTCGTCGAGACCGCGAAGCTCGTGTGCGAGCGCCACGGTGGCGAGGTGCCCCGCGACCTCGCTGCGCTCGTCCAGCTGCCCGGGGTCGCGCGCAAGACCGCGAATGTCGTGCTCGGCACCGCCTACGGCATCCCCTCCGGCTTCGTGGTCGACACGCACGTCGAGCGTGTGAGCCAGCGGCTGGGCTTCGTGAAGGCCGACGACGCGAAGGCGGTCGAGCGCGCGCTGATGGAGCGCGTGCCGAAGCGGCGGTGGATCAAGCTCGCGCACCAGCTCATCCTGCACGGCCGCGAGACCTGCAACGCCCGGGCACCGCGTTGCGAAGCGTGCGTGCTCGCGCTGGACTGTCCGAGCGCGGGGGTCGGTTGACCACGCTGGGCGACGCCGAGCTCGCCGAGCTCGCGCAGATCGCCGAGTCGGTGGGGCTCCTGCGGCTGGGCATCGTGCGGCTCGATCATCCCGGCTTCGCGCCCGCGCGCGCAGCCCTCGATCGCTACCTCGCGCTCGGGCGCCAGGGCGAGATGGACTTCATCGCCCGCACCGCGGAGATCCGCCGTGACCCCACGCGCATGCTCGACGGCGCCGCATCGCTGGTCGTCGCCGCCGTGCCGTATCGCGGCGGACCCGGTGCGATCGCTCGCTACGCCCGCACCGCCGACTACCACACGGTCGTGCACGAGCGGCTCGAGGCGATCGAAGCCGCGATCGATCGGCTCGCGCCCGGCTCGCGCTCGCTCATCTGCGTCGACACGAAGCCCGTGCTCGAGCGCGCCGCCGCTGCGCTCGCCGGGCTGGGCTTCATCGGCAAGCACGGCTGCGTGATCGTGCCCGGGCTCGGCAGCTGGGTGCTGCTCGGTTGCGTGCTCACCACCGCGCAGTGGCGGGGGGCCACACCGGAGCGAGCGCTCGCCGAGGCCCGGTGGGATGCCTGCGGCGCGTGCACGCGGTGCATCGACGCGTGTCCCACGAACGCACTCGTGGCGCCGGGCGAGCTGGATCCGCGGCGCTGCATCTCGTATCTCACCATCGAGCACCGTGGCGCGATCGCGGACGAGCTCGCCGATGCGATCGGCGAGCGGCTCGCGGGCTGCGATGCGTGCCAGGAGGTGTGCCCGTACAACGCCGGTGCGGAGCGCGAGCAGAAGATCCCGCCCGTGGCGTGGATCGGGCCCCCGCCGCGGGGTCCGCGGGCGGCCGATCCGTGGCGGCTCGTCGACATCGGCAGCGCGACGTATCGCGCGTGGGTGAAGAACACGGCGGTGCGCCGCATCGCGCGGCGCAGCATGCAACGCAACGCGCTGCTCGTGCTCGGCAACCGCGACGAAGAGTGGAGCGAGGACCAGCGCGCCCGGGTGGACGCGCTGGCCGATCACGAGGACCCGCAGGTCGCGGCCGCGGCCCGTCGTGCGCTCGCGCGACGGGCCCAGCACCGCTCGGGTTAGCTGCGCTTGCTGCAGCCCTCGAGCTCGCTCATCGACCCGGCATCACGCACGCACTTGAGCTGCTTCACCCACGGCACGCGGCCGAACTCCGGCGCCTTGCTGTACTCGGCGATGCACTCCTTGCGCAGCTCCGGCGGCATCTCGCTGCCGGCTTCCTTCTTGAGGATCTTGGCGACGTTGTCGCAGACGTCTTCGGCGGCGGGCGCACGCAGCCAGCCGAACCAGAACACGAAGACGGCGAGACCGATCGCGCCGAAGATGAAGCCGAGAATCTTGAGAGCCTTCATTTGCAGGGTCCTTTCGGGGTTCGGCAGGGAAGACGGGGGCTGCCCGCAGGTGTCGCTGGTGTGAAATGCAGGGGCCGGCTGGTAGGCTCGGGCCGCGGTGTCGACCGGGGAGCTCATGCGCGCGCGGCTGCTCGCGGACCTGTCCGAGCCGCTGCGCGAGCGCTTCGCGGCCGAGCCCGCGCTCGCCGAGCGGCTCGAGCGGCTGTGGCACGAGGGCGTGGCGGCGCACGGCATCACGCCGGCGGATGCGGGTGCGGTGGCGGCCCGCATCGCGGCGAACGTCGGCGAGGACGACGAGCCGTTGCCGCTCTTCGACGCACTGCACGCCGGTGATCTCGTGCTCGCCTGCGCATGCGCGGCGGGGCAGAACGCCGCGCTCGTCGCGTTCGATCGCGCGTTCCTGCACGACATCGATCTCGCCTACGCGCGCTCGACGGATCTCGGCATCCCCAAGGACGAGTTCCGCCAGCGCGTCCGCGAGCGTCTGTTCGTGGCGGCGCCCGGCCGCGACACCCGCATCGGCGGCTATGCGGGGCGCGGCCCGTTGCGCAGCTGGGTGCGTGTCACCGCGACGCGCGTGATGCTCGACCAGGCGCGTCGCGCCACGCCCCCCGATCGCCCAGCGGGCGACGCCGCGCTGTTCGATCGCGTGCCCGACAAGAGCGATCCGGAGCTCGAGTACATGCGCCACGCCTACGGTGCGGCGGTGCCCGATGCCATGCAGGCCGGCTTCGCCTCGCTCACGCCGCGGCAGCGCAACCTCCTGCGCCAGCGCTACCTCTACGGGCTGTCGACCGAGCGCATCGCGAACACCTACGGCGTGCACCGGGCCACCGCGTTCCGCTGGCTCGAGGACGCTCGCCTCTCGCTGCTGTCCGCGATGCGCACGGCGCTCGGCCAGAAGCTCGAGGTCGCCGAGCCCGAGCTCGACAGCGTGCTCGAGATGCTCGCGAGCCGCCTCGACGTCAGCGTGCGTCGCCTGCTGGACTCGCGTCTCGAAGGCGACGGCAAGCCGGGCTGATCGCGCGCTGCGTTACTTGCCGCGCTCGTGGTTGCGGTGCTTCGCGCCCGCCTCGAACTCCGCCGGCGTCACGATGCCGTCGTTGTCGGTGTCGATCTTCGCGAACACCTTCGCGGCGCCGACCGACTCGTCGCGGCTGCGACCGGCGATGAACTCCTGCAGCGTGAGCTTCTTGTTGCCGTCGCGATCCAGGTCCTCGAAGCGCTCCTTCGCGGCTTCCTTCTTCTTGCCGTCGTCGGCGAGCGCCGGCGTCGCGAGGGTGAAGGCGGTGATCAAGGTACCGAGGGTGGTGAGGAAGTCGTTCATCGTGATGTCCGCTTCCACCTTTGGCGGGCGAAGGGCACGCGATGACGGGCGAAGCTCAGCGGACCAGCACGCGGAACGCCGACCAGTCCGCGACGCCGGCCTCGCGCAGACGGGTCTGCGCGCGGCGCAGCGCGGCGGGGAGATCGAGCGTCGCATCGACATAGAGCGCCTCGGACAGCTCGCGGGTCGCGGCATCGCCGACCTCGGCATCGGCGACGAGCGCCGCGTCGGCGCCGGCGAGCACGAAGGCACGGCCGAGGTTCATGCCGCCCGCGATCGTCGCAGCATCGCGACGCCCGGTGTGGCAGCCGGCCAGCACGACGTTGGCCGGCACCTTGGGCGCGGTGAGCACGTCGCCCGTGCGCAGCTCGGTGTCGTCGGCCAGCCGCAACGCGGCGTCCCAGGCCGAGGTCCCGCGCGAGCCGTGCCCGGCGTAGTGGAAGAGCGAAGACTCCGCGAGGCCCGCGAGCACGGCCTCGCGCGTCGCGGATGCGCCGCGGTGCGCGACGACTTGCCACGCGTGCTCGCGCAGCCGCGCTTCGACGAGCGTCGCCTCGGCGTCCGCGGCCTCGAGATCGCCGCGCGGATCCGCGACCACGAGGGCCGCCGGTTGCTCGTCGTCGTCGATCGCGGAGGGGCGCGAGAGCAGATCCAGGCCGTACGCGATGGGGGTGTCGGCGAGCAGCGTGCGGCCGTCGTGGACGAGCGCGTGGAACGGGATCGTCGCCGCGCGCCCGCCCGCGAGCACCGTGACGCGCTCGGCCTCCTCGAGTGCCGAGAGCGGCTCGGCGAGCAACGCCGCCCACGTCGCGAGCGAGGCCTCGAGCGGCACGCGCAGCGTTCGCACGCGGGCCTCGTCGGCGACGAACACCACCACGTCGTCGGTGGCCTCGAATGCGACGAGGAGCGGACGCGCAGCGCTCGGCTCGGCGAGGCGCGTGCAATCGGATGCGACGGGCGAGATCCCGAGCAGCGCATCGATGCGGGCATCGGCGGCCTCGAGCTGGTCGGCGCGGCGCCGTCGCACGCGCTCGAGCTCGTCGGCGGGCAGCACCCATTCGCCATGGGCCGCCTGCTCGTTCGCGCCGCGCAGCGCTTGATAGCGCTCGATCTCCGCGTTCCAGCCGGCTTGCTGCTCCTTGCTGAGCGCGGCCGTGCGCGCGCTGCGATCGGAGGACTGCACCGCGCGCGCGATGGCGAGGCGAGCGCGGCACATCGCCGCATCGTCGTGCCGACCCCGCAGGAGCAGGTCGACGAGCCGCTGTGCGCTGACGGCCCGGCCGGCGAGGAAGCGCTCCTGCTCCGCGTCGACACCGACCTGTCGCACGGCGCGATCGAGCCGCTGCTCGAGCGCGATCCAGGCCTCGATCGCCGCGTCGTCGAAGCCCGAGCGCTCGAGCGTCTCCGCGTACCGCACCGCGCCGAGCCACTCGAGCCAGGGATCGCGGACCTGCGCGGGCTGCAGCTCCGGCACGTCGGCCCAGCGGCCGGTGCCGAGCGCCGCCATCGCGGCCAGCTCCTCGACCCAGGGCGTCGAGCTCGGCTCGTGCGCCGCGAGCAGATCGAGCGCGACCTCGTGCGCGAGCTCGGGCTCGTCCTCCACGAGCCAGGCGAGCGCGAGGTTGATGCGTGCCTCGTCGTAGAACTCCGGGCTCGGGCACTCGGCACCCGGCGCGGCGGCCTCCAACATCCGCGCGAGGATGTCGTGGGGCTCGTCGTAGGGCAGCTCGGCCTGCGCGAGTCGGATCGACGTCCACGCCACGTTGTCGAGGATGCGCAGGCGATCGATGCAGGACGTCGCTTCGTGCGAAGCGTACTGCACGGCATGCCGCGCGGCGATGCGGGCATCCTCGGCGCGACCGAGCTCGGCGAGCACGATCGCGCGCATCTGATCCGCCGCGAAGAGGTAGTCGCGATCGCCGGCTCGCTCGGCGAGCCGTGAGGTCTCCGCGAGGCGACGTTCGGCCCCGTCCGCGTCGCCCGACGCCAGCGCGAGCAAGCCCAGCTCGTAGTTGGAGACGATCGCGAGCCGCTGCGCACCCGCTCCGGCAGCGGTCGTCTGCTCGGCCAGCTCGCGCGCGAGGACCAGCTCGCCCGCCGAGAAGTGCAGGTGGAAGATGGTCTGGGCCGCGTCCGCGAAGTGGTCCGGGTAGCCGTGCGCACGCGCCAGCTCGAGCTCGGACTTCGCGGCCGCGAGTGCTCCCGCGGTGTCGTCGGAGCGCATCGCGAAGGCGCGCTGCATGTCGAAGAGGCGCATGCGCTCCACCGGATCGGTGGTCGTCTGCGCGCGCAGCAGCGCCCGCGCTCCGGTGGCGTCGCCGGTCGCGAAGATGCGCTGCGCCTCGCGGAGGACGGGCAGCGCAGGCGCCGGCGCGAACGTGACCTCGACGGCATGCGTCCACGCGGGATCGATTCCCGCGATCGACAGCATGTGGGCGCCCGCGGGGATCGGAGTCTCGATGCGAAGGCCGCTATCGGCCCTGCGCGTCGTGCTCTCCACCACCACGCCGTCGATCGTGACCTGCACCCGTGCGTCCGGCGCGACGTCGAGCCACACCCCGAGCGTGTGCGACTCGCCCTCGACGAGCAGACAGGCGTCGGGTCGTCGCACGAAGCAGCCGAAGATCTCCGGCTCGCCCGGATCGACCGCGACGGCGGTCGCTTCGGTGGTGTGCTGCTCGACTGCGCTCGGCTGCGAACCGCACGCCACGAGCAGGAGCGAGGCACACCAGCGCGCTACTCTCGTCAGTCGGACGCGATGATAGCTTCCATGGTCACGCGGCGCCACGCGCCCGCGGCCTTCGCATCGTCGACGGCGGCGAGCGTGGTGGGCTCGGCGCCCGCGCGCCCGACCAGCCACTCGAGCTTCCACGCGCCGGGATCGAGGGCGATGAACTGGTCGAGCGGTCCCTTGATGCGGATCGCGCCGTCCGCCGATCGCTCGACCTGCTTCGTGATCGTCGCGAGCCGCGGAGCGCCCTCGGTGGGTCGCGCGACGACGACGACGCCGAGCTCGTCGTGCACGCGCGTGCTCGGAGTGATGACCAGATCGATCGCGTCGTGCGGGCTCCGCAGCTGCAGCGGCCGTGTGCCCGGATCGGAGCGCACCGCCGAGGCACCACCTTCGAGCCGAGTGATCGAGAAGCTCGGCAGCGCCGCGCCCTCGTCGTAGCGCGTACCGCCGCCCGGCCGCGCGAGCACGAGCACGACGGCAGCCGCGATCGCCAACACGGCGCCGAGCAGCGCCGCCGAGCGCCAACGCGCCGGGCTCAGCACCTTCGCCTCGGCGGGCGCGGATCCCTGCGGCACGGGCGCGGAGGCATCGGCCGCTCCGAGCTGGGTGAACACGGCGTCGAGCACACGGTTGCGCTCTGTGGTGGTCAGCGTCGGGTCGGCGGCGTGCACGGGGTCACCCTGGGCCGGGTCGCTCGCGAGCTCCTCCCGCCGGAGCTTCCCCAGCGCGGACAAGAGCTCATCGGCCATCGGCTGCTTCTCCCTTGGCAGCGCGCCCGGCCGTCGATGACGGCTTGTCATTCGCTGCGACGACCTCGGCCGCGAGTTTCTGTGCGGCTTTACGCACGCGGTAGCGCCATGCGTTCACGGCCCCGCTGCTCATGCCCATGCGACGGCCGACTTCGTCGGAATCGAGATCGTCCACGAAGGACAATTCGAACAATTCGGCGTCGCGACTCTCCATGCCGGCGTACAGCCCGTCGAGGATCGACTCGAGGGCCTCGCGCTGCTCGATCTGCTGCAGCGACGCGTCGTCGGCTTGGTCGGGCGCGGCATCGACCGGCGCGAGGGCCCACGGGTTGCCACGGACCTGGCCGAGCACGCGCGCGACTTTGCGACGGGCGACGAGCCGGACGAAGCTCTCGAGGCTGCGGCCCCGCTCGGGGTCCCAGCGGCGCAGCTCTTGCCCGTCGCGCTCGAAGAGACTCACCAGCACATCCTGCACGAGGTCGAGCACGTCTTGGCGACCATCGCGACCGCGCGCCGCAGCGTGGCGACGCATCGCGATCGCCACCTCGCGGTGGATCGGATCGAGCAGGCGGGCGGCGAGCTCGCGCTGGGCCACGCGCTCCGGCGCGAGCGCCCGGCGCACGAGCGCGACATCGTCCTTGGCCACCATCATCGTCCTCGCCAGCTCGCTCCGTTAGAGTAGCCCCCGGCCCGGCCGGATTGCCCTCGTTTCGGGGCAATCCGCTGGAGCCCGATCCGACTCTTGGGGGGCAGGTCGCCGAATGCCGGGCGGCCACGAGCTGAACGGGGTCAGCCCGTCATGGATATCCACCCGACGGCCAATGGGTCGTCGTCTTCGAGGAGTTGGTGACGATGGATCTGCGCACGACTGGTTTTTGTGTGGCAACGCTTACGCTCGCGGCCTGTGCGGACGTCGAGGTCGACCCGGCCGACGGCAGCGAGGCGCTCGAGGAGATCCGGATCGGCGCGGCGGACGTGCAGGGTGCGCTCTGCTCACCCCGCCGGATCATCGGGATCTCGACGGGCGAGGACTGTCTGATCCCGGCGGGGACGCAGAACGCGAACAAGTGGACGGTGACCAACGTGCTCGAGCGCGGCACGCCGTACCTGCAGGACCACCCGCTCGCTCTGCCCGGCGTCGCGGGTCGCTACTGCGCGTACCAATGGAAGCAGAACGTCGCGCCCACGCTGCCCCAGGTCAACTACATCAACGGGTTGCTCACCGACGAAGTGCTCGATTGTCGCGCGGTGAATCCCATGCCGCCGCCGCAGCTCCCGATCCCCATGAGCAGCCATCTCGGTGCGACGTTGCAGGCGCTGACGCGCGAAGGCGCCGGTCGAGTCGAGGCCAGCGAGCTGGAGGTGGGCGGAGCCTCCAGCGAGGACGTACGCGTCGACGTGCGCGTGACCGTGCTCGACACGGTCCCGCACGACTTCCAGGACTTCTTCAACTTCGACCACGGCGAGCTCATCAAGCGCATGATCGAGGATCTCGCGTGTCCCGCCACGTCGCCGGCGGACTGTCACGTGAAGGTGCATCGCGTGCTCGCGATGCCGCGGCTCTCCCTGACCGCGACCGATCCGACGCACGGCGGTCGCGGCGGAACGTTCGCCGATCTCGGCGGCGGGCTCATGGAGGCGCACCAACGCTGGTGGGTCGCTGGCCACGACGAGCCCCACATCATCAACATCTCGGCCGGTTGGCAGGACGAGCTGTTCGACGATGCCGGCGAGAACATGCTCGCGAACGCCGAGGCCGTGCACACGGCGCTGATGCACCTCTCCTGTCACGGCGAGATCGTCGTCGCGGCAGCGGGCAACCAAGACGCGGTCACCTGCAGCCAGGAAGGCATCTTCCCCGCGAGATGGCAGGAGGAGGCCGCACCGACGGAGGCCGATTGCGTGGCGCTCTTCGGCCTGCCGAACGCCGCGGCCCTGCCGGTCCCGATTCCGATGGCGACCCGGCCGCTCGTCTACGCCGCCGCAGGCGTCGAGCTGGATGGCGACCTGCTCGCGGGGACACCGAGCGAGAGCGTGCCGCCCCTCGTCGCGCTCGCCGATCACGTCGTCGGTGCGGTCACGACGGACGATCCGATCACCGGCTCGTCCGCCGCCGCCGCGCTCACGACGGCCGCATGGGCGATGGCGGCGTCGTACACCCCGGGCGCGAACGGTTGGGCCACGATGCAGGCGGTCTTCGACGGTGCGACGCTCACGGAGCACGAGCTGAAGATGAGCCTCGACGGCGCACCGGACGAGGTGAGGCGCGTGGACATCTGCGGTGCGCTCGTCGCAGCGTGCGATCGGCCGGGCATCACGTGCCCCGCGTTCGACTCCTGGTGCGTACCCGGGGTGGGCGCGGCGGATCTCGACGAGCTCGAGGGCGAGGTCCCGACCGTCATGGGCACGTGGGTGCCGCCGTCGCCCTACGGTGCGACCGACTCGTGCGCCGCAACGGAGTCGATCTGTGGCGCGACCACGCAGGCGATCGCACCCGGTGACGCGCAGACCACTGCCGCGGCCCAGGCGTGCGCATGGAACTACTCGGATCCGGTCGCCATCCTGGTGAAGCCGCAGCCGCCGAAGCCCCCGTGCCCGGCCTGCACGCTGACGACCGAGGAGCGCAAGCTCTACTTCACGCTGTCGAACGACTTCGCCGCTTCCGACGTGTCCAACGTGACGCTGCTCGTCACCGACATCAACGGCGTCGACTTCTCCGTCAACCTCGGCGATCCGCCTGTCGACACGATCTCGACGCAGAAGCTCGACATCCCCGAGCGGGCGCTGCCCGTCGGCATCGTGGTCAAGCGCGCCGTCGTCGAGGTGGAGATCAAGGGCACCGACGAGACGAACGACGCGCTCGTGCTCGAGCTCTGATTCGAACACGGCTGCGCAACTGGAAGCGCCCGGCTCGCGAGAGCTCGGGCGCTTCTCGCGTTTCGGGTGCGCGGGACGTCATTGCGAGCGTGCCGCTCGCCAATGAAGGATCGAAAGGCAATCGCAACCATGAGGCTCGGCTCCATCATCCTCTCCTCCATCATCGCCACCGGCGTCGCTGCAGCACCCGTCACGCAGGCGCAGGCCGGCGGATGCGAATCCGGCACCAAGATCACCAAGGACATCTGGGCCGAGCACGACACCGAGCTGAAAGCCCTGGGTTGCGCCGTCGTCACCGTCGCCAGCGAGGGCGCCGTGCCCCCGAACGTCTGCCTCGACGCGGCCAACAAGGTCGCCAAGGTCGCGGAGGACATGATCAAGTTCTGGAACAGCGCGGCGAAGAACAGCTGGGCGCGCATCGGTCCGCGTCGGCTGTCGCTCGGCGAGACGCTGAAGGGCAAGCTGGTCAGCACCGGCGGGCGCCTGTTCATCGGCGAGAAGCCGATCAGCGAGAACCAGGTCGACCTGCGCATCGAGAAGCTCGACGGCAAGGCGAAGACCGAGGTCACGGTGTGCAAGGACTACCGCGGCAAGCAGACCAAGCTGTGGAGCTTCACGATCGAGAACGGCAACGACAACGTCGGCAAGGTCTGGAAGAAGACCCTGAGCGGCATGCGTGGCCACATCCTGACCGTGCACTTCGACGCGAAGTCGGTCGCCAACACCATGCAGTACGAGATCCGTGCGGACGGACGCTAGGCTGCATGCCGCTCCGCGCGCTCGCGTCGGCTCACCCCGACGTGGGCGCGCGGCGGCGCATCGATCGCACCCACTCGTCGAGCTGATCGCCGAGCAGCGGCCGCGGACCACTCGCGAGCGCGGCCTCGAGCAGCTCTCGTGCACGTCGGATCCGGGTCTTCACAGTGCCGTGCGGGATCTCGAGCACGCCCGCGAGCTCGGAGGTCGACAGCTCCTCCCAGTAGTGCAGCTCGAGCAGGAGCTGCAGCTCGAGCGGCAGCGAGCGCAACGCGGCCAGCAGCGCACGCTCCTCCTCGCCGGCGACCGCCGCGGTGCGCGGAGAAGGCGAGAGGTCTTGCAGCGAGGTGACCCCGAAGTCGACCTGCTCGCGCGGCTTCCGTTCGCGGAGCACCCGACAGAGCTCGTTGCGCGCCATCGTGAACAGGTACGCGCGGAAGCTGGTGGCGGCCGCGACCTGCTCGGCGTAGCGGACGCACGCCATCCACGTCGACTGGATCAGATCCTCGGCTTCGTCGGGGAGCTTGTTGACGAAGAACCGATACAGCGAGTCGAAGTAGCGACGGAACAGATCGCTGCCTGCCGACTGGTCGCCGTCGCGCCAGCTCTGGAGCAGGTCGAAGTCGGTCGTCATCGCTTCGCCCGAGGATAGCAGGTAGGCTGGACGAGGCTGACGATGGGGACGCAAGGGACGCGCGAGGACGTCGCAGCGCGCCAGCGATTCGCCGCTCTCGCGCCCGAGCAGGGGATCGAGCGCGAGCGGGTGTTCGCGAGCCTCCACGAGCGCATGTTCGGGAGCGCCGACCCCGTGAGCGTCGGTCGCTTCGTGGTGCTGTCGAAGATCGGCGCCGGCGCGATGGGCACGGTGTTCGCCGCGTACGACCCGCTGCTCGATCGCAAGGTGGCGCTCAAGGTGCTCGGCGCCAAGCTCCGCACCGATGCCGGCGATCGCGAGGCACGGGCGCTCGCGCGGCTGCGGCACCCCAACGTCGTCGCGGTGCACGAGGTCGGCAGCCATCGCGGTGAGCGGTTCATCGCGATGGATCTGGTCGACGGCGTCACGCTGCGCGCGTGGTTGCAGACCCCGCGCAGCTGGCGACACGTGCTCGATGTGCTGGCCGAGGCGGGTGACGCGCTCGTCGCCGCGCACGAAGCCGGCATCGTCCACCGCGACTTCAAGCCCGACAACGTGCTGGTCGAGCACGGCCATGCACGTGTCGTCGACTTCGGACTGTCGCGGCCGGGCACGATGGTCACGCTCGAGACCACGCCGTCGTCGGACGGCGGTGGCGCGATCGAGACCGATCTGGTGGTCGGGACGCCGGCCTACATGGCCCCCGAAGCGTTCGCGGGCGAGGCCGACGAGGCCACCGACCAGTACTCGTTCTGCGCGACGATGTACGAGGCGCTGTTCGGGGTGCGTCCGTTCGCGGGCACGACCAGCGAGGAGCTGCGGGCCGAGGCGCTGGCGCAGCGGGTCCAGCGACCGAGCGCGCGTGCGCGTGTGCCCGGCTGGCTGCGCCGCGCGGTCGTGCGCGGGCTCGCGGTCGACCCCGCGCAGCGCTGGCCGAGCATCACTGCGCTGCTGCAGACCCTCGCGCGCCGTCGCCGTCGCCCGCTCGCACTCGCCGTCGCCGCGGCGGCGCTCGGGGGCACGATCGCCGGCGCGCTCGTCGTCTCGGCCTCGAGCCAGCCGCTGGACCGCTGCACGCCCAAGGCGACGCGGCTCGACGAGCTGTGGAACGAGCAGACCAAGACGAGGATCGCCGAAGCGTTCGCGTCGACGGGGCTCGCCTACGCCGGGGACAGCTGGCAGCACGCCGGCGAAGTGCTCGAGCGCTGGGCCGGCGACTGGAAGCAGCAACACCACGACGCGTGCGTCGCGACGTACGAGCAAGGCGTGCAGTCCGAAGCGATGTTCGACGCACGCATGCAGTGTCTCGATCGACGCCTCGACGAGCTCGCGTCACTGGCCGAGGCACTGGGTGAGCCGGACCGGCGGATGGTCACGCGGGCCGTCGCAGCCAGCGCGGCGCTCGCTCCACTCGAGCCCTGTGCCGACGTCGAGCGGCTCCGGCGTGATGCTCCGGCGGTCGCGGCCCCCGCGGAGCTGTTGGCCAGGCTCGCGCGTGCGCAGACCGCTCGGCGTACCGGGCACTACGCCGAGGCGCTGCCCGACGCGCGCGCACTGGCGGCGGACGCCGAAGCCCATGCCGACATCGCCGCCACGGCGTCCTTCGTGTGCGCCGCGCTCGAGGAGCGCGTCGGTGAGCTCGAGGCCGCGTCCGCCTCGGCGCGGGCATCGATCCGGCGCGCCGACGCGGCGGGCGATGATCGAGCCCGCGCCGAGGCCCAGGTCTTGCTGGTCTCGATCCTGGGTCAGCGGCACCAGTTCGAGCTGGCGTTCGAGTGGGCCGAGCTCGCCAGCGCCACGCTCGGGCGACTCGGCGATCCCGTGCGGCTGCGCGCCACGCTGCTCGCCTACGAAGGCTATGCGCTGCACACCGCCGGTCGCTTCGAGCCCGCGCTGGCGCGTCGTCGCGAGGTGCTCGAGCTGCGCATCGAGCAGAACGACGAGCTCGACCCGCTCGTCGCGGACGCCCACGCCAGCGTCGCCGCGACGCTCGAAGCGATGGGCGAGCTGCGGGAGGCCCGCGAGCACCTCGCGCTCGCGCTCGAGGTGCGCCGGCGCGTGCTGGGCGAGCTGCACCCGGACGTCGCGCGCGCGCACAGCCAGCTCGGCAGCGTGCTCTCCAACCTGGGCGAGATCGACGCGGCGGTGAGCGAGCTACAGCTCGCGATCGACATCGGCGTCACGGTGCTGGGCTCCGACGACGCCGGGCTCGGGCGCTCCTACGTGAACCTCGGGAGTGCGCTCGCGCAGGGGCGCAATCCGCCGGCGGCCATTCCGGCGTTCGAACGTGGCATCGCGATCCTCGAGCGTGCGCGCGGGCCCGACGACGCCGAGGTCGCGAACGCGGTCTCGAACTTCGCGCGGTTGCTCGCGTACATGCCGATGCCGCATCCGGTGCGGGCGATCGAGCTGCTGCAGCGTGCGCGCGCGATCGAGGTCGCGAAGCTCGGCCCCGATCACGCGGATCTCGTCTTCACCGACAACAACCTCGCGGTCGCCTACCTGAGCAGCGGGAAGCTCGAAGCGGCCGCGGAGTCGGCCGAGTCCGCGGTGCGCATCGCGACCGCCGCGTTCGGGCCCTCGCACGTCATGGTGGCGACCTCGCTCTCGACCGCCGGCGACATCCACCGCGCGCGCCACGACCCGCAGGCCGCGGTGCGGGCCTACGACGAAGCGCTGGCGATCCTCGCGCGCGAGGAATCCCGTCCGGCCCTTCGTGGCGAGGTCCGCTACCACCTCGCGCGCGCGTGGGCGGACGCCGGCGAGGTCGCGCGCGCGCTCGAGCTCGCGAAGATCGCACGCGAAGAGTTCGTCGCGGACGGCACCGACCAGGCCGAGTGGCTGCGCGAGCTCGACGCGTGGGCCGCCGGGCTCGTCAGCGCGGGCGAGCGCGCGCGATGACGAACGCCCACAGCGGCAGCGCGCGGCGCAGCGTCTGCGCGTCGGCGACGGTGCCGTCGGCGTGCAGCACACGCCAGCCGCCGGCGAGCGCCTCGACCGGGACCGCGTGCACGAGCCGGAACGCATCGGCGCGCACGATGTCGGCCACCCAGCGGACGACGGCCCCATCGCTCGGCACGTACTCGAGCCGCAGCCGCTGCGGCCATCGTCGTGCACGCACGCTGCGGAGCTGTCGCACCCACAGCCGATCGAGCGCACGGCCGGGCACGAACGAGAGGTAGCCGATCATCATGAGCGGTCCCCACCACTCGATGGTCATGAGCGCGAAGATGCCGCCGTGCACGAACAGTCCGATGCCGAGCGCGACGGGGCGCAGGCGGCGGAACGGCACCATGAAGGCGAACGCGACCTCCCAGTACAGCGTGATGCGGGTGAGCAGCGACAGCGCGGGCGCGATCGCGAGGTAGAGCGGTGCCGCGAATGCGAAGCGCGAGAACGTGGGGTTCGCGAGCGCGAGCGAGAGCGCGCTGCCGTCGGCATAGTCGGTGCCGTGGAGCTTCGAGAACCCGGTGGCCAGATAGATGATGCAGATCTGGATCTGCAAGAGCCGCACGGGCCACACGGGGCCGGGCACCGGACGCGCGTGCCGGGCCGGTGGACGTCCGGAGGCGAGCGCGGCGACGAGCTCGCGGCGATGCCTCCGCGCGGCGTCGATCGAGAACGCGCGGCCGCACGGCATCAGCAGCAAGTAGAAGAGCAAGATGCGGCCGGTGAGATCGCCGCCGTAGAGCACCGCGGGGTTGCGGACGTGCATCGAGCACAGCACCACGAACGCGGCGACGCCCGTCGCTCGCGTGAACAGGCCGACGGTGAAGAGCGCCGCCGCGATCGCGCCGAGCACGAGCACCGCGGTGACCTGCCCGGGAGCGCCGAGCGCGTGGAAGAGCGACCAGTGCCAGCGATCCATCAGCTGGATCGCGACGTCGTGGGGGATCCACCCCGCGTCGCTGTACACCGCGCGGGCCTCGTCGATGCGCTCGACCAGCATCGACGTGACGATCGTGCCGATGCCGATGCGCATGAGCCCGAGCGGACGCATGTCGACCTCGTCGAGGAACGCCCGCCGCCAGCGCTGCGCGAGCCCGCCCGCCATCAACGCGGCCCTTCGTCGAGCGGGCCGGCCCACAGCAGCTCCGTCGTCTCTTCGCCGCCCGCGACGGGGCGCACCCGGCACACTAGCTGCGCACCCACGTAGCGCTGGGGCGCCTGCCGGGCGTGCCAGCGTGCCCAGCTCGCGCGGAGGAACACGCCGAGCGGGCGATCGTCGCGCGCCCAGCCGCACGGAGGATTGCCGATGATCTGCGTGCGTTCCGTGATCGTGGGGTCGTCGCTCGTGCGCAGCGGCGTCGGGTCGACGACCGGACGGCCCTCGCGATCGAAGCCGGCGACGCCGAGCAGCTCGACGCGCCCGGTCTCGTGCGGCACGTCGGGGCCGAACAGCACCCAGCTCTGCCACAGCCCGGTCGCGCGCACGTATGCGGTCAAGGCGGCGCGCGCGAGCCCGCCCCGATCCACCCACGCGACGGCCTCCCGCGTGCGCTCGATCGCCGCGTCGCCGGGCATCGGCGGGCCGGAGCGGTACTCGACGACGCCGAGGTTCCACCACACCAGCGCCGCCACGTGCAGCACCACGAAGGCGCTCACCGCCACGTCGCGTCGGCGCGAGCGCATCACCGCGGGCTTGCTCGACACGCGCCGCGATCATACCGCGCCCCATGGTGCCGGGTCGCCGCCGACGCCGGTTCCGCGCGCGAGGCTGGTGTCGCGGGCGGGCAGGGCGGAAAATCGCCGGGACCCGCGATCAATCCGTCGCGTGGCTCCGACTCCATGGGTGTGACCGAGCACGAGAGCACCCGAGCCCCCACGGCGCCCGAGATCGGCGGGATGCCGATCCTCGAGGTCTGCGCCATCGATCGCGACCGTCTGCGCCAGTCGATCTATCGGCGCGTGTTCGGCGAGGCCGATCCGATCAAGATCGGCCGCTTCACCGTGCTCGAGCGCGTCGGCAGCGGCGGCATGGGCGTGGTCTACAAGGCCTACGACACGCGGCTCGACCGCAAGATCGCGGTGAAGGTGATCCACATCGGCGGGGCCGCGGCCGGGGCCCGGCGCGCGGTGATCACCGAGGCCCGCGCGCTCGCACGGCTGTCGCACCCCAACGTCGTGCACGTGTACGAAGTCGGCGAGGGCAGGGACGGCGAGCTGTTCATCGCGATGGAGTTCGTCGAGGGCCTCACGCTGCGCCAGTGGCTCGCGCGTGCGACTCGCGACTGGCGCGAGGTCGTCGGCGCGTGCCTGCAGGCCGGGGAGGGGCTCGCGGCCGCCCACACCGCGGGCCTGATCCACCGCGACTTCAAGCCCGACAACGTCATCGTCGGTGCCGGACGGGTGCGCGTGCTCGACTTCGGGCTCGCGCACGTCGGCGCGCTCGAGCTCGACGCCGAGATCGGGCCGGCGTTGCGCGACGAGGCGCGCGCACTGCAGGCCACGACCGCGCGTGGACGCGGGATCGTCGGCACGCCGGCCTACATGGCGCCCGAGCAGATCGCCGCGGGCACGATCGGTCCCGCGAGCGATCAGTTCGCGTTCTGCGTCACCCTGTTCGAGGCGCTCTACGGCGTGCGGCCGTTCGAGGGCGCGACGCTGGCCGAGCTCGCGGTCGCGATCGAGAACGGAGCGATCACCGTGCCGGGCCAGCGCCGCGGCGTGCCCAAGCGGCTGCATCGCGCGCTCTTGCAGGGACTCGCGGCCCGACCCGAGCGTCGCCACGCGTCGATGCAGCTGCTCCTGGGTGAGCTGCGCAGCGCGCTGCGTGGTCAGCGAGTGCTGCGGGTCGTCGCGCTCGCGGGCTTCGCGTTGGCGGTTCCGGCCACGGTGCTGCTCGCGAACCGCCCGGTGGCCGCGATACCCGCGGCGGACGACACGGGCGCGCGCGACGAGGTGGTGATGCTCCGCGCCGAGGCCGAGCTCGCCACGGATCCGAGCGCCGCGGTCGCCACGCTCGGCGAGCTGTCACCCAGCGCCCCGCACTGGGACGGCCGTGCGCGAATGGTCGCCGAACAGGCGGCGGCGTTCGGGATCGCGAAGACGGAGCTGCGGCTGGTCGGCACGCTCGAGCCGCTCGCGCTCGCGGGCACGCGGGTGTTCGCGTTCGACACCACCCTGCACGCGCTCGTCGTCGTCGACGCCGACACCGGCGCGGTCCGCCAGCTCGTCTCCGACATGCCGGCCCCGCCCACGTTCGGCGGGCTCAGCGTCAGCGGACGGCCGTCGCTGCGCACGAGCCCCGACGGCCGCTGGGCGCTGCTGAACGGCGACGAGTCGGCGCAGCTCGTCGACGTCGACACGGGCAAGCTGATCCAGCTGCCCCGGATCACCCGCGCGTCCGCGTTCTCGGGCGACAACTCGCGGCTCGTGATCGAGGGCGAGGACGGCACGCGCGTCGTCGAGCTCGCCTCGGGCGCGCCGCTGCTCGAGCTGCCGGGCCCGATGGGGTACGGGCTCACGCTCGCGCTCGACGAGCACGGCACGCGGCTCGCCAGCGATGCCGACGGCGAGGTCGCGATCCACGACGTCGGTGGTGCCGAGCCGCGTCGCATCGGCACGAACGCTGCGGCGGTGTTCCGATTCGTCGGTGGTGCGGGCGCGCTCGTCACGGCCCCGGAGTCGGGCGGCCTGGAGCTGTCGCTCGGCACCGACGTCCCGCCGCGCTCGCTCGGATCCAGCGAGACGCGGCACCTCGAGCTCGCGACGGTCGACGACGATCGCTGGATCGCGAGCGTGACCGCGGACGACGGCGTGCACGTACGCGAGCTCGCGACGGACGAGCTCCTCACCTTCGAGCCCGGCCACGAGCTCCGGGCGTCGCCCGACGACACCCGACTCGCGTGGCTCCGCGAAGACGGGCGCGCGCACGTGCTCGAGATCACGAGCCGCGCCGAGTGGACACTGGGCGTCGACGCGCCGATCGTGGCGATCTCGTTCGCGCCGAGCGGTGACGTGCTCACACTGACCGCCGATCGTCGGGTGCGGCGCTGGACGCTGCCGGCCCAGCCGGCCGCGCTGCGTGGGCACACCGAGAGCATCGGCGATGTCGTGTTCGCGCCGTCGGGCGACGCGCTGTTCTCGGCGGCGCAGGACCGCACGCTGCGGCGCTGGGATCTCGCACGGGGCGAGAGCCAGGTGCTCGCGACGGTCGAGGGCCACATCGTCGATCTGGCGATCTCGCGCGACGGACGTTTCCTCGCCAGCGACACCAGCGGTGGCACGCTCGAGCTGCGCCGGAGCTCGGACGGTGAGCTGCTGCTGCAGCAGCCCGGGCGACACCACGGGGTCATGTTCGCCGGCGACGGGCTCTACGTCGCCGACGAGGGTGGGATCGTCCGCATCGATCCCGAGAGTGGTGCTCGCACCACGATTGTCGACGAAGATGCGCGCTGTCGGGCGCTCGCGCTCGACGGCAGCGCTACGCGGCTCGCTGCATCGTGTGGCGAGGATCCGTTCGCGCCCGCGCTGCACGTGTGGGAGCTGCCCTCGGGCCGCCCCGTGCTCGAGGAGCGCACGCGGCACTGGATGCGCGTCGAGCTGCTCGATCGCGACCACGTGTTGGGCGGTGGCTACACCGAGCCGCCCCTGCTCCTCGACCTGCGCGACGGCAGTCAGCGTGTGCTCGGCGACGGCGCGCGTGCGAGCGACTTCGACGTGGCGGGCGACGAGGCGGTCGTGGCGACGATGGCCGGCGGTCTGGAGCTGCACCATCCCACGAGCGACAGCCGCGCGGCCCTGCCGATCTCGACCGCGGGCCGCATCGCACCGATCGCAGAGCTGTCGAGCGACGCACGGTTGCTCGCGTACTCGCTGGATCGCCGTACGATCGCGCTCCGCGAGCGGGAGGTGCCGCGAGCTGCGGACGAGCTGAGGGCGTGGGTGCTCGAGCACCGCATCGCACGGACCGAGGTGCGGTGAGCTCGGCCCACGCGCGCGCGCGCTCGGCTACGCTGGTGCCCATGGCGAGCGACGCCGAGCTGTACCGTGAGTGGGCCGCGGGTGACCGCGACGCCGGCGAGCGGCTCATCGATCGCCACCTCGCGACGGTGAGCCGGTTCTTCGCGAACAAGTCGACGGCGACGGCGGATGTCGAGGATCTCGCGGCGA
>CAZFKC010000007.1:23872-35526 GCA_964519175.1 uncultured Nannocystaceae bacterium
ATCGACTTCCAGATCGCGCTCGAGCTCTGCCTGTTCGAGGAGCTGTCGCAGCGCGAGGCCAGCGAGGTGCTCGGCATCCCGCCCGGCACCGTCGCGAGCCGGCTGCGTCGCGGACGCGAGCTGCTCGGTGAAGCGATCGCCAGCGCGGCGCCGACGGCCGCGCTCGGCGAGGCCACGAGCGCCGACCTCGAGGCCTGGGCGAGCTCGCTGCGCGAGCGCGTGTTCGCCGAGCGGCGCTCTTGAAGGCTTGCAGCACGACTACGCGCGGCAGGCAGAGCGCCGGCGGCGCGACCGAGGCTCAGTCGCCCGCGCTCTTGCGCACCACGTTGTAGACGGCCTGGCCGGTCGCGATCGGGCGCCGCTCGGCACCGGGGGCCGGCACGCCGCCGCTCCACACCTCCATGCGCGCGACGCCGACGCGATTGCCCATGCGCACGATCTCTGCGGTGCACCACAGATCGCCGGCGGTGCCGGGGCGCAGGTAGTCGACGCGCAGATCGACGGTGGAGATGCGGTCTTCCTCGCGGTCGAGCATCGTGAAGCAGGCCGCGCCGCCGGCGGTGTCGACCAGCATCGAGGTCACCCCGCCGTGCACGGCCGCGCGCAGCGTGTCGCCCAGCAGCTCCTCGCGCCACGGCACGCGCAAGGTGCACGCACCGCGCGCGAGCGACTCGACACGCAGCCCGAGGAAGCGGTTGTACGGGATGCCGTCCTCGAACACGGATCGCAGGAGCGCACGACGCTCGTCGGAGATCGGATCCACCATGTGAGCTCCGCGATGGTCGCGTGGGATCGCCGAGCGCGTCAAACTCCGCGGCGGGCACGACACCAGGCCGCGTCGTCGTCGTGGCCGTGGGCCGCGAGCGCCTTGGCGAGCGCGACCAGGTGCGGGCCGTCGAGCTCCAGGCGATCGCGGTGTGCGACGTGGCGATCGAACGCGCGGGCGGCCAGCCCGTTCAGCCCGCTGTCGAGCGCGAGCGTGAGCGCCCGCGACCAGCTCGCCGCAGCACCCGCGTGCTCGAGCTCGAACTGCAGCCGTGCGCGCAAGAGCAGCGCCGGGACGTTGCGCGGTGCGTCCGCGAGCATCTCTTCGGTCGCGACGAGCGCTCGCGCAGCATCGTGCTCGGCGATGCGCTCGAGCTCCTCGATGCGCGCCAGCGCCTCGGACTGCAGCGTCTTGCCCTTCAGTGCGGACAGCACCGCCATCGCCTGCGAAGGCGGCAGCGCGCCCAGCTGCGGGAGCTCGGGCTCCTGCAGCATCGCGCGCGATCGTCGGAGCGCGCGCATGAACACGATCGTGGACACCGCGACGAACGCCAGCATCGCGAGCAGCCACCCGCCCGTCACGTAGCCGACGACCGCAGCGGCCGCGATGCTCATCACCGCGATCCACGAGCCCAGCGGATGCGCGCCGGGGACGGCGCTCATTTCGGCGGCTCGGCGCCCGGCTCGATCCCCTGCAGGCGCAGCTGGATGTCGAAGCGCCCGTCGGTGATCTCGATCGGCGGACCGAAGGCCGTCGACTTCGGTGTGACCTTCGCCGTGAACTTCCCCTGCACGCGCTTGCCGGCGTACGACTCGATGGTCACGCTGCCGACCGCCTCGCCCTCGGGTCCGCCGTGCCAGGTCTTGCGCGGCTCCGTCTGGTACTCGATGCGTGCGCGCGGAGTGTCCTGCCGCGCCTCGCCCTCGTCGCTCGCACCGCCGCCGATCGGGAACGTCGCGGGGAGCTGCAGCCGATCGATGCGCACGTTCTCGATCACGAGGCGCAGGAGCGGCAGGCCGCGATCCGACGGTGCGCCGGCGAGCGCGAGCCGAGCGACCCCGGTCTTCTCGGACCACGAGGCGACGTTGCTGCCGAACGGCAGGAACGTGAACGACGTGCTCGCACCGCCGAGCGTCGCCGACATCGAGCCCTGCGCCCCGACCGTGTGCACCGCTTCGTCGTCGCCCGTCGCGAGCATCTTCGCGTCGTGCTGCGGCATCTCGGCGGTCGGGGCCTCGACCTTCACTGCATCGGCCGCCGCTGCGGGTGGCGGCTCCTTGCTCGCGCCGCCGCAGCCGAAGAGCACGAGCGACACGGTGATTCGACGCAGGAACAGCACCAGGGCAGACGGTTGCAAGACGCGTCGCGAGCGTCAACCCGGATCAGCCGCGGGACAGCCACGTGCGGCGCAGCTCTTCGGGTGGGAGCGCGAACCCCTCGAGCAGCACGAGATATGCGGGATAGGCCCACTGGCCGTCGTGTGCGATCGCGGTGGCACACGCGCTCACCGTGGGATTGCGACGCGGCAGCAGCAGCTGCGGCGCCGGGCCGCGGGTGCGGCGGATCGGCCCCGCGCCAGCGCACATCGTGATCGCCTCGACGGTGCGATGCGGATCGCGCGCGAGGTGACGGCGCAGCGTCTCGAGCAGCGCGAGCTCGCGCGGCTCGAGCATGTCGTCGTCGACCGGCCGTCCGCGGAACGGGTGCCGCACGAGATCCGAGAGCCGCCCGAGCCCGCGACCGGTCGCATCCAGCGAGCGTCGCCATGCCGCCGCCCAGCTGCCCTGCGCATCGCGGGCATCGGGGGCCCGGAAGCGCACCTGCAACAGCTCGGCGAGCAGGCTGCGCTCGACCTCGTCGGCGACGAGCACCGGCGTCTCGCCGATCGCGAAGCGATCGGGTCGTTGGCCGGGGTAGATCGCCTGCAGCACGCGCGGCGCCGACGGATCGCGGGTGCTCGCGCGCTGCAACGTCGCGAGATCGGCGAGCCGCTCGCCGCGGGTGTCGAGCACGCGGAACACCTCGGCGCGCGTGACCTCCGGCAGGCGTTGCTGCTTGCGGGCCGCCTGCAGGAGCAACCGCGCGAGTCGTGCGCGCGCGAGCTCCGGCAGCGACGGGGCCTGCTGGGCCATGCGCACGAGCAGCGCGACCGCCTGATCGACGAGCCCGAGCACGTGGGGCTGCAGGGCCTCGCGCAAGCGGGCCGCACTGCCGTCGGTCGCGTCGGAGCCGAGCTCGAGCGCCGCCTCGAAGCACGGCGCGTCGGGGATCGCGACGTGACCCGTGACGATGCCGTGCTCGAGCAGCCAGGCGTGCGCGGTCTCGCCTTCGCTGGGGATCGCGATGCGGCCCACGAGCGGCGGTTGCAGCTCGACGTGCGCGAACGAGTGCGCGAAGCCGTGCTGCACGAGCCGCCCGTCGATGCGCACGCCGGCGTTCGCGAACTTCGCAGCATCGGCGAGCCAGTCGTGGCACGCACGCCGCTCGAGCCCTGCGGCGTGCAGGATCACCTCGGTGCCGTCGGGGCCGGGCGAGCTGGTCGCGGTGACCCGCGGGCGCCCGTTGCCCTGCTCGAGCACGTGCATGACGCCACCTTCGCGCGCGCGAATCGTGAGCTCGCGCGGCGGCAGACCGGCGACCGCGAGCAGTGCGAGCTCGCCGTGCGACTCGAGCACCGTGAGCGCGGTGTGGCGCTCGGCGTTGCCGCGCTCTTCGTCCACGAGCACGGCGGTCCACTGCAGCAGCTCGGGCGCGATGCCGCGGGCGTCGTCGACGATGCGGGCCTGCTGTCGGCCGAGCGTGACGTCGACCTCCTGCGCGCCGTGCTTGAGCGCGCGACGGACGAACTCCGCGGGGATCTGCCACGGCCCCTGCAGCTGCGCCTGCGAGAGCTTGCGCAGCTCCGCCGCCACGTCGATGGTCAGCAGCCGCCCGATGTCGATGCGTTCGCCGGCGTCCTGCTCGTGCGTCATCGGCCGAACGCCTCGAACAACGCGGCCCGCGCGACGCCGGCGAGCAGGTGGCTGCGTCGCTCGTCGTCGACGCCGAGCCGGCCCGCGACGTGATCGAGCACGAGCAGCACCGCCGCGCCGAGCGAAGTGGTCGCGAGCTGTTCGGCACGCGACAACACGGCGTCGCTGCCGTCGAGCACGACGAGCCGCGATGCACGCGTGCCGGGCAGGCGCACACCGAGCGGTGCGAGGTCGAGCACGGCCATGCCGGTCGCGACGTCGGGCCCGACGCGCAGACACCAGTCCTCGCCGCGCTCGCGCAGCGCGACGTTCACCCCGGCCACCACGCGATCGGCGGCCGAGCGCTCGAGCAGCGCGTTCCAGCGGTCGAGATCGACGGCACCGAGCGCGTCGGCGACGGTACGGCCTTCCGCGCTGCGATCGTCGAGCACGGCGGCGCCGGAGCGGATCGCCCGCGTCGCGAGCGCGCCCCGACCCCGCGTGCGGTAGAGGCGGCCCCGCGACGAGAGCTCGCGCGCGCGATGCAGCGAGATCGCCTCGCCGTTGCACAGCGGCACGAGCGGACGATGGAAGAGCGCCGCGACGTGGCCGAACGCGCCGGGCTGCTGCAGCACGCCTTGCAGGAGGCGCGAGAGATCCGCGCTGTCGTCGAGCTTCGTCGCTCGTCGCATGCGCGCGCCGAGCAGCAGCCAGATCGACAGCCCGATCAGTGCGAACGGCAGCGAGCGCAGCAGCCACGGGAAGCGCCGATCGAGCTCGGCGACGCGCCACCATGCGGCCCGCTGCGCGGGCGCGGCGTCGGCGGTGCTGGGCGTCGGGGCGGCGGTGGGCGCCGGCGTGGCCGCGGCGGCCGTCGGCGCAGCCTCGACGGGAGCAGGGGGCGCGGGCGTTCCGACGCTCGGCGGATCGACGGGCGCGATCGAAGGTGCGCTCGCCGGTGTCGGCGGCTCCGGCTCGTCGGTCGGCCCCGCGGCGGGGCCCGGCACGCTCGGGCGCGGGCCCGTGCTCGCGATCGGCGGTAGCGTCTCCGGCGCGATGCGATCGCTGGCGTCGGCGATGCGCCACGTGCCGTCCTCGCTGCGGTACTCGACCCACGCATGCAGCCAGGGCATCGCGTGCCCGTCCGCGCCGATGTAGCCGACCGCGAGCCGCGACGGCACCGAGCTCTGCTGCAGCAGCGCGACGAGTAGACCGTTCTGCACGTCGCAGTCACCGGCTCCGATCGCGAGCGTGCGCTCGACGAAGCCGAGCCCTTGCTTCGCCGCGAGCGCATGCTCGTCGGCCGTGTCGGCACTGCGATCGTAGCGAACGGATCGACGGACTGCGCCGAGCAGGATCTGCACCCGCTCGGCGCGCGGCAGCGCCTGCACGCGCGTGGCGAGCCGCGCGAGATCGTCGGGCAGGGCGGTGGACACCTCGGGTGTGCGTGCGCGCGTGGGATCGGGCGCCGGCGACGTGCGGTAGCGCAGCGTGCCGCTGCGGGGCCCGCCCGTCACGAGCAGCGGATGGCCCTCGCCGGAGCTGCGCACGGTGGCGGGCTCGTCGTCGAGCTGCACCGAGTCGGTGACGATGCGATGCCCGGTGGGCACGGGCAACCGCGTGGGGCTGCCGTTGCTCGCGAGCGGCATCGAGACCTCGACGCAGCCGTCGCCGCAACGCGTGCCGAGATAGGCGCCTTCGTCCTGCGCGACGATCTCGTGGATCGGCGAGCCGTCGCGGGCGAGCCGCGAGAAGGTGAGCGCGGCGAAGTAGAGCCGCACGTCGGCGGGGCTGTAGACGAGCTCCACCGGCTCGGCCGACGCCGGCGAGAGCACGTCGACCTTCGGCCCGCGGTAGCGCGCGCCGAGATCGCGATACGGACGGGGCCCGTCGGGCGGGGCCGCGACCGCGATCGCGTCGTCGGGCACGACGACGGTCGTCGTCGCCGACGCGGGTGGATCGAGCAGCGAGCCCCAGAGCAGCTGCGAGAGCAGCAGCGCGATGCATCCACCCGCCGCGGCGCCGATGACAGAGCGCGCGAGCAACGAGCCCCGCATGAGCCCGCGCATCCACTCGAACGCGCGGCGGAACCACGGCTGCGGGCGCGCATGCGCGAGCTGGCGCTCGACCAGTCGCTCGAGCTCGCGCTGCGCGAGGCGCACGAGCTTCTGCAGCGCACGGTTGTCGCGGGCGTCGGAGCGCGACAGCAAGAGCTCGAGCTTCTCGCTCTCGAGCAGGGCCTGCGGCGCGAGCCCACCGGGCAGCTCGGGGAACAGCACGCGCATGCGCGAGGTGTGGCGGCCCGCCGGCGCGACGAGGTCGTCGAGGCACGCGGCCGCGCGCACGCGGAGACCGCGACAGAACAGCTCGACGCGCGGGGCGCTGCCGAGCCCGACGACGCCCCGCAGCTCGCGCTTGCGGAACGCGGTGGACGGCGCACCGAGCGAGAACTCGGCGTTGGCCGTGCGTCCGTTGACGTCGATCAGGACCGGACGATCGAGCTCGTCGCGGTGATGCAGGTAGCGCGCGCTCTGCCACACCGCATCGAAGACGCGGTGCTCGAGGCGACCGTCGCCGCGCGGACGCTCGACCACGATCTCGGTGCCCATGCGCTGCACGGGGGCGACGTGCACCGCGCTCGCCAGGCTGCCGTCGAGCTGCAGACCCCACGCGCCACCCTGCTTCGTGCACGAGCGGATCACGATCGACGACGGCTCGAAGCGCAGCACCGACCAGAAGCCGACGCCGAACTTGCCGGCTTGGTTCTTCGCGCCCTCCTTGCTGGAGGCGTAGAGCGAGAACAGGTAGCGCCGCGCATGCTCGAACGTCATGCCGTCGCCGTCGTCGATGCAGGTCACGCGCTCGACGTCACCGACCTGTTCGACGATGAACCTCACGCGCCCGGCGCCCGCGTCCCGCGAGTTCTGCAGGAGCTCGCGCACGAAGATCCACGGGTCGGGTCCGTAGCGGTCGGCTTCGAGCCGCGCGCGCTCCCGGAACGCGCGCGTCGGGTCCGGGGGCGGACCGCCCGTCACCGTGCCGCTCACCGGGTCGAGCATAGCAGCCCGGGGCGAAATCCCAGGGACCGACCGGGCGCTCGCGCGGCCGCGCGGGGGTATGATGCCGCGCGCGAGTCGGTCCGCGGGTCCTTGCCGCGGCGCACCGGCGCGTGGAGCCAAGCATGCAGCTATCCGAACTGAAGGTCATCGTCACCGGAGCCGCCCGTGGGATGGGCGCTCACTTTGCCAGCCGTCTCGCCGAGGCAGGCGCCGCTGTGGTCGCCGCCGACGTCGACGAAGGTGGGCTCGCCGAGCTCCCCGCCGGCGTCCATCGTCGCGTGTGCAACGTCGCTGCCGAAGCCGAGTGCGAGTCGCTCGTGCAGTGGGCGCGCGAGACGATGGGTGGGCTGAACGGGCTCATCAACAACGCGGGCATCATCCGCGATGGCCTGGTCGTCAAGGAGGACCGCGAGACCGGTGCGCTCACGAAGTTCGACACGAAGGCGTGGAACGCCGTGCTCGACGTGAACCTCTCCGGCGCGTTCTTCATGGTGCGCGAGTTCGCCTACCTGCTCGCCAAGGAGCGCATCAAGCCCGGCGTCATCGTGAACATGTCGAGCGTCGCGCGGCACGGCAACCGTGGGCAATCGAACTACGTGTCGGCGAAGGCGGCGCTGGCTGCGAACACGGTCACGTGGGCGCGCGAGTTCGCGAGGTACGGCATCCGCGTCGGCACGATCGCGCCGGGCATGGTCGAGACGCCGATGACGCGCGGCATGAACCAGAAGGCGCGCGATGCCCTCGTCGCGTCGATCCCGGTCGGGCGCATCGGCGTGCCCGAGGATCTCTGGCTCGCGGTGCGGTTCGTGCTCGAGTGCGAGTACTTCAACGGTCGGACGATCGATGTCGATGGCGGGCTCTCGATGTGACCGGCGCGGGCGGGTACTGATCGCGGCGCTGTCGTTCGCGGCGTGCGGCGGTGACGAGGATCCGAAGCGGCTGCTGAAGCCGCCGGCGAATCCCACGTTCGTCGTCGACGACACCACGGGCAACGACAGCGGCGCCACCAGCACGACCGCGGGCACGGGCGAGACGGGCAGCAGCACCGGAGGCGGCCCGTGCGACTGTGTCGGCGACGAGGTCTGCCGCGCACCGAACGTGCCGGGCCCCAGCCCGATGCCGGGCGAGCTCGCCTGTGGCGCCTGCGTCGGGCTCGACGATCCCGCGTGGTGGTGCTTCGACGACGCGAGCTGTTGCGACGCGACGCACGTCTGCGAGCTCGGGCTGTGTCGTCCGCCGAGCACCACGGAGGCCGACGCGTCGAGCGGGAGCTCGGGCGGCACGGGGAGCTCGAGCGGCACGGAGAGCTCGAGCGGCGCGGAGGGCTCGAGCGGCACGGAGAGCTCGAGCGGCACGGAGAGCTCGGGCGGATCCTCCAGCTCGGATTCGACCGGCGCGTGAGCGAGCCCGCGAGCACGCAGTCGTCGATGACCGCGATGCGTCTGCCGCGGTTTTGGTTCGGCACCTCCATCGCAGCGCTGCTCGGCCTCCGCCCCGGCGAAGGCCGCCGTACCGCGCTGCTGTTCGGCTACCTGCTGGTCGCGTCGTCGGTGTTCATCCTCGGTCGCACGGTGCGCGACACGCTGTTCCTCAGCCGGTACTCGCTGTCGGCGTTGCCGTGGATGTTCGTGTTCTACGGCATCGCCTCGGCGATCACCGTCGTGCTCTACGCGCGCTACGCCGATCGCATCGCGCGCGGTCGCCTCGTGGTCGCCTCGGTCGCGGTCGGCTGCGTCACGTACCTCGCGTCGTACGTGCTGGTGCTCGCCGAGGTCGACGCGATCTACCCCATCTTCTACGTGTGGTCCGAGGTCGTCGCGAACCTGCTCATCGTGCAGTTCTGGACGCTCGCGAACGATCTGCACGACGCCCGCTCGGCGCGTCGTCTCTTCCCCACGATCGGCGCTGCGCGGGTCACCGGCGTCGTGCTCATCGGGCTCGTGTCGAGCATGATCGTGAGCGTCGTCGGCACGGCGCAGCTGCTGCTCGTGCTCGTCGGGCTCATGATCGTCATCGCGGTGCTCGCGGTGACCGCCGCCCGCGAGGCGCGCGTCGAGCCGGCGGCGGCGCCCCACCGTCGCGGCCCGCCGCCCAGGGTGCTCGGCGATCGCTACGTGCAGGCGCTGGCGGTCTTCATCCTGCTCGCCTTCGCGGCGCTCACGATCGGCGACTACCAGTTCAAGGCGATCGCGCGCGCGACCTGGCAGGAGGACGAGCTCGCGCGCTTCTTCTCGCTGTTCTACGCCGGCACCGGGGTGGCGGCGCTCGTCTTCCAGGTGCTGGTCACGCCGCGGCTCCTGCAGCGCTACGGCGTGGGCTTCGGGCTGTCCGCGATGCCCGTCGTGTTCGGGGCCGGCGCGGCCGTGCTCCCGCTCGTCCCGCACCTCGCGGTCGCGACGGTCATGAAGTTCGCCGACAACGGGCTGCAGTACACGGTCCACGAGACCAGCATGCAGGCGCTCTACGGACCGTTTCGGCCCGAGGTGAAAGCCCGCACGCGTGCGGTGCTCGACGCGGTGGTGAAGCCGCTCGCGTACGCGGTCGGTGGGCTCGCGCTCGTCTTGCTCGCGCCGCGTGTGCCCGTGCAGCTGCTCTCGGCGGTGTCGCTCGTGCTCGTGGCCGGCTGGCTCGCGGTGATCCCCACCGTGAGGCGACGGCATGTCGCGGCGCTCGAGCGCACGCTCGGCGCGCGCAGCCCCGAGGGCACCGCGTTCGGGTGGGACACGCACGCGACGCGCGGGCTGCTCGCGGTGCTCGAGCACGGTCGGCCCTCGGCGGTGCTCGCCGCGCTCGAGCAGCTCGAGGGCGAGCGCAGCACCGCCTTCGCGCGCACGTGCGAGCGGCTCGCCACGAGCGACGTGCCCGCGGTGCGCGCTGCTGCGCTCGATCGATTGGCCTCGATCCCGGGCTCGGATGCCGCCGTCGCGCTGGCCTCGCTCACGCACCCGCAGCCCACGGTGCGCGCTGCTGCGGTGCGCGCGATCGCGGCGCTCTTGTCCGACGAGGCGCTCGATCAGCTCGTCGCCGCCCGCGACGATCCCAGCCAGGAGGTGCGCATCGCCGCGATCGCCGGCCTGCTGCTGCATGGTGGCGTCGAGGGCTCGATCGAAGGCGGCCGTGCGCTGGCGCAGCTGCTGGCGAGCGACGACGCGGACGCGCGCATCGAGGCCTCGCGCGTGCTACGACACCTCGGGCCGGCGGGCTATCGGCCCGTGCGTGCGCTGCTGCTCGATCCCGACGCCGAGGTGCGACGGAGCGCGTTGCGTGCGGCGGCGCAGGTCGCCGACGTGCGCCTCTTGCCGCTGCTCGTCGAGGCGCTGCGGCGGCCGGCGACGCGCGATCGAGCGGCGGCGGCCCTGGTCGCGATCGGCGAGCCCGCGATCGAGCCGCTCGCGCAGGCGCTCGGTGACTCGAGCGTGCCGCGGGCCGTGCGGTTGGTGCTGCCGCGC
The DNA here is from genome assembly GCA_964519175.1 of uncultured Nannocystaceae bacterium. GTDB lineage: Bacteria > Myxococcota_A > Polyangia > Nannocystales > Nannocystaceae > Xiheibacterium. The sequence continues at coordinate 34,098 of CAZFKC010000007.1, forward strand.
ATCGTCCGCGAGATCCCGTCACGGCGCGCGTACGAGCTGCTGCGGCCGCTCGCGCTCTCGGGCGACGGTCACCTGCGGCTGCGCGTGCTCGCGGCGCTCGCCGCCTTGCGTGCGCGGCTCGGCGGAATCCGAGAGTCGCGTGACGCGACCTGCGAGCTCGCGCGCTTCGAGATCACCGCGGGCTACGCGAACATGGCGGCCGCCCGCGCGCTGCGTCCGCGCTGGTCGAACGCGCTGCTCGACGAAGAGTTCGCTTTCCGACGCATCCGGGCCAAGCGCCGCGTGCTGCGGATCCTCGAGCTCCGCTACGACCGCGGAGCGCTGAAGCTCGTGCGCAACGCGATCGACCGCGGCGACGGGGCTGCCAACGTCGTCGAGATGCTGGACTCGCTCGTCGAGCCGCCGCTGCGCGGCATGGTGCTGCCGTTCTTCGATGCCGGCACCGAGTCCGAGCTGTTGCAGCGCGCCGGCGAGCTCACGCCCGCCGGCGTCGACCCCGAGCAGTTCCTGGTCGACCAGGTCGGGCATCCGAATCCCTACGTCGCCGCGCTCGCCCTCGACGCCCTGATGCGCGGGCGTTCGGCCGCGGCGCCCGAGCAGGCCCGTCGCATGCTCGACCACGTCGATCCGCTCGTGCGCGAGGTCGCGCTGCGCAGCCTGGCCGAATGCGCCGGCCCGGCCGCGCTCGCCGACGCCGAGAACATGGTGCGCGATCCCTCGCGCATGGTGGCCCAGTGCGCCCAGGCACTGGTCCGAGACAAGGAGCTCCGCATGTCGTCGCCGCTCGAGAAGATCATCATGCTCAAGAGCACGCCGCTGTTCAGCAAGGTGGCGGCCGAGGATCTGGCGAGCCTCGCACGGCACGCGGCCGAGCGCGGCTACCCGGCGGGCCAGCGCATCGTCACCGAGGGCGAGCAGGGCGACGAGCTCTACCTCATCGTCAGCGGCAGCGCCCAGGTGACGCGCGGTGGCCACGCGATCCAGACGCTCGGACCCGGCGACGCGTTCGGCGAGCTCGCAGTGCTCGATGCCGGCCCGCGCAACGCCACGGTGACCGCGCTCACCGATACCGAGACCCTCGCGATCAGCAGCGAGGAGTTCTACGAGATCCTCTACGAGCAGGCCGAGATCGCCGAGGGCGTCATCCGCATGCTGGTGAAGCGCATCCGCGACGCCGAGAGCCGCTTCTGACGGCGGTTGGGAAAGCGTCGCGGCTCGTGCATGATCGCGGCGTCATGTTCGAAAACGCCGAGGTCGACCACCACGTCAGCAAGGAAGAGTTCGATGCGCAGCTGGAGCCGCTGCGCGCGGAGCTGATGAAGGCCCAGCTCGCGATGCTCGACGGCCGCAAACAGGGCGTGGTCGTCGTGATCGCGGGTGTCGACGCTGCGGGCAAGAGCGAGACGGTGCAGCTCATCAACAGCTGGCT
>CAZFKC010000007.1:35626-160936 GCA_964519175.1 uncultured Nannocystaceae bacterium
TTCGTCGTGCTGAAGCTCTGGTTCCACCTGTCGAAGGCGGACCAGCGCAAGCGCCTGCGGTCGCTCGAGAAGGACAAGCGCACGCGGTGGCGTGTGACCCGCGATGACTGGGCTCGCTTCGAGCGCTACGACGAGATGCACGCGGCCGCCAGCCGGGCGCTGCGCAACAGCAGCACCGAGTACGCGCCGTGGCTCGTGGTCCCGGGCAATGATCCGCGCTTTCGTGGGCTCACCGTCGGTCGCGCGTTGCTGGACGCGATGAGCAACGACGACGTCGCGTCCCCGCCCACCGAGACGGCGCTGCATCCGGTCGCGCCCATCGACGGGCGCAACGTGCTGGGCGCGCTCGACATGTCGCAGAAGCTCGAGCGCGAGGAGTACGAAGCCGAGCTCGATGCGCTGCAGCGGCGGCTCGCGCTGGCGATGCGCCGGCGCAAGTTCAAGCAGCGCTCGCTCGTCGTCGTGTTCGAGGGGATGGACGCAGCCGGCAAGGGCGGCGCGATCCGGCGCGTCGTCGCCGGGCTCGACCCGCGCACCTACCACGTGATCCCGATCGCGGCGCCGACCGACGAGGAGAGCGCGCGTCCGTACCTGTGGCGTTTCTGGCGGCACGTGCCCCGCAACGGTCGGTGCGCCGTGTTCGACCGCTCGTGGTACGGCCGCGTGCTGGTCGAGCGCGTCGAGGGCTACTGCACCACCTCGGACTGGATGCGCGCCTACTCGGAGATCAACGACTTCGAGGAGCAGCTCGTCGAGGAGGGGGGCGTGGTGGTGAAGCTCTGGCTGCACATCGATCTCGACGAGCAGCTGCGTCGCTTCGAAGATCGCGAGCGCGAGCCCCACAAGCAGCACAAGATCGGTCCGGACGACTGGCGCAACCGCGAGAAGTGGCCGAAGTACGAGCAGGCGATCGTCGACATGATCGATCGCACCAGCACCGAGCTCGCGCCGTGGACGCTCGTCGAAGCGAACGACAAGTACCACGCACGCGTGAAGGTGCTGCGTACGATCTGCGACCGGCTCGACGAAGCGCTGGAGTAGCGAGCCTACGGGGCCGAGGGCGGTGTCCAGCCCTCGATGCCCTGCCGCCACGCGGCCACGCTCGCGCGCGAGAGGTCCGCCCACATCGCGAGCGAGGCCTTGCCGAGTCGCGCGCTCTCGTCGAGGGCCTCGCCGAGCCGTGCGACGCCGAGCTGCTGGGCCTGCTGGATGGCGGCCGCGAATTGCTGCATGTGCGAAAAGACCTGTTCCATCTCGATTGCCTCCGTACGCGCTCACACTAGCCACCGCGTCCGGTGCGGTCAAGAGAAATTGTTGCAGTGCAGCATCGAGCGCGACCGGCTCAGCGTCGCTTGCCCGCGACCTGCTTCTTCAGCTGCTCGAGCTCGCGGCGAAGATCTGCGACGTCGTCCGCACGGGCATCGGCAGCCGGTGCCGGCGCGGGCGGAGGTGGTGCGCTCGGCGGCGTGGCTCCGAACCCACCGCCGGAGAACATGCGGAAGAGCGCGTTGGTGGCCTGCATCGGCAGCCCGCCGAACGGCATGAACCCGGCGGCCTGCTGCATGCCGTACTTGCCCGCCATGTACCATTCCAGGGCCATGGAGACGTACTTGCCGAAGAACTCCGCGACTGCGTCGTCGCCCATGCGCACGAGCTGCACGAGCAACGGTACCGGCAGCAGCCGCGCGGAGTCGCCTTCGAGGATGAGCTGCACGAGCGTCGCCTGGGTCAGGTCGGCACCCGTCTTCGCGTCGACCACCCGCACGTCGGCGCCTTCGCGGATGCGCTGGGCCAGCTCGTCGAGCGTGATGTAGCTGCTGGCCTCGGTGTCGTAGAGGCGGCGGTTGCTGTACTTCTTGACGATCATGGCGGGGCCACTGCGGCGCAGCATGATACCCCGCACCGCCCTCCGCACCAACGCCGCAGATTGGCCTTGACGGGCATCTGAGGCTTGTATAGGTTTCCGGCGCGTCATGCTGCACTGCAATATCGACGCGGGAACCAACGTCGTGCCCATCCGCCGCGCCCCACCGTCGACCGAGCCCGATGCGGGCGAGCTGGCCTGGTCGGCGTGGCGCAAGTGGTTCGACGCCTGGGAAGGCGTGACGGCGCGCGCGCTCGAGCAGGGGCTGCGCAGCCCGTGGCTGCTCGAGCCGGGCGGGGCCGTGCTCACCGGCATGCTGCGGCTCAAGTCGCTCGGCGATCGCTGGGTCGAGGGCTGGTGCGGAGCGCTCGGCATCGCGTCGCGGCGCGAGCACGAGCGCTCGCTCTACGAGCTCAACCGGCTGCAGAGCCGGCTGCTCGATCTCGAGGAGCGGCTGCGCGCCGAGGCCGAGGAGTCGCCGTGAGCACGCTCGCGCTCGAGGCCGCGCTCCGGGTCGAGCCGGCGCCGCGCATGTTGTTCGAGCGCGTCGCCGAGCTCGGCGAGCGACCGCGCTTCATGGTGCGCGACGCGGGCGGGTGGCGTCCGGTGTCGTGGGCGGCGTTCGGAGAGTCGGTGCAGCGCGTGGCCTTCTGGCTCACGCGTGTCGTCGAACCGGGAGATCGGGTCGCGATCTTCGCGAAGAACGGCGTCGAGTGGATCGCGGCCGCGCTGGCGGCCCAGACCGTCGGCGCCGCCATGGTGCCGATCTACCCGGCGTCGACCGACGAGCAGGCCGCCTACGTCGTCGAGCACAGCGGTGCGAAGGTGCTGTTCGTCGCGGGCGACGAGGCGTGCCTCCGCGTGCAGGCCCAGCTGCCGCGCTACGCCGGGGTGCAGCGTGTCGTCACGCTCGACGACCGCGAGCTGCCCGCGCTGGGCGAGCGTGCAATCACGTGGTCGCGCGTGCAGGGCCAGGGCGCAGAGCTCGGCGATGCGAGCACGCTCGCCCGCCTGCTCGACGCGCTGTCGCTCGAGGCCACCGCATTGATGCTCTACACGAGCGGCACCACGGGCCTGCCCAAGGGCGTGCCGCTCAGCCACCAGAACCTCGCGGTGAACCAGGCCGACTGGATCCGCGCGATCGCTCCGCAGCTCCCCGCCGAGCCGGTCGATCTGCTGTGGCTGCCGATGAGCCACATCTTCGGCTTCGGCGAGTCGTGCATCGGCAACGCGCTGGGCTTCACGAGCTGGCTGGTCGAGCCGGCCGACGTGCTCGCGCGCATGCCCGAGGTGCGCCCCAGCGTGCTCATGAGCGTGCCCGCGTACTGGCAGAAGCTCGCCGCGGCCACGATGTCGGTCGAGGGCACCGAGGCTCGGCGCGCGAAGCTGGCCGAGATCACCGGCGGTCGCCTGCGTTTCTGCCTCTCGGGCGGCGCGGGCCTGGCCACGGAGATCAAGCAGACCTTGCTCGACTGCGGCGTGCTCGTGCTCGAGGGCTACGGGCTCACCGAGTGCTCGCCCACGCTCACGCTCAACCGCCCCGATGCGTATCGCTTCGACAGCGTCGGCCAGCCGTTGCCGAGTGTCGAGCTGCAGCTCGCCGCCGACGGCGAGATCCTGGCGCGCGGCCCGAGCATCTTCGCCGGTTACCACCACGACGATGCCGCCACGCGGGCGGCGTTCGACGACGAGGGCTGGTTCCACACGGGCGACATCGGGCGGTGGACCGACGACGGCTTCCTGCAGATCATCGATCGCAAGAAGGAGATCCTGGTCACTGCCGGCGGCAAGAACGTGCCGCCGGCCAACATCGAGCGGTTGTTCGCCGCCGATCCGCTGGTGCGCCATGCGGTGGTCTACGGCGACGGCAAGCGCTACCTCGTCGCGGGCCTGTGGCTCGATCCCGACGTCGTCGCGGGTCGCGGCGGGGTCACGCACGCGCAGATCGAGGCGCTACGCGAGCAGGTCAACGCCGCGCTCGCGCGCTTCGAGCAGATCAAGCGCGTGCACGTGTTCGACGAGCCGCTCACCGTCGAGGCCGGCCTGCTCACCGCGTCGCTGAAGCTCCGCCGCAAGCGCGTCTACGAGGTGTTCCGGGCCCAGCTCGAGGCGCTCTACGACGAGGGCGCGCCGCCGTGAAGCCGCTGTCCTCGCTGTCGCGCCTCCTCGCGCGCTCGCAGCCGCAGGTCGGCTGCACGCCGGCCGAAGAGCTGCATCGCGAGAACAAGTGGCGACTGCTGCGCTACCTGCCGAAAGACGGCGGGCCGCGGCTGCGTACGCCGGTGCTGCTCGTCCCGTCGCTCATCAACCGCCACTACGTGCTCGATCTGATGCCCGGCAAGAGCTTCGCCGAGCACATGGTCGCGCGCGGGCACGACGTGTACGTGATCGACTGGGGCACGCCGGGCCCCGAGGATCGCTACCTCACCTTCGACGAGATCTGCGACGGCTACCTCGGTCGTGCGATCCGGATGGTCGCGCGGCGTGGTGCCGATCGTCGCGCCCACGTGCTCGGCTACTGCCTGGGGGGCACGCTCGCGGCGATCCATGCCGCGGTGCGGCCCGAGCACGTCGCGTCGCTCGCCCTGCTCGCGGCGCCGATCGACTTCCACGACGACGGCTTGCTCTCGACGTGGACGCGCGTGCGCACGTTCGATCCCGGGGTGCTCGCCGACGCGCTCGGCAACATCCCGTGGCAACTCCTGCAGGCCACGTTCCATCTGCTGCGCCCCACCTCGAGCCTGCGCAAGGCGGTGAGCCTGGTCGAGCGCGCGTGGGACGACGAGTTCCTCGACGGCTTCTTCGCGACCGAGCGTTGGGGCAACGACAACGTCGCGTTCCCGGGCGAGTGCTTCCGCCGCTACATCGACGAGCTCTACCGCAAGAACGCGCTGGTCCACGATCGCTTCACGCTCTCGGGCCAGCCCGTGCGGCTCGCGAACATCCGCTGCCCCACGCTCGCGGTCACCTTCGGCGACGATCACATCGTGCCCTCGGCGAGCGCCGCCGTCCTCCTCGAGCGCATCTCCGCGCCGGTGCGGCGCCGCATCCACCTGCCCGGCGGTCACGTCGGTGCCGTCGTCTCGCGCAAGGCCGCCGCGCAGCTGTGGCCCGAGCTGTCCGCGTTCTGGGCCGATCACGACTGCGCGCGGATCTCCGCCGCCTGAGAGCACGCCATGCCCGTCGCCCGCATCATCTCCACCGGTCGTTGCATTCCCGAACGTCGCATCGACAACGCGGAGCTCGAGCAGACGCTCGGCCAGCCCGTGCACGACTGGCTCGTCGCGAACGTCGGCATCGAGGCGCGCCACGTGATGGCGGCGCACGAGACCACCTCCGATCTCGCGGTGGTCGCCGCCCGTGAAGCGCTCGCGCGCGCCTCGCTCTCGCCCCGCGATCTCGATCTCGTCATCGTGGCCACCGACACGCCGGATCAGCCCAGCCCGGCCACGGCGTCGGTGGTGCAGCACAAGCTGGGCGCGCACGGTTCGGGGGTCTTCGACGTCAACGCCGCATGCGCGGGCTGGGTCACGGCCCTCGACGTCGGCGCGCGCATGATCGCGACCGACGACGACGTGCGGCACGTGCTCGTCGTCGGTGCATACGGCATGTCTCGCTTCATCGACTGGCGTGACAAGCACACCGCGACGCTGTTCGCCGACGGTGCCGGTGCGGTCGTGCTCGGGCCGGGCACGCGCCCCGGCTTCCTCGCGGGCAAGCTCGTCGGCGACGGGCAGTACCACGACGCGCTCGGCATCTACGCCGGCGGGGCCACGCGGCCGGCGACGCTCGACGAGGTGGAGCACTACGGAGCGCCGCGCGTGCAGTTCGTGCGCAAGTTCTCGCCCACCTTCAACAGCGAGAACTGGCCCGCGCTCGTGCGCGCGACGCTCGCGAAGGCGAACGTGGCGATCGAGGAGGTCGAGCTCCTGCTCTTCACGCAGCTCAACCGCCGGACGATCGAGCAGGTGATGGACAACCTGGGCCTGCCGCACTCACGCACGCACATGGTGATGCGGCAGTGGGGCTACCTCGGCTCCGCGTGCATCCCCGTCGCGCTCGACGACGCGCTGCAGTCGCGCAAGCTCTCCGAAGGCGCGCCCATCGTCTTCTGCGCGACCGGTGGTGGGCTCGCGATGGCCTGCTCGGTGTGGCGCCACGGCGGATGAACCCGCGATGTGGCTCTCGTTCGACCAGCTCGACTACGGCTTGCGGCTCACGCAGCGCGAGCTGGCCGGCCAGCGGCTCGCGGTGCACGAGCGCGGTACCGGTGATCCCCCGCTCGTGCTCGTGCACGGGCTCGGCAGCGACATGCGGGTGTGGAGCGAGAACCTCGCTCCGCTCGCGGCGCGGCATCGCGTCGTGGCGGTCGATCTGGCGGGCTTCGGGCGCAGCGCGAAGCCGACGCGCGCGGCTGCGCTGCGCGACCACGTCGCGTGCGTTCGGGCGCTCGTCGACGAGCTGGGCGGGCGTGCGGTGCTCGTCGGTCACTCGATGGGCGGACAGATCGCGCTGCGGCTCGCGATCGATCACCCCGAGCGTGTCGCGGCGCTCGTGCTCTCGGCGCCCGCAGGGCTCGAGCCGTTCACCGCGGCCGAAGGCGCGTGGATCCGCCGCTTCGTCGACGACGGCTACACGCTGCGCGCCAGCCCGGTCGAGGTCGCACTGCGCCACGCGCAGATGTACCACCGGGTGCCGCGGGGCGCGTGGCCGCTGTTGCGCGACCGCATCGCGGTGAGCCACGGACCGCAGATCCATCTCTACGCGCGCGCGGTCACGGGCTGCGTCGCCGGCATGCTCGACGAGCCGGTGTTCGCGGAGCTCGAGCGCGTGCACGCGCCGACGCTGGTGTGCTTCGGCCGCCACGACGCGCTCATCCCGAATCGGCTGCTGCACGGCAAGGACACGCGCGCGCTCGCCTCGGCCGCCATCGCGCGCATGCGCACCGCCGAGCTGGTGATGCTCGACGATGCGGGCCACATGCCGCAGCTGGAGTGCCCGCGCGTCTGGAACCAGCACGTGCTCGCATTCCTGGCGCGTGCATGCGGATGACGACCGGAGCGCCGGCGCTGCCCCGCTACTCCGACGGCGTCGAGCTCTGATCGCCGCGCCAGTGCGTGGCTGCGAGCATTCCGCAGGCCGCGTGGCGGGCCGCGCCGCCCGAGTAACGGCGCATGAACGGGATGCCTGCAGCCGCGAGCGCGTCGAGCAGACGGTTGCGCTGCTCGTCGGTCGCGCGCGCGAAGCCGTCGGGCCGGGCGTCGTTCACGTCGATCAGGTTCAGCCGGATCGGCACGCCCTCGAACAGACGCTGGAGCCGCTCGACCTCGTCTTCGCCGTGGTTGAGCCCGCCGATGAGCACCCAGGCGATCGTGATGCGGCCGCCGTGCGCGGCATGGTGCTCGCGCACGGCCGCTGCGAGCTCCTCGATGGGGAACCGCGACGCGACCGGCAGCAGGCTGCGACGGCGCTCGAGATCCGTGCTGGTGAGCGACACGATGAGCCGATACGGATGCCGCTCGGCGGTGAACCGGCGGATCTGCGGTACGAGCCCGACGGTGGAGATCGTGATCGCGTCGCCGGAGATCGATCCGCCGCACGGATCTCGCAGGCGCTCGGCCGCGGTGAGCACCGCCTCGTAGTTGTGCAGCGGCTCGCCCTGGCCCTGGAACACCGCACCGCTCACGCGCCCGGGCGCCTCGTCGCGCACGGCGACGAACGACGCGAGGATCTCCCACGCCGCGAGGTTGCGCGCGAGCCCGAGCCGACCGGTCGCACAGAACGCGCAGCCCATCGCGCACCCGACCTGCGACGAAAGACACACGGTGAAGCGGCCGGGGCGGTGGAGCGGAATCCGCACGGCCTCGAGCTCTGCACCGTCCTCGGCGCGCAGCAGGTACTTCACGAAGCCGTCGCTCGGATCCTCGGCACGCTCGACGACCTCGAGGCGATCGCGGCGGACGATCGCATCGACGGAAGCACGCGTACGCGCCGATACGGTCTCGCGACGTCGCGGTGCGTCCGGGCGTGCCCACGCGTCGACGAGGATCCGGCGCGCGTGCTCGACGGGAAGGCGCAGGCCGTGACGATCCGCGTGCACGACGAGCGCGTCGGCCGAGAGCGTCAGCAAGTGCGGCAACGCGGGCGTGGACGAGGTCTTAGCACGGCCGATCGAAAACCCGATCGTGGCACCGTTGACAGTCGATGGGCGAGGTAGTATGAGACCTGAATCGGTCGTCATGTTGCACCGCACAACGGTGCTGGACGGCCGCAGAACGACCCCACGGAGCCCGTCATGCGCCGTACCGTCCTCTCCCTGTCCTTCGTGCTCGCCGCCTGCAGCGGCTCGGGCGTCTCCACCACCGCACGCACGACCGGCGGCGACTCGGTCGGCGAGGCCGGCAGCGAAGAGGGCTCGGCCGAGGGCAACGACAGCACGCCCGACGACGACGAGAGCGAGGGCGAAGCGGAGACGGCCGCAGCGGACAGCGATGCGGAAGAGTCGAGCGGCGCCGCCGAGTCGAGCGGCAGCGCCGACTCGGCGGAGAGCGACAGCGCAGCGGACACGAACGTCGACACCTCGCCCGAGCCGGTCGGCCTGCAGGGGGCGTGGCTGTCCGAGGGCGACGACATCGCGCCGATCCTCGTCGAGCTCACGCACGCGGTCTCGATCGACGCGACCTTCGGCCCCGACACGTTCAACGTCGTAACGGTCGACGACCAGGGCCAGATGGTCACGCAGCTCGGCGTCTACACGGCCGAGCCGTCCGGCGTCGGCGAGATCTTCAACATCACGCTCGAGCAGAACATGCCGCAGGCGATCACCGTCGAGGGCATCTTCGAGATCGACAACACGATGGACCCGCCGATCCTCCGCTACGAGGTCGTGCAGACCGAGCCCAGCGTCGGCGCGGTGCCACCGACCGCCGAAGGCGGCTTCGGCTCCACCTCGTTCGGGGCCGACCTCACCCAGGTCTTCGTGCGGCAGTAGGGCCTCGCCATGATCACCGCCGTCCTCGCTGCGACGCTGGCGTTCGCGCCGGTGCCCGCCCCCGAGCCCGATCCGCTGGTGGAGAAGGCGCCGGAGCAGATCCAGCGCACGCAGAACGAAGACGCGTCGTTCAAGGTCTACGGCTACTTCCTCACGCGCGCGGAGATCACCAACGTCTCGCCCGAGAACGACCTGTTCAAGGGCCAGATCGTCGGCCGCCTGTTCGGGCCCAACACCACGAACACGAGCAAGGACCGCGCGATCTTCCTCGAGCAGCGCTTGATCCCGTTCTTCATCGCCGAGCCCAAGCTGCTCGACCGTCGCGCCCGACTGCGCGCCAGCTTCGAGCTCGACTGGACGTTCGGCGATACCTCGAACTCCGCCGGTGGCAACTTCGGCTCGTCGATCACCGCCGACCAGGTGAACCTGCAGACGCAGAACGTCGCGGTGGAGATCGATCTGTGGAAGGGCTGGTCGGTCAACGTCGGTCTGCAGCGCCTCTACGACAGCGCGCTCGACCCGTACCGCACGCCGGTCAGCAACCTGCAGCTGTCGGGCTCTCGCATGGCGTTCTGGGGCACCGATGCGGTCGGCGCCGTGCTGCACGGCACGTCGGCCGGTCAGCGCTTCAAGATCGGCGCGTACCAGATCTACGAGAACCTGATCCAGAAGGACGACGACGTCGCGCTCTTCGAGCTCGCCACCGATCGTCACCTCGGTCGCACGTGGCACGTCGGCGGCAGCCTCCGCTACCTGCGCGACGCATCGATGGGGCAGGGCGGGCTCGGCATCCTCGGCCAGGGGCCCGACAGCGCGCTCGTCGACTACAACGGCGGCTACCGCTTCACGATCCCCGATGGGCCCGACGCGCCCGAGTCGTGGCGCGGGCACTTCGCATGGCTGCAGGCCGACGCGTCGTTCAACCCCGAGCTCACCGCGGGGCGCTTCGGCGGCAACGGATTCCTGGTCGGCAACTTCGGGCAGATCGTCACCTCGATCCCCAACCAGCCCGGCGACTACAGCAAGCTCGCGAACATCCTCGGGCTCGCCGGCAACCTGCGGCTCGCGGCGCGGTGGGGCAAGAGCCCCCGCGATCACCTCACGCTCGACTTCCTCTACACGTCGGGTGACCACGATGGGCTGCAGGACGGCACGTACAGCGGCGTCGTCACCGGCAACACCTGGGGCTCGCCGGCTGCGCCGTTCACGAGCTTCGGCACCTACCTGCTGCTGCCCCACGGCAACGTGGTCAACCGCTACTACGCGGCCGCGGCCGACATCTCGAACGTCGGCTTCGGGCTCACCGCTGCGTCGCTCGCCTTCGGGGCCGACATCGTGCGCAACGTCGTCTACGCGAAGGTCGGGGCCGCGGTCGCGCGCTCGAACATCCAGCCGATCGGCGGCAAGAACTTCATGGGCGCCGAGGTCAACGCGAACGTCTCCTGGCGCATCCGGCCGCTGCTCGATCTCAGCGGCCACGCCGCGTACCTGCGCCTCGGCGACTACTTCACCAGCCCCGAGATCCTCGCGAGCGGTGCGACCACACGCCCGCGCGATCCGTGGACGTTCTTCCTCACCCTCAAGTGGCTGCTCGTGTGAGGCCGACGATGAACTGCCGCACGCACCTCGCCCTGTTCGCGTTCGCTGCCGTCCTGGTCGGCTGCAAGACCAAGCCCGGGCTCGCGTTCGCCGACCTCGACTATCCGATGGCGACGAAGAAGGTCACCGTCGGCACCGCGGAGATCGCCTACCACGACGTCGGGCAGGGCGAGCGCACGCTGGTGCTGGTGCACGGGCTCGGCAGCTACATGCCGGCGTGGTCGCGCAACGTCGAGGCGCTCGCCGAGCACAACCGCGTCGTGGTGATCGACCTGCCCGGCTACGGCAAGAGCAGCAAGGCGAACTACGACTACTCGATGCGCTTCTTCGCGAAGGCCCTGCGCGGTGTCGTGCGCGAGCTCGACCTGAAGCGCGTGGTGCTCGTCGGTCACTCGATGGGCGGGCAGATCGCGATGACCTACGCGCTCGACTATCCGGGCGAGCTCGAGGCGCTGGTGCTCACGTCGCCCGCCGGCCTCGAACGCTTCAAGGACGGCGAGGCGCGCTGGCTCGCGCAGATGACCACGCCCGAGTTCACCTGCAAGGCCGACGACGAGGCGATCTGGGTGCGCCACGCGCAGAACTTCGACCGCATCCCCCGCGAGGCCGAGTTCATGGTGCGCGACCGCATCGCCGTGCGCGGTGGCCCCGACTTCGAATCGTATTGCGTCGCGGTGTCGCGCTCGGTCGCCGGCATGCTGGATCAGCCCGTCGCGGATCGGCTCGACGAGATCGACGTGCCGACGTTGGTGCTGTTCGGTGACAACGACGCGCTGATCCCCAATCCGTTCCTGCACGGCGGCAGCACGGTGCGGATGGCGAAGAAGAGCGTGAAGGAGCTCCCCGATGCGGAGCTCGTCGTGCTCGAGAAGGCCGGACACATGGCGCAGTTCGAGCGGGCGCAGGAGTGGAACCGCGAGGTCACGCGCTTCCTCGCAGCGCACCGCGATGCGCCCGGTGCCGTGGGGACCCGCAAGCGTCACGGTGCGAAGCCGGGCAGCTCGGTCGAGCCGCTCTACGCCCCCGGCACCGATCCCGACGATCCGGAGCGCGCGCCGAAGCTCGAGCCGAGCCCGCCCGCGAAGGTCGAGCCGCCGCCCCCGGCCGACGAGCCCACGATCGCGCCCGAGCCACCGGTCGCGCCCGACGTCGCCGAGCCTGCGACTGCGGACGCTCCGCCCGGAGACGGCACATGATCGTCGCGATCACACTGCTCGCGGTCTACCTCGGCGCCGTGTACTGGCTGTCGTGGATCGGCATGCGCAAGACCACGTCGCTCGCGAACTTCGCGGTCGGCAACGGCGACATGGGTCCGCTCACCGTCGGCGTGGTGATGGCGGCGTCGATCGCCTCCACCGCGACCTTCGTGATCAACCCCGGCTTCGTCTACACGCACGGCATGTCCGCGCTGCTGCACTATGGCGTCGCCGCCCAGCTCGGCGTCGCGGTGGGGCTGTTCGCGGTGTGCCGCGGCTTCCGCAAGCTCGGCACGGCGAAGGGCTGCCTCACCGTCCCCGACTGGATCCGGGCGCGCTACGGCAACGAGAAGCTCGCGTTCGCGTTCGCGCTGCTCAACCTGCTGTCGATCGCGTTCATCGTGCTCATCATGGTCGGCTGCGCCTTCCTGGTGGTCGCGCTGCTCGGGATCTCGTATCCGCTCGCGCTCGCCGGCGTGCTCGTGGTGGTGTTCAGCTACGTGCTGCTGGGCGGCACGTACGCCCACGCGTACACGAACCTCGTGCAGGCCGCGATGATGGTGATCGTCGCGCTCGCGTTGTTCGCGAGCGGCCTGCACCACTTCTCCGGCGACGGCCTGCTCACTGCGATGCAGGGCATCTCGCTCGACTGGGCGTCACCGGTCAACCCGCAGAGCTCGCTCTACGGCTCGGTGTTCGCGGTGTTCGTCAGCGCGTTCCTCGTCACGTTCGCGTTGATGCTGCAGCCGCACATCCTCACCAAGGTGCTCTACCTCCGGCACGAGCACGACATCGATCGCTTCATCGCCACCGCCGTCGCGATCGGCGTGGTGTTCTCGCTCTGTCTGTTCGTGGGCGTCTATGCGCGGCTCGACGGCATGGACTACGGCCTCGATCGCCAGGATCGCGTGGTCACCGACTACGTCGTGCGGGTGTTCGGCGACGGCGCGGGCGGCGAGGCGATCGCCGCGGTGGTGCTGGTCACGCTGCTCGCAGCGGGCATGTCGACGCTCGACGGCATCCTGGTCGCGGTCTCGGCGATGGTCGTGAACGACCTCGTGCTACGCGGGCGACAGAAGCAGGCCGATGCGCGCGCGGGCCTACGCGCGTCGCGGATCGCCCTCGTCGTCATCGGCGTCGTCGCGTTCGTGCTCGCGCTCGATCCACCGGAGCTCGTCGGCCTGTTCGCACAGCGCGGCGTGTACGGGCTTGCCGCGGCCTCGTTCGCGCCGATCGTGCTCGGCGTCGTCGTGCGCGGCGCGATCCCGGCGTGGATCCCCGCGGGCGCAGCGATCATGGCGCTCGGGATCCATCTCGCGATGCCGCGGCTCACCGGCGAGACCAATCCGGCGGTGTCGTCGTCGTGGGCGATCCTCGGCAGCATGGCAGTCGCAGCCGCGGCGCTGTGGTGGGTGCGTGCGCGACGACCCCAGGAGCAGGCCTGATGGGCAATGCCGCAGAGACGACCGAGCCCGCGACGGCCCGAGGGCAGCGCACGCGCCAGAAGATCCTCACCGCTGCCGAGGAGGTGTTCGGCGAGCGCGGCTACGAGGCGGCGTCGATCGTCGACATCACACGCAGCGCCGGCGTCGCGCAGGGCACGTTCTATCTGTACTTCCCCAGCAAGAAGGCGGTGTTCGCCGAGCTGGTCGAGGAGCTCGGTGCGATGCTGCGTCGCACGCTCGCGGCTGCGGTGGTCGATCTCGACGATCGCCTCGATGTCGAGCGCGCGGGACTGCAGGCGTTCCTCGAGTTCGTGCAGCAGCACAAGAACCTCTATCGCATCGTGCGTCAGGCGGAGTTCGTCGACGAGGAGCTGCACCGTGCGTACTACCGCAAGCTGGCCAGCGGCTACGAAGAGGGACTCTCGCGCGCGATGAAGCTCGGGCAGGTGCGCAAGCTCGATCCCGAGGCGGTCGCCTACGCGCTCATGGGCATCTTCGACTTCCTCGGCATGCGCTGGGTGCTGTGGGAGGGCAAGCTGCCGCCGAAGCGCGTGCTCGACGACGTCTTCGCGCTCGTACGCGAAGGGCTCGGGCTGGGAAACCAAGCCGGCGCGAAACGCACTACTCGGGGTAGCTCCCCATGATCACGCGTCGCACGCTCCCGATCGCGCTCGCCCTCTGCCTGCCCGCCTGTGTCGCGGAGGAGGACGACGCCGACGACGGCGGTGCTGCGGACGGCAAGCTCGACGATCCCGACGGTCGCCTCGATCAGGGCATCGCGGTCTCGGCCGCGTCCGTGCAGTCGCTCGGAGGCGAGCTCGACAGCGTGCAACCACCCATCGACGATCTCGTGATCGGCGATGGTCTGCCGTCGTCCACCTATCTCGTGGAGATGGGTCCGCTCGGTCCCTACGGACCGCTCGGGCCCTACGGTCCGCTCGGCGTGCTCGGCCCCGTGGGCACGGGTGCATGGACGAGCTCGACGTTCATCGGGCTCGCCGCGCCGTGGGACGCGTTCGCCGGTGCGCTCGCCGACGTCGACGGCCCGCTGTCGAAGTCGGGCCCGCTCGGCAGCAAGGGTCCGCTGTCGCGCGAGTACTGGAAGGCGTTCGAGCAGCGCTTCGCCGCGGGCGAGGACTTCGTCACGCAGCTCGAGCCGGGCGGATTGTTCGCGCCGCTCGGCCCGGTCGGTCCGCTCGGCGCGCTCGGTCCGCTCGGTCCCCTCGGCCCCGTGGGCGCGCACGGCTACGCGGCCGACGACGACGGCAACTGGCGCAGCGACGACGCGTGTCACCACGATGCACCCGAGCGGATCTGCCGAAACGTCGACGTGCAGTGGAAGACGGGCGAGACCCGCACGTGGGAGCTGTTCGAGAGCTACCGCGAGGCGTTCGCGCAGGCGATGCCCGACAACGACACCTCGTTCATGGTCGAGGCCGTGCTCGATGCCGACGAGGTCGACGTGTATCCGTTCACGAGCGCCCAGCTGCAGACGGTCACGGTCGTCGCGTTCGGCAAGTGGACGATGTACCCGTTCAACACCGCGATGGCGCTGCTCGGGACCTCGGCGCTCATCGGCTACGCGACCCCCACGATCGTCCCGGGCTTCTTCTTCCCGTTCAACGTCTACGACCACGTGGCGAGCTTCGACGACGTCGACCTCGTGCTCGAGATCGACGTCGGTGGCGAGACCACGAAGCTCGTGTCCGACACCGCGAACATGGTCGACTGGATCCACGTGCAAGTGCCCGCCGGCGCCCGGCTGCGCGCGCAGGTCTCGGTGGCCTCGCGCTGGACGGCGCCGTGGCGCAGCGTCGACGCCGAGTACCGCCTGTTCGTGGTCGGTTCCACCACGCCGCTGGCGGCGGTGAACGTCGCCGGCGCCCACCAGTCGCTCGTCACCTACGCACAACCCTGATCGGAGACCGATGATGCTGCGAAGACTCGTCGCCTGCTCGCCCGCCGCGCTGCTCTTCTGCGTACCGACGCTCGCGCACGCAGCGTGGGAGACGAAGCAGCTCGGCGGGATGTCGGTCGAGATCTACACGCCCGCGGGCCAGAGCCCGATCGGCAGCGGTCGTGCGCTGATGGTCGGTCTGCACGGCTGCACGCAGACGGCGGTGCAGCTGCGCGACAACGCCGGGCTCGAGACCGCCGCCGACGAGTTCGGCATGGTCATCGCGCTCCCACTCGTGCCGAACGGTGGCGTGATCGCGGGCTGCTGGAACTACTACGGCGGCGTGCACACGCGGATGTCGGGCGACAACGGGCACGTCATCCCGATGACCGAGGCGCTGCGCGACGACGCCGCGTACGGCATCGATCCCGCGCAGATCTATCTCGCCGGCTTCTCGGCCGGTGGCGGTCAGGCGCTCGTGCTCGGCTGTCTCGCGCCCGATCTGTTCGCGGGCGTCGGCGTGGCCGCGGGCCCGTCGCTCGGCACCAGCGTGTCGCAGATCCCCCAGGTGAGCACCACGGCCGAGCAGGCCGCGACGCTCTGCACCCAGCTCGCGGGCACTCACTCGGGCGACTTCGCGACGCAGCTCGCGGTGACGTTCACCGACACGGGCGACTACACCGTCGCGCAGGGCTACGCGCAGGTCTCCGCCGACATGTTCGCGATCGTCTATGGCGGCGGGCTCGGCACGGCGCCGTTCGACATGGCCAGCCTGCCCGGCACTGCACCCGCCGGCATGGGCACCGAGTACGACGATGCCGACGGCGGTCGCATCGCGACGATGGTGTCGACGAGCGGCGTCGGCCACAACTGGCCCGCCGGCACGGGCACGGCCGGGCCGCCGCTGTCGTACGTCGCGGGCAACGGGCTCGACTTCGCCTCGTACCTCGCCGAGTTCTTCACCGCGAACAGTCGTCGCGCCGAAGGCGAGTGGAACCCCGGTGACGACTCGGGCGGCAGCGACGACGGTGCGACGTCCGCAGGCGACGACGGCAGCGAGGGCGCCGACGCGAGCGACGATGGTGGGTCGGACGAAGACGGCAGCGATGCCGCGGGCGACGACTCCGAGGGCGGCGACGAGGGCGACGGCGATGCGAGCGCGACCGCCGGGATCAGCGGCGGCGGCGAGTCGGGCCCTGGCTACGTCGAGCCGAGCGGGTGCCAGTGCAGCGCGGACGCTTCGCGGAGGTGGCCGGGCCTCGCGTGGCTCGTGCTCCTCGGCGCGCTGCGACGACGCCGGCTCACAGCGTGAAGCTGTGCTCGAAGCTCTGCTCGCGCGCCGCCGGTTGGTAGCGCGCGGCCTTGATCGCCTTCGCGATGCAGCGCGCGCCCGAGCTGCTGAACGCGCCCTTCACCTCGGCAGAGCTGACCTTGCCCGACGGTGCGATCGTGATCCCGACGGTCACCGACTCGCCGGGGAAGAGGCCGGCCTGCTTGCCGCAGGCCTGCACGCGTGCGTCGACCTTGCGCAGCGCGGACAAGAGCGTCTTGGCGCTGCGCTGCGTCGGCAGCGTGGTGCCGGGCTCGATCGGCGCGGCATCGACGGGCGCGGGCTCGGCGGGCGTGGCATCGACGGGCGCGGGCTCGGCAGGCGCAGCGGCGATCGCAGGCGCGGGGACGACGGCAGGTGCGGTGATCGGGGTCTGCACGGGGGTCGGCGAGACCGCGGGCTCCGCTTTCGTCGGCGGCTCGGGCGAGGTCGTCGCGGCCGCTGCGACGCGCGCGGGCTCGGGCGACGGCGAGGGCTCGCGCGGCCACGCGAGCACCGCGATCGTCGTCGCGGCCGCGAGCGCGAGCCCGCCGAGCACGAGCGTGCGCGGCGAGGTCTTCGCCACCCGACGCCGGCTGCCACCGCTCTCGTCGATCGTCCGCACCGCGGCCGCGAACGCCTCGGCGTCCGCGAAGCGTTGCTCGCGATCCTTGGCGAGCGCCTTGGCCACGAGCGCGTCGAGCTCGGGCCCGATCTCCGCCTCGGGGCACGCCTGCGACGCGGGCTGCAGCTGCGCGTGGATGTGCTGATAGAGGATGCCCATCGGGTTGTTGCCCGAGAACGGCACCCGGCCGGTCAGCATGCGATAGAGGATGACGCCGACCGAGTAGAGATCGCTGCGGCCGTCGATCTCCGCGCCCGAGCCCTGCTCCGGCGACATGTACTCGGCGGTGCCGACGATCGCACCGGTGCGGGTGAGCTGCTCGCCCGAGCCGTCGTTGCGCAGCTTGGCGATGCCGAAGTCGATGACCTTGAGGTAGTCGGTGCGACCCTCGCGCGACGAGAACACGCAGTTGTGCGGCTTGATGTCGCGGTGCACGACCCCGGCCTTGTGCGCGGCCGCGAGCGCGTCGAGCAGCTGCAGCACGATGCCGCGCGCGCGCGACCACGGCATCCGGCCCTCGCGCTTGAGCACGCGCGAGAGATCCTCGCCGTCGAGGTACTCCATCACGAAGAAGACGAGGCCGTCGCTGTCGCCGAAGTCGGTGATGTCGACGACGTTCTCCTGGCGGATCTTGGAGGCTGCGCGCGCCTCCTGCAGGAAGCGGCTGACGATCCGCTGCCGACGCATCTGCTCGGGCGCGAGCACCTTCACCGCGACCGGCTTGTCGATGGTGAGGTGCTGGGCGCGGTAGACATCGCCCATGCCGCCTTCACCGATCAGCGCATCGATGCGATAGCGACCCGCGAGCACCGTGCCGGCCGGCAGCGTGACCCGCTCGAGATCCTTGTCGAGCGTCTCGTCGAGCGCGGTGCCCGAGCGCTCGATGGCATCGCCGCCCGACTTCGCGCGCGACGAATCCCTGCTCGGCCCGGTCTCGTGCGTCGGAGGTGACACGGCTCGCCCACGCGATCATGCCAGGCGCCCCGGCGATTGCGGGTCTCGGCGTGCGGCCCCTATGATGATGGTCGCTTGGCCGCTCCTTCGAACCCCGCCACGCGCGCCGCGGTGCGTGCGTACGTCGGTGCGCACCGAATGGCGCTCGCAATCGCGATGGTCGCCGCGCCGCTGCCCGCAGCGGCTGGCCCCGCGTCCCAGCCGGCCGCCGGCGATCCGAAGAGCGACGTCGGGGCGATGTGGCGCGAGGCGAATGCGAAGCTCGCGACCAGCGACTACCCCGGCGCGATCACGCTGCTGACGCGGATCTACGAGACGATCGCGACGGATCCGGACGCCCGCATGCTGCGGCTGCGGGTGCGGTGGGCGCTGCACGAGGCCCATCTCGGCGCCTACGGCCTCGACGACGATCCCAAGCACCTCTACGTGGCGCGCGACGTGCTGAAGAACGGCATGGCCGACTTCGGGCCCGACGAAGGTGCGCTGCGGGCCAAGAGCGAGGTCGCGCTGACCAACCTCGACGCGCGCATCGGTGCGATCGAGGCGGCGCAGCGCGAGCGTGCGGCGGCCGAGCAGAAGCGGCTCGCCGACGAGCAGGCGGCCGAGGCCGAGCGCCGTCGCCAGGCGGAGAGCGAGCAGCGGGTACAGAAGGATCAGCCCCCGCCGCCGCGGCCGGTCGAGCCCGCGACTCCGCCGGTGCGCCGCGGGCTGCTCATCGGGGGCGTCGTCTCGGCGGGCATCGGCGTGATCGGGCTGGCGGTGCTCGCCGGTGGCTTCGGCACCGCGAGTCAAGCAGTGCACACGTTCGAGACCGAGCCCGGCTCGCGCATGGGTGCGCGCCGTGGGATCGCGCGCGGCAATGCGATCGGGATCGCCGGGGCCGTCATCGCTGCGGCCGGGATCACGACCGCTGCGATCCTGCTGCCGCTCGCGCTGCGGCGACCGAAGCAGAGCACGCGAGGTACGGCGTTTCGATGGACCGGCAGCGGCTTCGCGTGGAAGTAGGCGCGCGGCTCGAGCACGGCGCGGACGCGAAGCGATGCGCGGGTACGCGCATCGCGAAGCGGGTGAAGGACGAATTTGCGTGCGCCAACGGGTCGCATCCCACGTGACACGGCCGTGACCACCCCGCTAGCATGCACGCGTGCCACGACTGCTGCTTGCTCGCTTTGGTCTGACCGTTGCCGTACTCCTGTCTGCCTGCTCCGACGACGCGAGTGAAGTCGTCACGGCAGAAGAGTCGTCGTCGAGCTCGGCCGAGTCCGAGACGATGACGACCGAGACGCTGACGAGCGCCGACACCTCGAGCAGCAGCACGATGACGACGGCCGACACGTCGTCCGACGACGTCGGCCCGACCACCGAGGTCGACAGCTCGAGCAGCGAGTCGTCGAGCGAGTCGAGCAGCGAGTCGAGCTCGACGGGTCCGGGCGCCGAGTGTGGCAACGGCACGGTCGAGGGCAAGGAGGTCTGCGACGGCGAAGACCTCGCGGGATCCGACTGCATCGCGCAGGGCTTCGACGAGGGCACGCTGGCGTGCGCGGACGGCTGCAAAGCCTTCGATACCAGCTCGTGCACGCTGTTCAGCTGCGGAAACAACACGGTCGAGGGCAAGGAGATCTGCGACGGCAACGACCTCTCGGACGCGGACTGCATCTCCGAGGGCTTCAACGCCGGCGAGCTCGGCTGTCTCGACGACTGCAGCGACTACGACACGACGCAGTGCATCACCTTCTCGTGCGGCAACGAGATCGTCGAGGGCGTCGAGGTGTGCGACGGCGACAACCTCTCCGGCAACGGCTGCACCGACGTCGGCTTCGATGCCGGTACGCTGTCCTGTCTCGACGACTGCAGTGCGTACGACACGACGCAGTGCATCTCGTTCTCGTGCGGCAACGACCTGCTCGAGGGCGCCGAGGTGTGCGACGGCACCGCGCTCGGCGGCAACGCGTGCACCGACGTCGGGTTCGACGCGGGCACGCTGGGATGCCAGGACGACTGCACCGCGTTCGACACGACGCAGTGCATCTCCTTCGTCTGCGGCAACAGCGACATCGAAGGCGCCGAGGTCTGCGACGGCTCCGATCTGAACTTCCAGGACTGCAGCGATCTCGGCTTCGACGCCGGCACGCTGGGCTGCCTCGCGAACTGCACCGCGTTCGACACGACGCAGTGCATCACGTTCGCCTGCGGCAACGACGACATCGAGGGCACCGAGATCTGCGACGGCAACGACCTCGGCGGCGCCGACTGCATCAGCCAGGGCTTCGACGCCGGCACGCTCGGTTGTCAGGCCGACTGCTCCGACTTCGACACCTCGTCCTGCATCGCGTTCCAGTGCGGCAACGGGATCCTCGAGGGCGTCGAGGCCTGCGACGGCGCGGCGCTGAACGGCGCGACCTGCACGGGCCTCGGCTTCGATGCAGGCACGCTGGCGTGCTCGGCGGGCTGCACGTACGACACGAGCGGCTGCATCACGTTCTCGTGCGGCAACGACATCCTCGAGGGTGCCGAGGTCTGCGACACGAACCAGCTCGACGGCGAGGACTGCATCACGCAGGGCTTCGATGCGGGCACGCTCGGCTGCCAGGCCGACTGCGCCGGCTTCGACACCAGCGCGTGCATCGGGTTCGCGTGCGGCAACGACATCCTCGAGGGCACGGAGCTCTGCGACACGAACCAGCTCTCGGGCGAGACCTGCATCTCGCAGGGCTTCGACAGCGGCAACCTGGGCTGCGCCGGCGACTGCACCGCGTACGACACGACCGGCTGCGCGACGTGCGGTGACTTCACGATCGGCAACGGCGAGCAGTGCGAGGGCTACAACCTCGGCGGAGCGAGCTGCGCAACGGCCGGGTTCGGCGGCGGGGCGCTCTTCTGCGGGGGAACCTGCGGGTTCGACACCACGAGCTGCCAGCCCGCCTTCACCGAGGTCGAGCCCAACGACGACGGCGCGGTGGCGGCGGTGACGAACGACTTCAGCACTGCGAACGCGAACGGGCCGTTCACCGACGACGTCGTGATCACGGGCGCGATCGCTCCGGTGGGCGACGACGACGTCTTCGCGATCACGAACACCTCGGGCGTGAACCAGATCCTCACGATCCAGACCTGGGCGCCGACCGGCGTCGGCACGTGCAACGCGGCCACCGACACACAGGTCGACATCCGCGATGCGGCGGGGGCGTCGCTCGCCTCCAATGACGACAGCAACGGCACGGTGTGCTCGACGATCCCGTCGTTCACGATCACCGCGGGCACCACGCTGTACCTGCACGTGATCGAGTTCGGCGACAACGCTGCGATCCCGCTCGGCTACCTCCTGCAGGTGACGATGCAGCCGGTCGGTTGCGGCAACGGCCTCCTCGAAGCTGGAGAGCAATGCGAGGACAACAACACCGCGACGGGTGATGGTTGTGACGCGAGCTGCCAGGTCGAAGGCACGATCCTCGAGATCGAGCCCAACCCGAACCCGGCCGGCGCAGATGCTGCTGCGGGATCCGGCGTCGTGATCAACGGCGCGAATCAGGTCACTCGAATCCGTGGCGCGGTGTTCCCGGCGACCGACCAGGACTTCTACCGTGTCGAGGTCGCAGGCGCCGGCGTGCTCCGAGTCGAGACCTTCACGACGCCGGGCCGCTGCACGACCGGCGTGGCGACCGAGATGCGACTCCGCAACGCTGCGGGTACTCAACTCGTGCTCGATCAGGCCAGCGGGATCGCGAGCTGCTCGGCGATCACCTATCCCGTCGTCGCTGGCACTTACTATGTGCAGATCAACGAGCTCGGCAACGACGCCGCGATTGCGAGCTACTACCTCGAGGCGAGTTTCGCCGTCGACCGCGGCAGTGAGCTCGAGCCGAACGACATGCAGGTTCAAGCGAACTTCCTCCCACAAGGGCTCGAATCGTTCGTGTTCGGTGATCACCAGGTCGCGACGGACACCGACTACTACGCGATCTACGTGCCCCACGGCGCGTCGCTGCGCCTCGAGACGATCGAGGGTGCCCTCGCCACCGAGACGTGCGAGTCGAACGGCATCGACTCGACGATCACGTTGTACAACGCGGCCGGGACTCAGCTCTTCCAGGATGACGACCTCGGACGCGGTCGCTGCTCGCTCATCGACGGTCGGGGAGACACGCCGAACACCACGGTGGCGGCGCATCGCCTGTTCGGCGGGCTCTACTACGTCGCCGTGCGCGCGGTCGGAGCCGGCACGACGCCGAACTTCGACTATCGTCTCGTCGCGACGATCCGCTACCCGTGAGCACGCGGAGCGCAGCCCGACCATCGCGGTCGGGCTCGCTCCGACGCTCAGCTCGGCAGCGCGAACCAAGCCAGGTTGTCGCGGTCCGCAGTGTCGTACGCGATCCACAGCAACGAGCCCACGATCTCGATCCCCTCCGCGTCGCCGTGCTCGACCTGCCACGCGCCGGTCTCGACCCACGCGCCGTCCTGCTCGACGAGTCGCACGACGCGGTGCGCCTCGTCGCTCAGCACCCAGACCTCGCCCTTGCTCGCCGCGACGCTCGACAGATCCTCGAGGTCCGACAGCTTCGTCTGCGCGATCACTTTCAGGTCCTGCGAGAGCTCGAGCAGCCGCTTCGGCTTGCGCTCGTGCACCGCGAAGATCCGCCCCGTGTCGAAGTCGATCGCCAGGCCCTCGAGCCCGGCGTTGAGCTCCTCGAACTCGATCCCCAGCGCCACCGTGTCGAGCAGCTTGCCGGCGCGGTCGTAGACCAGCACCGCCCGTTGCTTCTCCGACGCGATCAGCATCCGCTGGCCATCCGCCGTCACCGCGATGCCTTCGAGGTCGTGCTCGTCGCCGTGCTCGAGCGGGATCACCCGCGACAGCCGCGGCACGTCGCCCGGCACGATCTCGTACGCGCTGCCGCTGTCGTCGCCCACCGTCAGCAGCACCTGCGCCACCGGATCCCACGCCAGCCCCGACGCCTCCGGCACGTCGATCCGCGCGCCCCCCAGCTTGGTCAGCTTCGCCATCCTGGTCCGCCTCCGGAGCGAGCATCGCATCAACGCGGCGGCATCGGCATCCGTTGCGGCGTTTCGCCCGGGCCTGCGCGCACCAACGCGATCGGCGTGAACACCCAGTCGAGCCCGGGCGGGTTCACCATGCTCATCGACTCGTGGTAGCCCTCGCGCCAGAAGCGATAGAGCGCGCCCGAGCCCATCAGCGTCGGCACCGTGCACGGCTCGCGGCACACGATCTCGTCGTCCTCGGCCAGCACCTCCGTGCCCGGCGGATGCTGATCCACGTAGGCCAGGTGGAAGCGCTGCGAGAGATCGAGCTTCACGTCGGCCGGCACCACCCGCTGCGGCTGCGTGCGCAGCTCGTGCAGGAGCTCGAGCGCGGGCAGCACGACCTCGCGCGGACGTGGATGCCCGTAGTGGTTGTACGTGCTGCGCAGCAGCAACTCGAACGCGATCACGAAGTCCGTGCGGGCGCCGCCCGCCTCGTATGCGGCCAGATGCGCACGGCCACGCGCGAGCTCGATGCGGGCGATGTCCTCGCCGCGGACGAACGCGCGCTCGAACGGCGCGGCCGCGGCCCCGTAGGCCCGCGCCGCGTGATCGTGCTCGCCGCGCTTGCCCGCCGCGACCGCCTCGGCGAACGCGTCCTTCGCCCGCGTCTGTTCCTCCGATGCGTCCCCGCGCAACAGCTCGTCGGGATCCTGCTCCGGCGGGCGCGTGGTCTTCGCGTCCGCCTTCGCCTCGCCGAGCGCCGGCTGCACGCCCGCGTCGCGCTTGGCTTCGACCGCCGGTTCCTTCGCATCGTGCAGCTTCCACCACGCGACCGCGGCGAGCACCATCGCGCTCGCCCACACCGCCAGCGCGATGCGTCGGCGGCTGTTCGGCTTGCGGGCGCGCACCGCCTCGAGCGCGGCGACCATCGCAGCGACGCTCGGCCAGCGCTCGGCCGGATCGCGCGACAACCCGCGCCGCAGGATCGGCCCGAGTGCCGCGGGATACGGCCCGGTCGGCAGCGGCAGCGGCACGCCGGCGAGCACCGCCGAGGCGATCTCCTGCGCGGAGCTGCCCTGGAACGGACGCATGCGCGTGAGCGCCTCGAACAGCGACACCGCGAGCGCGAACTGATCCGCCGCCGCACCGATCGTGCGCCGCTCGAGCTGCTCGGGCGCCATGTAGCCGGGCGTGCCGAGCATCTCGCCGGTCTCGGTGCGCAGCGCAGGCTCGGCGACCGTCGACCCCGCGGCCTCGTCGGCCTCGTCGTCCGTGCCTTCGCCCTCGAGCACGAGCCCGAAGTCGACCACGCGCACGCGGCCGACTCCGCTGGCATCGTTGGGATCGTCGCCGACGATCGCGTTCTCGGGCTTGAAGTCGCGGTGCACGAGCCCCCGCGCGTGCGCGGCCGCGAGCCCACGCCCGGCCTGGATGAACACGTCGACGATCTCCTGCCACGAGTGCGGATCGTTGCGCAGCCACCGACGCACGCTGACGCCGACGACGAGCTCCATCGCGAGGTAGGTCTGCGCCTCGTGCTCGCCGACCTCGAACACCGGCACCACGTTGGGGTGCGCGAGCTGTGCGAGCGCCTGCGCCTCGCGACGCAGGCGCGCGCGATTCTTCGGCGACATCCGCTCGGCACGCACGACCTTCACGGCCACTTCGCGCTGCAGCTCGGCATCGAAGCCGACATACACGTGGCCCATGCCGCCCTCGCCGAGCTCGCGCAGGATCTCGAAGCGCCCGATCGCCGCGGGCAGCTCGCGCCGGTCTCCGGGCGATGGCTCGGGCAGTCGCGCCGTCACCGCGGCCGCGACGCCGGTGGGCGACGGCTCTCCAGGCAGCGTGGGCTCGCCGTGGTCGATGTTCGACGGCGGCTCGGGTGCCGACACGATGGTCGAGGGTAGCATGGCGCTCGATGACAGACCGCGTCCGCGCTTCCCACATCCTGCTCATGTACAAAGGCTCCGAGCGCTCGAGCGCCACTCGATCGAAGGCCGAGGCCCAGCAGCAGATCAGTGCGATCGAAGCCGAGCTCGGCAGCGGCAAGGATTTCGGCGAGCTCGCGCGTGCACACTCCGATTGTCCGTCGAAGGCACGCGGTGGCGACCTCGGCGAGTTCGGCCGTGGCCAGATGGTCGGAGCGTTCGAGGAGAGCGCGTTCGGCCTGCCGGTCGGCGGCACGAGTGGCGTCGTCGAGACGCCGTTCGGCTACCACATCATTCGTCGCACTGCCTGAGCGCGTCGCGCGAGTACTTCAGAGCTGCGTGAGTGCTGCGCCCAGCGCCGCGCGGTAGAGCGCCGACGCATGCACGTCGTCGTGCCCGGCGCCCGGGATCCTCAGCAGCTGCACCGTCGGTGCGGCTGCGAGGATCGCTTCCGCGTGCGCGACGGGGATCAGCTCGTCCTGCTCGCCGTGCAGCATCAGCACGGGGCCTTCGATCGCGGGCACGAACGCTTCGGTGCGAAGCGGATAGCGCACGATCGCGAACGGTATGAATGGATAGAGCTGATCGGACATCGCGAGGATGCTGCGATACGGCGAGACCAGCACGGTCAACGCCGGGTCGACCTCGAGCGCGAGCGCGGCAGCGAGCCCGGTGCCGAGTGAACGCCCCTGGATGACGATCGGTCGGCCGGCGTAGCGCGGGGCGATGAGCTCGTACGCGGCGCGCACGTCGGCGTGCAGCTGCGCCTCGCTCTCGATCGATCCCGTGCTCTTGCCGTAGCCGCGGTAGTCGATCATGAACACGTCGAAGCCGACGTCGCGGTAGAACTGCGCGTTGCTGAACCAGCCGTCGAGGTTGCCGCCGTTGCCGTGCAGGAAGAACACGAGCCCGCGTGCGCCCGGCCGCTCGAGGTGCAGTGCCGAGAGCTCGGCACCGTCGACCGAGACCGTCGTCTCGTGCACGTCGGCGCCGAAGGCGAAGCGATGCTCGGCGGGCAGCGGCTCCGGATGGAACAAGAGCCGCTCCTGGAAGCACCACACCGCGATCAGCATCGCGGCGTAGGCCGCTGCCACGCCGAGCGCGACGCGGCGGAGCAGACGAGCCGGGCCCGGACGCATGCTCCGATCAGTACCCGAACGGCGCCACCATGGCGAGCTGCTCGCGCGCGGCATCCCACGTCGGCGGGAACGCGTCGGCGGCGAGCTCCCACTTCGTGACCTTGCCGGTGACCGCGAGCTCGGTCGTGCGGGCCATCGCGGTCGCGTGCGCGTCGGAGAGCACGAAGCCCATCATGTCGGCTTCGCTGCGCCACACGGTGATCGTGCGCGCGAACCCGCAGGTGGGCTCGATCGCCAGCGAGTACGCGACCATGCCCGCGCTGCCGTCGAGCGTCGCGGTGATCTGCCCGACGAGCATGTTGAAGTCGTTCTCCATCTCGGGCTTCACGAGGATGACCGTGGACGACACGAGATACTCGTCCTGCAGCGGGGCGACGAGGCCACCCATGCCGGGGTCGTACCCCGGGCCCACGAGCGGCCGCGCCTCCACGAGGCCAGGGTCGACGCAGTCGTAGAGCCCTTCGATGTCCGTGCCGGTCGAGCTGCTGCCGTCGCCGGCCGTCGCCGCACCGCTCGATTCGTCGGCGGACCCGGAGGAATCGTCGGCGGCGGAATCGTCGGCGGCCGGATCGGCGTCGTCGGAGCAGCCGAACAGGAGGAAGAGCGCAAAGAGGGCGGAGCAAGACAAGGGTTTCGTCGCGGTCGTCATCGTCGTTTCCTGGTTCATCGGGGTCGCGGTCAGTGGGTAGCGGTGGCGTCGTGCTCGACGGAGGCGAACACGAGCTCGTCGAAGTCGCGGTCGAGGCGGGGGGAGTGGAAGCTCTGCTTCGTGCCGAATGCGTGCACGACCACCGCCGTGCCGGCGGGCTCGCCGGGCCCCATCACGGCGACCCAGCGCTGCGTCGTGCCGTCGTTCACCGCGAGATAGCTGTAGCCGCCGGCTGCGAGACGCTCGTCGACCACGCCGTGCCAGCGCGCCTGCTCGCCCGAGGGCGCCGTCATGCCCGCGAGCGGCGAGCCGGGCGGAGCCAGGATCGGCGCCGAGGCGAGCTCGGGTGCGGGCTCGCGCGTGGAGCAGGCGATCGAGACGAGGAGCGCGGCGAACAGCGAGCGGGACGACATGCCGGTGCAACACCGGCATGCGGCCGAAGTGTCACTCGCAGCTTCCGCCGAGCGAGCGGCAGAGCGCCGTGGTCTCCGGCGAGGGCCAGGCCTGCTGGAGGCGCGCGAGCTCGGCCCGCGCGGCGTCGAGCTGGCCGGACTCGGCGAGCGCGATCACGAGGTTGTGGTGCGCGCGGTGGAAGCTGCCCCCGCGTGCGGCGACGGCCTCGCGATAGGCCGCGACCGCCAGCCCGGGCTGCCCGAGCTGACGCCAGCAGTTGCCGAGGTTGTACGCGACGAGCGCTGCGTTACCGCGGGCAGGGTGTCGCGCGAGCGCGGCCTCGGCCGCGCGCAGCAGTCGACAGTCGTCGTCGCGCTCGCCTTCGGCACGGCGCGCGTTCGAGAGATTCATCAGGAACTGCGGATGCTCCGGATCGCTCTCGACCGCGCGCGCGTAGAGGCTGGCCTCGTCGCGCCACGGCCGGAGGTTGCCGGGATGCAGCGCGAGCAGCAGGACCGTCCACGCGGCGAGCACCAGGGCGCCGACGCGACCGCCCGCGAGCGCGACGGTGGCGAGCCAGGGTGCGACGAAGGCCATCGCGCCGTAGAGGTAGCGATCCTGCACCAGGCTGTGCGACGCGAGCAGGCGAGGGTAGAGCGTGAGCACGATCGAGGCCGCGGCCGCGCCGGCGAGCACGGAGAGCCGAGCGTCGCCGCGCGAGCGCCAGGCGACGAGCGCGACGACGGCGAGCACGAGCAGCGAAGCGAACGCGAGCGAGTCCTCCGACTCGTGCTGCGGATAGACCGGATAGGCCAGCGCGAGCTGCACGGGCACGAGCAGGTGCTCGAGCTGCGCACGGGCGATCGCGGGCGCGGTCGCGAGCGACTCGGCATGGCCGAGCCAGGCCGGCGCGAGCGCATCCACGACCGCGGCGCGGCCGAGCCACCACACGAGCACGGCGAGCGCGATCGCGAGCGCATCGATCGCCCGGCGACGCAGCGCCGCGCGCGAGCACACGAGCGTGTGCACGCCGAGCACGAGCACCCACGCGAGCGAGCGCTCGAGCGTGAGCAGGGCGGCGAAGAGCGCGAGCCCGCACCCGACGAGCGCCCGCACCCGACGCGCACCAGCGGATCTCCCGGACAGGTCCCAGGCGGAGAGCGCGAGCAGGCCGAACATGCACGCGAGCGGATCGCTGATGCCCGAGGGCCAGATCACCGCCTCGATCTGCACGGGATGGATCGCGAAGATCAGTCCGCCGAGGCGGGCGGCGACCATGCCGACGCCGAGCCGCTCGGCGAGCCGCACGACGAGCAGGACGTCGACGAGGTGGATCGCGAGCGCGAGCAGGTGCCAGCCCAGGGGATCGGTGCCGAAGAGCTGGTACTCGATCGTCAGCACCGCGACGAACACCGGCCGCCAGTAGCCGCCGGCGCGCTCGAGCTCGTCGAAGTGCCACACGGTCTCGGTGAACGCGAGCCGCAGCCCGTCCCAGCTCGTGATCGCCGGGTTCGCGAGCACCTGCTTCGTGTCGTCGTACACGAACGGGAACTCGAGCCCCGCGGCGTAGAGGATCGCGGTGAGCACGAGCGTCGCCGGCAGCGCCCAGCGCACGAACAGCTGCTCGCGAGCGCCCATCGTGGTCATCGCACGCGCAGCCGTGCCCGCAGCACGTCGCGCGCCATGTGCAGGCCGTCGCGCAGCGCATGCACGCGCGTGTCGGGATCGTAGCGCCAGTCGATGGCGACCTCGCGCACGTCGAGCCCCAGCCGCCGCGCGCGAAGGAGCAGCTCGACGTCGAACGCGAAGCCCTCGGTCGCGAGCTCGGCGAAGCACAGCTCGGCCGCGCGTGCGGTGTAGGCCTTGAAGCCGCACTGGCTGTCGGTGATCCCCGGCAGCGCGACGATCTGCACGAAGCGCCGGAACGCGTGGCCGAGCCAGCGGCGGTGCAGCGGCTCGCCGATGCGCGTCGCGCCGGGGGCCTCGCGCGACGCGATCACGACGTCGGCACCCTGCGCGAGCGGTGCGAGCAGTCGCTCGAGCTCGTGCGGCCGCATCGAGAAGTCGGCGTCGCACGAGACGCGGTGCGCAGCGGTGCTCGTCAGCATGCCCGCGCGCACGGCCGCACCCTTGCCGCGATGCGGCTCGCGCTGCACCACCACGCGCGGCTCGTCCGCTGCGAGCGTCTCCACGACGGCCGCCGTGTCGTCGGTGGACCCGTCGTCGACGACCCGCAGCTCCCAGTCGTGGCCGATCTGCCGCAGCTCGCCGATCACCGCGGGCAGCGTGGCCGGCAAGCGCCGCGCCTCCTGGTAGGCCGGCACGATCACGGAGAGCTCGACCGCCATCGCGAGGAGCCGCGATCGTAGCAGCGCGGCGCTCGGCTTGACCGGAATTCCCGATCCGCGCGAGCATCGTCGACATGTCTTGCCGGTGCGGTGTCCTGCCCGCATTGCTCGTGCTCGTCGGAGCGTGCTCCGACGCCGCGACGGGTGTAGCGGGCGGCAGCACCGACGAAGGCGGCAGCGCCGTGGTCTCGACGCAAGCGAGCGCCGGCGAAGATCCGATGCGCGACACGGACGGCGGTGCATCCGAGGCCACGGGTCCCGCCACGACGCTACCTGCGGAGAGCGGCAGCAGCACGGGCACCGACACACCGGGAGAGTCGAGCGTCGGCGGGGGCGTGCCCGATCTCGGACCGCCCGCTCCGCCGCCGCCGCCCTACGAGCGCGTCGACATGGCGATCGCGCACGCGGTGGTGTTCAACGCGTACGGCCCCGGCCAGGCGTGGGCCGACCTCGACGGCAACGGCTGGCTCGATCTGCTCACGGTCGGTGGCGCCACGGCGAGCGAGCTCTGGCAGAACACCGACGGCGTGCTCGACCACTCGCCGCTCGAAGCCGATCTCGCGTCGGTGCTCGACACGGCCGGCGTCACGATGGCCGACTACGACAACGACGGCGACCCCGACGTGTACCTGCTGCGCAACGGGCCGAACGTGCTCTTGCGCAACGACGGTGGCACTGCGCTCGTCGATGTCAGCGCGGAGGCCGGCGTCGACTACGACGGTCATCCCTCGTCGGCGGCGTGGGGCGACTTCGACGAGGACGGCTTCCTCGATCTGTACGTGACCGCGATGGGGGCCGAGCTCGACCTCCTCTATCACAACCAGGGTGACGGCACGTTCGTCGACCGCTCGGATCTGCTGATCGGCCTGGAGGGCGATCAGGCCTTCGCGGCCAGCTTCTCGGACTTCGACGACGACGGCGACGTCGACATCTACGTCGTCAACGACAAGCACGCGGGCAACCGCATGTTCCGCAACGACGGTCCCGGCTGCGCAGGCTGGTGCTTCACCGAGGTCGGCGAGCTGTGGGGCGCCGCGTCCGAGGTCGACGGCATGGGTCTCGCCGTCGGCGACTACGACAACGATCTCGACCTCGACCTCTCGTTCTCCGACAACTTCACGCACAACATCCTGTGCATGTCCGACAACGACCCGCCGGTGTTCGAGGACGTCTCGGCGGCCATGGGTGTGACCTTCGACGCCCACGGCTGGGGCACGCTGTTCTTCGACTACGACAACGACGGCTGGCTCGATCTCTACGTCGCCGACTCGCAGCTGGCCACGACCGAGACGCACATGTTCCACAACCTGGGCGGCGGCGTCGGCTTCACCGACGTCTCGGCCGAGTGCGGCTGTGTGGAGGCCGGCTGGAACTACGGCGTGTCGGCGGCCGACTACGATCAAGACGGTGGCGTCGACTTCATCGTCGGCCAGCGCAGCATGGGCCACGCGCTCTATCGCAACACCGCGGCCACCGGTAACCACTGGCTCGAGGTCGAGCTCGAGGGCGGGGGTCCGGTGAACCGCGATGCCGTCGGCGCGCGCGTGATCGTCGAGACCACGGACGGCACCGTGCTGCGCCGCGACGTCGAGATCGGCTCGGGGCTCGCGTCACAGAGCAGCCTGCGCCTGCACTTCGGGCTCGGCACCGAGACGCTGGACAGTATCGAGGTGCACTGGCCCGACGGCACCGTCGAGTATCCCGAGGTGCCCGAGGTCGACACGCTCTGGCTGCACGCCTATCCGGGCTGACGGATCACAGCGTCACGAAGGCTTCGATCTCGTCGGCGACCGCGAGCGTGAGCACGCCGTCGCTCCAGGTGTGGAAGCCCATGCTGCTGCCGAGATCCGCGAGCCCGGCCCCGGTGAAGTCAGCGACCACCTGATCGCCGTCGTCGCCGAGCACGAGGAGCGTGTTCGAGGTCTTCGAGATCGCCCGCAGATCGCGGACCTCGAGGAAGAGCGAGTTGTCGCCCGTGCCGGTGAGATCGACCGCCTCGATGCCGACGATCGCGAGCTCGAAGAAGCCCGGCAGGTCGAGCGCGAGATCTGCACCGTCGAGCACGATCGCGTCCACACCCGTGCCGCCGTCGATGCGGAAGAGCTCCGCGGAGTCGAGCACGATCGCGTCGTCGCCGGGCCCGCCGTAGATCACGTCGAAGCCGCCCAGCCCGTGCAGGACGTCGTTGCCGTCGCCGCCGAGCAGCGTGTCGGCCATGTCGCTGCCGAGGATCTCGTCGTCGGCGTCGGTGCCGGGCTCCGACACGCGTCCGAAGAAGTCGCCGCCGAACACCACGTACGAGCGGCCGACCAGATCGCCGTCCGGAGCCGCATACGCGCCGATGACGAGATCGCCGAGGCCGTCGCCCGAGGCATCGCCGGCGCCGGCGATCGACCAGCCCGAGACGTCGTTGGCGACCTCGCCGTCGATCGCGAAGCCGCCGGTGCCCATCGCGACGTCCGTGAGCGCGACGGTCGCGGAGACGCTGCCGCCGTAGACGACGTAGCTGCGTCCGGCGACCAGCGCCGCGAAGTCGGCATTCTGCGCGCCGACCAGCACGTCGCTGAACCCGTCGCCGTCGATGTCGACCCCGCCGCCGACCGACCAGCCGGAGAGATCGCCCTCGGCCTCGCCGTCGATCGCGAAGCCGCCGATCCCGAGCGCGATGTCGCTGGCGGCCACGGTCGCGCCGTCGGCCTTGCCGCGCACCACGTAGCTGCGGCCCTGCAGGTTCGTGCCGTTCTCCGCACCCGGTGCGCCCACGACGACGTCGGCGTGACCATCACCGTCGACGTCGCCCGCACCCGCGACCGCGTCGCCGAGCTGATCGAGCCCCGCCGTGCCGTCGATCGCGAAGCCGCCCGTGCCCGCGAGCACGCTGGAGAGCTGCACGGCGGTCGTGCTGGTCTTGCCGAAGACCACGAACGCGCGACCGCTGTTGCCCCCGCCCGCGTTCGCGAGCGGCACACCGACGAGCACGTCCTCCAGCCCGTCGGCATCGACGTCGCCGACGCCCGCGACCGCATCGCCCGCGCGATCCTCGAGCGCCGTGCCGTGGATCGCGAAGCCGCCCGTGCCGGTCAGCACGTCGGCGAGATCGACCGGCAGCGCATCGGGCTTGCCGAACACCACGAACGCGCGCCCGCTGTTGCCGAAGGCATTCGCGTCGGCCTGCGGGACGCCGATGATCACGTCGTCGAGCCCGTCGCCGTTCACGTCGCTGCCGCCGCCGACCGACGAGCCGGTGAGATCGTCGATCGCGATGCCGGTGATCGCGAAGCCGGCCCCGTCGACCTCGAGCGTCGCGAGCGGCACCGGCTCCTGCGTCGTCTTGCCGAACACCACGAACGCCATGCCCTCGTCGTCCGTGATCGCGTTCGCCTGCGGCGCACCGAGCACGATGTCCGCGAGCCCGTCGCCGTTCACGTCGCCGGCGTTCGCGACCGCGAAGCCGGTGCGATCCCCGTCGGCGATGCCGTCGATCACGAAGCCGCCGTAACCCTCGACCAGATCCACCGCCGACACCGCGGTGCCGTCGGCCTTACCGAACGACACGAACACGCGGCCTTCGCCGTTGCCGGCCACGTCGGCCGTGTACGCACCGACGATCGTGTCGGCCCGCCCATCGCCGTTGACGTCGCCGCCACCCGCCACCGCGTAACCGGCCTGGTCGCCCGGCGCGGTGCCCTCGATCATGAAGCCGCCGCTGCCGTCGGTGACCTCGCCGAGCGAGACCGTGGTCGGGGCCACCATCACGCGCACGTGCGCGCTCGCAGTCGCACCACCCTCGTCGGCGATCGTGTAGTCGAAGCCGTCTTCGCCCCAGTAGCCGGCGCGTGGCGTGTACGTGAACGCACCGTCGGCATCGACGGTCACGGTGCCGCCGGCGACGGACGCCGCGTCGAAGTCGTCGACGGTGATCGCATCGCCGTCCGGATCGCTGTCGTTGGCCAGCACGCCGAGCTCGGCGGTGATCCCCAGCGGCGTGTCGGCCATCGACATGACGTACAGATCGTCGATCGCGATCGGCGGGTTGTTCGGGGTACCCGTGGAGCTCGACGACGACTCGCCCTCGCTCGAGCTCGTGTCGGCGACCATCGTCGTGCTCGCGGAGGTCGAGCTCTCGCCGCTCGAGCTCGTGTCCGCCGGCGCAGTGCTGCTGTCCTCGGGACCGCCGCTGCCGGAGGACGACTCGGACTCGCCCGAGCCCGAGGTCGTGTCGTCACCACACGCGATCGCGACGAGGCCGAGGCAGAGCAGGGTAGGGCGAAGCGATTGCATGGTGATGATGCTAACGCGATGAACGGGCCCGCGTGGGCCGAGGCTGGTGCATCTCGCCACGGCGTCGTGCACCCTGCGTTGCGAGCTGCAACGGATCGCGGGCGCCTGTCGGCGGAACCGCCGTGGTCTCGCGCCGATTGCGGCGCGTCGCGGCCGGCACGCGGCCTGCCTACCGTGGCCCCGCGATGCGCAAACTCGGCAACGTCCTTCTCACCCTCGCGATCCTCTTGCCCGCCTGCGCCGACGACGAGCCGGTCGACGGCGACGTGTCCCGCGGCTGGCGGGCGACCAGCCTCGCGATCGGCAACCAGACGCCGCAGTGGATGGCGCAGGCCGATGCCGACGGCAACCTCGCGGGCGAGCTGACCTGCCCGGCCTCGGGCCACTACGCGATCGAGGGCAGCATCGCCGGCGAGAACGAGTTCGACGTGTCGGTCACCTTCGAGGGCTGCAGCGCCGAGGGCGTCACGATCTCCGGCCATCTCGCGATGCATGCCGAGGTCGAGGTCACCGACAGCTCGTCGCGCGTGCACCTCGACTACCAGGGCGAGCTCGAGTGGTCGGGCGAGGCCGAGGGCCGCTGCGAGATCGACATGGTCGCGGACGTCGCGGTGACGGTCTCCGGCGGCAACGATCCGTCGGCCGACGTCGACGCGTCGTTCCACGGCCACGTGTGCGGCTACTCGGCCGACGCGGTGGTCGACGCGTCGGCGCACGGGTGAGCCCGTCGTCGACGTCGCAGCGCCAGCACGACGATCCCGAGCAGGCCCGCGCCCCGGGTCGGTTGCGTCGCGCATCCGCAGCCGACCTCCGCGGGCGCCACTTCGCTGGGCTGCTCGCGGGGCACGCCGATGTCCGCGCTGCCCGAGCCCTTCGGGCCGGCCGGCGTCGCCTCGCTCGTCTTCGTGGCGCTGCGGGCCGGGGCCTTCGCGAGCTCCGCGACGCCGAGCTCGGCGAGTAGCGCGTCGGCGTGCACGACCTCGTCGAGCTGCCAGAGCAAGTAGCGGACATCGACGATGATGTTGCGCGAGCGCGCCGTGCTGTAGCCGAAGTCGCCCGCGATGTTCTCCCACACGCGATCGAAGTTGAGCCCGACCCAGCGCCCACGTCCGTCGATCACCGGGCTGCCCGAGTTGCCGCCCGTGGTGTCGGCGTTCGCGAGCATCGCGACCGGCACGTCGCCGAGCGTGGGATCGGCCCAGTAGGTCTGCCCGGCGAGCGGCGCCGCGTCGCGCACCGCCTGGGGCACGTCGAACGGCTTCTTGCCGGTGTGCTTCGCGACGAGCCCGGTGACCGTGGTCTGCGGCGTGGCGACGAGGCCCTCGCGCGGCGAGTAGCCCTGCACCGTCGCGAAGCTGATCCGCAGCGTGCCGTTCGCGTCGGGATAGACCGGCCCGCTGCGCACCGCGTCGAGCATCTCGAACCAGCGCGGACCGAGCTCGAGCATCGTGCCCTTCAGCGCGCGGTCGCGGGCCTCCATCGCCTCGAGCTCGGGCACCAGCTCGCGTGCGAACGCGAGCAACGGATCGCGCTCGCGCTCGATCGTGGCCCAGTCGGCGTCCCACAGCCGCTTCGCGACGGCAGCGTCCATCAGCTTCGTGCCCGCGAGCGCGGTGGCCTCGGCCTCGACGGCCTTCGTGAACCGCTGCGCCTCCGGCAGCGCCGCGATCCTGCGCAGCCAGCTCGCCAGCAGCGCACGGTCCACCTCGCGATCGAAGTCGCGGATGCGGCGCTCCTGCGTCGACCACAGCTGCTCGGCGTCGCGATCCATGTACGCCGGCACCCGCTCGAGGTCCGGCTTCTCGCGCTCGCGCGCGCGGCGGACGAGGTCGATCGCGAGCGCGAGCGAGTTGGCCCCCCGCGTCGCGCTGTCGAGCAGGAAGTCGCGCGCGAAGGCGTCGCGCCGCGTCGCGGACAGCTCCGCGAGCCGGTCGAGCGTCGCGGAGTAGCGCGGATT
This sequence comes from uncultured Nannocystaceae bacterium, assembly GCA_964519175.1. GTDB lineage: Bacteria > Myxococcota_A > Polyangia > Nannocystales > Nannocystaceae > Xiheibacterium. The sequence goes on from CAZFKC010000007.1 coordinate 71,188, forward strand.
CTGCTGGGCCTCGGCCCAGCGAGTGAGCTCGCCGTCCTCGGTCTCGCGGCGCGCGAGCGTGCCGTTGCTCGCCAGGCCATCGAGCATCCCGCGCGCATTCTTCTCGCGGTTCTGCAGCTGGCGCAGCTTCGCGGCGAACTTGATGCGCACCGCTTCGTCGCGCTCGCCGGCCGCCTCGAGCAGATCGATCCACTCGCGGTAGACCTCGACACGCGTGGGCAGCACCTGCTCGATCTGGCGGGCGACCTCGGCCGAGCTCTGGTAGCGCTGCGTGCTGCCGGGGAAGCCCAGCACCGCGACGAGCTCGCCCGGCGCGACGCCGTCGGTGCCCACCTCGAGGAAGCGCTTCGGTCGGTAGGGCACGTTCTTCGCGTCGTGCTCGACCGACTCGCCGCCCGGTCCGACGTACGCACGCAGCAGCGTGAAGTCGCCGGTGTGACGCGGCCACATCCAGTTGTCGACCTCGCCGCCGAAGTTGCCGATCGACTCGGGCGGCGCGTAGACGAGCCGGACGTCGCGCAGCACGAGCGAGTCGATGAGCTGGAACTCCGCGCCGGCGTAGAACTCCGCCATGCGGCAGCGGCGAGCCGGCGCCGCGGCCTCGCACTCGCGCACGAGCTCCTTGCCGAGCCGCTCGACCGCGAGCGCGCGTGCGGCCGGGTCCTGCTCGCGGGCGACGACCTCGTGCACCTTCGCGGTGACGTCGGTGATGCGCTGCACGATCTCGACGTCCTCGTCCTTGGCCACGATCTCGGCATCGCGCGTCGCCGCGAGGAAGCCGTCCTTCAGGTAGTCGTGCTCGACCGAGCTCGCGGCCTGGATCGCCGCGAGCGCACAGTGGTGATTCGTCGCGATCAGCCCGTCGGCGGAGACGAACCCCGCCGAGCAGCCGCCGAGGTTCACGACGGCCTCGAGCAGCCCGCCGCCCTTCGGGTCGTAGAGCTCGGCCGGCGTGAGCTCGAGCCCCTGCTTCGCGAGCGCGTCGGCATCGAGCTCGGCGATCTGTCGCGGCATCCACTGGCCCTCGTCGGCGAGGGCGCGCTCGCCGATCGCGAGCATTCCCGCGAGCGAGGAGGCGGCGAGCACGAGGCGGCGGGGACGGAGCATGGGCGAAGAGTACCCGGCTGGAGCCGCTGCGCCCGATGTGCAAAGATGGCGCCGCGTTCGTGGCAGCACGCGACGCCGAGGCCCCCTCATGTACCGGATTGCCGCTTGCTCGCTCCTCCTCGCGCTCGTCGCCTGCGCGCCGGCCCCCGAGGGCCTCGCCCCCACGCCCGATGGCGACGGTCCGATGGTGATCTTCGACTTCGACCGGCGGCCGCTGCCCGAAATCCCATTTCCGAACGATCTGGCCACCCGCCCCGACCCGACCTCGCCGACCGGCAAGCGCGTGAACGCGAGCATGGTCGCGCCCACGCAGCTCGAGGCGACCGCGCGCAAGCGCATCGACGAGCTCTCGGGCTGGGGCGTCTACCAGCCGATCACGGTGCGCTTCGACGCGCCGCTGGATCTCGAGGTCATCTACGACCGCCACCGCGACCACCGCAGCGCCGACGGCGTCGACTACGATTTCACCAACGACGCGGTCTACCTCATCGACGTCACGCCGAGCTCGCCGACGTACCTGCAGCCGGTGCCGCTCGACTTCGGCGAGGGCAACTTCCCGGTGCTGCTGCGCACGCCGCAGCAGTACTGGGAGCACGACCCCAAGACCGCGACGCACGCGCTCACGCTCGAGACCTTCGAGGAGGACACGAACGGCAACGGCGTCCTCGATCCCGGCGAGGACATCGACCTCGACGGCGTGCTCGACCATCCGAACCTCTATGCGCGCGAGGACGGCGACTCGGCCACCATCGATCCGATCCGCGACCTCGTGTCCTTCTACGAGCACGAGACGAACACGCTCATCTTCCGCCCCATCATCCCCCTGCGCGAGAAGACGACGTATGCGGTCGTGATCACGAACCGGCTCGTCGGCGCCGACAAGGAGCCGATCCGCTCGCCGTTCGAGTACGTGAACCACGCCAACCAGACGCAGGACATCCGGCCCGCGCTCGATCAGCTCGGCGAGTACGATCTCGACACCGGCGACGTCGCGTTCGCGTGGAGCTTCACGACGCAGGAGGCGACCGCCGACATGGTGAACCTCCGCGACGGCCTCTACGGCGAGGGCCCGCTGGCCTGGATCGCGGACGACTTCCCGGTCGAGCTCACGCACCTGTTCCAGATGGTCGACGACGGATCACCGGATCCGATCGGCGCGCCCGACGATCCGGCGCCCGCGAACCTGTTCGTGCTGCCCGGCAACCGTCTGCAGAAGGTGCTCGGGCCCTTCGCCGCGATCGCGTTCGACGACTTCGGCATCACCGACGTCGACCAGCTCATCGTCAACCACGACTTCTACGCGTATCACGTGTCCGGCAAGTTCCGCGCGCCGCGGCTGCTCGACCTGAAGAAGACCGGCACGCTCGACGCACGCGCGTGGCCGGCCGATCTGCTGGACCCCGGCCTGCGCTCGCGCATCGACAGCCACGAGGTCCAGTTCTGGTGCGCGATCCCGAAGGCGCAGTACAAGGCGGATCCGACCAAGCCCGCGCCGGTGGTGCTCTACGCCCACGGCTACACCTCGAACAAGCTCGAGCAGCTCGGGCTCGCGCTGCACGCGAAGTTCGGCATCGCGGGCTGCAGCATCGACGCGGTGCTGCACGGCGTCGATCTGCCGGCCGACTCGGCCGGCACCGCGGAGAACCTGCTCAAGCTCTACGGGCTCGGGGCCGCCTACGCGGCGCTGTCCGAGAACCGCATGGTCGACATGGACGGCGACGGCGATCTCGACGTCGGCGGCGAGTTCTTCACCGGCTACATGTTCCGCACCCGCGACAACCTGCGGCAGTCGCTGCTCGACTGGCTCACGCTCGTCCGGCTCATCCGTGCATTCGGCACGATGGACATGCTCGACGTGAACCGCGACGGCATCCCCGAGAAGCTCGGTGACTTCGATGCCGACGGCACGATCGACATCGGCGGCGCGGATGCGACGTTCTTCGCGAGCGGCACGAGCCTCGGTGGCCTCTTGTCCTCGATGCTCGCCGGCATCGAGCCGAGCGTGGTCGCGGCGGCGCCGATCTCCGGCGGTGCCGGGCTCATCGATCTGTCGATCCGCAGCGAGCAGGGCGGCGTCGTCGAGGCGCTCATGCTGCGCATGCTCGGGCCCACGATCATCGGCGAGCCGAACGCGCAGGGCGAGACGCGCATCTACCAGCTCGTGCCGAACGGCAACCAGGACGCGCGCTACGAGATCGCGTATCGCCAGGGCATCCAGCCCGGCAACATCGTGCGGCTCACCAACGTCAGCACGGGCCAGGCCCACTGCGCGCGCGTGATGCCGGCGACGGCGCCGGCCGGCTACGAGGGCTACGTCGGGTTCGACAGCACGTCGAACTGCTCGCTCAACGACGCGGGCGGTTGTCGCACGTGCCCCGAGCCCACCGATGCGCACGTCGACGGCGAGGCCGGCACCTACGGCTGCGATCTCGCGGGCAGCTTCCGCGTCTCGGTCGCGGCCGACAAGGGCGACGAGCTGCGGCTCGAGGTGTTCGCCGACGACACGGTCGTGCACGTCGAGGGCGACGAGCGCGAGTGCACCGTGGACGACGGCACGGTGCCGGTCGTCATGCCGGTCGAGACGCTCGAGGTGCCGCCGTTCGTCTATCGCCGGCACACCTACTTCACCGACGAGCCGTTCGTGGCGCTCGAGGACGGCTACGGCTTCCAGCGCGCCACTCCGCTCCTGCGGCGCTTCCTCGGCGTCGCGCAGCTGGTGGTCGAGCCGGCCGATCCGGCCGCGTACGCGGTGCACTACTCGCGCGATCCGCTGTCGTTCCAGGAAAACGGCGAGTCGTTCGTCAAGCGGCCGACCAACGTGATGAACGTGACCACGATCGGCGATCCCAACGTGCCGGTGAACACCGGCGTCGCGATCGCGAAGGTCGCCGGCTTCGTCGAGCTGCAGAAGCCCGACCCGCGGTGGGGCAAGACCCCGAACCGGCTGATCATCGACGAGGGCGTGCAGGCGGGTATCCCGTGGGTGCAGACGCGCGGGCCCGACTGGGGTCCGGCGCTCGTCGACATCGACAACCTGAGCGACAGCGTCAACGGCACGCCCGGCGATCTCACCGGCAGTGTCGACGGGCTCTACGCGCCGCGCACCACACCGCCGGCGCGACTGTCGGTGACGACGATCGGCACCGAGGACGACGAGGTCCCGGGCAAGAGCGGGATCATCTTCCCCATGCTCGACGAGTTCAACGGCGTGCACGGCTTCCCGCCGCCGGGGCTCTCGGGTCTGCCGTTCGACGTGGGCCAGTTCATGGAGCACTTCATCGGCTGGTACTTCAAGTCGCGTGGCACCGAGCTGCGCTACGAGCCGTGCATGGCCTCGCTCGCCGGCTGCGACTGGGTGCCCGTGCCGCAGACGTGCATCGACGATCCGATGGCGCAGGGTTGTCCGTGCGCGACGGATCCGAACGGCTGCTGAGCCGTGGCGATCGCAGCGCCGGTGCGACATTGGCTGCTGGCCAGCGCCCGCGAGGCGCTGGCCGAGGGGCTCGATCGCACAGACCTCGTCCCTCCGGCCGGCCCCGCACCGGATGATCCGGTGCTCGCTGCACCGGCGCGCGTGTTCGTGTCGTGGCACGAGGGTCCGCGCTTGCTCGGCTGCATCGGCACGCTGCAGTCGCACCTGTCGCTCGCAGCCGCGGTGCGCCACTACGCCGTGCAGGCCGGGCTGAACGATCCGCGCATCGGTCCGATGAGCCACGCCCAGCTCGTGCGTGCGAGCTGCGAGATCTCGGTGCTCGGCCCGGAGCGCGAGCTCGATGCGCGCGGGGTCGTGGCGATCGCGAAGGCGATCGTGCCGGGCAAGGACGGCGTCGTGCTGCGCCACGGACACCGCCGCGCGGTGTTCCTGCCGGTCGTGTGGGAGAAGCTGCCGGAGCCCGCGGAGTTCCTCGATGCGCTGTGCCGGAAGGCCGGCATCGGCGAGCACGAGCGTGCGGACGTGCGCGCCGACGTATTCGAGGTCGAGAGCTGGAGCGAGTGATGCCGGACGCACCGCCGCGCGAGGTGCTCGAGCTGGTGCTGCGCCACGGCTGGAATGCGACCGCGTTCCAGACGCTCGAGGCCGGCTACGCCTACTGGTTCGACGGCGATGCATGCGTGGCGTACGTCGACACCGGCAAGGCCTGGGTCGCCGCAGGCTCACCGATCGCCGCATCCGAGCGCATCGCGTCCGTCGCGTCCGGGTTCGTCGCGGCCGCACGCAGGGCGGGACGGCGCGTGTGCTTCGTCGCCACCGAGGACCGTATGCGGGTGGCGACGTCCCCGTCGTTGCGCGCGCTGCAGATCGCGGCGCAGCCCGTGTGGGATCCACGCTGCTGGGCGGCGCAGGTCGATGCGCACCGCAGCATCGGTGGGCAGCTCAAGCGCGCGCGCAGAAAGGGCGTGCGCGTGCGCCTGCTCGAGCCCGAGGAGCTCGGCGATCCGCAGATGCGCGCCGCGATCGAGGCGGTGGCATCGCAGTGGCTGCAGACCCGCGACAGCGCACCGATGCAATTCCTGCTGCGCGTCGATCCCTTCTTGCTGGCGACGGAGCGGCGCTGCTTCGTCGCCGAGCTCGGCGATGCGGTCGTCGCGTTCGCGGGCGTGATCCCGGTGCCGGCGCGCAAGGGCTGGTTCGTCGAGGACCTCGTGCGCGTGCCCGCTGCACCGAACGGCACCACCGAGTCGCTGGTCGACGCGGTGATGCGCTGGGCCGCCGACGAAGGCTGCACGTGGGTCACGCTCGGCGCATCGCCGCTCGCGGGTCCGGTGGTCGCATGGCTGCGCGTGGTTCGCCGAGGCGCGCGGCTCGTCTACGACTTCGAGGGACTGCACGCGTTCAAGGCCAAGCTGCGTCCGCAGGAGTGGATGCCGATCTATCTGTCGTATCCGCGTGGGCAAGGCGCACTACGTTCGCTCTCCGACACGCTCACCGCGTTCACGGGGCAGGGCGTGCTCGGGTTCGGGGTGCGTGCGCTGCTGCGCGCGCCCGCGATGATCGGGGCCGCACGTGCGTCGCGCCCTGCTTCACAGGCGTGACCTCGCCGACACCGAAGCCCCGCCCACGCGCGGCCGATCGTGGCACCATCCGGCAGATGTCCCCTAAGGCACGTGTGCTCGTGGTGCTGGCTTCGGTGGTCGTGGGCTGTGCCGACGACGTGAGCGAGAGCGCTTTGAGCGACACCGAGGGCTCGACGAGCAGCGAGGGCAGCACGGTCACGATGACCGGATCGATGTCCGAGTCCGCGGACACGAGCACGGGCACGACGACGACGACCGACGCCACCGAGAGCAGCTCCGAGTCGAGCTCGACGACGGGCACGACCGGCACCGAGGAGAGCAGCAGCAGCTCGACGGACGCGACCCGGGGCAGCAGCTCGAGCGAGTCGTCGTCGTCCACCGACCCGACGCTGACCACCGAGCCGACCAGCGACGCGACGACGACGGACGCGACGACGACGGACGCGACGACGACGGACGCGACGACGACGGACGCGACGACGACGGACGCGACCACGACCGACGTGGGCAGCAGCAGCGACGGCGTGCCCGAGTGCACCGACGATCTCGAGTGCGACGACCTGCTGCCGTGTACCGAGGATCTGTGCGTGAACGGCAGCTGCGAGTCCACGGCGCAGGACGGCGTGACCGCGCCGGACGACCTCCAGCAGGGCGGCGACTGCAGCGTCGTCGTGTGCGTCGCGGGTGATCCGGCCGACGCGGTCGACGACGACGATCCGTTCGTCGACGGCAACGACTGTACCGACGACGTGTGCACGGCCGGCGTGCCCAGCAACCCGCCGATCGGCGCGGGCAACGACTGCAGCGGGGGCGTCTGCGACGGCGCGGGCACCTGCGTCGAGTGCCTGGTCGCGGGCGACTGCACGGCGTTGCCCGCCGACGACGAGTGCCAGACGCGGACCTGCATCGCGAACGTCTGCGACCAGAGCTTCACGGCGCCCGGCACGGTGCTGGGCGACGCGGCGCAGACGGATGGCGACTGCCAGCGCGTCGTGTGCGACGGCAGCGGTGGCTCGGGCCCCGTCGACGACGACCTGGATCTGCCGGACGACGGGCTCGAGTGCACCGCGGACACGTGCCTCGCGGGCGTGCCCGACAACGACCCGCTCGACGTCGGCACCACGTGCACCGCGGGCGTGTGCGACGGGAGCGGTGGCTGCGTGGGCTGCGTCGACGCCGACGACTGCGTCGGCACCGACACGTTCTGCCAGACGATCACGTGCTCGCTCGCGACGTGCGGCGTCGACAACACCGCGGCCGGCACCGATTTGCCCGCGGCCGACCAGAACGTCGCGTGCCAGACGCTCGAGTGCGACGGCAACGGCGGGGTGCACGGTGAGCCGCTGCCGATGGGCACCGCGTGCAACGACGCGCTGTTCTGCAACGGTGGCGACACCTGCGATGCGGCCGGCGCCTGCACGCACGTGGGCTCGCCTTGCCTGGCAGCGCAGGCGTGCAACGAGACCACCGACGCGTGCCAGCCCAACGTGTGGATCAACGAGTTCCACTACGACAATGTCGGTGGCGACGTGAACGAGTTCGTGGAGGTCGCGGCCGACAGCAGCATCGCAGTCGGTACCGTCACCGTGACGCTCTACAACGGTAGCAACGGCACGAGCTACAACACGCTCGCGCTCAGCACGTTCACCGTCGGCGCGACGGTCAACGGCATCACGTTCTACTCGCGGGTACTGCCGGTGAACGGCCTGCAGAACGACAACGAAGGCATTGCCCTCGATGTGGGTGGCGTGGTGCTCGAGTTCATCGGCTACGAGAGCGGCGTGCTCGCCACGAACGGGGTCGCGAACGGGATGATGTCGGTCGACGTCGGCGTCTCCGAGCAGCCGGCGCCTGCGATCGGCGCCTCGCTCGGCCGCGTCGGCAACGGCCGTCAGGGCAGCGACTTCACGTGGGCGGCGATCGCCGACGACAACCCGGGCGACGCCAACGCCGGACAGACGATCACGCCATGACCGCGAGCAACTACACCGCGCTCGAGCTGTCGCGCTTCCGCGACGTCCAGCAGCTGGCCTATCGCTGCGCCCAGGAGACTGCGGACGCGCTGCACCCCGGCGTCACCGAGAAGCAGGCCGCCGCGATGCTCGGCGAGCGGCTACGCGACGCGGGCGTGCGCGGCTTCTTCCACCGCCCGTTCGCGTGGTTCGGCGATCGCACCTGCTTCAAGGGCTTCCGCACGCCGCTCGACTTCTTCCCCAGCGATCGTCGGCTCGAGCCCGGCATGGCCGCGATCCTCGACGTCGCGCCGGTGAAGGACGGCTACGCCGCGGACATCGGCTACTCGTTCTCGTGCGGAGAGAACCCCGAGCTCGAGCGACTGCTTGCGGAGCTCGAGGGGTTCCGCGCGCTGATCGTCGAGCTGGTCGAGCGCGGCGAGACGCTGGCCGAGATCTACCGCGGCGCCGAAGACCTGCTCGCCGATCTCGGCGTGCGCAACTGCCATCGCCACTATCCGTTCGGCGTGCTCGCGCACCGCGTGTACCACCAGCCCCGCGTGCCGCTCGCGCAGACACCGGTGCTCGGCTTCGGGCTCACCGCGGGGCTCGGCCTGCTCGCGCAGACGGCGGTGAGCCGGGTGCCCGCCGCGATCTCGGTGCGCGTGCCGGGGCTGCGTCAGGGCACGCCGTTCTGCAACACCGGGCGTGGCTCCGACGTGCGTCCCGAGCCGGGGCTCTGGGCCTTCGAGCCGCACATCGCCCGCGCCGACGTCGGCGCGAAGTGGGAAGAGATGCTCGTCGTCGAGGATCGGCGCGCGTACTGGCTCGACGACGATCTGCCGCACGTGCGTCGCTGGCGGACGAGCACGCCGCGGGTCGCGAACGGGTGAGCGTGCTGCCCGAGCTCGAGGTCGCGATCGCGACGGCGCGTGCCGCCGGGACGGTGCTGATGCGTCGCTTCGAGGGCGAGCTCGTCGTCGAGACCAAGGGCACTGCGATCGATCTGGTCACGATCGCCGACCGCGAGGCCGAGGCGGAGATCGTGCAGCGGCTGCGGGCGGCCTTCCCGGCCGATGCGATCCTCGCCGAGGAATCCGGTGCGAGCGGCGACGGTGGGCGGCGCTGGATCGTCGATCCGCTCGACGGCACCACGAACTTCGCGCATCGCTTCCCGCACTTCAGCGTGTCGATCGCGCTCTACGACGGTGCGAACGCGCTGCTCGGGGTCGTGTTCGATCCGAACCGCGACGAGCTGTTCACCGCCGTCGCGGGCGCGGGCGCCTGGCTCGACTCGCCGCGCCACGAGCACGTGCGGCTGAGGGTCGGCCACGTCGACACGGTGGAGCGTGGACTGTTCGCCACCGGCTTTCCCTACGATCCCGACCGTGCGCACCACGACAACCTCGCCGAGCTCGCGCGCGTGCTGAAGCGCTCGCGCGGCGTGAGGCGGCCGGGCTCGGCCGCGCTCGACCTCGCCTACTGCGCGGCGGGCCGCGTCGATGGCTACTGGGAGTACGCGCTGCAGCCGTGGGACTGGGCCGCGGGTGCACTGCTCGTGCGCGAGGCCGGTGGCGAGATCGCGACGCTCGCCGGCCCGCCGTGGACGCTCGACGCCGCGAGCGTCGTCGTCGCGAACCCGCTGCTGTTGCCGGCGTTGCTCGCGGTGCTGCGCGACGAGGCGGGACGATGACGAGCCACAGTTTCTTCGTGACTGCATCGCGCGGCGTCGTGGGTCTGCTCGAAGCCGAGCTGTACGCGCTCGGTGCGAAGGTGGTGCGGCCCGCACCCGCAGGGCTGCGCGTGCGCGGGCCGCTGTCGTTCGGCTATCGGATCTGCCTGTGGTCGCGCTGCGCGAGCCGGGTGATCCTGCACCTGCAGGATCTCACGATCGACGGGGTCGACGATCTGCACCGCGCTGCGTTGGCGCTGCCGTGGGAGGACCACGTCGCACCCGACGGTACGCTCGCGGTCGACGTGATCGCGCAGGGCGAAGTGGTGACGCACTCGCGCTACGCGGCGCAGCGCATCAAGGACGGGATCGTCGATCGCATGCGCGAGCGCTTCGCGACGCGGCCGTCGGTGGATCTCGAAGCGCCCGATCTGCGGATCTCCGCGTACGTGCGCGGGCGCGGGTGCAGCCTGGGCATCGATCTGTCCGGCACGCCGCTGCATCGCCGCGGCTGGCGGCCGGAGCAGGGCCCGGCGCCGCTCAAGGAGACGCTCGCGGCAGCGCTGCTGTTGCACGGGGGCTGGCCCGAGCGCGCCGCGGCCGGCGAGGTGCTGCTCGATCCGCTGTGCGGCGTCGGCACGATCGCGATCGAGGGCGCCTGCATCGCGGAGGATCGCGCGCCGGCGCTGCAGCGCGGGCACTTCGGCTTCACGCACTGGCGTGGGCACGACGCCGACGCGTGGGCCGAGCTGCACCGCGAGGCCGAGGCCCGTGCGAAGGATGGGGCGGCCAGCACGGCGAGGGTCGTCGCGTGCGATGCGGATCCCGAGGCGATCGTGCGCGCGCGTGCGAATGCCGAGCGCGCGGGCGTGGCGAAGCGCATCCACTTCGAGCGTCGGCCGCTGCACGAGCTGCAGCCGCCCGAGGGACCGGGCCTCTTGTGCACGAACCCACCGTACGGTGCGCGCATGGGCGACGAGGCGGCGGTGCGCAAGGTCTACGTCGAGCTCGCGAGCACGATCGCGCGGCTGCCCGGGCCGTCGTCGTCCTGGGGCGTGCGCATCATCGCGGCCGAGACGGCGCCGATCGAGCTGCTGGGCCTGCCGCTCGCCGATGCGCCCACGGTCGACAACGGGCCGATCGCCTGCCGGATCCTCGGCGCCGGCGAGCGCGGGCAGGTGGATGCAGCGTCCGCAATCCACGTGCGCGACGACGGGGTCTTCGCGGCGCGGCTGCGCAAGAACCTGCGCAAGCTCGAGCCGTGGGCACGGCGCTTCGGCGTCGAGGCCTACCGCGTGTACGACTCCGAGATCCCCGGTTACCACGCGATCCTCGATCGCTACGGCGATCGTGCGCACCTGCAGGAGTACCAGCCGCCCAAGCACATCGACCCCGCGCTCGCGGCCGAGCGCGTGCGCATCATGGTCGACGCCGCGATCGCCGAGCTCGGCATCCCGCGCGAGCACGTGCACGTGAAGCGCCGGCGTCCGCAGACCGGCGGCAACCAGTACGGGCGGTTCGACGGGCACGGCGAGGAGCATCCGGTGCGCGAGGGCGAGCACCGCTTCCTCGTGAACCTCACCGACTACCTCGACACCGGGCTCTTCATCGATCACCGCGCGCTGCGGCGCATGGTGGCCGGGCTCGCGCCGGGGCGCCGCGTGCTCAACCTGTTCGGCTACACGGGCGCGATCTCGGTGGTCGCCGCGAAGGCGGGCGGGCGCACGACGACGGTCGATCTGTCCAACACCTACCTCGAGTGGGCGCAGCGCAACTTCGTGCTGAACGGCATCGACGTCCGCAAGCACGAGCTGGTGCGCGCGGATTGCCTGGTGTGGCTCGAGCGCGCGCGCGAGCACTACGACCTGGTCGTGTGCGACCCGCCGAGCTACTCGAAGAGCAAGGGGATGGACCGCACGCTGGAGATCCAGCGCGACCACGTCGAGCTCGTGCGCGCGTGCATCGCTCGGCTCGCACCGGACGGGGTGCTGCTCTTCTCCACGAACAAGCGCGGCTTCGTGCTCGACACCGAGGCGCTGCCGGGGCTGGTCGAGATCACGGCCAAGACGCTCGATCCCGACGTCCGCCGCGAGCCGCCGCCGCATCGCGCGTGGCGGCTCGGCGGGTGAGCTCGTGGGAGTGCGGGCGGCCGGCCGCGACACGAATGTCGTGAGCCGGTCGATCCGCCTGTCGGGCGCCCACGTACACGCTTCGTGATCGCCGCTGCCGCCGTGAACCTGGGCCCCAAGGAGCGACGCAAACGGTGGCTGCAGGCCGGGGCCGCGAGCCTGACCGCGGCCGCGCTGCCGTGGCTCGGCATCCCGTTCGAGGGCTGGCTGCGGGTGCTGCCGGTCGTGCTCGTGACGCTCGCGGTGTTCTGCGCGTTGCAGGCCGCCGAGAGCACGTGCGCGATCCTTGCGTACCGCGGCGAGTGCAACTTCGATCGCGGCAGCGAGCCCGTGCGCGACTGCGAGGCCAAGGGCGCGCTGCGGGATCGGGCGCACAGCATCGTCGTGCGCACGCTCGCGATCGGGGCGATGGCGACCGTGCTCGCCTGCACGCTCTGAGCTGCGTCCCGCACCCGGCGATTCGGATCGCCGGATGCGGAGGAATTCCGTGTGCGCCTCGTCGACCGCCGCCTTGCAACCTCCGCGCTCCAGCGCGGACTACCACGGCGAAGAGGTTGTCGATGGGATACCGACGATGTGCCACTGCAGCGTTGGCGCTGCTCGGGCCGCTCGCTGCGTGCGACGAGCTGCCCACCTATCAGAGCGAGCAAGGCCAGCTCGGCATCATGCTCGATGGATTCACGAACGACACCGTGACACGGCCGCTCCGGCAGGTCGACGCGATCGTCGGCACGCGCCTGTGTCCGACGCTCGACGGCTGGTACGAGTACGGCGAGGACGAGACCAGGTACCACGTCCACGCGGACGAGAACTGGGAGGACGGCTGGCTGCACGCCTGCTTTGCGCAGACCGCCAGTGGCACCGCGCACCTCGACGACGAGTGCATCGTGCTCGACGCGGCCGGTGACGCGGCGCTGGAGCTCAGCCCGCAGAGCTGCATCACGCAAGAAACGTCGGACGTCGCGTTCACGCCCGATCGCCTCGCGATCCGGGCGTGGGGGTTCGACGAGCTCGAGCTCGGCTACGACGACGTCATCGGCCGCAAGCTCCGCGAAGAGCTGGTGCCCGGTCCGGGTCCCGAGCTCCCGCCGCTCGACGTGCCGAGCGCGGACGCTCCGATGCGTGCGATCGCCGGCGAGCTCCTGCTCCTGATCGCACACCCGTTCGCCGCGGACGATCCGCTGCATCCGGTCGGCTACGACGAGGGCACGCCGAGCGTCGTCGGCGACGGCGTGCGCAGGGAGCTCGACCAGGATCTGCCCGGCGCGGTCCTCGGTATCCAGCCGGGCGATCGCTTCGCCGTCGAGCTCGCGCTTCCGGCCGGCACGCTCACCGGTCCCGAGATCGTCGCCGTCGACGCGACCGAAGCGGTCTCGCTGGAGCTGCTCGCCGGCTACGAGCCGTGCGACGATTGCCGGCTCGCCTGGGGCGCGCTCGCGGCGGTGCAGGCGATCGTCCGTGACGCCGAAGGCAACCGCCTGTATGGCGCGAGCGTCGAGTTCACGAGCGACGAGCTCGACCTCGACGACGAGGCGCTGTTCCCCGACGCGCTGATTCCAAAGCTGTGCGAGGACTCCGACGATCGCCAGGTGCACAGCGGAACGGTCCGCGCCGAGTATCGCGGGCTCACGGCGGCGCTGGACGTGCAGTACCAGTGCGGGCTGCCGGCCGGGGAGGCCATCGCGGTCGTCGAAGACGACCCCGACGCAGACGAAGGTGAGCCGCCCATGGAAGAGTTGCTCGGCTGCGGCTGCAGCTCGACCGCCGCGGATTCGCGGGCGGGTCTGCTCGGTGCGCTCGGGCTCGTCGTGCTCGGTCTGCGTCGTCGCCGGCGCGGCTGATCACTCGCCGAGCTCGCCCTTGGCGGTGACGCACGCCCACTCGCCCACGAACACGAACCGGCGCCGACAGGTGACCGTGACGGGCCCGACCGACGTCGTCCACTCGTAGCGCCGACGCAGCACGTCGGTGCGGATCTTGTACGGTCGCTCGGCGAGCGGGCTGCAGGGCTCGCCGAGGTCGCACGCGGCGAAGCGCGACTGCTCCTCGGTGCCCGGCTCGGCGCGTTGATTGCGATAGCCCGCCACTGCCACGAGCAGCGACAGCGCGAGCAAGATCCAGCCGACCCAGCCCTTCACGGCGTTCCGATCGTCGCACGCCCGCGGGCCGGCGGCAATGCTAGCGTCCCGCGCATGGCCGTCCACGACGATCCGGTGCTGCGCCCGATCCGACACTTCGAGGGTGCGCGCCGCCACGCCACGCCCGCCGATCGGCTGCGCGCGGTGAGACGGGGGGCGCATGCGCTGCGCGAGCAGCTGGGCTCGGCCGCGCCCGTGCGCCTCTTGCGTTCGTTCGATCTCACCAAGGTGCCCTATCCGACGAAGTACGCGCTGCGCGACGCGTGCAGCCTGCCGACACCGTTCGTGCACATCCTCAACCGACTGTTCGTGGTGCAGGTCGACACCGACGATGGCGTGAAGACGCTGGTCGCCGAGCCGCTCGATCGCGAGGCGAACGCCTGCACTCCGTTCTTCGCGCGGCTCGCTCGCCCGCTCGGGGGCTCGGATGGTTTCCTGCCCAGCCGCATCTGGCCGGCGCTGAACGAGGTCGCCGACTGTCTCGCGACCTTGGGCATCGCGCCGGCGGACGTCGACTACATCACCTACGATCATCTGCACACGCAGGACCTGCGCCGCTGGCTCGGCACCGCGGATCGTCCCGCGTTCTTCCCCAACGCGAAGCTGCTCGTGATGCGCCAGGAGTGGGCGAGCACGAAGGGGCTGCTGCCCACGCAGGCCGAGTGGTACTGCCCGCACGGCACCGACGGCATCCCCGACGAGCGCGTGATCCTGCTCGACGGCGACACGATGATCGGCGACGCGCTCGCGCTCGTGCACACGCCGGGGCACACCGAGGGCAACCATTCGATCGTCGTGCGCAGCGACGTCGGCATCCACGTGACCAGCGAGAACGGTGTCGCGGCCGAGAGCTATGCGCCGGAGCACTCGCGGATCCCCGGCGTGCGCAAGTGGGCGCGCAGGACCGGGAGCGAGGTGGTGCTGAACGGCAACACGCTCGAGGGCTCGGTCGATCAGTACATCTCGATGGTGCAGGAGAAGGAGCTCGCCGGTCCGTCACCGCGCAACCCGGACTTCCCGAACGTGGCGCCCTCGTCCGAGCTCAGCGCGCATCCGCTGTCGCCCGGCATCCGGCCCACGCACTGGGTCGGCGAGCTCTCCCACGGCGTACCGGTCGCGCGCACGCGACCGCACCGCATGGGCAGGGCCGGCTGATGCGCACGTTCCTCGTCACCGGGGCCGCGAGTGGGATCGGGCGCGCGCTCGCCGATGCGATCGTGGCCCGCGGCGATCGTCTGCTCGCGACCGATCGCGAGCTCGCGACGCTGCGCGCCCACGCCGAAGCGCAGGCATGGCCCGCCGAGCGCGTGCTGGTGCGCAAGCTCGACGTCACCGACGCGATCGCGTGGGATGCCGCGGTCGCGGCCGCGAACCGCCACCTCGGCGGCGTCGACGTGCTCGTGAACGTCGCGGGCTATCTCCTGCCCGGCTGGGTGCACGAGGTCGACGAGGAAGCCGTCGATCGCCACTTCGACATCAACGTGAAGGGCGTCGTGCACGGCATGCGGGCGGTCACGCCGGGGATGATCGCGAAGCACAGTGGGCACGTGATCAACGTGGCCTCGCTCGCCGCGCTCGCGCCGATCCCCGGCATCGCGCTCTACAGCGCGTCGAAGTTCGCGGTGCGGGCGTACTCGCTGGCTGCCGCGCAGGAGTTGCGACCCCACGGCGTCGCCGTCACGGTGGTGTGCCCCGATGCCGTGCGCACGCCGATGCTCGAGCTGCAGCGTGACTACGAGCAGGCCGCGATGACGTTCTCCGGGCCACGCGTGCTGGAGCCGAGCGAGGTGGTGCAGGCGATCCTCGATGCGGTCGACGACCGGCCGCTCGAGCTGTTCCTGCCGCGGCACCGCGGCTGGCTCGCGCGCGTCGCCGACCTGTGGCCGACCACCGCGCTCGCGCTCGCGCCGATTCTGCGCCGGCGCGGCCGTTCCCGGCAGCGACAGGCGTGATAGGCTGAACGAGAGCCCGAGGGGGCCGTCGCACAGATGAAGCACTTCAAGCGCATCCTCGTGCCCATCGATTTCGAGCCGGCGACCGACGAAGCAGTCGAGTCGGGGGTGGCGATCGACGCCGCCGGCCAACACGTCGAGCTCTCGCCGTCGTCGGTGAGGGCGGTCGAGCTCGCGGCCGAGCTCGCGCGCACGTCGAGCGGCAAGCTCTACCTCGTGCACGTCACGCCGGTGTTCCAGCGCGCGACGATGTACACGGGCCCGGTCTCGCTGCCGGTCGGCGTGCTCGACGAGATCCAGCAGCGCGCCCGCGATGCCTCGATGGCGGTGCTGCGCCACCTCACCGAGGAGCTCTGCACCGGCATCGCGGTCGAGCACGTCGTCGGGCCCGGGCAGACCGCACAGGCGCTCATCGAAGCCGCCAAGCGCGTCGACGCCGAGCTCATCGTGATGGCGGCCTCGGGCCGCTCCCGGGTCGCGCGGTTCTTCGTCGGCAGCACGGCCGACCGGGTGATCCGCGAGGCACCGTGTCCGGTGCTCGTCGTGCCGACCGGCTGACCGCGCCGCCTCCGTGCGCCCCTGCGCGCGCGTGCTACCTTCCGGCGCGTTGCGGTGCACGAACGGCAGCGCGCGGACGAGGCTCGGCTTCGCGGCGATGTTGGCCGCACCGCCGGCGGCCGACCCCGTCGATCAGCACCTCGATGTGCTCGGCGTGCAGGTGCGCTGGCGGGGACCGCAGGGCTGTCCGGACAAGGACGCCGTCCGCGACGCCCTCGAGCAGGGTGATGCCGAGGCCGCGCCCGACGATGCGCGCGTGTCCGTCGAGGCGGAGATCCGCGCCACGGACGATCGCCGCTGGTCGATGGATGCCGAGGTCGCGTCGCCGACGGGCCGCGAGCGGCGGAATTGGATCGCGGACGACTGCGCCACGATCACGCGATTGCTCGTCGTGATCGTCGGCTCCGCGCTCGCGCGTGCGCACGAGCAGGCGCCGGCCGACGCAGCGCCGCCGAAGCCACCCGAGCCCACGCCGCCGCAGCCGGCGAGGCCGACGCGCGATGCGACGCCGGAGCCGACCTCGATCGCGGAGCCCCGCACGCGGGCGCGCACCGGCGTCGCGCTGCGGATCTCGACCGGCATCGAGTCGGGCGGACTCCCCGTCGTCGGGCCCGCGCTCGCGGGTGCCGTGTCGATCCTGCGTCCGCGCTGGCGCGTCGATGCGAGCGCGCTGTGGGTGCTGCCCCGCGGCACGCAGCTCGAGGGCGGCAACGGAGCCGGCGCGCGGCTGCAGCTCGCGGCCGCGTCGCTGCGTGGCTGCGCGAGGTTCGGTCGCGACGTCGAGATCCCGCTCTGTGCCGGCGCGGAGCTCGGCGCGGTCGTGGGCACGGGCACCGGCGTCGACGCGCCGCAGGACGATCGCGTGCTGTGGGCCGCGGCGCTGCTCGGCACCGGCGTGCGCATGCCGGTGCGGCGACGGATCTCCCTCGTGCTCGACACCCAGCTCGCGATCCCGCTCGGCCGAGCCCGCTTCGAGCTGCGGGACCTGGGCACCGTATATCGCGCGCGGACGGGGGCCAGGGCGCTGTTCGGGCTCGAATTCCGCGTGCGGTGACGGATCGCCCCGGTCCCGACATTACCTGGTGTGGGCTCCGCCTCACCCTCGCCGGGCGCGCCGATGACCTCGCTGGGGGACCTGGCCGCGGCCTATGCCGAGCACCACGGATTCGTGTGGCGGGTGCTGCTCGGGCTCGGCGTGCCGAAGAGCGCAGTCGAGGACGCGACACAGGACGTGTTCCTCGTGCTGCACCGTCGCAAGGACGAGCTCGAGGATCGCGGCACGATGCGGGGGCTGCTCTTCGGCATCGCGCGACGCATCGCGCCGCGACATCGTCGCGCGCTCGCGACCCGCGATGCGCTGCGCCTCGTGCCCGAGCCGCCGCCGGTACGTCCGCCCGACGAGACGCTCGCGCGACGACAGGCCGCGGAGCTGGTGAGCACGGTGCTCGAGCAGCTCGACGAGGACAAGCGCCTCGTGTTCGTGCTCGCCGACATCGAAGGGCTGACGATGCCGGAGATCGCCGAGCTGCTCGGGCTCAAGCTGAACACGGCCTACTCGCGCCTGCGACTCGCGCGACAGGAGTTCCATCGCCGCGTCGAGCGGCTGCGCGGCGAGGCCGGCATCGGAAAGGGAGCAGGGTCATGAGCAGCGATCGAGAGCACGCGGACCTGCTCGCAGCGTGGCGAGCCGAGCACGACCCGGGCGCGAGCGAGCGCGAGCGCATGTGGGAGGGCATCGCTGCGCGCGCGGCAACGGGCGATCCGCTGCTCGAAGAAGCGGCACCGGCGAGCACTGCGGCGACGACTGCGGCGGTGGCCGCGAGCCGCTCGCGCGTGCTGGTGGGTGGGGTCGCGCTCGCGGCTGCCGCCGTGCTCGCGATCGTGATCGCGTCGCCGCGTCGCGAGCTCGCCCGCACCGTCGAGCCGGCGCTGCAGCAGTCGCTGCGCGCGGTGTTGCCTGCGCTCGAGCGCGCGACGACGCCGGTGGTCGCGCCCGCCACGATCGCGCCGACGGTGCAGCCCGAGCCCGCCGTGGGCGCGCCGCTGGTGGGCGAGCCGCTCGTGGCCGAGCCGCACGTCGCGATGCGGGTGCCACCACGCCGCGGGCCTGCGCGCCGCGAGCCTCCCCGCAGCGACGCGGCGCCCGGTGTCGCTCCGGCCCCGAGCATCGATCCCGTGGAGGTCGAGCTGCTCGAGCGCGCGCAACGTCGGCTCGCGAGCGATCCGAAGGCTGCGCTCGCGCTGTTCGACGCGCATGCGCAGAGCTATCCCCGCTCGGCGCTCGCGGCGGAGCGCGAGCTCGGCCGCGCGGACGCCCGCTGTCGCAGCGGCGACACGACCGGTGCGCGCGAGCTCGTCGATGGCTTCATCCGCACGCGCCCGGGCTCGCCGCTCGTCGCACGCGTGCGATCGATCTGCGCCGACGCGCCGTGACGGATCCGCACCGCCCGCGCATCTCGTCGATCGAGGAGGTTGAACATGACACGACGTTTCACCATTCGCTTCGCACCGACGGGTCTCGTCTTCGTGGGGTTGCTCGGCTGCGGTCTGCAAGACGGCAACCTCGGCGGCAACATCGAGCAGCAAGGCAGCACCGGCGACGACAACGAGTGCAACCCGATGGAGCCCGACTGCGCGCCGGCGACCGACGACGGCGCGACCGGCAACGGCGAAGGTGCGCAGAGCACCGGCGAGTCGGGCGAGTGCGATCCGAGCGTCGACCCGATGTGCGGCGGCGGCTCGACGGGCTGCGATCCGGCCGATCCCGCGTGCGGTGGGACGACCGGCTGCGGATTCCTGGGGATGTGCCCGCCGGCCACGACCGGCGAGAGCGGCGAGAGCGGCGAGTGCAATCCGATGATCGATCCCGACTGCGGGCCCGCGGAGGGCGGCGGCACGACGGGCTGCAACTTCCTCGATCCCGACTGCGGCGGATCGACGGGCGGCAGCGAAGAGACCGGTGCGTGCAACCCGATGCTCGACCCGAGCTGCGGCACCGAGGAGACCGGCGGCAGCTCGGACGACGGCGGCTCGTCGACGGGCTGCAACTTCCTCGATCCGATGTGCTGAGCCCTACCAGGAGACGCGGCGCAGCACCGTCGTGCCGTCGAGCGACGTCGGCACGGGCTCGAAGTGCTGCGCGAGATAGGCGTCGATCGCCGCGCGACCCTCCACGCCGAGCAGGGGATGGAACGCGGCGATCCTCGCGTCGCGCACGACGAGCTCGATGCGCAGCGACGGATCCGACAGCCGCGCGAGCAGTCGCGCGGCATCGGGCTCGAACAGGCTGATCACGTAGCGGCGATCGGCGAGCCAGGCGACCTGTGCGTAGGGCAGGAGCACGCACGCGTCCGGGGCGAGCGACGCGTCGACGACCGCGGCCACGTCGCGGTAGTGCGCGTTGATCTCGGGCCTTCGCGGCAGCAGCAACGTCGCGCCGAGCGAGACGCCGGTGGCGAGCACGAGCCCGCTCGCGATCCAGCGTACGGCCCGTGCACCCGCACGTGCGAGCGCCTCCGGCAGCGACGATGCCAGCACCGCGAGCGCAGCGAAGCCCGGCATGAAGTAGCGCTCGGCCTTGAGCGCGATGAGCGAGCAGAACGCGAGGTTCACCGCCGTGAACAGCGCTGCGAGGACGAGCCCGGGCCTGCGCGCGAGGGCTCGGCCGCGCAGCGCCACGGCGACCGCGGCGGCGGCAAGCGTGGTGGGACCGATCGCGCCCGCGAGGTCGCGCCAATAGACCGGTATCGAGCGCTGGAACCACGGCTCGGTGTCGGCCGCCGAGAGCCGCGCCGAGTTGCTCGTGAACGCGCCCAGCAGATCGCCGCCGCACGCGGTCGCCAGCGCGAGCCAGAGGATTCCCGCGAAGGCGGTGCCCGCGAGCGTCCATGCAGCTGCTGGGCGTCGTCGCGCCGCCCACAAGACGGGGAGCGTGGTGGCGACGAGCAGCACGCCCTGGTAGCGCACGAGCACCGCGAGCATCGCGGTGAGTGCGAGCATGCGCGCGCGATCGCGGCCCTGCATCGCATCGCGGGCGTACGCGCAGTGCAGCGCCGCGATGGCGGCGAGCGGCACGTCGAGCTTCACGAGCGCCGCCTCGCGCAGCAAGAGCGGCTGCGACGCGAGCAGCCCGATCGCGAGCGCGGGTGCGAAGCGGCCTTCACCCTTCGCCCACGCGCCCACGCCCGCACAGAGCAAGCCCGTCCATAGCAACGCATGCACGGCGCGCAACCACGCCCACTCGAAGCCCAGCGTGCCGGCGAGCGCAGTCGCGTAGCAGACGAGCGGTGGGTTGTTCAGGAACGCTGCACCGGCGCCTTCGGGCCGTATCGGACAGCCGACTCGGGTGATCTCACGCGCGATGCCGAAGTAGACGGTCTCGTCGTAGTCGAGCGGGGCGGATTGCCCGAGCACGACGACGGTCGCGATCACGAACGCAGTCGCGACCACGCTCGCAGCGCGGCCACCGCCCTGGTTGTTCGCGGTGGCATCCCCCACCGCGTTTGGCATACCCTCGATCGCCATGATGCGGAACATCTCTAGCGTATCGACTGTCCTCGCCTCCTTGACGCTGCTGACCGCCTGCCCCGACGACGCCAACCAGGCGACGAACGGCGGCACCGAGACGGAGGGAGTGGACAGCAGCAGCGAGGGTTCGAACTCGAACCCGACCTCGTCGCCGGAGACGACGGTGAGCTCGACGATGACCGAGCCCTCGTCCACGACGCTCGACACGACCGCGGACTCCTCGAGCTCGGAGGAGACGGGGTGTACCGGCGAGTGTGCGATCGACGACGACTGCCTGCCGGGTCAGAGCTGCATCTCGTGCATCTGCATCGGCGAGCCGGTGGGCTGTGAAGTGTGGGGCGAAGGCGAGTTCGCCGACTGCCGCGCGAAGGGAGGCGGCTTCGACGAGAGCGTGTGTGGCGGTGAGATGCCGTTCTGCCTGAACGCCGCGGCCGACATCGCGGCGTGCTCGTACAACTGCGAGATGCCGTGCGACTGTCCGCAGCCGCCCGCGGGCTTCGAGGGCGCGGTCAACTGCACGGACGTCACCGGCGACATGGCCGGTGACTGCATCATCGAGTGCGGCGATGCCGACGAGTGCCCCGAAGGGATGTTCTGCTACCAGGGGACTGCGTGTCTCTTCGGCGAGCCCGAGCCCGGCCTTCCGCCCTACGGCGACTGCCTCAACGATGGGCCCACGTGCGAGATGGCGACATGCGTCACCGATCCCGACATGACGCTCGGGTGGTGCGCCGAGGCGTGTGCCGACGCGAACGACGATGCGAGCTGCTCGGCGGCGCCGAAGGGCACGGCAACGCCGGACTGCATCGACATCTCCGGGATGGGCGACTTCTTCTGCGCCCTCAACTGCGAGGATGGCGAGTGCCCCGCAGGGATGACCTGCCTCGGCGGCAATCTCCCGATCTGCATCTGGGAGCCGATGGAGGTGCCGACGGTGCCCGCACCGGCGTATGGCGACTGCGCGAACAACCCGGACGCGACCTGCCTCGCCGAGGAGACCTGCCTCGAGGACGACGGCGGTGCGGTGTGCACGGAGACGTGCACGATGGCCTCCGACTGCGGCGACGCGCCGGAGACCGGCGACGCGGTCGTGGCTTGCGACGATCTCGGTGCGGGCGACACGTGCTACCTCGATTGCTCGGGCGGCCAGACCTGCCCGGACGGGATGGAGTGCCTGGGCGACAGCTACTGCCACTGGGCAGGCGCGGGCTTCCTGCTCAACGAGGACTTCGAGGAGGGCACGTTCGTCCCCGGTTGGACTCTCGCGGATGTCGATGGCCGCGTCGCCGCCGACCAGGTCGACTTCGTGACCGCCGCGTGGGTCGTCGGTGCGTTCACCGACATGGACGGCAACAATGCCGCGTACAGCACGTCGTACTACACCCCCGCGGGCGCCTCGGACGACTGGATGATCTCGCCGCAGATCACCCCGAGCGCCACGAGCCAGCTGTCGTGGGTTGCGCGTGCGCCCGACGAGGACTTCCCCGACGGCTACGAGGTGCGCGTCTCGACGCTCACGGCGGATCCGGACGACTTCATGATCGAGCCGGTGCTCTTCACGGTCGCCGGAGAAGAGCCAGACTACACGGCACACATGGTCGATCTCTCGGCCTATGACGGCGTGCCGATCTACCTCGCGTGGCGCAACACCTCGAACGATCAGTTCCTGCTGCTGGTCGACAACATCCAGGTCACCGAGTAGCTCGCCGCCGCGAGATTCTCGCGGCAACGAACACGCCCCCGCGGTCGATCTGCGGGGGCGTTTTTCGTGCCCGGCCTCCGGGCCCCACGAGCCCTCGGAGGTCGCCGTCGTCGACGGCGCGAGCTCAGTGGAGCTTGGCCTCGAGTGCTTCGACGCGCCGCATCAGTTCCTCGAACCGCTCGTCGCGCGCGAGGCGGTGATGACGAAGCTCGGCGGCAAGCTCCTGGTTCGAGCGCACCGTATCCAGCAGCGCAGTCGCCAGTCGCATCTCGAGCTCCGCGAGGCGCGACGAGACGTCGGCACGCAGACCGCCGATCTCCGTCTCGATCTTGCGCTCGAGCTGGTCGAATCGCTTGAGCAGCTCTTTCACTTCGCCTCGATCGTATCGCACCCGCGCTCGAGATTGGAAGCGAGCGACGGCGCGCGGATCAGCTCCCCGGCAGGAAGCTGACGGTCGTCGCGTCGAGGGTCTTGCCTTCGCCCATCAGCACGTCGTGGTCCCAGCGCTCGAGCCACAGCACGTCGCGGCCGCCGCCCGAGTACACGTAGGTCGCGACGCGCGGGAGCTCCGGGCGCTCGTGGCGGCCCGTGCATGCGACGCTCGACTGGCCGCGGCGCAGGAGCGCGAAGTTGCCGCGGTCGCGCGAGATGTTGCGCGGCGGCTCGCCCGACAGCCCGTGCCCACCGACCGGCTCGACGAGCATCCACTCCTCGTGGCCCGGCGTGCCGACCAGCCAGCGCTTGCGCCCCGCGTCCTGCACCATCGCGACGATCGTGGGCACGCCGCCTTCGCGCAGGTGCGCGAGCCCCTCGACGATGTAGTCGCCGTCGAGCTCCGGATCGCCCGCGTCGATCAGCACCACGTCGCCGTTGCGCAGGGTCGACAGGTCGAGGTCCGCCGGCCCGTGCTCCGCGCTCGTGCCCGCACGCGGCGTCGCGGCCGGCAGCGCCCGAGCGCGGTCGTGCCGCAGTCGCTCCGCGACCAGCGCTCGGATCCGCCGCGTGCGCGGATCGTCCGGCGTGCTCCCGCTCGCCGCGGCCAGCGCGAGCGGGCTCTGCCCGTCCTCGATCGCGCGCCGACCCTCGCCCCAGTCACGCAGCCGACGCGCCGCGAGCACGCCGACCCAGAAGGCCCCGGCGATCGTCATGGCTGCGAGGAGCGATGCGAACGTGAGCACAGTCCTTCCGCGATCCGGTCTAGCACGCCCTTCGCCCTCCCGCCGCAACCGCCCGCACGTCGCTCGTCGGGTCGACGGCTCGCCGCCGGCGCGGCCGGTTGACGGCTCGCCGCCGGGGCGGATACAAGCCGGGGGCGGCGAGCGCCCCGCTCGAGAAGGGCCCGCGGCGAGACGCGAAGCGATGTCGGTCGACGGCATGGAACCCGCTGCAGATCCGATGGGGACCGAGCCGAAGGGCCCCTGGGACCCGGAGGGCGCGACGTCCGTGCTCGATGCCGAAGGGCGTGCGCAAGGCGGCGCGATCCCACCGTCGTCGCTCGACGTGCGCGCCTACTACAAGCAGCTCGTCGCCGCGCGTTGCCTCGACGTGCGGCTCGCACGACTCGGGCTGCCCATGTACGCGCCGTCGGCTGGCGAAGAAGCGCCGCTCGTCGCGACCGCGCTCGTCGCCGGCGAGCAGGACTGGATCTACCCCGGCCTGCGCGACGCAGCGATCGCGCTCGTGCGCGGCATGCCGACCGACGAGCTCGCGGCGCAGGTGCTCGGTCGCCAGTCGCTCGCGGCGCTGCCGGGTCGCGTCGCATCCTCGGCGCTGCGCATCGCCGGCACCACGGGCGCGCTCGCGATGCACCTCGCGCTCGCGGCCGGTCATGCCCACGGACAGAAGCTGTCGGGCGATGGCGGCGTGACGTTCGCACTGCTCGGCGAAGGCGCCACGACCTCGGGCCCGTTCCACGAGAGCCTCGCCGTCGCGTCCGCGTGCGATCTGCCGCTCGTCGTCGTGTGCCGCAGTCAGCTGTGGCCGAACGGTGCACCCGCCGAGGCCGGCGTGCTCGGCGACAGCGTGGCCGAGCGCGCGCGTGGCTACGGCCTGTGGGAGCGCCGGGTCGACGGCGCCGATCCGATCGCGGTCTACCTCGCGATCGCAGCCGCGGCCGCGCGCGCACGTGACCGCCGCGGTCCTGCGCTCGTCGAGGTGGTGGTGACCCAGCTCGTGCACGATCCACCGGCGCACCGCGATCCCGTCGAGCGCCTGCGTCGACACCTCGACGCGGCCGGGCAGTGGACGAGCATGTTCCAGGACGTGATCGAGGCCGAGGTCCGCGGCAAGCTCGATCGCGCATTCTCGGCGCTCGGCGTCGGAGGTGCATCGTGAGCACCACGCATGCGCTCGCGGCCGCGCTCGTCGATCTGTTGCGCGAGGACACCCGACGCGTGCTCGTCGGCGAGGACGTCGGCAACGGCGGCATGCTCGGGCTCTCGCGCGGCTGCGCCGACGATCCCGAGCTGGCGGCCCGCGTCGTCTCCACGCCGCTCTTGCCCACCACGCTCGCGGCCCATGCCGGTGGGCTCGCGCTCGCGGGGCTGCGGCCGATCGTGCTCCTGCCCGCCGCGTCCGCGCTGCTCGAGTGCCTGGCCGCGTTGCGCGAGATCGCGGCGCTGCCGTTGCGCAGCGCGGGTGAGCGCGGCGTGCCGGTGCTGTTCGTGGCGCCGAGTGGCCCCGGCTTCGGGCTGGGCGGCGATGCCACCGAGGCGGTCGAGGCCACGCTCGTGCGCGTGCCGGGTCTGCGCGTCGTGTCGGTCGGTCGCGCCCGCGAGGCGGCCGCGCAGCTGCGCGCCGCCGCGGCGTTCGAGGCCGGCGAAGAGCCCACCGTGCTGCTCGTGCCGCGCACGATCCTCACCGCGGTGCTCGACGAAGAGCCGCCCACCGAGCTCGATCGTCCGTTCGGCAGCGCCATGCGCGTGCGCTCGGGCCGTGCGATCACCGTGCTCGCCTGGGGCGAGTGCGTCGCGCTCGCGCTCTCGGGCTGCGACGCCTCGGGCGTCGACGCCACCGTCATCGACGTCGGCGGGCTCGCGCCGCTCGATCGCGACGCGCTCGTCGAGGCCGCGAAGGACACCGGTCGCATCGCGATCGTGCACGCCGGCCCACGCGCGCACGGCATCGGTGCCGAGCTCGCGGCGCTGTTCGCCGACCAGGCGCTCCACTACCTCGACGCGCCGATCGTGCGGATCTGCGGCGACGACCACATCGGCGATCCGGCCGAAGAGATGCGCGCGCTGCCCGAGCTCGAGCGCATCGCCAGCGCGCTCGAGCAGCTCGCCGCGCCTTGAGCACGCGAACACGAAGGATCGAAGATGCCCGAGTTCAAGCTCCCCGCGATCGGTGAAGGTGTCGTCGAAGGCGAGATCGTGCGCTGGCTGAAGCAGCCCGGCGAGTCGGTCGCGGCCAACGAGCCGCTCGTCGAGGTGATGACCGACAAGGCGACGGTCGAGATCCCCGCGCCGCATGCCGGGGTGGTCGAGCGCATCGTCACCGAAGAAGGTGCGATCGCGGCGGTCGGAGCGGTCATCGCGATCCTCGGTGTTGCAGGTGCGGCCGCGCGGCCGAGCAACGGGGCCCCGGCGCCGGCCACCAGCAGCGCGCCTGCGGCCGCGCCGGTCGACGAGTCGCGCGGCAAGGTGCTCGCGACGCCGGCGGCACGCGTGCTCGCGCGCGACTCCGGGATCGACCTCGCCACTGTCGCGGGCGATCGCGGCCGCATCACGAAGGCGCACGTCGAGCAGGCCCGCGCGGGCTACACGGCCGAGCCCGCGCCGCGCGCTGCCCAGCCCGCGGTCTCCGGCACCACGACCACGCGCGACGAGCCGCCGCGCGCCGAGACGCGGCCGTCGAGCATGCCGACGCAGCTGCCCACGCGACCGGTCGCGCGCAGCGGCCAGGAGCCGCAGCCCGACGAGTCGATCCCGTTCCGCGGCATGCGGCGGCGCATCGCCGAGGGGCTCACGAAGTCGTGGACCTCCGCGGTGCACTACACCTACGTCGAGCAGATCGACGTCACCAAGCTCGTCGCGGTGCGCGAGCAGGCCAAGAAGGCCGCCGCGGCCGAGGGCGTGCAGCTCAGCTACCTGCCGTTCATCGTGAAGGCGGTCATCCGGGCGCTCCGCAAGTTCCCGATCGTCAACGCCGAGCTCGACGAGGCCGGCGGCCGCATCGTGCTGAAGAAGCGCTACTCGATCGGCATCGCGACCGCGACCGAGCAGGGCCTGCTCGTGCCGGTGGTGCACGACGCCGATCGGCTGAGCCTGCTCGACACCGCGACGGAGATCGCCCGCGTGTCCGAGGCCGCGCGCACCGGCAAGGCCAGCCGCGAGGAGCTCACCGGCTCGACCTTCACGATCACCAGCCTCGGTGCGATCGGCGGCGTGCTCGCGACCCCGATCCTCAACTACCCCGAGGTCGGCATCCTCGGCGTGCACGCGATCCGCAAGGTCCCGGTCGTCGACGAGCACGACAACATCGTCGTCGGTCACCTCATGAACCTCTCGATCTCGCTCGATCACCGCGTGGTCGACGGCTACGAGGGCGCCAGCTTCCTGCAGGAAGTGCGGCGCTACCTCGAGGATCCCACGCTGCTGCTCCTCTCCGGAATCTGAGCGCCCGGGCAAAGCAAACATGGCAACGATCAAGAAGAAGGCTCTCGTCATCGGCGCCGGCACCGGCGGTTATCCCTGCGCGATCCGGCTCGGCCAGCTCGGCGTCGACGTGCTCATCGTCGAGAAGGCCAACGCCGGCGGCGTGTGCCTGAACGTCGGCTGCATCCCGAGCAAGGCGCTCATCAGCGCGACGAAGCTGGCCCACAAGGCCCAGCACGCCGCGAACATGGGCATCACGTTCCCGGCCCCCAAGGTCGACATGAAGCAGATGCAGACCTGGAAGGCCGGCATCGTGAAGAAGCTGACCGGGGGCGTGTCGACGCTGGTGAAGGGCAACGGCGGCGAGTACCGCCAGGCCACCGCCGAGTTCCTCGGGCCCAAGCAGGTCAAGCTCACCTACGCGGACGGCAAGCCCGACGACATCGTCGAGGCCGAGAACGTGGTCATCGCGACCGGCTCGCTGCCGATCGTCATCCCGGGCTTCGAGATCGACCAGAAGCGCATCGTCGACAGCACCGGCGCGCTCGAGATCGACTACGTGCCCGAGGCGATGATCGTGATCGGCGGCGGCTACATCGGGCTCGAGCTCGGCCAGACGTTCCAGCGGCTCGGCACGAAGCTCACGGTGGTCGAGGGCCTCGATCGCATCCTCGCGACGATGGACAAGGATCTCGGCGATCCGGTCGCGAAGCAGATCAAGGCCGACGGCGGCGAGATCCTCACCGGCACGAAGGCGCTGTCGTGGCGCGAGGAGGGCGGCAAGGCGCTCGTGAAGGTCGAGACCAATGGTCAGACCCGCGAGATCCCGGCCGACGTCGTGCTGGTGGCGGTCGGCCGCAAGCCGATCACCAGTGGCATGGCGATCGAGAAGACCGGCGTGAAGATCGAGAAGGGCTTCGTCGTGGTCGACGAGCGCATGCAGACCAACGTGCCCGGCATCTTCGCCTGCGGCGACGTCGTCGGTCAGCCGATGCTCGCGCACAAGGCCAGCCACGAAGGCGAGCTCATCGCCGAGATCATCGCGGGCAAGAACCGCATCAACGACGCGCGCACGATCCCCGCGGTCGTGTTCACCGAGCCGGAGATCGCGACCGCCGGCATGAGTCGCAGCGAAGCCGAGGCGAAGGGCCACAAGGTCACCGAGGGCAAGTTCCCGTTCTCGGTGTCGGGCCGCGCGATGGCGATCGACGAGACCAAGGGCTTCGTGAAGGTCATCGCCGACGCCGAGGACGAGCGTGTGCTGGGCGTGCAGATCGTCGGGCCCGAGGCCAGCGATCTCATCTCCGAAGGCGCGCTCGCGATCGAGATGGGCGCGTACGTGCCGGACATCGGGCTCACGATCCATCCGCACCCGACGCTCGGCGAAGCGGTGATGGAAGCGGCCAAGCACGCGATCGGCGAAGCGATCCACATCGCGAACCCGAAGAAGCGCTGAAACCCCGTACAGCCACCGCTACTGGCGGTGGTGCTGGGTAGGACAGCCTTCGGCCCGCGGCCGCCCTGGCGGTCACCCGTGGCTTTTCATGTCGAACCCCGGGTTCCGGCCGCGAAATTACGTCCCCCTGGCGCGGCCCGGTCCGCCCGCGCTACCTCTTTTTCAGTCGACGCGCCGAGCCGCCGAGCGGCGGGGCGTAGCACCGAGAAAGACGAGAGACGTGAACAACAAACTGTTTGTTGGCGGCCTGAGCTGGAACACCACCGACTCGGACCTGATGGACGCTTTTTCCCCCTTCGGAGACGTCACCGACGCCAAGGTCATCACCGACCGCGACACGGGTCGGTCGCGCGGCTTCGGCTTCGTCACGTTCGCGACCGACGAGGCCGCGACGAAAGCCATCGCGGAGATGGACGGCGCGACGCTCGACTCGCGCAAGATCCGAGTGAACGCGGCCGAGCGTCGTGAGCGCGGCGGCGGCGGCGGCGGTGGCGGTGGCGGCGGCTTCCGTGGTGGTGGCGGCGGAGGCGGAGGCGGCTTCAACGATCGCGGCGGTGGCGATCGTGGCGGTGGTGGTGGCTATGGCGATCGCGGTGGCCGTGGCGGCCGCGGCGGTGGTCGTGGTGGCGGTGGCGGTCGCGGCGGCCGCGACTAGCCGGCCGAGAACACGCACCACTGCCAGCCACCATCGTCGTGGCTCAGGCTGACGAGCTCGCGCGGCGCACCCGGGGCGTCCGCGCGAGGTCGACAGTTCCAGCGCGTGCCGGCGCTCTCGTCGAGCGCGCAATCCCCATCGATGGCGCGCACGAGCGCAGCGAGCCGCTGCGGCTCGGCGCGCCAGCTCGCGAGCGCAGCGTCGCGTCCGCGCGTCGTGCCGCCGAAGTCGAAGTCCTCGCACATCTGTTGCGCGAGCGCATCGAAGTCCTGGGCCGCGGCGGCGCTGCGGATCGCGTCGACCTTGCCCGCGACCTCGAGCACCGACTTGCGCTTCGCGTCCTCGGCCGGACTCACCGTCTTCGCGGCCTCGGGTTGCGGCGCGGCGGGCTGCGTCTCGCCGCCGCCGCACGAGCAGCCCAACAGCACGAGCACGACGAGCGAGCGGAGCATGTGCGCGCAACCTACCGCGTCGTCGCTCGAGGCGCCAGGCGGAGACGACCGCGCGTCAGAGCGTCTGCAGCCACACGACGAGCGCCTCGCGGTCTTCGGGCGGCAAGTCGGTGCCGAACGTGTGGCCGGCGATCGGTCCGGGCCCACGCACGCCGCCCGTGTAGCCGGGCGCGAGCCGGGAGGGATCGAGCACCGCGTCGAGGGAGCGCACGCTGCCGTCGTGGAAGTAGGGCGCGGCCATCGACACGGCGACGAGCGGGGCGACGCGGAGCTTGCCGGTGCCGCGGGCGCGGGAGTCGGCGAGCGCGCGATCGGTGCCGACCTGCGCCGCATCGATCGACGTGCCGCCCAGGCTCGCGCCGCGATGACAGCGATCGCAGCGAGCCTCGAACAGCTCGCGGCCGCGCGCCGCGAGTGGGCCGGTGGGCGGCACGATGCGCGGCGGGGGCTCGAGCCCTGCGACGTACATCGCGAGCGCCCACGCGAGCTCGCGAGGCGGTCGCGTGCGCTCGCCGTTCGCCTGGATGATCTGGGTCTCCTGACGGATCGCGAGCACGACGAGATCCGCGGCGCGGCGCGCTTCACGGTCTTCGATGCTGCTACCCGAGAGCCGCAGCGTGCCGGCCTGCGTGAGCGTGGCGAGCTCGAGCACGCGCCACAGATCCGGGATCGCGACCGGGTCTTCGTCGTCGTCGCCGGTGATGTCGGCGCGCCCGCGGCCCCACCTCGCCATGCGCGCCGCGAGCCCGGGCGCGATCGGATCGTGCGTGCGCGCCTGGTGATCGAGCCGCGCCGCCCCGTAGTCGAGCCCGCG
Organism: uncultured Nannocystaceae bacterium; assembly: GCA_964519175.1. Lineage (GTDB taxonomy): Bacteria > Myxococcota_A > Polyangia > Nannocystales > Nannocystaceae > Xiheibacterium. The sequence continues at coordinate 101,913 of CAZFKC010000007.1, forward strand.
GCGCGCGAGCCCGGCGATCACTGCAGCGTCCTCCCGCGAGGCGTGGCAGAGCGCGCACGTGATGCCCACCCGCGTGCGCCCGTCGAGATCGTCGAACGCCACGAGCCCGGGATACGTGCTGTCGTCGGCGACGAACAGCCCCAGCTCTTCCGCACGCTCCGCGTCGAGCAACGCGGCCGCGAGTGCGTCGTCGGGCCGCAGCGGCAGCTCGAAGAACACGCGACGGCCGAGCTCGCGCCAGCCTTCGTCATCTCTCGGCGGCGTCTCGTCCCACAGCGGACGCGCGTGCTCCGGCAGGCGCAGCTCGCCGGCGCGCAGCTGCTCGAGGAGCGCGCGCGACATCGGCACGGCGCGTGGGTTCCAGCTCGGCAGCAGCTCCCACCCGGTGTCCGCGAGCGCGTAGCGGGCCAGGCGATCGCGCGAGTACCCGTTCGCAGGGTTGACCAGCGAGCGCTCGATCGCAGCGCGTCGGAACGCGCGGTCACCCAGGTAGGCGGCGCGGGCCTGCACATCGGCGGCGAGCACGGGCGGCTCGAGCGGTCGCGTGATCGGCTCGGGGTCGTCGCACGACGCGGCGAAGAGCGTCAGTACGAGCAGCGCCCGCATCACGTCACGATGACATGCGGGTGCTCGCGCTCGAACTCCGGGGAGCGCAGCGTGATCGAGCGGCCCGCGAACGACACGTCGACCTCGAGCACGTAGCGCTTGCCGAAGGTGTCGTCGTTGCCGAGCGTCTTCGCGACGAGTGACCAGTCGGGCTCGCCGAGCTTGTAGCTGACCTTCAGCTCGGTCGCCGGCGCGAGCTTCTGATCCCAGGCGTCGTAGCGGTTGCCGTCGACGATCCAGCGCGACGGGCTCCGGAACGGCACGCTCGCGAGCACACCGCCTTGGCCCGCCTGCGTGAGCCGCATGGCCTTGATCTCGAACGGCTGGGTGTCCTTGCCGTCGTGCGAGAGCGTGAGCTGCACGGCCGATTGCGTGCACGGCGGCGACCAATCACCGCTTCCGTCACCCCGCATCCGCGCCGCGGCTCCGGGCGCGAGCTCCTGCATCACGGCGGGCTGAGCGGCCGGCGGAGCGGCCGGCGGATCGGGGCAGTCCTGCGCGAGCTGCACCGACGCAATCGAAGCGCGCAGCTCGATCTTGGTCGCGGTGGGCGGCTCGGGCTCGTGACCGTCGTGCGACGTGCACGCGGTGCTCGCCAGCACACCACAGAGGAGGAGAAGAATGGGTCGCATGCGGGCAGATCCAGGATACCGGGGACGTGTGCCCCTTGGCTCCTCGAAACGGCTCGATGACCGGCGGCGATCTGTCATGATCCTGCACGCTCCGGCGGGCCTTTCCGCGCTCCACGGGAATAGGTCCGGCAGCCCGGCGCTTCGGGGGCACTGGCGATGACCTTTCTCGGCAACATCATCTGGCTCGTCTTCGGCGGTCTGATCTCCGGGCTGGCCTACATGGTGGTCGGGATCCTGCTGTGCTTGACCATCATCGGCGCGCCCTTCGGTGTGCAGGCGTTCAAGATCGGCATCGCCACGCTGGCGCCGTTCGGCAAGCGCGTGGTGGAGCTGCCGCAGGCCAACAGCACGCTGCGGATCGTGTTCAACGTGCTCTGGCTCGTGACGGTCGGCTGGGAGATCGCGATCAGCCATCTCGTGTGGGCGGGTGTGCTCGCGCTGACCGTCGTCGGTGTTCCGTTCGCGATCCAGCACATCAAGTTGATCCCGCTCGCGCTGTTCCCGTTCGGCCGCGACCTCCGCTGACGCGCCCTCCTTGCGAGTCGACAGCGATCGTCGCGCGGACCGTGGACGGACCGCCGACGCCGGGCTAGGCTGGCAGATCGTGCGTGACGATGGCCTGAGCTTGACGTGGTGCGTGCGCGACGCGGGCGACAACGAGGTCGCGAGCACGCGCGTGCTCGCCGATCTCGCCCGATTGTGTCGAGAGACCGCAACGGCGCAGTTTCCCGAGGACGAGGGCTTCGGCGTGACGCACAAGCGCCTCTCCGGCGCGCTCGAAGGCACCACGACCGCGATCCGCCGCGGGGGCTTCCACGCGCTCGTCAGCGTGCAGCGCTTCCATCGCCGCGACGCGAGCTCCGAGATCCGCGTGGTGGCGACCGCGCGCCGCGAGTCGCCCGGGGCGGTCGCGCTCCGCAACGATCGCCGCGTCGCGCGCTGGGGGATGTTGGCCTGCTCCGCGGGCGGCGCCTGCCTCGTCGTCTCGGCCCTCGCGCTCGCCCAGGTGCTCACGACATGGGGACTGCTCATGGTGCTGATCCCGTTGTTCATGGCGTGGCGCATGACGATGGCGATGCGGCTCGCCACCGAGATGCACCGCGAGGCGCAGATCGTCGCCGCGCTTCCACCCGCACCCAGCGGCCTCGAGACGGGTGAGCTCGCACGGTGGCAAGCGTTGCTCGAGGTCGTCGCGGCCCAGCGCGACGCCGTCGCCGAGCGCTTCCTCGGTCAGGGCTTCCGCACGCCGGGTGCGGTGCCGGGCACGGTCGCCGTCGTCGCGCCGCCGGTCGAGGCTCAGCCGCTGCCGTCGCGTGGCCTACCCGTGCCCAACCTCGCCCTGCCGCCGCTCGGTCGCACCACCGTGCTGTGAGCGCGTGCGCAGGCGTTCGTGGACCCGCGCGAGCAGGCGCTCGGGTGCGAAGAACGGCGCATAGGCGAGCCCCGAGAGCGGATAGAAGAACACGATCCACATGATCGCGACGACGCCGAGGTGGAACGACCACGCGGCGACGCACCACAGCTTCGCGATGCGGGCGTGGAAGAGCGCCAATGGTGCACCGAGCTCGATCGCGAGCGAGAACGCGGCGAGCGGCGGGAACAGCCACGCGTGCCGCACCATCCACACGCCGAGCACCGAGTGCACGTCGCCGAGCTCGGCCTTGCGCAAGTTGTCGTACGCCACGTAGTTGCGCAGCACGTCGCTGGTGACCCACGAAGGTCCGCTCTCGGCGAGCTTGCTGATGCCGGCGATGAGGTAGGTCGCGACGGTGATCGCCGCGAGCAGGCGGATCGGCGCGCCGTAGCGGCCGTGGGCTTCGACGGCTGGGCGCGCCCTCGCATCGAGCGCCCAGGTATCCGAGGCGCGGGCGCACGCGAGCACCAGCAGCTGCAGCACCATGAGGTTCTCGGTGTGGAACACCATGCCCCACGAGTTGCGATAGCTCGTGATCCACGCGAACGCGCACGCATAGGCCGGGCCCACCACGCGCCAGCGCCAGCCGAGCACGAACGCGACCCCGAGCGGCACGGTGATCACGACGAGCGCGACGACGAGCCACAGGGGCAGCGGTGCCGACAGCAACGCGACCGGGCCCACGGGGCGGAACTGCCACGCCGCCTGTCGTGCGACCGTGACCAGCGAGAGCCCGCGCAGGAAGAGGTAGAGCAGGGTCCCGCCGCCGACGAGGATGCGCAGCGCAGCGAGCCGCTCGGCCGGCATCGCGACGAACACGTGGCGATCGACCCAGCTCATGGCCCGCTCCGCCGCACGTCGCAGCGCGCGTGCAGCTTGCCGGTGACCGGAGTGCGATCGCCCTGCCAGTAGCGGATCGCGTCGTACTCGTCGGTGCGGACCTCGACGTGCGCGATGTCGGCGAATGCCTCGCCTCCGCGCGCGACCTCGTCGGCGACGCGCACGCAGAGGTCCTCGGCACGCTCACGATTCTTCGCGCCGAACCTCGCGGTCTGGCTCGCCTGCATGATCTCGTCGGTGCCGAGCGCGGGTGGGGGCAGTGGTCGAGAGCGCTCGTCGTGGGTCACGCCCACCACGTGGTGGATCTTCACCGAGGTGCTGCGCGGCTCGGCGAACATCGGGTAGTTCGAGAGCGGGAAGCCGTCGCGGCCGCGGACGAGCGGTGACAACACCAGCGCCAGCGCGAGCACGCTGCCGCCGGCCCACAGCTGCCGCTCGGTGGGCACCGTCACTCCAACAGGCCGAGCACGCGTCCGCCGTGGCCCATCGCCGCGAGCGCGTGCTGGACGTAGTCGATGCGGATCTGCGGCGAGGCCATGTGCTCGCTGAACCCGCCGGCGATCGGGTGCGGGCCGGTGCACGCGAAGCAGGTGCGCTCGTTCCACTGCTGCTGCACGAGGAACTCGATCGCGACCCGCAGCGTGGCCTCCGTCGCCGGCATCGACTCGCCGCGGGCACGGGCGAGCGCGAGCGCGGCCGCCGAGGCCTCGCCGAAGCCCGAGCTGCCGGTGTTGTGGGGGATCAGCACGTTGCCGTAGCCGTAGCCGCCGCGCATGTCGGGATCGACGTCGCTGTTCTCGTCGAGGATGAGCCGCGCCTTGTACTGCACGTACTCGATGCAGAAGCGCTCGTAGGCGTCGTTGCGATGGTGACCGAGCGACGCCCGCGCGGCGAGGCAGTGCCAGTTCTCCTCCATGTAGAAGAAGTCGGCGGCGAACTCGGGCCAGTAGCCGTCGGTGATGTGGTTCATCGCGCGCTCGACTGCGTCGCGTACGCGCGCGTGCTCGGGCATCGCGACGGCGGTCGGCCGATCGGGGTCGGCGACGAGCTGCTCGAGTAGCGTGAGCGCGAAGAGCGATTGCCCGACCGCGTACAGCGGATCGGCGCCGGGCTCGGGCGCGCCGGCCTTGCGATCGAAGCGCGGATAGAAGCCGCCGTCGTCGCGCTGCATCGCCAGCAGGAACCGCGTCATGCGATCGATGTCGGCGTCGAAGCGATCGCCGACCAGATCGCGGCATGCGAGCAACGCGATGCTCGCGAGCGCGGTGTCGCCGAGCCCGAACGAGCGGATGTCCTTCTCGATCGGGTAGCCCAGCATCTGCATGTCCTCGTGCCGGCGCGCGGTCGAGACCAGCATCGCCAGCGCCGCGGTGGCCACCTCGCGGGCCCGCGCACGGTCGGAGAACAGCTCGCAGACGACGAGCGTGGTGCCGGCCTGGCGCGGCAGCGAGAAGCCCGAGAACGCGACCTGCCCGGTGAACGGATCGAGGCGGTACTCGAAGCGGCCGTCCTCGGCCTGGGCCGAGGCGATGTAGCGCTCGGCGGCCAGCGTCGCGCCCTGCAGCCGCTCCGTGGTGAGCGGCTGTCGCGGCTCGCGGAGGTGCCGCAGCGGATGCGCGGTGCCGTCGGGATCGACGACGAAGCTCTTGGTCACGATGCGCACGAGGCCGTCGACGTGCTCGTTGCCGTCGAAGGTGCCGAGCGCACGGCGCAGCGCGCCCGCGTCGCTGCCGAAGCGCAGATCGGGGATCACCTGGTTCAGCTTGGTCGCGTTGAACGCATCGATCGCGACGAGCTGCCACGGCGCCAGGCAGTGCGTGCCGTCGCACACCCCGTCGAGCGCCGGACGCACGAGGAAGCCGTCGACGACCGGCACCACGTGGGCGAGCTCCTGCGTGTGCGTCACGACGTCGAGCGCGACGGGGCCCGGGGCGATGCGACCGTCGAGCAGCTCGGTGAGCGCGGCCGCGAGCCGATCGAGCGTGTCGGCCTGCACGCAGCGCTGGGCCGCCACCGTCTCCTCGCCACTCGCGTCGAAGAACGTCACGAGCGCGCTCAGCGGGACCTCGCTCGGCGCACGCTCGCACTGCGCGGGTGCGTTCGTCATGAGCGAGCTCGGTGCGCGCGGGCCGGCATCGATGCGGCGGGCCGCACCGATCGCCGCGCCCAGCACCTCGCCCACGTCGCCGTCGAGCTCGCCCGGAGCCTGCGCGCTGGGGTCTGCGCTCGCCCGCGCGTGCAGCGTGCCGAGCCCGAACAGCACGAGCAGCGCCGCCGCGCCGGTGCGGGCGCGCTTCGGCTTGCGCACGCCACCGGTCACCGCGATGCCCCACGCCGACAGCGGCACGATCGCGAACGCGACCACGCACCAGCAGAGCGCGAGCGCGAACGCGACGCCGCGGCCGAGCCCGCCGTAGAGCTCGGCGATGTAGCTCGCGGTGGTGACGAGGTTCCAGGTGAGCCAGCCGAGCCAGGTGAGCCCGACGATCGCCTGCAGTCGCCAGGCCGCCGCGCGCAGCGGGCTGCCGATCACGGCGAGCAGCGCGGTCGCGACGTGGGCGAGCCCGACGATGGTCGTGGTGATCGCGAACGTGGTCCACGATCGCCACGGCAACACCACGGCGGCCCAACCACACAGCGCTGCGACGATGCTGCACAGCACCGCCAGGTTCCAGCGGGGAATCGATGTCGTACTCATGGATGACTACAGGAGCGGCAACCCGACGGGTCGCGATTCGCCGGCCTTCGCCCAGGTGAGCTGCATGCGCCAGTCGACTCCGACCACGTCACCGACCGCCATCTTCGTCCACACGTTCTCGCCCTGCAATGGCTCGCTCGACACGACCAGGTGCTTCACGTAGCCGTGATCCGTGGGGCGCTCGCACTCGGGGCCGAAGCTGGGGCAGCCGTCGCGCTCGGGGCAGCGGCGCTTGTAGGTGGTGAAGTGCAGCGCCTTGCCGCCGGCGTGCGCCACCATCGTCGTGCCGTTGGTGATGACGAAGGTCAGGTAGTTCTCGTGCGGGGGCCCGTCGTCGTCGGTGCACAGCGGACCGGCGAGCGCGACGATCTGCTCGACCGTCTCACCCACGGCCGCGACGAGGTCGGCGATCGGGTAGCCCGGACGCGCGAGCTCGCAGCGCCGCGCCATGTTGCCGAGCAGCAGGTAGAACAGCGCCTCGCTGTCGGTGTCGCCCAGGATGAAGCGGCGCAACACCGGGGGGATCTCGGCGAGCACGTCGTCCTTGATCTCGGCGAAGCGCGCGATGTTGCCGTTGTGCACGAACACCCACGGGCCGTACTGGAACGGGTGGGTGTTGAGGATCGACAGACCTCCGTGGGTGGCCTTGCGCAGGTGCGCGAGCACGGTCTCCGAGGAGACGATGCCGGACACGCGGCGGAAGAGCGCATCGTCGAGCGCGGTGGCGACGCTCTTGATCACGTGCGGCGCACCGGCGTTGTAGTAGGCGACGCCCCAGCCGTCGGGGTGACGCCCGCTCTGCTGCATCAAGGCGTTGTCGGCGCTCACCAGGCTACGGTGGACCTGACTCTGGAGCACCGAGCGAAAGCCGAAGATGCGACACATCTCGAAGCGCGAGCCCTCGAACCCGGGCATTCGAGGCTACCAAAGACCGGGCCGCGGCTCCAACCCTGGCTTTCGCCGCGGGTGGTGAACCGACCGCCGCGATGGTGGCCCCGCGCCGCGGTTGTGCGGCACCATGGGGGTCCTTCGAGGATTGCCTTGGCTTCCATGACGGCTTCGAGTGCGGCTCTGTGCGCGGGATCGATCGCGGTGTTGTTCGCTATCGGCGCCTGTACGCGCGGCGGCGACGGCGACGGCAGCACGAGCGATCCCACCAGCACCACGAGCAGCAGCAGCGGATCCGAGTCCTCGACGCTCGGCACCACCGCGCCGCTCGAGGAGTCGAGCAGCACGAGCGCTGCCACGACCACCATCGATCCCACCGGCTCGAGCAGCAGCGGCGAGCTCGACACGGGCACCAGCACCACGGGCCCTGCCATGTGCGGCGACGGCACGGCCCAGCCCGGTGAGCTCTGCCTCGATCCCCCCACGTTCCTCATGATGGGCGCCGCGCCGAGCGACGTGGTGCTCGTCGATCTCGACGGCGAGCCCGCGCTCGATCTGGTCACGTGCAACCGCGACGACGGTGCGGTCGCGGTGCGCCTCGGCGACGGCAGCGGTGACTTCGCCGTGCGCACGACCACTGCGGTCGGCACCGCGCCGCTCGGGCTCGGGGCCGGCGACTTCGACGACGATGGCCACGTCGACGTCGTCACCGCGAACTCGGGCTCGGACAACCTCACGTGGCTGCGTGGCAACTCCGACGGCACGCTCGCGGCCGGCGTGGCCTTCGCGACGGGCGTCGCTCCGCAGGACGTGCTCGTGACCGACTTCGGCATCGACGATCGCTCCGACGTCGTGGTGACGAACGCGACCGACGCGACGGTGGGGGTGCTGCTCGCCGACCCCGCGCCGTTCGCCGCCATGGTGGCGCACGCGGTGGGGGCGAGCCCGCGCGGTGCGGCGCTGGCCGACGCGAGCGACGACGACGTGCTCGATCTGCTCGTGGCCAACTCCGGCGCCGACACGGTCAGCCTGTTGCTCGGCAACGGCAACGGCGGCTTCGGTGCGGCGGCGTCGTTCCCGGTCGGTGACGAGCCGCGCGCGGTCGTGGGCGGTGACGTCAACGGCGACGGCCACGGCGACGCGGTCACCGTCAACGGTGCGGGTGGGCTCTCCCGCCTGCTCGGCAACGGGCTCGGCAGCTTCGGCGCCGCGTTGCCGTTCGGCACCGCGGTCGCGGCGAGCGACCTGCTGCTGCTCGACATCGACATCGACGGCGATCTCGACCTCGCGGTCGTCAGCACCGGCGACGCGACGCTGCGGGTGCTCGTCAACGACGGCGCAGGTGCGTTCACCGAGCTGGTGCAGCTGCCCACGGGCGCGACGCCGATCGCGGTCGCGAGCGGCGACATCAACGAGGACGGACTGCCCGACCTGGTGGTGGCGAACCAAGGGGCAGCGACCGTCTCCATCGTGCTGTCGCAGGCATGACCCCGGGCTGCTATGCTCCGGCCTCGGTGCGGACGACGCTCGCGCTAGCTCTGGTGGTGCTCGGCGGCTGTTGGAACGGCGACGAAGCGCTGCACAAGCGCTGTCAGGACGACGAACACTGCGGGCGCAAGCAGGAGTGCGTCACGGGCTTCTGCGATGGACCGCCGGCGTGCAACCCACCGACGCCGACGACCTGCAACCCGGATCTGCGCGTGATCGATCGCGCCGCCACGGCGGTCACGCTGCGCGACCCTAGCATCGGTCTCGCCAGTGCAGCGGTGGCGGGCGACTTCTCCGGCGATCGCGAGACCGATCTCGCCGTGCTGAGCGCCTACACGCTCAGCGTGCTCGAGAACGCGGGCGGCGAGAGCTGGCCGCCCGTGCCGATCGACACCTCGGTGCTGGGCGGCGTGAACCTCGACGTCGTCGCGGCCGAGATCGACGGCGACGCGCCCACCGAGTTCGTGATCCTCACGACGGGTGGAGCGCTCGGCGTCGTCGACTGGGACGGCACGCAGGCGAGCCCGATCGTGCCGATCACGTTGCAGACCACCGAGGAGATCTTCGCCCTGGCCGCCGTCGACTTCACCGGCGGGCCCGGCCTCGACATCGTCGTGGCCGGTACCGGGAGCCTCGAGCTCGTGCCGAACTCCGGCAACGCGCTCGCGACGACGACGATGCCGAGGAGCGCGGCGGAGCTGATCACGCCGCGGGACCTCTTCGTCGTCGGCACCGGCGCATCCGCGCGCGTCGTGGTGCCCGACTCCGACGAGTCGAAGATGATGGGCGAGCGCAACCAGGGCGTGTACGTCTTCGATCGCGGCGGAGATCCCGGGGTCGCGATCGCCACCGACTTCGAGAGCCCGTGGGCGATCGCGCAGGGCGACTTCCTCGGCGGCGACGAGCTGGAGCTCGCGGTGCTCGAGCGGCGCGTCGACCAGTCGTCCGCCGGCACGACGAAGGCCGGGCAGGTGCGGTTCTTCCGGCTCGACGGCAACTCGGCGGACGAGGTCGGCGCGCCGATCGAGACCGGGGTCGGTGGCTGGGGGCTCGCGGCCGGCGATCTCGACTGCGACGGCAAGAGCGACCTCGTGATCGGCAACGGTGGCGCGCCCGGATCGAATCCGTTCGGTGAGGGCGCACCCGCGCAGGTGTGGTTCGGCAGCTGCGACGAGAGTGCGAGCGCCGACGGCATGCTCGACTTCCCGCGAACGGGCGACGAGCCGCTCGTCGGGGGTCTGCAGCTCGCGGTCGGCGACTTCGACAGCGACGGTCTGCTCGAGGTCGCGATCCCGGATCTCCGCGAAGGCGATCCCGTGATGGGTGGTCGCGTGGTCCTCGTCGGAGTGGAGGAGGCGCAGTGATGCGTCTGCGCAGCGTCACCTGCATCGCGCTCGTCTGGTCGCTCGCGACCGCACCCGTGGCGATGGCCGCGGAGCCCGAGCCCGCTCCGGTCGATCCCGAGCTGGCCGCATCCGAGGCGCTCTATCGCGAGGCCGAAGCGAAATACAGCACCGCCGACTACCCCGGCGCGATCGAGGCGTGGCAGAAGGCCTTCGCTGCGCTGCCGCGCACGGCCGCGCCGGCGTACCGATCGATGATGGTCTACAACATCGCGATCGCATACGAGCGGCTGTTCGAGCTGCGCGGCGACGTCGAGTACCTCAAGAAGGCGAGGATGAACCTGAAGGGGTTCGAGGCGTCGCTCGAGGAGACCTACGAGCATTCGCCCGAGGACGCCGTGACCGTGCGGGCGGAGGTCGAGGAGAAGATCGCCCACATCGACGAGCTCATCGCGAAGGCCGAGCGCGAGGCTGCCGCGAAGCAGCCGCCGGTCGAGGGGCCGGTCGAGCCGAAGACGCCGCCGGGCACCGACACGCGCACCCGTGATCCCGCGACCGGCTTCTTCGTCGGCGGGGGCGTGCTGCTGGCGCTCGGCGTCGCCGCGGGTGCGGGCATGACCGCGGCGCTCGTCGTGGGCAAGCGTGCCAACGGCATCGGTGGCATCGCCGAGACCGACTACGACGCCCGCAAGGAGCGCTTCGATCGCGGGCGCGCTGCGAATGCCGGTGCGATCGCGGCGGGTGCGATAGGGCTCGCCTGTCTCGCGGGCGGCGTGGCGCTGCTCGTCGTCGGCAGCAAGCGTCGCGCGTCCTCGACCGCGGCCGCGCCGATGGTCGGTCGCGGCCTCGCAGGTCTGGCGATCAGCGGCCGCTTCTGACCGTCACTTCGGCGCCGTCGGCCACTCGTAGGTGTCGCCTTTGCGCTTCGGCACGAAGGGCTGCTTCGGCGGATCGGCGGCAGTGCTCGGCTCGGGCGGCGGCGGATCGTCGCGCTTCGTGGGCGGCGTGCGCGGACGCGATCGCTTCTGCGAGCTCTTCGCGGGACGCTCGTCGGCCGGCGTCGGCTCCGGTGCCGCGTCGTCGATCACGGCCTCGTCCGCCGTGGGCTCGACGATGTGCGTCTCCGGCTCGACCGGTGGCGGGTCGACGGCGGGCACTGCCGTGTCGACGGCGGGAGGCGGCCTCACCGGCTCGTCGGGCGGCGCGATCGCGGGCTCCGGAGCGGCGACGGGCAACGACACATCGACGCTCGGCGCCACCGCGGCATCGGCCCCGGCGCGGAGCCGGGGGATCACCTGCAGCGCCACCACGACCGAGGCCGCGAACGCGCCCACGAGGAGCGTCGGTACGAGCCAGCGACGCGATGCGGTCGCCGGCTTCACCGTCGCGGCCACCGGCACCGCGCGCTCGGCCGCGACGGCATAGCGGGCGCGGATTTCGGGCGCGGGCATCGGGATGTTCTCGTGCGGGACGAGGGTCGCGCCTCGACCCGTGCCGACGCCGACGAGCTCGAGCCGCATCGCGTCGGTGTCGGCCGGACGCAGCGCGCGATCCTTGCACAGCGTGCGAGCGACGAGCGCGTCGAGCTCGGCCGGCACGTCGGGCACGCGCGAACGGATCGTCGGCGCCGGCTCGAACAGCTGGCTGTACAGCATCTGCACCGTCGAGGCGCGACGCCACAGCGGCTCGCCGACGACCATCTCGTAGATGATCGCAGCGAGCGCATACAGATCGGCGCGGCCGTCGAGCGGCTCGCCGCGCACCTGCTCGGGCGACATGTACGCCGGCGTTCCGAACACCGCACCGCTCTTCGTGAGCGCCCGCTCTCCGGGGCCGAGCTGGGTGGCCTTCGCGAGCCCGAAGTCGATGATCTTGATCGGCAGTCGACCGTGTCGATCGTCGAGGACGAAGATGTTCGACGGCTTGAGATCGCGGTGCACGATGCCCACCGCGTGGGCACACGCGAGCCCCTCGGCGATCTGCACGGCGATGTCGCGCGCCTGCGTCCACGCGAGCGGTCCGCCCTGGCGCAGCAGTGCGGTGAGGGTGCGCCCGGTGAGGCGCTCCATGACGACGTACGGCTGCCGCTCGTCGATCGTGCCGATGTCGAAGACGCCGACGATGTTGGGATGCTCGAGCTTCGCGACGATCTCCGCCTCGCGCCGCAGCCGGCCGGCGAGCTCGCGGTCGCCCTTGTCGGGCAGGATCAGCTTGATCGCCACCGTGCGGCCGAGCCCCTTGTGCTCGGCCTCCCAGACCTCGCCCATGCCGCCCTTGCCGAGCGGCTTGATCAGGCGATACCGGCCGTCCAGCTCACGGCCGGGATAGAACGCGGTCGTCGTGAGCGACTCGGTCGGCACCACCACGTGCGGGCCGTAGCTCGACAGCGACGCAGGCACCACCTGCCCCTCGTTCCCGGCCTGGGTCGAGGACCGCCCGGACATCGGCGGCACGTGCGTGTGCTCGGGCACCTGCACGGCAGCATAGCATCGCCCGCGCGCGCTTCACGTCGGATCAGAACCGCGTGGAGATGCTGACCACGCCGCCGGTGCGATCGACCCACAAGCCCACGTCGGTGCGCTTCTGCTTGCGCGCGAGCAGGCCGTACCGGATCGCACCCGCCACCACGAGCGCGCCGCCGACGACCATCACGGCGATGCCGGCGTTGCGCTGCTTCATCGCCGCGGCGCGCATGTCGAGGTAGTTCGAGTTGTCCTTCGCGTCGGAGGTCTTCTTCGCCTGCTTGCTCGCGACCCCGAGCAGCACCGCGCCGGCGATCACTCCCGCTGCGCCGACCGACACGAGCACGGCACCGGCGGGATCGCGGCCCACCTTTCGGGGCGCATCGTCTCGCTGCGGATCCGCCTTGGGTCGCGGTGGCGGTGTGTCCTCGCGCGGCGCCGTCTCGTCGTCCTCACCGGCGGCGGGCACGGGCGGCGGCTCGGCCGGCGCATTCGCGGCCAGCGTCTCCTTGCAGCGCGCGATGTTCTGCTCGGCGGCCTCGACCATGCGCTGCGAGGGGTGGGTGTCGATGAACTTTTCGTAGAGATCGATCGCGCTCTCGCAGCGATCGAGGTTGCGCTCGGCCTGCGCCCACGGATACAGCAGCTCGGCGGCGGGCTCGATGAGGTAGGCCTGCTCGAGGCGCGCGGACGCGGTCGCGTAGTCCTTCTGCTCGAACGCCTGCTGCGCCTCCTCGAACAGCTGCTGCGCCTTCGGATCGTCGAGCAGCTTGCTGGGCGCGAGCGCGAGCGACACCGAGAGCAGGAGGGCGAGGAGCGGCATGCGGTGCTCAGTGCGGCATGAATGCGTCGAGGTCGGGCTGCTTCGCTTCGTCGGCGGGCTTGCCCTCGCCCTTCTTCGGCGTGCCCTTCTTGCGCGGGCGCGCCTTGCCGTCCTCCTCGACGATGACGAGCGACTCTTCGGCGGGCTCGCCCGGCGGGGCCTCTGCCGCGGGTGCGGCAGGTGCCGCGATCACTTCGGCGGCCGGCGGTGCGGCGGGCGTGACCTCCGGTGCGGCAACGGCAGGCGCGGGCGTCGACGCGGTGCTGGGGCCCAGGCTCGCACCGACGGCGGCCGGCGCAGCCACGGGCGCGGCCGCCGGAGCCGCCTCGTCGGTCCGCGAATTCATGTACGCCCACACGCCCCCGACCGACACGACCGCGAGTGCGGCGACGATGCCGAGGCCGATCGCGACGCCGCGCAGCGTGCCGCCGCGTCGGACCGCGATCGATCCGACGGAGCCGACGGATCCGATCTGGGAGCGCGAGCGACTCGACGTCGACGTCATCGACGGATGCGAGGCCGGCGTGACGTCGGGCGACACGCGGATCGCCGGAATCGATGCGCTCGGGCGCAGGCCGCTGCCCTCGCCGGTCGAGATCGACGCCGCCGCGCTCGACGGCGTGCCGAGCAGCGCCCCGAACGGGAACGGCCGCGGCTCGAACATCGCGTGCATGAACTCGCCGAGCGCTGCCTGACCGATGCGCATGCGCCGGTCGCGGGCGAAGCGCTCGAGGTCGGCGACGAGCTCCGCCGCGGTCGCGTAGCGCTTGTCGCGATCGCGCGCGAGCGCCTTCATCACGATGCGCTCGAGCTCCTTTGGATAGCCCTCGCGCTTCGTCGACGGCGGCGGGACGTCGCCGTTCACGATGCGGTTCATGACGCCGAACTCGTTGTCGCCGTCGAACAGCCGCTGCATCGTCGTGATCTCGTAGAGCGCGATGCCGATCGCGAACACGTCGCTGCGGCGATCGAGCTGCTCGGCCCGACACTGCTCGGGCGACATGTACGGCACCTTGCCCTTGCGGATGCCGGCCTGCGTGACGTCGGTGCGCGAGGTGACCTTCGCGATGCCGAAGTCGGCCATCTTCACGCAGCCGTCGTACGTGATCATCACGTTGGTCGGCGAGACGTCGCGGTGGACGATCTGCAGCGGCATCCCGTCGAAGCCCACGCGCTCGTGCGCGTAGTGCAGCCCGCTCGCCGCGCCGATGGCCACCGTGAGCGCGTGCTCGAGCGGCAGCGCCTCGCCGCGACGCCGCACCGCCTTGAGCAGCGTGTGCAGGTTCTCGCCGTAGACGTACTCCATCGTGAAGAAGTAGTCGCGGCCGTCCTTGCCGATGTCGAACACCTGCACGACGTTCGGATGGTCGAGGATCGCGGCGAGCCGCGCCTCGGCGAGGAACATCCGCACGAACTCCGGGTCCGCCGACAGATGCGGCAAGATGCGCTTGCACACCACCAGCTTCTGGAAGCCCTCGAGCCCGGCCGCACGCGCGAGGTGGACCTCGGCCATGCCGCCCGAGCCGAGCCGGCGCAACAGCTCGTAGCGGCCCAGCCGATCGCCGGCCGAGCTCGTGCCCGGACTGGGCCCCGCTGCCGACTCGGGCACCACTTGGCGACCATCCTATCGCCCGGCTCGCCGACGCTGCAACCAGCTCTCGCGCTTGCGGTAGGCTCAGGCCACGTGGGGGGCGCGATGCGTCGGCTCGTTATCGCGTGGGGCAGCGCGTGCGGCCTCGTGCTCGGGCTCTCGTGGGGCACCACCGCGTGCCTGCGCTTCTCCGCGTTCACCTGCGACGACGACGCCGAGTGCAATGCCGAGCAGGGCGGGCGCTGCGTGGCCGAGGGATCGTGTGCGTACCCCGACGTCGCCTGCCCGAGCGGCATCCGCTTCGACGCCAACGCCGATCCCGACATCGCGGGCGACTGCGTCGGCGACGGCGGTACCAGCACCACGAGCGGCCCGACCACCACGGCCGACGTCTCCACGCTCGATACCACGCAGACGACGCAGAGCAGCACGAGCCCCGTCACCGACACCACCACCGCGGACAGCAGCACGTCGACCGATCCGACCGGCGAGACCGGCGACGGATGCGGCAGCGCGGGCGAGCCGTGCTGCGACGATGCGCCGGCCTGCAGTGCGGGGCTCGCCTGCTTCGCGGGCACGTGCGGATGCGTCGCGCAGATCGAGGTCGGTGATCGCCACAGCTGCGCGGTGCTCGTGTCCGGCGAGCTGTGGTGCTGGGGCGCGAACGATCTCGCGCAGCTCGGCGATTCCGTGAACCCGTTCGAGTCGACGCCGATCCCCGCGATCGCGGTGGTGCCCGCGGATCCGGTCCGCGAGGTGCAGGCGATCGGGCACACCTGCCTGCGCAGCGAGCAGGGCAACGTGCGCTGCTTCGGCGACAACAGCAGCGGTCAGGTCGATCCCGGGCTCGTGATGCCCACTGCACCGGCGACGCCGGCCTCGTGGATCCCGGACGCGAACCATGTCGGGGTCGGCGTCGCGCACAGCTGCGCGACCGATGGCGTGAACCTCGTGTGCTGGGGCAGCAACGGATCGAGCCAGCTCACCGGCGCTGCAGCGGGGCCCGGTCCGATCACGTTCGCCGCGGGTGCGGTCACCGCGATGACGACGGGCGGCAGCCACGGCTGCGTGCTCGCGAGCGGCATGCTGCTCTGCTGGGGCAGCAACAACCAGGGCCAGCTCGCGCAGGATCCGACGCTCGTGCCCGTGGTCGAGACGCCCACCGCGATCGCGATCACGAACCCCGTCGACGTCGCGCTCGGCCGCACGCACACGTGCGCGCTCACGATGGAGGGCGCGATCTCCTGCTGGGGTCGCAACGACTCCGGTCAGCTCGGCGACGGCACCGGCGCGCAGCAGCTCGCGCCCGTCGCAGTCGCGTTGCCGCCCGAGGCCGACACGCCGATCGAGATCGAGGCCGGCTTCCAGCAGACCTGCATGATCAACGACTTCGGCGAGCTGTGGTGCTGGGGCAGCAACGCCTCGGGCCAGCTGATGCTCGAGCCCGACGAGCTCGGCAACGACGAGCTGACGCTCGTGCCGGTGCAGCTCGAGGTCGGCGCTCCGGTGCTCGGCGTGGCGACGGGGCAGACCCACAGCTGCGTCGTCACCGACGATGCGCGCGTGCTCTGCTGGGGCACGAACACGGCGGGACAGATCGGCGACGGCACCACGAACTACGCGTTCGCGCCACGCGAAGTGCTGCTCGAGTGTCCCGGCTGACGGCCGCTCGCGCGCCGGCAGAGCTGGTGTAAGCGCCGGTTTCCGGGCGGCGTTCGTGGCCGCGGAGCCGTCCATGCCGAGCACCGCACGAGCCCTCGCGTTCTGCTTCGTCGTCCCCCTCGCGACCGCCTGCTACAAGCACGAGCCCGAGCGCGCCGCTGCACCCGGCGATGCGGGCGGCAGCGAGCGGGTCGCGCGGCTCGGCACGCGCGGCGACTTCGGCGGTGCGCCGCAGCGCGCACCCACTGCGGCGCGGGACTTCGAGGAGGCCGCCGACGCGCCGGCCACCGAGCTCGGCGAGGATCGCATCGCCCGCGAGACGCCGCGCGGGCTCGGCACCTCGTTCGGCGAGCAGCGCTCGAGCGCGGTGGTCGATGCCCCGTTCACCCGCGCGAGCAGCTCGCCCGACGCGTTGCTCTCGCTGTTCTACAACGATCTCGACGGCGTCCGCGATGCAGCGGGCAGCTTCGGTGGGCGCGGCAACCTCGAGTCGCGCGTCACCACCGGTGACGGGTTGCTCGCGATCACGCTCGTCGACGACAGCGGGCGCAGCCTGCCGGCGGCCGACGTGGGCGGCCATCGCTACGTGATCGGCAACCAAGGCGAGGCTTACCGGATCGGCATCGAGAACCACAGCCGTGATCGCTTCGAGGTGGTGGGCTCGGTCGATGGCCTCGACGTCATCGACGGCGAGACCGCGGCGTTGCACAAGCGCGGCTACGTCGTCGAGCCGTTCAGCAGCCTCGTGATCGACGGCTGGCGGACCTCTACCGAGAGCGTCGCGGCGTTCCGCTTCGCAGCGATCGACGACAGCTATGCGGATCGCACGGGCAAGCCGCGCGACATCGGCGTGGTCGGGGTGGCGTTCTTCGGGGAAGAGGCCCGGAACCTGCGCGATGACGCGCATCGTCGACACGGCGCGGACCCGTTCCCCGGGCGGTTCGCGGCCCCGCCTCGGCGTTGAGCGGCTCGCGCGAACGCGCTGGCCGAATTGTCGAGAAGGACGGATCGAAAGGCGACGAAGTCACACGGAAGGGGCATGAATCCCCGCGCCCCGGTTGCCTGGCTCATTCCCCTCTCGTTGCTCGTCGCCTGCTCCGACCCCGGAAGCGGGACCACGACGGAAGTCACGACGGTCGCGGAGGAGAGCGGCACGAGTGGCACGGGTGACTCGCTGACGGGCAGCGAGACGAGCAGCGCCACGAACCCCGACCCGAGCACGAGCGAGTCGGGCACGACCACGACCTCGGACCCGACCGAAGGCACGGAGAGCACCGGCCCGGGCGACGAGTCCAGCGAGTCGAGCACGGCGGCCGAGAGCGAGTCCTCGAGCGGCGTCGCGCCGTTCTGCGGCGACGGCAACGTCGACGAGGGCGAAGACTGCGACGACATGAACGACGACGACACCGACGACTGCGTCGCCGGCTGCGTGGCGGCGGCGTGCGGTGACGGCTTCGTGCAGGCCGGCGTCGAGCCGTGCGACGACGGCAACGCCCTCGATACCGATGCCTGCCTCACGACCTGCGCGCCGGCAACCTGCGGTGACGGCTTCGTGCTCGAGGGCACCGAGGAGTGCGACGACGCCAACGCGAGCGACGGCGACGCGTGCCTCTCGAGCTGCGTGGCCGCGAGCTGCGGCGACGGCGAAATCTACGAGGGCGTCGAGCAGTGCGACGGCAACGGCAGCTGCGACGACAGCTGCAACATCTTCTGCACCAACGACGGCGGTGGGGCCTTGATGGCGGAGAACGGCACCGGCGACGACGTCTACTACTGCTACAACGCGGTGGACTCGGTCGAGACGCGGGCGCTCAAGGCCTGCGAGTCGCACTTCGGCATCGGCACGTGCTGCGTGATCCCCGAGGGCTACAACGAGCAACAGTACGGCCAATGCGGTGCCGGCGGCGGTGCCGGCACGTACCACTGGCATCCGGATGTGCATCCCGACGGCCACTGCGATCCCCTCTACGTCGTCGGCGACGTCGTGGCGCCCGGTTGGTGCGGCTTCATCACCGGCAACTTCCTCGACTAGCTCCTCCACGAGCACACGGGCTCGTGCCTCGATGGCGCGCGCGTCAGCCGGCGGACGCGCGCGCGCGATTGCGATAGTCTCCGCCGGCACCGTGCCCACCTCTGCAGCCACCACGCGCGGCATCGAAGTCCGCGTCGAGTCCCGCTACGTACCCGAGCAATCCGATCCGGACCAGGGCGGATGGTTGTTCGCGTATACCGTGCGCATCGCGAACCGGGGCGAGATCACGGTGCAGCTCATGAGCCGGCACTGGGTCATCACCGACGCGAACGGTGAGGTCGAAGAGGTGCGCGGGCCGGGGGTCGTCGGTGCACAGCCGGTGCTCAAGCCCGGCGAGTCCTTCGAGTACACCTCCGCGTGCCCGCTCGGCACGGCGTTCGGCACCATGCACGGCAGCTACCGCATGGTCACGGAGTCCGGCGAGGCGTTCGACGCCGAGATCGCCGCCTTCTCGCTCAGCACGCCGTACGCGCTGAATTGAGCCGGATCTGGCGGGCGCAGCACGCGTCGATGCTAGGCTCGGTGGACCGGGGCATGGCCGAGAACATCATCCCGCTCCTGGTGCCGTTCTTCATCCTCGGCATCGTGATCGAGGCGATCGTCGCCCGCCGTCGCGGGGTGCGCGTCTACCACCTCGGCACGATGGTCTCGGATCTCGGCGCGGGCATCGTCTCGCAGGTGGCCGAGGTGTTCCTCAAGATCACCGCCGTCTTCGCCTACGCATGGGTGTACGAGCACTGGCGGCTGGTCGAGTTCGCCGAGGGCAGCCCGTGGCCGTGGGTCATCGCGTTCGTGGGGATCGACTTCGCGTTCTACTGGTGGCACCGGCTCAGCCACGTCGTCAACGCGCTGTGGGGCGTGCACGTCGTGCACCACCACAGCGAGGACTTCAACCTCTCGGTCGCGCTGCGCCAGCCCGCGTTCGAGCTCGTCACTGCGTTCTTCTTCTACGCCCCGCTCGCGCTGCTCGGGGTCCCGGCCGGCGTGTGGGTCACGATGTACGCGCTCAATCTCTTCTACCAGTTCTGGACGCATACCGAGCTGGTCGGGCGGCTGGGCCCGCTCGAGCGCGTGCTCAACACACCGTCGCATCACCGCGTGCACCACGGCACCAATCCGCAGTACCTCGACAAGAACTACGGCGGCATCTTCATCCTGTGGGACAAGCTGTTCGGCACCTGGGCGCCCGAAGGTGATCCGGTCGTGTTCGGCGTGACCAAGCCGCTGCGCAGCTACAATCCGCTCTGGGCCAACGTCGAGTACTACGTGCAGGTGGCGAAGCAGGCGCGCGGATTCTCCAGCTGGACCGACAAGCTCGCGGTGTGGTGGAAGCACCCGGGCTGGCAGCCCAGCGCGATGGGGCCTGCGCCTGCGCCGACGCCGGTCGAGCGCGCGAGCTTCGTGAAGTACGACCCCGCACCGCCGCGCCCCCTGCGTCGCTACGTGCAGCTGCACTTCTGGATCGCGTTCGTGCTCTCCGGCGCGTACATGGCCGCCGAGCCCACGGCCTCGCGCGTCGCGATGATCGCTCCGGGGCTCGTCGTGCTCGCCACGCTCGCGGCGCTCACCGGGCTCGTCGAGCGGCGCGGCTGGGCGCTCCCGCTCGACCTCGCGCGGCAGCTCGCGACCGTGTTGCTGGTCGGCTGGCACGGCGCCACCGTGATGCCGCCCGCGTTCGCATGGGCGCTCGCGGCCGGCCTGGGTGCCGTCTTCGCGCTCCTGCAACGCAACCATCGTCCCGCTCGTGCGCTCGCGGAGGCATCGACCTGACTCGCATGCACGAGATCATCGTCGTCAGCGACCTGCACCTGGGTCGCGGGAAGAACCTCGACTCCGGCCGCTACTACGAGCTCGAGGCGTTCTTCTACGACGAGGACTTCCACTCGTTCTGCGTGTGGCTGTGTACCGACGCGCGCGATCGCGGCGTGCAGATCCGGCTCGTGTTCAACGGCGACACGTTCGATCTGCTGCGCCTCGATCCGGTGCCGCTGCCCGAAGAGTCGACCCCCGAGGCCCCGCGGCGCTCGGCGTTCGCGCCGGTGCTCACGCCCTCGCGCGCTGCGGCCGAGGTCGCGCGCATCCTCGACGGCCACCCGATGTTCGTCGCCGCGCTCGCCGAGGTGCTCGCGGCCGGCCACGAGATCGTGATGCTGCCCGGCAACCACGACATCGAGGTGCAGTGGGAGCCGGTGCAGATCGCGATGCGCGAGGCGCTGCAGTCCGCGCCGGTGCTGGCCGATCGCGAGGTCGCCGTCGCGGCGCTCGCACGGCTGCGCTTCCTGCCCTGGTTCTACTACGAGCCCGGCCGCTGCTGGATCGAGCACGGCTGCCAGTACGATCCCGAGAACGCGTTCCGCTACCCGTTGCGCCGCGGGCTCGTGTCGCTACCCGACGCGGTGCACGAAGCCGAGCTCGACAACCCGCTCGGCAACTTCTTCCAGCGCTACCTCTACAACGCGTTCGGGCACATCACGTTCATCGTGCCCAGCACGCGGGCGAACGCGCGCTACATGAAGTGGCTGGCGGTCAACAATCCCCAGCTGCTGCTGGGGGTCGTGCGCAGCCACTGGCGGTTCTGGTGGCAGGTGGTCAAGCGCGTGCTCAAGTACCCGTCGCGCGCGCGCGACCGCATCGCCGACAACCACGCGCGCGAGCTGGCCGAGCTCGCGGCGACGAGCGGGCTCGGCGACACCCTCATCGCGATCGACATGCTGAAGGACACGCACACGGATCTCGTGCAGGCGATCCGCGGCTTCGGCTGGCAGGCGCTCAAGCTGCTGCTCGCGATCCTGCTCGTGGGCTCGCTGGTGCTCGGGCTCTGGTTCGCCGGCTACAACGCGATCAACCAGGCCACGCTGGGCTTCCTCGGCAAGTCGGCGCTGTTCCTGATGTTCAGCTTCGTGTTCCTGGTCTCGCTCTTCGGCGCGCTGATGTACACGCTCTTGCGCGGCACCGCGGCGGTGCCACCCGAGCCGATGCGGCGCGCGGCCGCCGAGATCGCACGCATGCTCGACGTGCCGGTCGTGAGCTTCGGGCACAGCCACGACGAAGTGCTGTGGCGCAACGCGAAGCGGGCCGACAAGCCGTCTTGGTACTTCAACACGGGCACGTGGATCGCCGTGTTCACGCACGACGTGCTCTTGCCGCGCGAGCGCGTGCAGTTCACGTTCCTGCGCGTGCGCGGGCGCCAGGGCGAGCTCCTGCACTGGAGCCCCGGCCGCCGCGAGCCGATGCCCGTGGTCCTGCTCGACGAGACTCGGCCGGGCCGCAGCATGGCCCCGCCCGACGCACCGACGTGAGCCGTCGACGAACGCGTCGTCGGCTCGACGACTCGATCGAAATCGGCTAGGTTGATACACGTTGGTTTGGATGATGGGCACTTGGTCCGCACTCTTGCGCACCACGCTGCTGACGGCGTGCGCGACGTTTGCCGCCGATCGGCTGCGCAGCAGCAGAGCCGAGGTCGACAGCGCGTTGTCACCGCTCGGCGCACTGACCTTGCTCGCCGGGCACATCACGCTCGCGATGCTCGCGGTGCTCGCCGGCGTGACCGCGTGGGGCATCGCGCGGGCCGCTGCGCGCGTCGTGCCGCGACCACGCTGGCTCGCCAACGTCGTCGTCGTCGCCGCGGTCTGGATCGGCATGGCCGGCTGGCCGCTGCTGATCGCGGGCGCAGAGCTCGCCTCGGGGGCATGGATCTCCGAGCAGTCGTGGGCCGAGCTCGTGCGTTTCGCTCCGCTCGTCGGCTGGATCGCAGCCGCGCCGCTCGTGGCCGCGGTCGCGTTCAGCCCCCCGGCGACCCGCAAGCGGCGGGTGACCATCGCCGTGGCGCTCGCCGTGACGGCGATCGTCATCGAGATCGCCGACGATCGCTTCCAGCCCGGGCAGTACCCCGAGCTGCACATGATCGCGCACGCGATCGTGGTCGTGTGCACGCTGCTGCTCGCGCGCGCATTCCTGGCCACCCGCACCGGCACCAGCCGCGTGCTGGTGCTGCTCTGCGCCGCTGCATGTCTGGCGTCGCCGCCCCTGTGGCTCTCGATGTCGAGCTCGACGCGCGCCGAGCTGCTGCTGCGCTCGTCGGTGATCGAGCACTGGATCCGCCACGCGACGCCGCACCGCCGTCAGGCCGTGCTGCGTGGCCAGCTCGCCGAGCTCGACTCGAACGCCGGGCGTTACGTGCCGGCCGACGAGCTCGAGCTCCCGCGCGGGCTCATCGACGCTCGCGACATGAACGTCGTGCTGATCGTCGTCGACACGATGCGCGCCGACACGTTGCCGCCGAATCGCGGCGACGAAGGCGTGCCGTGGGCGCAGCCGGGCGACACGCCGTTCATCGAGGAGTGGCTCTCGCACAGCTACCACTTCACGCGCGCCTACGCGGCGGCGACCAACACCGGTCGCTCCACGCCGACGCTCATGCGCTCGATCCAGAGCTTCGACGATCCCTACGACGGTGTGCCGATCGGGCCCCGCATGCAGGGGCTCGGCTACACCGCGTCTGCGGTCGTGCTCGACTTCTTCATCGCGGGCAAGCAGAAGGCGGCCGGATCGCTGCTCCAGGGCTTCGACGACGTGCAGGTGTTCGAGCGCGCACAGACGGGCGTCGCGGTGCCCACGGCGCTCGAGCAGATCGAGCGCGCCGGCGATCGGCCGTTCTTCGCGTGGGTCCACCTCTATCCGCTGCACGAGCCCGGCTTCGACGGGCGGCTGCTCTCCTCGGAGGACGGCTCGCGGATCTCCCGGTACCGCCGCTCGCTGCAGTGGCTCGACGGCCAGCTGAAGGAGCTGACCGACGGCCTCGCGCGCCTGGGCATCGACGATCGCACCGTCGTGGTGCTGGCCGCGGATCACGGCGAGGGCCTCGGCGAGCACGGCAAGTGGCTGCACGGCTCGCTCATCTACGACGAAGTGCTGCACGTACCGATGGCGTTCGCGATCCCCGGGCAGCCGGGCGGCCGCATCGACACGCTGGTCGGCAACATCGATCTCGTGCCGACGATCATGGATCTGCTGGGCGCCAGCGCGCTGCCGAGCGATCGCGGGCGCTCGCTGGTGCCGCTCATGCTCGGCAAGGACGACGGCGGCGACCGGCCGTTCTACGCCGAGACCTCGCGCGCGAGCTTCTCCTCCGTCGTGAAGGGCTTCGACAAGCTCATCTACGACGTCGACTCCGACGTGTTCCACCGCTACGACCTGAGCATCGATCCGCACGAGCGCGTCGACCTGTACGACCCTGCCGGCACCGTCGATCGCGAGCTGGTGCGCGAGCTCGCCTCGCTGAAGCCCGAGCTGTTCGCGCGCGAGCTCGACGATCCCGAGGTCGTCGCGCTGCTCGTCGACCGGCTGGCCGAGGTCGACCCCGAGGCACCGGGCGCCGCGCTGCCGTTCCTGGTGCGGCTCGTCGCGGCCCATCCCACGCCGGAGCTCGTCGAGACCGCGGTCGCGCTGGCCGAGCGCAGCGACGATCGTGGCGTGCGTCTGCTGGTGCTGCGCTACCTCTGGCCCCATGCGACCGCGCGGCTCGAGGCGATGCTCGGCAAGTGGATCGCGAAGGTCGGCAACGGCAAGGAGGAGCTGGCGATCATCGCGGCGCTCGCGGCCCAGGGCCAGCCGGTGTTCGGCACCCGAGCCGTGGTGAAGCGAATGAAGTACCTCGCGGAGCGCGGCAACACGAAGGCGTGGGAGCCGTACCTGCGGCTCATCTCGGACTGGGCCCGTCGTCCCCGCGACTTCGCGCCGGTGCTCACCGCGATGCTGAAGCGACTGCGCGAGAAGGCCCCGAACGAGGCGCTCTTGGCCGGGCTCGTGCTGGACGGTGCCGCGACCCTGCAGATCGTCGCGGGTATCAAGGGCGAAGCAGCGCAGCTCGAAGCGCTCGCGGTCGAGGCGCGGACGTTCGCCACACACCGCGAGCCACGCGTGCGCGCGTCGGCACTGCGGGCGCTCGCCGGGCTCGGCGACCGCTCCTCGATCGCACAGATCCGCAGCTCGCTGCTCGACGACACCGAAGACGTACGGGTGCGGCGTGCCGCCGTCGACGCGCTCGCGCAGCTCGAGGGCAGCGCAGCGACGCTCGATCTCGTCGCGGTCGGCGACGACTCGCGGCTCACCGCGAGCGTGATCGTGAAGCTCGCCGCGGTGGGCTCGGCGGACGCGCTACCGTTCTTGCAGCGCCTCGCGGCAGAGCACCACAACCCCTACACGCGCAAGGACGCCAACAAGGCGATCGCCCGCATCAACGAGCGGTGAGCGCCTCACTCGTAGAAGCAGTAGTTCGGGCACAGGTTGACGTCCTGGAAGTCGTTCACGCAGCCGCCGACGTCGTTGGGCGTGCAGCGGTTCGCGAAGGGCGACACGGTGCGGCAGACCTGCGAGTGCGGGCAGTCGGCGTTGGCCCCGTCGCAGGTGCAGCGACCGCTCGTGTTCGCGGGCGCGGTATCGCAGGTCGAGGTCGCCGACACGCTCTCGCAGGTGTCGTCGGCGTCGCACGCGAGCCCGCATCCGCCACAGTTCGCCTCGTCGCTCGAGATGTCGACGCACGCGCCGTCGCAACAGCGATCGGCCTCCTGCCCGCCGCACGGGGTGCCGTCGTCCTCGTTGCCGACCTGGCACTGGCCGTCGACGCAGCCGGAGGTCGTGCAGGGATCGTCGTCCGGGCAGATCTCGCCGCCGCCACAGACCCCTGCGGCGTCGCACTTGGTGCCCACGGTGCAGTCGTCGCCGTCGTCGCAGTCGCTGTCCAGCGGCAGCGGATCATAGACGCAGGTCCCGTCCGCCTGGCACTCGCCCTGCGCGGCGAAACACGGCCCCGGCGGATCGTCGCACGCCATGCCGACCGTCGCGACGCACTGACCGTCGCCGTCGCACTCGGCCGCCATCACACAGGCGTCGTCGATCGTGCAGTCGGTGCCCATCGGCCGGGGCTGGTAGACGCAGCCGTCCTCGCCGCAGCTGCCCTGCGCGTCGAAGCAATCGTTGGGCGGTGTGTCGCAGCCGCTGCAGCCCTCGCTGCTCGCGCTACCCGAGCCGCTGCCCGCCGCGCTGCTGCTCGCCGCACTCGACTCGCCGATGAACGACTGGCTCTCGCCGACCGACTCGGCCTCGCCGATGCTGTCGTTGGGCACGCACTCGAGCGCACGACCACCTCCGGCGGCGGGACCGAAGCGCTGCTCCGACGGACAACGCCCGTCCGGATACGCGCAGAAGCCCGAGCTGTGGCAGACGCCCTGCACGCCGCCGACGATGCACTCGAGATCGCCGTCGCACGGGTAGACCTGCGGCTGCAGGCAAGCGGCGAGCGAGGCGGTCGCCAGCAGCGAGCCCGCGGTGCGCAACGAAGACACGATCACCTTCATCTTTGCAGACCCGGGCCGATCGGGACAAGGGGCAGGCTCATGGCATGCACATCGGGGTCGGCTCGATCGTGCTGCACGACTGCCCGGGTCCGCATGCGACGCCACAACCACCGCAGTTGTCGTCGTCGAGCTCGAGGTTCACGCACTCGCCGCTACAGCACACGATGACCGCCTGCGGCCCGCACGACGTACCGTCGGTCTTGGGGAAGAAGCTGCACTGGCGCGTCACGCCGCAGTTGCCGACCGCACACGGGTTCGCGGTCGCGCACTCCGGGCCGGGTTGGCAGACACCGGCGTCATCGCAAGCGTCGCCGAGCGAGCAGTCGTCGCCGTCTTCGCAAGGATGACCGCTCGGGTGCAGTGCGTAGCTGCACCGCCCGGGGCCCAGGCAGGTGCCGGGCACGGCGTGACAGGGCCCGGGTGGATCGTTGCACACCGTCTCGTCGACGACGACGCACTCGCCCGCGCCGTCGCACTGCGCGGCGTGGATGCAGGGATCGTCCGTCGTGCAGTCGGTGCCGCTCGGTGCGAACGGATACACGCACGCGCCGCCTTCGCACGTACCGGCGGGCAGGTGGCAGGGATCGGGCGGGGTATCGCACGCGCCGCACGCATCGCCGGCGCTGGTGCCTGCGATCGTCGGATCCGTCTCGGTGCTCCCACCGAGCGGCACGCACTCGCCCGCCATGCCGTCGCCCGCGGCCGGTCCGAAGCGCAGCGCCGAGTCGCACTCGGTGTCCGGGTAAGCGCAGAAGCCCGCGCCGAGGCACACGCCCTGCCGCTCGTCGAGCACGCACTCCTCGTGCGCGTCACAGCCGAAGACCTGCGGCCGCAGGCACGCCGACGGCAGCACCGCGAGCACGACGAGCGCCGCGGTCCATCGCGCGCGCTGCGACGCTCGGCCCACCTGTCGCATCGTGTCAGAAGCGCAGGCCGAGCGACACTGCTGCGCCGCGTCGGGCAGGTGCGAGACCCATCCGCACGCGCGCGCTGTTGCCGGTGCTGCGCTCGCCCTTGTTCGCGACCACGGCCCAGCGCACCACACCGGCGACGAGCAAGGCCCCGCCGATCGACAGCACCGCGATGCCCACGCTGTGTTGCGTGCGCGCGGCGTCCTTGCGATCGACGAAGCCACCTTCGTTCGCGGCGTCGCTCGCCTGCTTGTCGCGGCTGATCGAGATGCCGAGCACGCTACCGCCGATGATCGTCGACACCCCGCCGATCGCGACCAGCACGCCGCCGGCAGGATCGCGGTACCAGGCGCCGCGCGTGGCCTTGCGCGGACGCGTACCGTTCGCGCCGGTCTTGCCCCCGTCGGGGGGTGTGCCCGCCTTCGCGCTCGCGACGACCTGCTGACAACGCACCCGGTTGTCGCGCGCATCCGCGGCGGCAGGGCTGTCGGCGCGCTCGGCCTCGAGGAACTTCTCGTAGAGCGGCAGCGCGACGTTGCATCGTCCGGCGAGCCGCTCGGCCTGCGCGCGCGCGTAGAGCAGATCGGGCCGCGGATCGAGCAGGTAGGCGTCGGCCAGGGCACGACTCGCACCGTCCCAGTCCTTGCGCGCGAACGCGGCCTCGGCCTGCTCGATGATCGCGTCGATCTCGGCTTGCTTGGGCCCGAGCGACAACGCGAGTGCGAGCGAGATCCCGAGCATCACTTTCGGCCCGCAGGGTACATCGCGTCGAGATCGCGTGTACCCGGGGTCTTGGGCTCGGCAGGCTCGGGCTTCGAGCTGGGCGTGGACGACTTGCGCTCGCGGGGGGCCGCGCGCGGGCCCTTCTTGCGCGTGTTGCTCGGTCTGCGCGCATCCGCGGGCGCGCTCGCGACGGGCTCCTCCACGACGAGCTCGGGCTCGATCGGCGGCGGCTCCTCGACGACGATCGGCTGCTCGGCCGCCGCCACCGGGACCGGCGCGGGCAGGGCTTCGCCGACGGCCGGCGCGAGCGGTACGACGCTGCGGGGCTCGGGCGTGGGCGTGGGCGTGACGGTGGGCGCACCGGTCGGTCGCGACTGCGTGGACACGCCGAGCACCGGCGCTGCGGTGGTCGCCGCCGCCACGGTGCGCTCGGGCTGATCGCCGACGCCGGTGTGCAGCGCGGCCCAGGCCCCGATCGACAGACACGGCACCCCGAGCCCGAGCGCGAGCGCGAGCGCGACCGTGCGCCGGCGCGGTGGTGCGGGCAGCACCGCGCTCGAGCGTCGCGCGACCAGCAGATCGGTCGCGGCGCTGAGGTGCGACGACGGCAGACCTTCGCTGCTCGACGCGACGTGCAGCATCGTCGGCGCGATCTCGTCCTCGTCCTCCTCGAAGTTCGGCATCGGCGCTTCGCCGAACACGTCGTGCATCGTCTCGGCGAGCGCACGCGACGAGAGCACCAGGCCTGCGCCGCGCGCGTAGTCCTCGATGTCGACCTGCAGCGCCTGCGCCGAGACGTAGCGATCGTCGGGATCGCGGGCGAGCGCACGCAGCACGATGCGCTCGAGCTCCGGCGGATACGCGGGATCGACCTCGCGGGGGCGCGCGAACACGCCGCGCACGATCCGCGACATCACGTAGTAGTCGTTGGTGCCGGTGAACAGCGGCCGGCCCGTGGTCATCTCGTAGAGCAGGATGCCGAGCGCGAACACGTCGGTGCGACGGTCGAGCGGCTGGCCCTCGCACTGCTCGGGCGCCATGTAGTGGACCTTGCCCTTCAGCACGCCGGTGCGCGTCGCGTGGCGCATCTCGGTGGCCTTCGCGATGCCGAAGTCGACCAGCTTGACGATGCCGTCGTAGCTGACCATCACGTTCGACGGCGACACGTCGCGGTGCACGAGCCCGAGGAAGCGCCCGCTCGAGTCGCGCTTGTCGTGCACGTAGTGGAGGCCCTCGCAGACCTCCTGCGCGATCGTCAGCGCGGCCTGCAGCGGCATCGTGCCGGGGTTGTTCGCGCGGAGCAGGGCGCGGACGTCGCGTCCGTGCACGTAGTCCATCACGAAGAAGTACTCGCCCTCGACCTGCCCGATGTCGCTGACGTGGATGACGTTGGGATGATCGAGCGTCGCCGCGAGCCGGGCCTCGCCGAGGAACATCTCGAGGAACACCTGGTCGTCGGTCAGGTGGGGGAGCACGAGCTTCAGCACGCACGGCTTCTCGAAGCCGCCGATGCCGAGCGCCTTCGCGAGGTACAGCTCGGCCATCCCGCCCTTCGCGAGCCGTCGACCGAGCGCATAGCGCCCGATCTGCGCGCCTGGCTCGAGCGAGCCGCGGCTGCGCGACGTGTGGGCCCTCCCGTCCACGGCGCGATCATACGGGCGGGGCCGACTGCCCTCAACCGAAGGCGGGGCGAGTCACGCGCGGTCGGGCGCGAAGGCGAGCGGAACGCCGCCTCGTTGCTGCCGGTTCGGTTCCGCTCACTACGCGACGGACGGGATCCGTCAGGGGCGCGCCGGGCTCACGGGTGCTTCACGGTCACCGAGAGCGATCCGCCCTTCGGCACCGTGAGCACGCCTTGCGACAGGACGGTCGCGCCGTCGCGGACCTGCACGTCGTTGCGACCCGCGGGCACCGGGATGCCGGAGAGCGGCGCGGTGCCGGCGTAGCGACCGTTGACGAACAGGCTCGCGCGTCCACCCTCGACGTCGAGCGACAGCGTGCTGCCGGCCTTGTCGTTGCGCTTCTTCTTGTCCTTCGCAGCGACCGTCTTGCCGGCTTCCCACTTCGCACCGCTCGCGGGGCCGAGGCAGAGGTTGCTGGGATCTTCGCACGCCATCGACGCTGCGTCGGCGGTGCCGCCCGTCGAGAGCGAGAGGCCGAGCGCGAGCCCGAGCGCGATGCTGCCGAGGCGACGGAGGCGAGCCTGAACCGGGCGGAGCTGCGAGGCGAGCATGACTAGAATCTCCCCGAGATCGCGACGCCATTCAAGGCGGGAGCGATGCGAAATGCGTTGGTGCGCTCGAGACGGGCGGCGACCGCCTTCTCCTGGGGCGCTTGCTTGTTCTTCTTCTGGGCCCGCTTACCGATGATCATCATGACGACGCCGCCGAGCGCGAGCGCGCCACCGAGGCCGAGCCCGACCCCGGCCATGAGGTTCGCCTTCTTGCCCTTCGCGGCGACCTCGTCGTACTCGCTGCCGTACACGCCGGGATCCTCGGCCTTGTTCTGACGGACCGCGCCGAGCACGAGGCCCACGCCACCGAGCGCGAGCACGCCACCGCCGATCGCAGTGACTGCGACACCGGAAGCGAACAGCGCCTTGCCGTTGATCGGCTTGCGCTGGCGCTTCTCCTTCTTCTTCGGTTCGTCGGCGCTCGCGACCGTGGCATCGGCTTCGCCACGCAGCTTCGCGGCGAGCGCTTCACCGGTCTTCACCGAGGTGTTCGCCCGCGCGATCAGATCGGGGACGTCGGCGGTGTCGACCAGGCGGAAGGTCGGATCGGCCGCGCTGTCGAGCTGGAAGAACAAGAGGTCGAGCGCGATGCGAGCCCGCTCGACACCTGCGTCTGCGACCGCGGGGTCGCTGTCCTTCTCGGCGGCCTTGTAATACGCGTCGGCCGCATCGAGGTAGAGCACCGGGTCGCCCCACTCGGAGGCCTTGGTGTCGTAGTGGGTGCCCGCCGCCGACGGATCGGCCTCGAGCAGCTGACGGCCGGTGACCTGGGCCTCGGCGCGCTTGCGGGCCGCGTCGTCGGGCGTGACCTTCGGACCCGCGAACGCGATGACGCCGAGCTCCGTCGCGCGTGCGCTCGGCACTGCGCCGAGCGGGATCGCGAGCGCGACTGCGGTCGCGAGCACACGAGCACGTGCACCGGACTTCCAGCTCGAACCAGGCTTCGACATCATCGGCAAGCTATCGGCAGCCGCCGCGGCTTGTCAAACCCGACCCCGAACGAATTACGTATGCGCGTAGCGGGCGTACGCAAAGCCGCGCACGCGAGGCGCGGGCGGCGATCGGATTGCACGAGTTGCCCATCGCTTCGCTTCGCGATTGCACAGTTCGCGTAGCGGACGACCGATCGTGCGTGCAGCCGCGCGCGAAAAACCGATCCACCGCCCACGGGCCTCCTGCTATGGTGCCGGCTGCACGCGCGAGGGCTCGATGGCACGCATTCACGGGATTCTTCTGTCGGTGTTCGTGGCGATGGGCGCAGCGGGATGCTTCAAGGGCGCCGATCGGGAGAAGGAAGCCCCGCCCGGCGACGTCGGTGGCCTCTGCCTCGCCCCCGACGGGCACTGCAACGAAGGCATGTGCAACCGCGACAAGAACTTCTGCTTCGACGCGACGGATCCCTGCGAGGGCTTCTTCTGCGGCGGCACCGAGCGCGGCACCTGCATCCTCGACGAAGACCTGCAGCCGTCCTGCGTGTGCAAGCAGGGCTACAACAACGAATCGTTCGCGCTGTACTGCTGCCCCGACGACGGCGTCTCCGATCCGAACTGCATCGCCCCGAGCTCGGGCGGCGGTGGCGAAGAAGAGTCGAGCAGCGGCGGCTGATGACCGCCGCCGTCGTCCTGCTCAGCGGTGGCCTCGACTCGGTGACGGTGCTCGCGCTGGCGCGCGCACGCGGCCGTGACGTGCACGCGCTGAGCTTCCGCTACGGTCAGCGGCACGCGCTCGAGCTCGGCTGTGCCGCGCGGCAGGCCGCGCGCTTCGGTGCCACCGCGCACGAGATCGTCGACCTCGGCCACCTCGGCCGGCTCGTCGCACCGGCCACGGCACTGGTCGCCGGCAGCGAGCACGCGGTGCCGAAGCAGGGTGTCGCCGACGGCGAAATCCCGATCACCTACGTGCCCGCCCGCAACACCGTGTTCCTCGCCTACGCGCTCGCGTGGGCCGAGGCGATCGATGCCGCCGACATCTGGATCGGCACGAATGCGCTCGACTACTCCGGCTATCCCGACTGCCGGCCCGAGTACATCGCCGCGTTCGCGAAGCTCGCCGGGCTCGCGACGCGGCGCGGCGTGGCCGGCTCGCCGATCGCGATCGAAGCGCCGCTGCAGACCCTGCGCAAGCACGAGATCGTCGCGCTCGGCCTGCAACATGGGGTCGACTACGCCGACACCACGAGCTGCTACGACCCCAGCGAACGCGACGGGCTCGCGCTCGCGTGCGGTCACTGCGACAGCTGTCGGCTCCGGCGCGACGGCTTCGCCGCGGCCGGCGTACCCGATCCGACGCGCTACGCGGGCTGAGCTCGTCAGCCGACGAGCGGCAGCAGCACCACGCCGACGATCGCGAGCACGACGAACCCGAGCACATCGAGGCGGACGCCGAACGCGATCATGCTCTCGACCCGGATCATCCGCGTGCCGTAGGCCATCGCGTTCGGTGGCGTCGACACGGGCAGCATGAAGGCGAAGCTCGCCGCCATCGTGGCGAGCACGCTGGTCGGCAGCGGATCGAAGCCGGCCGCCTGCGCGATGCCGATCAGCACGGGCAGCATCATGCTGGTCACCGCGGTGTTGCTGGTCACCTCGGTGAGCACGAGGATGAGCGCGACGGCGGAGAGCATGAGCCCGATGGGGCTGCCCGCGATCGGGCCGAGCGCGCTCAACGTGCCGCGCCCGATCGCCTCGGCCAGCCCGGTCTCGAAGGTGAGCCGACCGAGCGCGAGCCCGCCGCCGAGCAGGAGGAGCGTGCCCCAGTCGAGCCCGCGCGCATCCTCCCAGGTCACGAGCGTGCGCGGCTCACCGTCGCGCGGGCGGCCGGGCAGGAAGAACAACATGCTCGCGCAGGCGATCGCGACCACGCCTTCGTCGAGCAACGCGATCGCCCGCGTCGTCCACGGATGATCGTCGCCGAGCGTGAGCTGCAGGATCGACGGCGCGAGCCAGCCGGCGATCGCGAGCGCGAAGATCGCCAGCGCCCGGCGCTCGGCCGCGTGCATCGGCCCCAGCGCCGCGAGCTGGCGCTGCACCTCGCGCGCCAGCCCGGGCAGTCGCGCGACCGGCGGCTTGAAGCGGCGCGTCGCGATCACGAGCGTGATGACGATCATCGTGCACGAGGTCGGCACCGCGAACGCCATCCAGCGCGCGAACCCGAAGTGCTCGCCGAGCCGCTCCTCGAGCATGCCGATCGCGAGCACGTTGGGCCCGGTGCCGATCGGCGTCGCGATGCCGCCGATCGACGCCGCGTACGCGAGGGTGAGGCACATGCCGCCGGCGAAGTGATCGAGCCGACGCCGCGACTCGGGATCGTCACCGAGCACCGCGCCCATCGTCGCGTGCAGCCCCAGCGCGACCGGCAGGAGCATCGCCGTCGTCGCGGTGTTCGAGATCCACATCGAGAACGAGAACGAGATCAGGCAGACGGCGACGAGCGCCCGCGTGGGCGAGCCGGCGACGATGGGGCGCGCGATCAGCCACAGCGCGATGCGGCGGTCGACCTGCTGGCGCGCGAGCCCCTCGGCGAGCAGGAAGCCGCCGAGGAACAGGAAGATGAGCGGGTCGGCGATCGGCGCGAACACTTGCTTCGCGGGCGCGACCCCCAGCAGCGCGGCGACGGCGGGGCCGAGCAGCGCGGCGATCGCCATGGGGATCGCCTCGGTGATCCAGAGGATGACGGTCGCCGCCGCGACGGCCGCGAGCGCGTGCGCGGGCCGTTCGAGCGGCAGCGGAGCGACCAGCAGCGCGACGAAGGTCAGCGGAGCGGCCACGATGCCGACGAGCTTGCGGCGCGCTTCGAAGCGCGCCTCGGCCTCGGTCGTCGCCTCGGCGAGGGTCACCTGCGCTACGATACCAGCGAGGGCGCCCGCACATTTGACCGAGACCTCGACGCGCCCCTGGCTCGTGCGCTCGCTGCTCGTGGCGATCGCGATCGCCACGCTGCTGCTCGGCCGCGGGCTGGTGAGCAGCAACGACGGCTCGCACCTCGCACTGGCACGTGCGCTCGCGTTGCGGCACGAGACCGCGATCGACCCCGACGTCGCGCTCACGCTGTGGGTCGATCGCGCCGAGCGCGACGGCCATCACTACTCGGATCGACCGCCGGGCACCGCGTTCGCCGCGCTGCCCGCGGTGTGGCTCGGGGCGCAGCTCGACCCGTGGCTCACGGAGCAGACGCTCGAGGGCGGCGAGCTCATCGCGGTGCCGGCCGCGGATCCGTACGCGCGCACGTACGTCGCCCGTGCGCGCAAGCACGGCCGCGCGCCGACGCTCCTGCAATTCCAGGGCACGGCGCTGCTCGTGCGGCTGCACTGCGCGCTGGTCGGCGTGCTCGGGCTGTGGCTGCTCGAGCTGTGGATGCGGGCGCGTGGGCTCGCGCTCGGCCCCCGCGTGTTCGCGCTGGTCGCGACGGCGACGGCCACGTTGTGGGGCCCGTACTCGACGACCTTGTTCGCCCACGTCACGAGCGGCACGCTGTGGTGCGCGACGCTGCTGGCGTGCACGCGCGCGAAGGACGAAGAGGGCTGGCGCTGGCCGGTGCTCGCCGGGCTCGCGGGTGCGTGGGCGATCGCGACGGACTACCTGCTCGTCGTGCCGATCGCGCTGCAGCTCGGGTTGCTCGTGCCGCGTCGGCACTGGCGCTTCGTCGCGCTCGGGGCCCTGCCGCTCGTCGTCGCGACGGCCGCGTACCACTCGGCCGCGTTCGGCTCGCCGCTGTCGATCGGCTACGATCACCACGCCGAGTTCGAGTTCGCCCGCACGCGCACCGAGACGTTCGCGGGCAATCCGCTGACCGGATTGTGGACGCTGTTCGGGCTCGGGCACGGCGCCGGCGTGCTCGCGCAGTCGCCGGCGCTCGCCCTGGCGATCGGTGGGCTCGTCGTGCACTGGCGCTGGCGCGAGCTCGCACCGCTCGTGCCGTGGGTGCTGCTGCTCGCGCTGCATCGCACTCCGTTCGGCGGCGAGACGCTCGACCATCGCTACCTCGTGCCGGCGGTACCGATCGTCGCGCACGGCCTCGCGCATGCATGGGACCGCTGGGTGACGCACGGCCCGCGGCTGCCTCGGGTGCACGCCTTCGGGCTGCTGCTGATCACGATCGTGTCGGCGGCGCTGGTGTGGTCGCACTTCTTCGCATGGCGCGACGGCTCCTAGCGCGAGCGGGAGCGGCCGACGGCCGCGCCTGGCCGAGCGCGGCGATTAGTTGACGGCCCCGATCGCCCGGGCCACCGTCGGCGCGGATGCCCGCGCCCGAGTCGAGCACAGGCGCGCAGCGGCTCGGGCGCTTCCTTCGCAGCCCACACCTGTGGGTCAGCACGATCTACTTCGCCGAGGGCTTTCCGTACGCGCTCGTGAACAACGTCGCCGACGTGCTGTTCGTCGCGATGGGGGCGAACGTCAAGACGATCGGGCTGACCGCGATCTTCCACCTGCCGTGGAACATCAAGTTCCTGTGGGCACCGCCGCTCGATCGCTACGAGACGAGGCGCTCGTTCGTGCTCGGCTGTGAGCTCGTCGCACTGGTGCTGGTCGTCGCGCTCGCGCTGCTCGGCGACGCATCCACGCTGGGGATGCTCGCGCTCGTGTTCGTGATGCTCGCGTTCGTGTCGGCGACGCACGACATCGCGATCGACGGCTACTACATGGACGCGCTGGACTCGCCGTCGCAGTCGCGGTTCGTCGGCTATCGCGCGGCGGCGTATCGCGGTGCGGTGCTGCTCGCCACCGGTCCGCTGCTCATCGTCGTCGGCCGGCTGGGCTGGCACGTGGGGTGGCTGACCGCGGCGGTGATCGTGCTCGCGTTCATGCTCTACCACGCGCGATTCCTGCCGCGCGCCGAGCAACGCAAGCTCTCGATCGTCGGCGTGATGACCACGGCGCGTCGTCGCCGGCTCGCCGCGCTCGTCGTGGCGCTCGCCGTCGTGGCCGCCGTCGAGTGGCGTTGGCCGTGGCTCCGCTCGGCCCGCGACGCCGTCGTCGGAGCCGTTTCCGGCGTCCCGTTCTTCGGCAGCCTGTCGCTCGAGGCCTGGATTGCGCTCGTCTTCCTCTCGATCGTCACGGCCTGCATCGCGCTGCTCGGTCGCATGCGTCGGTGGCTCGCCGGCCGCGAGTCTGCCTACGCCCGCGGCTTCGTGACGCTGCTCGAGCAGCCGGGCATCGATCGGGCGCTCGCCTTCATCGTGCTCTTCCGCGTCGGCGAGTCGTTCTTGATGAAGATGCGCACGCCCTTCTTGCAGAAGACGTGCGGGATGGACACCGAGACCTTCGGGTTCATCAACGGCACGCTCGGCTGGAGCGTGACCCTGGTCGCGACGCTCGTCGGCGGCTGGCTCATCGCGAGGAACGGCGTGAAGCGGTGGATGTGGATCTTCATCCTCGCGCAGAACATCCCGAACCTGCTCTACGCCTGGGCGTCGTCGTCGAGCCCCGCCGAGCTCGGCAACGTCGTGCTGGGCGCGGTCGTGCTGGTGGAGGACTTCGGCGCGGGCCTCGGCACCGGGTTCTTCATCGTGTACCTCATGCGCTGCGTCGACCCGCGCCACAAGGCGACGCACATGGCCGTGCTCACCGCGATCATGAGCCTGGGCTTCACGCTCGCCGGCGTCGCGAGCGGATTCATCGCGGACGCCGTCGGCTACCCGGTCTTCTTCGCGCTCACCTTCGTGGCCACCGTGCCGAGCATGGTGATGGTCCGTTGGGTGCCCTACCTCGATCGCACGCGCGCCGAGGAGGTCGCGGGCGATCTCCCTGCAGCCGCCGGCTGACCATGTGCCGCGCACGGGGCGGCGCGGAGCTGCCCGCCGCCGCGTGGGGCCGGCGCTCGGCGGCGTCCGAGCCCCCTCGCCGCCGATCGCCGAGAAACGATCCGGAGCGTAAGGGCCGGGCGCGCACGGCGTTGACCGATCCGCCTGCCCCCATGCGATAAGCTCCGGAGTCGGTCGAACCCATGCTCGCTACCTTGACCACGGCCCTGGCGCTGGCGACGTCGCTGACGACCGCATGGGCAGCACCCGACGGCGCCCCCAAGGACGGGACCCCGCGCAAGCGCAATCCCGGCGAGTACGGCCCGTTCTTCGAGGCCGAGCCGCCCTCCGACACGCAGCCCGGAGCCGCGATCGCGCGCGGCAAGAAGCCGTTCGGCTCGGTCGGCGGCGGGGCGTTCTGCTTCGTCGACGGCAGCTGGTGTCGCGCGTCGCTGCTGATCTCCGCCGGCGTCGCGGTGGGTCTGCGCGTGCCGTCCTCGGACGCCGGCCCCGACGTCCCCTACAGCCAGTTCAACGTGCACGGCGGCTTCGTCGTGCGGCCCATGATGTACGCCGGCCGCACCTGGCACCCATGGGGCCTCGGCGTCGTCGGTAGCTGGTCGCGTGGCACCGGCTCGGTCACGTCGAACGCGAGCAACACCGAGCATGCGGACACGAAGCGCACCGACGCCACGCGCGTCGCGGTGCACAACCAGATCTGGCTGAGCAAGCGCCCGCACGGGTTGCACCTCGACCTCAGCGTCGGTGCCGTGCGCAGCTCGGTGCTGACCACGAACGCGAAGCTCTGGGGCACGCACGCCGAGGTCGGCTTCGGCGTCGGCGGCTGGGCCACCCTGTTCGCGGGCGCGGACTTCCTCGATCGCGACACCCGCATCATGCTGGGGCTGCGCGCGCACGGCATCGCGGCCGGGCCGATCATCGCGCTCGCGCTCGCCGGCATGGCGATCGGAGGTGCGCTGTGATCGGAGCATCCATCGCCGCCGCGCTGATCGTGTTCGGTCCGCCCGTGCAGCGCCCGCGCAGCGTCGAGCCCACGCCCGCGCCGGCGGTCGAGCCCGAGGTCGCGGCGCCGGAGCCCGAGCCCGTCGCGCCCCCGACCGAGCCCACGCCGGCCTCGCCCGACGAGGTGAGCGCCGAGCCGACGCCGGAGCCGACCCCCGAGCCCGAGGCGAAGCCGCCGGGCGAGATGGTCCACGTCGCCGAAGGCAATGCGCAGACGAAGGCGCCGTACTACACGGCGGCCGATCTCGACGCGGTGCGCAAGCGTCACGGCCTCGGCGCGATGCCGGGCAACGATACCCGCAAGGTGCGGTGGCGCTGCTTCATCGCGGATCCGCTGTGTGGCTTCAACGTCGAGGTGCAGGCGATGGGGGCCGTCGCCGGTCGCTTCAAGCAAGGCGACGTACGCACCGCGAACGTGCGCAAGTGGGCGAGCGGCCGCGCGCAGTACGACGTCTGGGTGAACATCCCCGTCATCACCGAGAACGTGGGCCGCACCCGCTACACCCGCATGACGCTGGGCCCGAAGGCCGGCGCGATGTTCAGCGACACCGGCGATACGTGGGGCAACGTCGGCATGGTCGGGCGCTACTGGTTCGGTCGCGGTCGGTTCGCACCGATGATCGAGTTCACCAGCGCGCTCGCCTTCAAGATCGCGCGGCGCGAGACCTACGATCTGCCGCCCGGCGAGAAGCCCCACTACGAGATGCAGCGCGGCCCGGTCGGCATCACGGCCGACATCGGCTTCGGGCTCGGCGGCTTCGGTGCGCTCGTGTTCGGCGGTCAGTACGACAGCCCGCTCGCGCGCCAGGACATCCCGGGCGAGTACCGGACGTCGGCCGCCGGCATGCTGTACTTCGGCTTCCGCGGCAACATCCTCTGGGGTGCCCCGGCCGGTGCCGCCCTCGCGACGCACGGCCTGACCCAGCGGTACGGTCGCGAGGCGCGGTAGCGAGCCCGCCGGATCTCGTGCGCTGACGCACGGGTACACGCGCGGGTTTGCCGTAGGCGGGACCTCAATCTCGGGATCGCTCCGACGGTCCATGGCTCGGCACGCCGCGATCCGAAACGGAGATCGAGGTGGCCCGCGGGCCCGAGCGATGCGAGCTGATGCAACGCGCGTCGAGTGACGACGCCGTGACACGCTCGGATGGAACAATCCAGAGCCTCGTGCGTCTCTTGGCAACGCCCATGCTGCGCACCCTGCGAACCGTCACCGCCCTGTCCGCGACCGCTCTCTGCGTCCTGGCGCTTTCGGCCGACGCCCGCTCGAAGTCGATCGCCCGTTTCGACGGCGACTTCGGTGGCTTCAACAACGGGCTGCCGTTCCAGCTGTTGGATCCGGCCCTGGGCGAGACGAAGGCACCGGCGGCCAAGTCGACGCCCGCGTCGCTGCAGGGCAGCTCGATCGCGTCGGTGCAAGGTGGCGCGCTCGTGATCGACGGCGACAGCGGCAAGCTCGTGCGCACCGACGAGGACGGCTCGCCGATCGCCGAGCTCGCGATCGGGCGCGATGCCAGCCAGCTCGTGGTGGATGCGAAGCGACAGCGCGCGTACGTGGTCGATCGCGCGCACGACCGCGTGGTGGTGGTCTCGCTCGCGAAGGACTCGCTCACCCAGGTCGATGCGCTGCGCACCGCGGCCGAGCCGTTCGGGGTCGCGCTCACGCCCGATGGCAGCACGCTGCTCGTCACCCACGTCGCCGACAAGATGCTCGCCGCCCTCGACACCGGCAGCGGTGACACCAAGTGGACGCTCGAGCTCGGACCCGAGCCGCGCGGCGTGTCGATCTCCCCCGACGGCCGCGAGGCGATGGTCACCTTCCTGACCACCGGCTCGATCGCGAAGCTCGATCTCACGACCACCGGTGGCGCGCCGAAGGCGACGTTCGTGTCGCTCGACCCGCCCACGCCGGCCAATCCGAACGGCAACATCGCGCTCGCCAACCAGTTCGCCGACTCGCAGATCCAGCAGCAGGTCGTGACGAAGCGTGCGGCCGGCAAGGTGGCGCCGCACGATCCCGATGCGGGTCGCACGTTCGTGCGCAACGCGTTCGCGGCCGCGTACGTCGGCCACGGCCTCGCGGTGGTCCCCCACCAGCTCAGCACGCCGCACCTCGCGAGCGACGGCTTCGAGGTCGAGTCCTCGGGTTACGGCGGCGGCAACGGCTTCACCGCCCCGGTGAACCACCGCCTCGCGTTCCTCGACGGCGAGTCGGCTGGTGGCAGCACCCGCATGGCGATGGCCTCGACCTCGCTGCACCAGCCGCGCGCGATGGCCTACGACGGCCGCACCGACACGCTCTACGTCGCGGGCTACGGCTCCGACGACGTGATGGCGATCGCCGATGTCTCGCAGTCGTCGGTGCACCTCGCCTGGCAGCAGAGCGTGGTCGACAGCTCGGGCAGCTGCGCGCCGGACGGTCTCGCCATCGACGACGACAACGGGAACGTGCTCGCGTTCTGCTCGCTCACCCGCAAGGTCGTCCGCCTCGCCGGCAACCCCGACACCAACGTCGCCCCCACGCTGAGCTTCTCCAAGGAGATCGCGAAGAGCAGCATGAGCGCGTCGGAGCTGCGCGGTAAGAAGCTGTTCCGTCAGGGCAAGAGCACGATGATCTCGACGTTCGGCGCGATGGCGTGCGCGAGCTGCCACCCCGAGGGTCGTGCCGACGGCCTCACCTGGGCGCTGCAGGGCAACACGCTGCAGACCCCGTTCCTCAACGGCCGCCTCGAGGGCACGCACCCGTTCAAGTGGGACGGCCAGGACGCGAACCTCAACATCAGCCTCACGAGCACCGTGAAGCGCCTCGGCGGCAGCGGCATCTCGCAGGCCGATGCCCGCGACCTGCAGGCGTTCCTCACCGGGCTGCCCGCCCCGCGCACGCCCACCGTCGACGACGCGCAGGCGGTCGCGCGCGGCAAGGAGCTGTTCGAGAGCAGCACCACCGGCTGCCTCAACTGCCACGACGGTGCGACCAGCAGCGACGGCAAGCGCCACGACCTGGCGGTCGACCTGGATGCGGTCGACACCCCGTCGCTCATCGGCCTGGCCAACAGCGCGCCCTACTACCACGACGGTAGCGCGGTGACGCTCGAGTCCGTGCTGCGCAACAACGGCACGATCCACTCGATGGGCCGCACCTCGCGGCTCGACGACGCGCAGATCAGCGACCTGGTCGCGTTCCTCGAGACGCTGTAAAACCGGCGCATGGGATCGCGCCCGATCATCGGAGCGCTGGCGTTCGCGCTGGCGCTCTCGTCGTGCCACACCGACAAGAACACGCGGCGTCCCGACGGCGGCCGTCGCGGGCGTCGCAACCATGACGACACCGCCGAGCGCGGCGAGCCCAAGAGCACGCTGACCCAGGGGCCGCGTCGCCGAGCCGGCGTCGCGCACTCGGGCTCGATCGATCGCATCGCGCTCGCCCCCGACGGCAGCGGAGCGCTGACCCGCGACGTCGTCGGCGGCACGCGGCTGTGGCCCGCGCTCGACGGCAGTCGCGAGCCCCAGGTCGTGCCGATCCGCGCGCCGCAGGCGTTCTCACTCGCGAAGAGCGGCACGGGCTGGACGATCTTCTGTGTCGATGCCTCGGGGGGCGCGAAGATCTTCGGCACGAACGCGAAGCAGGAGGTCGAGGTCAAGGGCGAGCTCCCGCCGTTCCAGCCGCTCATCGAAGGCATGGTGCTGCCCGGCGGCAAGCACGTGCTCGCGCTCTTCCGCGATCACACGCTGCGCCTGCTCGA
This sequence comes from uncultured Nannocystaceae bacterium, assembly GCA_964519175.1. Classification (GTDB taxonomy): domain Bacteria; phylum Myxococcota_A; class Polyangia; order Nannocystales; family Nannocystaceae; genus Xiheibacterium. The sequence goes on from CAZFKC010000007.1 coordinate 143,122, forward strand.
CGCCGCGGGTGCCGAGCTCGCGCGGCTCGAGGAGCGCAAGTTCCGGCCCGTCGAGCTGCGCGTGTCCGCCGACGGCAAGCGGGCCGTCGCGCTCATCGAGACGCGCGACGGGTCCAACGCGACCAAGCTGGAGATCCAGCCGCTCGAGCTGGTCACCGAGGGCAAGGCGGCGATTCGCCGCGCCGGCGCGCCGAAGCTCGTCACGTCGCAGGTCGAGATCGGCCCCAGCACGGCAGCGCTCTCGCCCGACGGCACGCGCATGGCCGTCGTCCAGAAGTGGAACAACACCGCGTGGGACGTCGCCGTCGTCGACCTGCGCAGCGACGCGGCCCCGACGGTGTTCACGGTGCAGGCGCAGGCGCACACGATCCCCGGCGTCGGGTTCATCGGGCCCACGCGGCTCATGGCCGCGGCCAACGACGGCAGCGTGTCGTGGCTGCTCGACGTCGAGAACAAGAGCACCCACCCACGCACGGCCCCGCCCGCGGACTTCAACACGCAGCTCCGCGTGCAGGCGTTCGGTGCCGATCACCACATCGCCGGCCACGGCAACTGGCTGTACGTCGCCGACGCAGCGCGCGGCGAGCATCGCTTCCTCGGCTATCGCACCCTGCAGGCGACCTCGCTCGCGATCTCGCCGGACTCGAAGCAGCTCGCCACCGTGTTCCCGCAGGGCCCGGTGTGGGTCGAGCCGCTCGGCGACGAAGGTCCCGAGGGGCTCACCGCCGAGATCCCCAGCGATCCGTTCAACGCAGTGTTCCGCGTGCGGTTCGCCGACGACGGTCACCTCGTCCTCGTCGATGGGCTGGGCGGCGTGCAGCTCGTCGACTGGAAGACCGGCAAGCTCGTCGCCGAGGCCGGCGTGAACGGGTCGATTCGCTCGGTGCAGATCGACACCAAGCACAAGCTCCTGCTCATCGATCGCCACAGCACCGTCAACGACTCGCGCGTGTTCGAGCTCGATGCGGCGAAGGGGTTCCGGGGGCCCTACATCGTGGCCGATCAGTCGTATCGCACCGGCTTGCTCGCGAGCGGTCCGCCGTCGCACGAGGACGCCGTGCTGTGGACGCTCGATAGCGGCAACCGGCTGCGCTACTACACGCTCGCCGAGCTGCGCTCCGATCTCAGCGTCGACGAGGTGAAGAGCAAGGCGATCGATCTCAAGCCCGGTCAGATCGCGCCGCTGTCGCTCGATCGCAACGGGCGGCAGTACGGCATCCGCTGGAACGGCAGCCACATGGAGCTGTTCGTCGACCTCGGTCAGCACGTGCGCAGCAAGGCGATCTCCGACGGCTCGGTCAGCGAGATCCTGCCCGCCGAGGACGGCAAGAGCTTCATCGCGGTCCACCAGCGCTCGGGTGGGATGGCGATCGCGATCTACGACAGCGAGACCTTGACCGAGCAGTGGTCGCTCTCGACCGGGCAGTTCCACAGCGAGGTCGTGTGGTCGCCCGACGGGCAGTTCGTCGGCGTCGCCGCGCAGACCGGCGCCGTCGTGCGCGCGGCCAAGTCCGGCGAGTCGGTGCACGAACGCTGCGGGCTCGAGTTCGAGGCGCTCGGCACCGCACCGAGCACCGCGTTCTCCACCGTGAACCAGCGCACGCTCTGCGAGCCCTGACCGCGTACGCGTGGCCGTAGCGGCCCCGGCGCGCCCGGCTCGGAACGCCGTCACACAGTCGTCACAGCGCACGCCCGGATTCGTGGTAAGTGAGGCGTGCCGTCATGTCGGCACAGATCCTCATCGTCGATGACGAGGCCGATCTCGTGGCTACGGTGGCCTTCAACCTCGAGCGCGAAGGCTTCCGTACGGTACGTGCGGGCACGGGCGCGCAAGCCTTGCAGCTCGCCGGCAACGAGCCGCATCCCGATCTCGTGGTGCTCGACCTCATGCTCCCCGACATCGCCGGGACCGAGGTCTGTCGCCGCCTGAAGCAGTCGGAGAGCACGCGCGGCATCCCGGTGCTGATGCTCACCGCGAAGTCCGACCCGGTCGATCGCGTCGTCGGCTTCGAGCTCGGCGCCGACGACTACGTCACCAAGCCGTTCAGCGTGCGCGAGCTGACCCTGCGGGTGAAGGCGATCCTGCGCCGCACCGAGGGCACCACCGAGCCCACCGGCAACCTCCGCTTCGGGCGGCTGCAGATCGACGTCACCGGCCACCGCGTGTGGATCGACGACGAAGAGGTCGTGCTCACCGCGCTCGAGTTCCGGCTGCTCACCACGCTCGTGCAGCGCAAGGGCAGGGTGCAGACCCGCGAGGCCCTGCTCGCCCACGTCTGGGAGATGAACGGCGACATCACCACGCGCACGGTCGACACGCACGTCCGCCGCCTGCGCAAGAAGCTCGGCGACGCCAGCGAGTACATCGAGACGCTGCGCGGGGTCGGATACCGCTTCCGTCCCGAGGTCGGCGCCAGCGAGTGAACGCGTGCGGACACGTGCACGCTGGCTCGGCGCGCTGCTGCTGCTGATCGCGGTGCAGGTCGCCCTCGTGCTCGCGATCGGCGGCACAGTGGCGCGCACCGCTGACGCCGACGTCGCCGTGCGCACGTGGGTGCTGCTCGTGCTCGGTGCGCTGGCCAGCGTCGCCTTTGCTGCGTTCGCGCTCGTGCTCGCGCGCCGCTCGATGTCGGACGCGCTGCGCGGGCTGGTGGCGAGCGCGCAGGGCTCGCGCACCGGTGTGCGCGCGGCGCTGCGGCTCGGCGACGACACCGAGATCGCCGGCATCGCCGGCTCCTTCAACCGCATGGCCGACGAGCTCGACCTCGCGCTGCGCTCGCTGGCCGCCGAACGCAACCGCTTCGAGGCCGTGCTCGAGACGATGGCGCCGGCCGTGCTCGCGCTGGACACCGAGCGGCGCATCACCACCGCGAACCGTTCGGCCCGCGTGCTGCTGGGCCTGCCCGATCCCGTCGACGGACAGCGGCTGCTCGAGCTGGTGCGCATCCCGGCGCTGCACGAGCTCCTGCAGCGCGCGACGGAGGCCGGCTCGGCGCCCGCGGAGCTCGAGCTGCCCTCGACGAAGCGGCTCGTGCAGGCGCGCGCGAGCGGGCTCGGCGACGGGGCGATCGTGCTCGTCGCCGACGACGTCACCGAAATCCGGCGGCTCGAACGCATCCGCCGCGACTTCGTGGCCAACGTCTCGCACGAGCTGCGCACGCCGATCTCGGTGATCCGCGCGAATGCCGAGACGCTGCTCGAGGGCGTACTCGACTCACCGGAGGAAGCGCGGCCGTTCGTCGAGGCGCTCTACCGCCACTCCGATCGCATCGCGCGGCTCATCAACGAGCTGCTCGACATCTCGCGCATGGAGGCCGGCAAGCATGTACTGGCCCCGGAGCCCATCGAGCTCACCGAGCTGGTCGGCGACGCGATCGCGGGGCTCGAGAACGACGCGGCCAACAAGCGCATCGAGCTCAAGAACGCGGTGCCCGAGGGGCTCTGGGCCTCGCTCGATGCCAAGGCCGCGGAGCAGGTGCTGGTCAACTTCATCGACAACGCGATCAAGTACACGCCCGCCGGCGGGCACGTGGAGGTGGCGGTGGTCGAGCGCGGCGAGCTGCTCCGCATCGAGGTGCGCGACGACGGGCCCGGTATCGATCCGCAGCACCGCGCGCGCATCTTCGAGCGGTTCTACCGGGTCGATCCGGGGCGCTCGCGCGAGATGGGCGGTACGGGGCTGGGCCTTTCGATCGTGAAGCACCTGGTGGAAGCGATGGGCGGGCAGCTCGGGGTCGACCCGCGCAGCCCGCATGGATCGGTGTTTTGGTTCACGGCGGGGCGGGCGTCGGATCCGGCCGACGATCCGGCCGACGACTGACGCGCATCGACACGCGGCGGGGCCCGGCTTGTCGCCGCAATGTTGCTTTGGCGGCCGGCGGATTCCGCTAGGCTAGTGCGGATCCTCCGTGTCGCGGCCGCTCGAACATACCGCCCGCACCTACGAGCAAGAGCTCGCGAGCCTGCGGCAGAGCCTGCTGATGATGGCGGGGCGGGTCGAGGACATGATCTCCCGCGCGGGCCGGGCGCTGGTCGAGCGCGACGCGAACCTCGCCCGGGAGACGATCGATCTCGATCACCTGGTGAACCGCGCCGAGGTCGACATCGACGAGATGTGCCTGCTCATCCTCGCGAAGCGCCAGCCGCTCGCATCGGATCTCCGCTTCGTCACGCTCGTGATGAAGATGGTCACCGACCTCGAGCGCATCGCGGATCTCGCGGTGAACATCTGCGAGCGCGCGATCGATCTCAGCACGGGGGCGCCGATCGTCGTGCACGCCGACATCCCGCGCATGACCGAGCTGGTCGAGTCGATGGTGAAGGACGCGATCGATGCGTTCGTGAGCAGCAGCTCGGCGAAGGCGTGGGACGTGATCCGTCGCGACGACGAGGTCGACGAGCTCTATCACCGGGTGTTCGAGGATCTGCTGGAGAGCATGCGCGCCGATCCTTCGGTGATGCACCAGATGATCCACGCGCAGTCGGTCGCGAAGTGGCTCGAGCGCATGGCCGATCACTCGACGAACCTCGCCGAGCTCGTGATCTTCATGATCGACGGCCGCGACGTCCGCCACCCGAACAAGCGCGCGGCCGGCTGAGCACCCTGCTAGCGCGTGCGGTCCCAGGCCGCGAACGCGAGCAGCCCGGCGAATGCGATCGCGCCGGCCGTCCAGTACATCGCCTGGTAGTCGCTGCGGGCGAGCACGAAGCCGAGCAGCGGACCGCCGACGAGCAGCCCGAGGTCGAACAATGCGGTGAAGGTCGAGAGTGCGACGCCGCGTTCGGTCGCGCGCGCGCGCGTGACGACGAGCGCGCTGAGGATCGGGAACGTGTAGCCGTGGCCGATGCCGCCGAGGACGCCCGCGACGACGACGGTCGCGTCTTGCTGCGCCTCGGCCAGGAGTGCGACCGCGAGCGCAGTGCAGGCGACCGCGGGGAACAGCGTGACCCGGGCGCCGAGTCGGTCGGGGAGGCCACCGAAGCCGAGCCGCAGCGCGATCGCGGCCAGCGTGTAGGCACCGAAGAACGCGCCGACGCTGCCCACGTGGCGGGCGAGCACGTAGGTCTTGAGGAACGCGAAGTACGACGCGACGGCGACCGCGAAGGTGAAGCCGAGCAACCAGAGCGGACGAAGCGGCGGCGCCCAGATCGCGCGGAAGAACGGACGTGCTGCCTCGTCGGAGGCCTCGAGCTGCGGCCGTGAGTCGGGCAGGAACAGCCCGGCGACGAGCCCGACGAACGCGGCAGCGGTGGCGAACAGGAACAGCGCGTCGTAGTCGGCGCGGCGCAGGATCACGTCGCCCAGCCAGCCGGCGAGCGAGAGCGGGATCATCCCCGAGATCCCGAACAGTGCGATGCCGCGCGTGCGTTGCTCGCGGGGCACGACGTCCGCCGCGATCGTGAACAACACCGAGAAGAGCATGGCCTCGGCGAGGCCGTGCAGCAGACGGATCGCGTAGAGCCACGGCGAGATCGCGGTGACGGTGAGGTACAGCGCGCTGGCGGCGACGTTGAGCAGCGAGCCGACGAGCACCACGATGCGGCGGCCGCGGACGTCGATCACGTGACCGATCGCCGGGCGCGCAGCGATCGCCGCCGCGGCCATCGTGGCGAGCACGATCCCCGTCGTGAGCTCGTCGGCGCCGAGCTGCTCGAGCCGGCCGGCGTAGTGCACATAGCTGTGGAACGCCAGGCTGTGCGCGAAGTTGGCGACGAAGCCGAGCACGAACGGCCGGCTCGCCAGATGCGCGCTCGACATGGCGGCGGGATTCTACGGCATGCTAGGGCGACGAAGATGGCGCGCGAACGCGTTCCCCGACCCGCGACCGAGACCGTCCGCGATGCGCTGCGCGCGGCCCTGACCGGCAGCCGCGCGTTGACGGCGCTGGAGCTGTCCAGCCTCGTCGGCATCGCGCACAAGCAGGTGGTCGATCACCTCGAGCACCTGCAGCGCTCGCTCGCGGCCGCTGGCAGCGAGCTCGTCGTCGAGTCCGCTCGGTGCAGCAGCTGCGAGTACGAGTTCACCGATCGCGACCGGCTGGGGCGGCCCAGCCGCTGTCCGAAGTGCAAGGGCGAGCGCATCGAGGCCCCGCGCTTCCGAATCGCCGACGACGGGTGACGGATGGGGCCGGGCACGGGAAATGCCGGGTGGGCGCGGTGCGATGGGCATCCGCGGCCGAGGAGATGACCCGATGATCCGCGCACGGATGGCTGGCACGATAGCGCTCGTTGGCGTGGTCGCGTGCATCGACAAGGGCTCGATCGGTGAGTACGAGAGCAGCTCCGGGGCGGAGCCGGACGAGGCCACCGCGAGCGCGTCGCACAGCGTGACGAGCGTGTCGACCGCGAGCGCCTCGGACGGCGAGGTGCCGCAGCGCTGTCCCGACGGCAAGGGCTGCACGAACTTCCCGCAATGCGGCGAGGAGTGCGGCCAGGTGCAGTCGCCCTTCGACGAGGATGGGTGCCTGCGCCCCACCTGTCACGGCGACGACGAGTGCTCCGCCGGCGAGCGTTGCTTCGTCGGGCTCGACTTCGGCTACTGCGAGCCGAGCACGATGACGTGCGAGGAGACCCTCGACGGCCCCGATCCGGGCTGCACGTGCGGCGGCACGCTGGACTGCAACGGTGGCCACTGCGTGCCGGATTCGCTGTATCCCGCACCGCTCGAGGACGGCGACTTCAGCGTCGCGATGCTGGCACCTTCGTGCGGTCCGGTCGACGAGCCGGTGCTCGCGCTCGTCTACTACGGCGACGGCGAGTTCAACCACTGCGCGGCCGCAAACGCGACGATCGAGCTGCTCGTCGCGTTCCCGAGGTCCGACGAGCTCGTCGGTGAGCACGTGACGGCGGCCGGCGGCTTCGCCGGCATGCATCGCGGCGAGTCCGGCGTGGAAGAGCAGGTCGTCCGCGCACGGCTCGTGATCGACGACGTGTACGAGGACGAGGTCGGTCAGCACGCGGTCGGGAGCTTCGAGGCCGTCGTGATCGCCGACGGCGCGCTGCGCATCGTGTCCGGCGAGATCGAAGATCTCATGCTCTGCGAGCAGACCCACACCTGTCCCTGATTCCCGCGCGTCCACCGAGGCCCGCCGCAGCCATGGCTGCGCGCGGGCCTTCGTGCGTCAGCGGCACGCCGCTTCGACGCGGGCCGACTGCGTCGCGCCGGGGTGGTTGCGCAGGAACAGCTTCGCCTCGGCGCGACCCTGGACGTGCTTGCCCGCGGCGCACAGCGCCTCGATGCGCAGCGCGGCCCGTTCCTCGGCGAGCTGGCCGGCGGGGAAGCTGCGCGCGTGCTCGGCGAGTCGCGCGAGCGCGGTCGTGTGATCGCCACGCGCGAGCGCGGAGCTGGCCGCAGCGATGAGCGCGTTCTCGGCAGCGAGCCCGGTGTCGTGCACGCGCTGGTCGGACGCGACCGTCGTCGGCGGCGTGGCGCGCCGCGGTGACGGCGGTGGTGTGGTCACGCTCGGGGCCTCGATCGCCGGTTGCACGCGCGCCGGCGGCTCTGCGGGTGCCGGGCGCTGCAGCGCGTGGGGCTCGGGCGCGTCGCGCTGGCCGTACACGGCCTCTTCGTCGCCGCGCGGTGCGATCGCGGCGCGCTGCTCCTGCGCCGCGAGGTACTTCGCGGCCAGGATCACCCCCGCAGCCGTCGCCAGCGCAATCGCGGCGATCGTCAGCACCGAGCGCCGACGAGGGGCCGCGAGCTCGAGGGGCGGTTCGTCGTCGACGATTGCACCCTGCTCGATCGACGCGAGCAGTCGCTCGTGCACGCGCGCGTGCGCGTCGGGCTCGAGCATGCGCGCACGTCGATAGCTCGCCACGACGTCTCGTGCACGGTCGCTCGGCTCATCCATCGCGGTCCTCCTGCGGCTGCGCAGCCGCGATCGCGCGCTCGAACCGACGCCTCGCGAGGCGCAGACGCGAGTACACCGTGTTGAGGTTCAGCCCGAGCGCGGCCGCGATCTCGGGCACGGGCGTGCCCTCGAGCTCGGCCAGCACGAACACCACCCGTTGATCGTCGTCGAGCGTCGCGACGAAGGCCTCGACCAGCGCCACCGCGCGATCCAGCTCGACCCGGCGCTCGGGATCGACGACGGAGCGTGGCACCGGTGCATGCTCGAGCGCACGTCGACGTGCGCGGAGCGTGCCGCGACGCAGGTGCAGCACCACGCGACGGGTGATCCCGTACAGCCACGAACGCATGCTGCGTCCGTCGAAGTCGACCAGCCGTCGATGCACCACCAAGAACACGTCGTGCACCACGTCCTCGACGTGCTCGTGTCCGACGCCGAGCTGGCAGGCCACGCGGTGCACGAAATCGGCATGTTCGCGGTACACGGCCTCGAGCTCCCCTGGCAGCCGTCTCGGCTCGGCGGAGCGGGGATTCTCCGCCGAGGTCGGCTGCCCCACTGCGCGGCATTGCCCGTGCTCGCGGCGATCCGTCACGGCTCGGCTCCGGCGTCGGCCGAGCGGCCACCCGCATCGCGCCCACGGAACGATGTAGCCGACGCCGCTGCGACGATGTGCGAAAGCGCGAGCGTGGCTGCGGGGGTCGACACGCGACGACGGATCCGAGGCGCAATCCTAGCCGGAGGCCGCGATGGGGCGATCGGCTATCGTACGCGCGCATGGGCATGGGTCGCGCGCCGGCGCTACGACTGGGGCTCGTCATGATGGGACCTGCGGCGTGCGGCGACGACGGCGCTGCGCCGATCGGCGAGTCGAGCAGCAGCGGGTCGGAGACGACCACGACCAGCTCGAGCACCACGTCGCCCGACACGACGGACGCGAGCAGCGACGGCACCACGCTCGACTCGAGCAGCAGCGAGTCGAGCAGCAGCAGCGAGTCGAGCAGCAGCGAGTCGAGCAGCAGCGAGTCGAGCAGCAGCGAGTCCGCCACCGGTGGCACGAGCACCGAGAGCAGCAGCTCGGGTCCGCTCGTCGCATGTGGCAACGGCGTCGTCGAGGACGGCGAGGACTGCGACGACGAGGGCGAGTCGGCGACGTGCGACGCCGACTGCACCGCGGCCGCGTGTGGTGACGGCACCGTGAACTCGGCCGCGACCGAGGAGTGCGACGCCGCGGATGCCGTCGACGGCGACGGCTGCGATGCCGACTGCACGCTCAGCCGCGTCACGGCGGTCGCGACCGGCGGCCAACACAGCTGCGCGCTGCTCGACACGGGCGACGTCCGGTGCTGGGGCGCAGGCATGCAGGGTCAGCTCGGCCTCGGCAACACCGACGCGATCGGCGACGACGAGCTGCCGAGCACCGTGGGTACGCTCGCGCTCGGCGACGACGTGCTCGGCATCGGCGGTGGGTACTTCCACGGCTGCGCGCTGCTCGTCGGCGGCGACGTGCGCTGCTGGGGCGATGCCACATATGCGCAGCTCGGCTACGGCAGCACCGCACCGATCGGCGACGACGAGCTGCCCGACAGTGCCGGCCCCGTATCGCTCGCGGGCACCGCCCTGCAGCTCGGCACCGGGTACTTCCACACCTGCGCCGTGCTCGACGACGACACCGCGCGGTGCTGGGGGGCGGGCACCGACGGGCAGCTCGGCTACGCGAGCACGCAGAACCTCGGCGACGACGAGCTGCCGAGCGCGGTGGGCCCGCTCGATCTCGGTGCGACCCCGAAGAAGGTGGTGGGCGGGTTCTTCCACAGCTGCGCGCTGCTGGTGGACGGCGACGTGCGCTGCTGGGGCGCGAGCCCCGATGGTCAGGCGGGGCACGGCGACACCGTGACGATCGGTGACGACGAGACGCCGAGCGCCGCACCCGTGCTCGAGCTCGGCGGCGCGGCCCTGGACGTCGTCGCGGGTGGGCGGCACACGTGTGCGGTGCTCGAGGACGGCGCCGTGCGTTGCTGGGGCGTCGGTGGCTCCGGTCAGCTCGGCACCGGTGCCACGTTCTCGATCGGCGACGACGAAGTGCCGGGCTCCGTCGCCGCGATCGACGTCGGTGGCACCGTCGTGCGGCTGACGGCCGGCTTCTATCACACGTGTGCGCTGCTCGACACGGGTGAGGTGCGCTGCTGGGGGCTCAACACGCTCGGGCAGCTCGGGCTCGGCGACGCGCTCGGCGTCGGTGACGACGAGCCACCGAGCGCAGTCGATCCGATCGAGCTCGGCGGCACCGCGATCGACGTCGCGAGCTCGAACGATCACACCTGCGCCGTCCTCGACGGTGGCACCGTGCGTTGCTGGGGCCTCGGCGGCTCGGGTCAGCTCGGCTACGGCGATGTCTCGAACGTCGGCGACGACGAGACCCCGGCGGACGTCGGCGACGTGCCGCTGTTCCCGTAGACGCGGCGATCAGGGGAAGCGGCCTTCGAAGCCGATCCAGCCCCGTCCGAAGACGCGGCCCGTCTCGTGCACGACCTCGAGGTTCTCCACACGGATCGTGCTGTGCACGAGTGGAACGCCGAGTGCCGCCTGCACGACGAGCGCGATGTTCGGGCGCACGACCCAGGCGAAGCCGGGCCCGAGCGTCACGGCGCTCCAGGGTCGACGCGTCGTGCGGGCGCCCGCGAAGCCGAAGCCCTGCGCGACGAGCTGTCCGCCCTCGATCGCGGCGCACAGCGGGAGCTCGAACACGCGCTTCGCAGGCACGCCGCACGCGCGCGCTCCCACGGCCCACAGCGAGAAGTGCCCGCCGACGTCACGGTCACGCTGCGCGCGGGCATCACTCTGCAGACGGAACACGCCGGTGGCCTCGACCCGCCAGCCTCGTCCACGTGCACCGGCCGCGATCTCGAAGAACGCGGCCGCGCGCGGCAGTGCTCCGCCGTCGACCCCGCCACCGGCACGCACGAGCCCATGGGCCTTGCGCTTGCGCGCCCGCGGCACGGTGGGGGGCGGTGCCGACGTGCGCTCGGTGTTCGCCTCCGCCGGCTTCGCATCGCGATCCGCAGCGACGCGTTCGGCGGTGGCGGGCTCGGGCTCGCCGGCCTCCGGGGCCTCGGGCACCGTCGTCGGGGCACCGCCGCGCGACGGATCGATCGCGATCGCGACGACCAGCGCCGCCGCATCGATCGCGATCTCGCAGTGCGGTGCGACGAAGCTGCGCACGCTGGGCTCGTCGTCGCCGCGGACGATCGCGAGCTCGAGCTCCCACTGGCCGTCGTCGCGCTGCCGCAGCGTGCCGTCGACGTCGACGATGGATTCCACCGTGGCGTCGCCGAGCTGGGTACGCACGCGTTCGGCGAGCACCGCACCCGGACACTCCGCACCATGCACGTGCACGCGCGCATCGAGCTCGTCGGACGTGGGGGCGTGGCCGGCCAGTACGACCAGCAGCGGGAGCGCGAGCGCGGGCAAGACGGAGGCGAGGATAGCCTCGACGCTTGCACGATCGCGCAACTCTCGGGACGAGCGACGGTTGTGCAGACCTGCAAGTGTCGCGGAGCGCCCGTGCTCGCACTCTGGCGAACGCTTGCGCGAACGTACAAGTGAGGCCGCGAGGGGCCGCTCTCGCCACGATCGTGGGTAGCCGCCGTCGCGGGCGCGCCACGGCCCGCCGGGTTGATCGCCGTGCGTTGCGGGCAGCGTCGCGGTGCGCTAGCCCGGAACCCGGACCGATGCCCGGATCGTCCCGCACGGCCGCTACCTCGTTCGCATGCGCGGCGCTGCTCGTCGCCTGGATGCCCGCGCACGCCCGCGCGGCGCCGACGGAAGACGAGGCCGGCATCGTGCAGCGCGCGATCGACTACGCGAAGCGTTGGTGGCTCGAGCCCGTCGACACCGACGAGCCCGCCGCGAACGAGGCTCCGGTCGAGCCGGTCGCGCCCGCAGAAGCGCCACCGGTCGCGGTGCCGAGCGAGCCTCCCGCCGCGACGCCGGCACCGGCCGCCGCCGTCGATCCCCCTGCGGACGAAGGCGAGGTCGAGGGCGTCGGTGCGCGGCGGATCGACGTGCGCGGCGAGGCGCCGCGTCACGAGGCCGTGAGCGCGAGCGACTTCGACATCGAGCCCGGCAAGCTCTCGCTCGTCCCGCGCGGCTCCGCCGAGAAGCTGATGACGCTCGCGCCAGGCGTGTTCATGGTCAACGAAGGCGGTGAGGGTCATCCCTCGTCGTTCTTCCTGCGGGGCTTCGACGCGGGGGTCGGGCAGGACATCGAGTTCAAGGTCGCGGGCGTGCCGATCAACGAGGTCAGCAACGCGCACTCGCACGGCTTCGCGGACACGCTGTTCGTGATCCCCGAGGCGGTTCGACGACTGCGCGTCACCGAAGGTCCGTTCGATGCGCGGCAGGGCGACTTCGCGGTCGCCGGCACCGCCGACTTCGACATCGGCATGGAGCGCCGCGGCGTGGTGGCGAGCGGCTCGTACGGTCGCTTCGACACCGGACGCGCGCTGCTCATGTGGGGTCCCGAGGGCTTCGGCCCCGGCACGTTCGTCGCGGTCGACGTGAAGGCGGGCGACGGCTTCGGCACCAACCGCGCCCACCGTGCGGTGCGTGCGATGGGCGGGTTCGCGGTCGATCTCCCGCGCGGCTTCGTGCTCTCGCTGCTCGGCACCGGCTACGGCACGCGTTTCGACTCGGCGGGCGTGATCCGCCAGGACGACTTCGAGGCGCGCAGCGTGCCCGGCTGCGGCACCGGCAAGGACGCGCAGTTCTTCTGCACCTACGACCGCAACCAGGGCGGTGCGCTCTCCCGCGTGCTCGGCGTGGTGAAGGTCGGCAGGTATCGCGCGCGGGACAGCTTCGAGCAGCTCGTGTGGGTGACGCGCAAGTCGATGCGCATGCGCGAGGACTTCACCGGCTTCCTGACCGACGTGCCGCCGGCAGGCGAGCCGCAGCGCGGCGACGGGCTCGAGCAGCGCTACGAGGCGGTCACCGCCGGCATGCGTGGCTCGTACGGACTGCGTCGCGACTGGCGCTGGCGTCCGCAGGAGCTCGAGCTCGGCTACGGCGTGCGCTTCGACGACGCGAGCAGCATCTCGCGACGGCTGCGCAGGGACGGCGGGCAGCCCTACGCGACGATGTTCGATGCCGGTGTGCGCGTGGTCGACGTGTCGCTCTACGCGGCGTCGACGATCCGTCCGCTCGAGCGGCTCGACATCAACCTCGGGCTGCGCATGGACGCGTTCTGGTTCGGCACGGTCGATCGCAACCGGCCCACCATGGATCGCGACGGCGCACGGCTCGGCTCCGAGGCCGCCGAGGCGTTCGGCGTGAGCGTGGGTCCGCGGATCTCGACGGGCGTCACGCTGGTGTCGTGGCCGCGCCAAGGCAGGGCCTCGCGACCGACGGCGGGGTGGGGCGCGCTGCAGTGGCTCTCCGCATACGGCGTGGGCTCGCGCTCGAGCGATGCGACGGCGCTGTCCGACGGCGAGTTCGCTCCGTTCGCGCGCGTGCAGTCGGTCGAGACCGGGCTGCGTCTGCACGCACACGGGCTCGGCGGTCGCGTGGGTCTCGATGCGCGCTCGGTGCTGTTCTACACCCACGTCGATCGCGACCTCGTGTTCGACGAGACCGCGGCGCGCAACCTGCCGGTCGGCGAGTCGAATCGCTTCGGCGCGCTCGCGGTCGTGCGCACGAACGTCGACGACTGGCTCGACGTGCAGGCCAGCTTCACGTGGACCGAGGCCTACCTGCCGCCGCGCAACGCCGGGCCGTTCGACTGGAACGCGGGCGCGCGGCTGCCCTACGTGCCGCGCTTCGTGCTGCGCGGCGACACCACGCTGTGGCACGACTTCTGGATCCGCGGCCAACCGTTCGACTGGAGCGTGTCGCTGGGGCTCTCGCACATCGCACCGCGACCGCTGCCGCTCGACGTGTTCGGCACGCGCTACACCGTCGTCGATCTCGGCGCCCGCATGCGCTGGCGCTACATCGAGCTGGGGATGGACATCCAGAACCTGTTCGACGCGCGCTACCACCAGCTCGAGCTTTTCTACGCGTCGAACTTCCAGTCCGGCGCCACGCGGCCGTCGATGCTGCCGCAGCTGCACTTCGTCGCGGGCCAGCCGTTGATGGCGATGGGCACGCTCACGCTGTACTTCGAGCCGAACGAGCGCAAGCGCCTGCGCGAGCGTCGAGCGGCCCGCGGAATCACGACCAGCGGGAGGTCGCGATGAAGCGTGCGCTCGTGCTCGTGGCGCTGGCGTGCGGCTGCTCGGCGCAGGGCAGCGGCACCGGTGGCCGCTCGCTCTTCTTCGACGTCGCGCTCGCGCCACCTTCGTACATGAACGAGGGCGGGCGCTTCACCACGTTCAACGGCTGGGAGGTCGAGCTCGACGAAGCCGTGATCGCCGTCGGCCCGCTCTACCTGTGGGAACAGGGCAACTACGCCGGTCTCGCGCGGGACGACGACGAGCCGATGGACGATCTGGTGGGCTGGGTCGGCGAGCTCGTGGTGCCCACGGCGCATGCGCATCCGGGCGACGTGCACTTCGCGGGTGGCGAGCTGCGCGGCGAGTTCCTCGAGCAGGTCGCGTTCGATCTGCTGCGCGGCGAGGCCGGGCGCGTCGGACGTGCGCGCGGGGTCTCCGGAGACGCGCGCGCGGTCTCGGTGATCCTCGATCCGCCGACCGCCGCCACCCGCGGCGACGCCGACGCGTTGTTCGGGCACCACGCGTGGGTGGTCGGCACCGCGTGGCGCGGCCGCGAGGTCGTGCGCTTCGAGGGCGGGCTGTCGATCCCGGCCGAGGGCATCCAGCGGCAGGTCGACGGGGTGCCGATCGACGTCGAGCTCGACGACGGTGGCACGCTCGTGCTCGGCGTCGAGCCGCGGGCGTGGTTCGCCGACGCGCACTTCGAGCAACTCGTGGTCGACAACGCGGCCGGCGATCGCAAGGTCATCGACGCGGACAGCCAGGTCGCAGCGGCCTGGTACATCGGCGCGCGCACGGCTGCGGCGTTCTCGGCGCGCTGGACCACCGACGAGACCTTCGAGGACTACGAATGAAGAACAGCACCACGCTCGCAGTGCTCGTCGTGCTCACCGCTTGCGCGCCCGGAGGCGAGGGCACCATCGCGTTGCGGGTCAGCGGCGAAGAGGCGGCGACGAACGGCATCCCGGCCTCGGAGCTCGCCGACGGCTGGAGCGTGCACTTCGATCGCTACCTCGTCGGCCTCGGCGCGGTCGAGATCGCGAGCGCCGATGGCGAGCGTGGTGCGAGCTCCGCCACGATCCACGTCGTGGATCTCTCGCGGGGCGACGCGGAGCTCGACGAGCTGGGCCCGCTCGGGGCCCGGCGGTGGGACTCGTTCTCGTTCGAGGTCCGCGCGCCCGAGGACGAGGACGAGGTCGAGCTCGGTGAAGGCGTCGGCGAGGCCGACCTCGCGCGACTGCGTGCCGGCGACTACGCCTACTGGATCGAGGGCACTGCGAGCCTCGACGCGCGCACCGTGTCGTTCGCGTGGGGGCTGCACAATCCCAGCCGCAATCGCGAGTGCACGAACGGCGAGGACGGCACTTCCGGTGTGGTGGTGCGCAACAACTCCGTCGTGACCGCGGAGATCACGATGCACCTCGAGCACATGTTCTGGGACACGCTCGGCAGCGAGCAGACCGAGCAGCGCTTCGCAGCGATCGCCGCGATGGCCGACGCGCAGGGCGTGATCGACTTCGACGCGCTCGCCGAGCAACGCCTCGCGGATCTGCGCGACGAGGACGGCAACACGCTGCTCGACGAAGCGGGACGTCCGCTGGTCTACAACCCGGGCAGCGCGCCCGAGAGCGATCTGCGGGGCTTCATCCTGGCGGCGACACGCACGCAGGCGCACTTCGGCGGGGAGGGGCTGTGCACGATCGAGCCCCTGTGACGGCGGTGCCACGATGAGCACGGCGCTGCTCATCACGCTCGCCTCGGTGCTGGTCGGCGGCGTGCTCGCGGCCGCGACCTCGCGCGGTCACGCATTGCTCGACGTGCTGCGCACCTTCGCGGTCGCCGCGGTCGCGACGCTCGCGGCAGTACAGCTGTTGCCCGAGGCCGTCGAGAGCCTCGGCGCGTGGGCGCTGCTGCTCTTCGTCATCGCGCTCGCGTTGCCGCCGAGCTTCGCCTGGGCGTGGCGCAAGCTGACGCCGCATCCCGAGCGGCTCACGTCGCACGGAGTGGGCGCCGAGCTGGGCTACTTCGGCTTCGTCGCACATCAGTTCGTCGAAGGGCTCGCGCTCGGTACCTATACGGGTCCGCAGCACGCCGATCACGATCACGTCGGGCTCGTGCTCGCGGTCGCGGCGCACACGGTGCCGCTGACGGCGCTGTTCATCGGCACCGTGCTCGCGCGGCGCGGTCCCAAGCCCGCGCTGCGTCGGGTGCTCGCGCTGCTCGTCGCATCGTCGGCGGGGTTCCTGGCGGCGGGCCTCGTGAACCGCAGCGTCACCGACACCGTCGCGCCCACGCTCGCGGCACTGGTCGCGGGCTTCCTCTGTCACGTGCTCTTGCACCGCCACGACGAGCAGCCGCGGCGCACGACCGCCGTGCGTGCGCTCGAGGTGATCGCGGTGCTCGCCGGTGCCGCGCTGCCGCTCGTGGCGATGCACTCCCACGAGGTGGAGGCGGAGCACGGCGGCTTGCAGGTCGCGCTGCTCGACGCGTGGCTGGAGCTCGCGCTCGAGACGGCGCCGATGTTGCTGCTCGGGCTCGTGCTCGGTGCGGGGCTGCAGGTGATCGGCGCGCGGATCCCTCGCGGGTGGCTGACGACCGGTGGCCCGTCGCTGCAGGCGTTGCGTGGCATCGCGATCGGAGCACCGTTGCCGCTGTGTGCGTGCGGCGTGCTCCCGATCGCCGAGGGGCTGCGTCGGCGCGGTGCCGGTACCGCGTTCGTCGTCGCGTTCCTGATCAGCACGCCGGAGCTCGGGCCCGAGACCGTGACGCTCACGGTGCGCTTCCTCGGCTGGCCCTACGCGATCGCGCGGCTCGGCGCGGTGCTGCTCGTCGCCTATGTCGCGGGCGTGTTGTTCGCGCGGCTGGTGCACGGGCAGCCGTCACGGGCTGCGATCGCGGAGGCCGACGCCGCGGAGGCCGTCGCGCCCGACGTGTCGCGGCGGCCGCTGCTCGATGCGCTGCGGTACTTCGACGAGCTGTTGCTGCACACCGCACCGTGGACCGTCGTCGGTCTGCTCGCGGCCGCATACGTTGCGGTCGCGTTTCCGGCCGACGGGCTGGTGCCGCTCGCGGCGAGCGGGCTCGACATCCTCGTGGTCGCAGCGATCGCGTTGCCGACCTATGTGTGCGCGGCCTCGGCGACGCCGATGGCCGCGGTGTTGATCCTGAAGGGCGTCTCGCCGGGGGCGGTGCTCGTGGGGCTCTTGCTCGGGCCGGCGACGAACGTCGCGACGGTCGCGGTGCTCGGCCGCGCGTACGGCTGGCGCGCTGCGCTGCTCGGGGTCGGCGGCATCGCGCTGCTCGTGTGTGCGCTCGGGTTGCTCGTGAACGCGGTCGCGGTGCCGGTGCAGGTGCCGACCGAGCTCGAGGAGGTGCATGGCCACGGCGTCGTCGCTTGGGGGGCGTTCGCCGTGTTGATCGCCGGGCTCGGCTGGCAGCTGTGGCGCTGGGGGCTCGGCCCGTGGCTGGAGATCTTGGATGCGGGGGCGCATGTGCACGCCGAGGGCGGGGGGCACGACCACGACCACCACCACCACGATCACCACCACGATCACGATCACGCGCCGACGTAGACGCGCTCGGACCGACTGTCGCCCGCGCGGAGCTCAGAGACTGTCAGCCAATCGAGCCCGACGTGGCTCCGCCACGGCGGACAGCGAGCATCGCTGCGCGCACCAGGAAGAGCGCCGGAGGGCGCGACCAAAACTCAGAGACTGTCAGCCAATCGAGCCCGACGTGGCTCCGCCACGGCGGACAGCG
>CAZFKC010000008.1:0-122240 GCA_964519175.1 uncultured Nannocystaceae bacterium
TGTAGGTCTCGGTGACGGTGTAGTTCTCGCCGATCTCCGCGGTGTAGTCGGCGTGGGCGATGGCGGTATAGAGGTACGCGGGCAGGTAGAGCCCGCGCAGATCGCTGGGCTCGGCCTTGCGGAACGCGGCGGGGGCGAACAGCGGGCGGCGGATCCACTCGCGCGCGCGCTCGAGCGCCTTCTCCTTGGGGATCACGAAGCCGATCACGAAGGTGGGATCGGGGCGCGAGGGATCCGGCGGGTGCTCGACGACGGCAGGCGACGCGCAGTACGGACACTTCGCGGTGCGCAGGCCCGGCGCCACCTGGATCTGCGCACCGCAGCCGCTGCACTGCAGCGACAGCGTGGGCTGGGCGGAGGTGGTCTGGGCGGCGACCAAGCGCGCCGCGATGATAGCTCAATCACCGATGTAGCGGGCACGGGGGCGGAGCAGCACGCCGGCCTCGCGTTGCTCGACCGCATGGGCCAGCCAGCCCACCATCCGTGCGACCGCGAAGATCGCCGACGCGCTGGCGAGCGGGAGGCCGAGCGCGGCGAGCAGCGCAACGAGGCCGCAGTCGACGTTCGGTGGCTCGGCGCCCAGCCGCGCCGCGGCGTCGACGATGGCGAGCACCGTGCGCAGCGCGGGGCGAGGCCGCGGCAGCTCGCGTGCGGTGGCGAGCAGCACGAGCGCGCGCGGATCGGCATGGCGGTAGAGCGCGTGTCCGAAGCCGGGCAGCGCGGCGCCTTCGTGGATGCGCGCGGCGACGATCGCTTCGGCCTTGCGCGGAGTGCCGGCCGCAAGGACGAGCGCGGTGAGCTCGTCGCTCGCCCGACCATGGCGCCAGCCGCCGAGCGCTCCGAGCCCTGCACCGATGCACGCATGCAGGCTCGCACCTGCGCTCGCGGCGATTCGCACGGCGAACGTGCCGACGTTGAGCTCGTGCTCGCAGAGCAGCACGAGCGCGCGATCGACCGCGATCGTCGCGGCGCGATCGCTGCGGGCCTCGTGCGCCGCGAGCACGCGCACGGCGAGCGGACGATCGTCCTGCAGCAGCGCGCGGGTCCGCGGGAGCGAGGGCAGGGCGAGCATCGCGATCGCGAGCGGCACGAGCTCGTGCGCCACGGCGGCGGCGTCCGGGTTGCCATTCGGAGGCAGCGCGGCGGCGGCCACCACGAGCGGGAGCAGCTCGATCGTCGGGGCCCGGGCGGCGCCGCGCAGGTCGGCGAGCACGCGGCCGAGCGTGCGGGCGCGGGCAGGGCTCGGGCACCAGCGCGCCTCCGTGGGAGTGCCGAGCACATGGGCCGCGACCTGCTCGAAGGGCGTGTTCGCAGCGGCGGCCGCGACGAGCGAGAGGCCGCGGACGTGCGGGCCGTCGTCGTCGATCCGCGTGATGCGGCTGTCGAGCACCGGCTCGCCGAAGCGCAGCGCCGCGGCAGCGACCGGCGCATGACCGGCGCGCGCGTCGTGGCGGATGCGCAGTCGCTCGAGATCCTCGCGCGCGTACAGGCGCGCGCGACCCTTCGGCGCGGGGATACTGCGCACCCACCCGCGGCTCGCATAGCTGTAGAGGCTCGCGCGCTTGATGCCGAGCATCGCGGTCGCTTCGGCGGCACCGATCCACTCGCGTGGCGAGTCCATCGCTCGCGGAGCTTCGCCGATCAGCGGCGCGCCGAGCAGCGCAAGGTCACCGGGCGGGCCTGCGCCTGCGCACGAGCAGCACCGCGAGGAGCCCGAGCCACGCGCCACGCGACGGAGGCGCACTCGCGCACCCGCAGCCGCTCTCGCCCGCGTCGTCGGCGGGCGTCGCACCGGATTCGCTGGTGCCCACGCTGCCGTCGCTCGTTGCGGTCGTCGTCGTCGCCGTGCTGGCGCCGCCGCTCGAGCTGCCGCCGCCTTCGCTCGACGACGACGCGCCCCCGCTGCTCGTGTCGGCGTCCGTCGTCGTGCTCTCGGACGATCCCCCGCCGTCGCTCGAGCCCTCGCCGCTGTCGCTGCCGGTCGTCGCGCCGGTCGGCGTCGGCGGCTCGTACACGCCGCCGGCCTCGACCAGCGTCACCACGAGCCGCACCTCGGTCGGGGTGTAGAGCGCCGCGACCTCGTCGCCGACGTTGTCCGCCGACGGCTTGCCGTTCATCGTGTCCTTGAGGATGCAGGCGATGTTGTTCACGCCCTGCGTCCAGTCGACGTACTCGCCGGGCGGCGACCAGAAGCCGGTGAAGGGCGTCTCCCACTCGTACGTGCCGACGTCGGTGTAGGTCGGCGACTGGTACGTGCACGCGTAGGTGGGGTTGGCCTCGAAGCAGACCTGGAACTTCGTCTCCTGCGCGGTCGGCTTGGTGTGGACCTCGAGGTACACCCACGCGGACCCGCCGGAGTAATCGGTCGGGCTGGTCCAGTCCGCCGGCGTCGCGGCGTCGGGCCCCATGCGAAAGTGCGAGTCCGCGAGATCCGGCGTGTGCACCCACGTCTGGTCGAACACGACGACCTGCTCGGCGCGCGCAGTCGCGCTCGCGCCGAGGATCGTCACCGCCGCCACCAGCCCGCTGCACGCGATCGATCGCATGTCCCGATGCTACCGCTTCTCCCTGCACGTCGATCGGGAATCGCGCTGCCGTTTGTGTGATCTCGATTGTCGAATCCACGTTGTCGCTTCGCGCGGCAGCGCTAGCTTGCTCGCTGATGGACGAGGTTCGCGAAGGGCTCGAGGGGGTGATCGCTTGCGCGACGGAGCTGTCGGATGTCGACGGTGAGCGCGGGCGGCTGGTGATCCGTGGCTACGACGTCGAGGAGCTCGCGCCGCGCGTCGTGTTCGAGGATGCATTCGTGCTGCTGCGTCGTGCAGCCGTGCCGGATCCCGAGGTGCGCGCGCGGCTGGTCGCTGCGCTCGGGGCCGCGCGCACGCGGGCATTCGCACGGCTCGATCGCGACGTGCTCGCGTTCGAAGACGCCATGGATGCGCTGCGCTCCGCGGTCGCGCGCATCCCCGCGCAGGACGACGACGCCGATGCGATCGAGATCGCCGGCACCATCGCGGTCACGCTGGCCGCGTGGGTGCGCGCGCGTCGGCAGGAGGCGGCGATCGCTCCGGATCCCGCGCTGCGGCAGGCCGAGGATCTGTTGCGCATGATCGACGGCGCGGCGTGCTCGCCCGGCCGCGCTCGCGCGCTCGACACCTATCTCGTCACCGTCGCCGATCACGGGCTCAATGCGTCGACGTTCGCCGCGCGCGTCGTGGCCTCGACCGGCTCCGACATGGTCTCGGCGCAGACTGCCGCGATCGGGGCGCTGAAGGGCCCGCTGCACGGTGGCGCACCGGGGCCCGTGCTCGACATGCTCGATGCGATCGGCAGCCCCGATCGTGCCCTTGCCTGGCTCGAGGGCGAGCTCACCGCGGGCCGCCGTATCATGGGCATGGGCCACCGCGTCTACCGCGTCCGTGATCCGCGGGCCGCGGTGCTCGAGCAGGCGCTCGCGACGTTGCAAGGCGGTGGCGAGGGCACCGAGCGCCTCGCGCTCGCGCGCGCGGTCGAGCGCTGCGCGCGTGCGGTGCTGAAGGAGCGCCATCCCGCGCGCAGCCTCGACACCAACGTCGAGTTCTACACGGCGGTCCTGCTCGACGCGATCGGCCTGCCGCGCACCGCGTTCACTGCGACGTTCGCAGTCGGTCGCACTGCAGGCTGGGCCGCGCATGTCGACGAGCAGCGCCGCCGCGGACGGCTGATCCGTCCGGGCAGCCGCTACGTGGGACCGATGCCGGCCTGAGGTCGACGCAGCTCACGGCCACGAAGGCGTGACCGGGCGATCGAGCAGGCCGGTGCGCGCGTCGAGCGTCCATCCGCCGGCGCGGAGCATCGCCAGCAGCTCGCCGTAGTGCAGCCCGTCGAGCGACTGCTCGCGACGGATCGCTTCGCGGAGGATCGCCGCGTAGACGTAGCTGGGGTTCTTCGCGCGCACCTCGTCGAGCGACGAGAGCCCGGCTCCGAGCAGCTGCGTCAGCTGGGCGGGCGGATGCACGCCGTCCGCTCGCTCCGTCCCGCCGTCTGGCTTGCGCACCGTGACCACGAGGTCGAGCGTGACGACGCCCTCGAAGCCCGAGGCCTGCCCCTTCACCGAGCGCTGGCCCTTGTCGAGGATCGCGACGTGGCACGGCGCGAGGAAGCCGGCGCGGCGAAGCGCCTCCTGCACGAGCACCCAGATCGCGCCGCTGCTGTTGCCGAACACCACGCTCATGAAGCGACCGGGTCGCAGCACCCGGAACGCCTCGGTGAACGCGCCCACCAGCAGATGCTCGTATCGTGCCGCCGCGCCGATCCTGCGCGGGCCGCTCGTGTGCATCACCGCCTCCTTCGCGCTGTCGGTGAGCTCGCCGAGCCAGGCTTCGTGGAACAGGCTCATGTCGCTGTAGAAGATGTTGCTGCCGAACGGTGGATCGCAGAACACGTAGTCGACCGTGCCGTCGGCGAGGTGCGCCAGCGCGTCGGCGGACGCGAGGTGGTAGTCCGCGCGCGCCGGCGCGCTCGCATGCAGCATCGCGTCTGCGCGCAGCACTGCCTCGAGCTTGCGCTCGAACAGCTCGAGCACGTTCCACTCATAGTGCACGGGCGCGACGTAGTAGGTCTGGTTCTGCGCGTTGAGCGGGCGCTTGGGCCCCCACTGGTAGCGTCGCGACGCGCGCGGCAGACACGCCGTGAACGCGAAGCGCAGCTTCGCCGCGATCGCGGGCTCGGGCGTGCGCGCGATGGCCTCCCAAAGCTCGAGCAGCGCGAGGGCATTGCGCGCGGAGAAGAACTGCTTGGTCTCGACGATGCCGGCGCGACCCAGGCCGCAGCGGACGAACATCTCCCGGTCCGCGGCGATTCGCTGCGAAGGCACGCGGGCCTGTCGGGGATCTTCCGCTGCGCGCGCGATGCGGTCGAGATCCCCGGCCCGTACCGGTTGCTCGACGTGCTTGCCGTCGGGTCCGATCACCACGACGCGCACGGGCACGTCGCGCACGCGCTCGAGCGTGCGCCGGACGAAGCCGGTCCCGCACGCCGGGCACCCGCTCGGCGGACGCCCGTCGCCGTCGAAGTGATCGAGGTAGACGAACTCGTGCGCGCAGCTCGGGCACGCGTAGACGAACGACCAGATCGTGCGGACGAGCTCGACCTCCGCGCCGTCGCCGATGCGCGTGGTGCGGTAGAGATCGCCGAGCGCAGCGCGGGCGCTGGCGATCGCGTCGGCAGCCGCGCGCCGCAGCGCGATCGCGTCGACGCGCGCGAGGTAGCCGCGTCCGATGTGACGCGCGAGCGTCGAGATGTCGCTCAGCACCGCGGCCCGTCCGAGCATCGTCGCCGCGACGCCGGTCATGCCCGAGCCGGCGAACATGTCGACCACGAGCTCACCTTCGTCGGTGAAGGCCTCGATGAAGGGGGCGATCGCGGTGATCGGCACCTTCGTGAGGTACGAGTGGCAGTTGTAGATCGCGTCGGTGCGCGGGGCGTGGATCACGTCCGGGAGCGCGTCGACGCGGGGGCGCACCCGCTAGACATACGGTCTAGGCCCCCCGCCGCGCAAGCTTCGGCTGCTCGTCGAGCTCCGGCTCGCGCTCGACCAGCTCGTCGTAGCGGTGGCGCAGCGCGCAGAGCTCGTCGTCGGTGAGCTCCTCGATCGCGATCAGTCGGTTCGAGGCGCCCTTCATGGCCGCGATGAGCTCGTTGAGCTTGAGCTCCATCGCGCGCGAGTCCTTGTTCTGCCCGTGCTGGATGAGGAACACCATCAGGAACGTGACGATCGTCGTGCTGGTGTTGATGACGAGCTGCCACGTGTCGGAAAAGCCGAAGATCGGCCCACTCACGAGCCACAGGATCACCGAGCCGAGCGCGAGCCCGAACGCCCACGGCCGGCCCGTGTGCTCGGTGACCGTGTGCGAAGCATGTTCCCAGACCTTCGACAGCTTCCCCACGCCACCGGGCTAGCAAAGGCGCGCCCGCCGTCAACGGCGCGCGACGGCCGAGCGCTGCAGCATGCAGATCGTGCGCCCGGGCAGGCAGAGCTCGTCGCCGATTTCGCGCTCCGTGGCGCTGGGCAGCACCGGCTCGCGGGTGTCGAGCACGACGTACCACGGTCCGCGTGCGCGCAGCTCCGACGGCAAGCGGAACGCGAGCTCGTCGTGGTGCTGGTTGAGCATCAGGTAGAAGTCGTCGTCGAGGACGTGTCGGCCCCAGCGATCCGGCGTCGCGATGCCCTCGCCGTTCATGAAGACCGCGATGCTCTTCGCGAACATCGTGCCCCAGTCGCCCTCCGTCATCTGCTCACCGTCGGGCTTGAACCATCCGATGTCGGCCAAGTCGGCGCCGCGGATGGAGAAGCCCTGGAAGAAGCGGCGGCGGCGGAACACCGGATGCGCGCGACGCAGCTCGATCAGCCCACGCGTGAACTCGAGCAGCGCCTCGTCCATCCCCGCCCAGTCGAGCCACGACAGCTCGTTGTCCTGGCAGTAGCCGTTGTTGTTGCCCTGCTGCGTGCGACCGAGCTCGTCGCCGGAGACGAGCATCGGCACGCCCTGCGACAGGAACAGCACGCTCAGGAAGTTGCGCTGTTGCCGGGCGCGCAGCTCGAGCACGCCGGCATCGTCCGTCTCGCCCTCGGCACCGCAGTTCCACGAACGGTTGTGCGACTCGCCGTCGCGGTTGTCCTCGCCGTTCGCCTCGTTGTGCTTGTGATCGTACGAGACCAGATCGCGCAGCGTGAAGCCGTCGTGGGCCGTGACGAAGTTGATGCTCGCGAACGGACGCCGGCCGGTCGACTCGTACAGGTCGGAGCTGCCGGTGAGCCGCGACGCGAACTCGGCGAGCGACTGGTCGCGGCCGCCCACGAAGTCGCGCACGCAGTCGCGGAACTTGCCGTTCCACTCCGACCACTGCGGCGGGAAGTTGCCGACCTGGTAGCCGCCCTCGCCGACGTCCCACGGCTCGGCGATCAGCTTGGTGCGGCTGACCACGGGGTCCTGCTGGATCAGGTTCATGAACGCGGCGAGGCGATCGACGTCGTGGAGCTCGCGGGCGAGCGCGGATGCGAGGTCGAAGCGGAAACCGTCGACGTGCATCTCCTCGATCCAGTAGCGCAGCGAGTCCATCAACAGGCGCAGCACCTGCGGCGAGCGCATGTTGAAGGAGTTGCCGCATCCGGTGAAGTCGGTGCAGTACCGGCGATCCTCGGCGAGCCGGTAGTAGCCGGCATTGTCCAGGCCTCGAAAGGACAGCGTGGGGCCGAGGTGATTGCCCTCGGCGGTGTGGTTGTAGACCACGTCGAGGATCACCTCGATGCCGGCCGCGTGCAGCACCTTCACCATCTGCTTGAACTCGAGCACCTGCTCGCCGAGCGATCCGGCGGACGAGTACTCGGCGTGCGGGGCGAGGAAGCCGATCGAGTTGTAGCCCCAGTAGTTGCGCAGCCCGCGTTCGACCAGCGCGTGCTCGTGCAGGAAGTGGTGGATCGGCTGCAGCTCGATCGCCGTGACCCCGAGCCGCTTGAGGTACTCGACGACCGATGGCCATGCGATCGCGGCGTAGCTGCCGCGCAGCTGCGCCGGCACGTCGGGGTGCAGCCGCGTCAGCCCACGCACGTGCGCCTCGTAGATCACCGTCTCGTGCCACGGCGTGCGGGGATGACGATCGTCGCCCCAGTCGAACCATGGGTTGACGACGATCGCGTGCGGCACGAACTGCGCGCTGTCCAGCGCGCTCGGCGGCCCGTCCGGATCGCCGAAGCGGTAGCCGAACACGGCTTCGTTCCACTGCATGTCGCCGGCGATCGCCTTCGCGTAGGGATCGAGCAGGAGCTTGTGGGGATTGCAGCGATGGCCCTGCTCCGGCGCATACGGGCCGTGCACCCGGAACCCGTAGCGCTGCCCGGGCCCGATGCCGGGCAGATAACCGTGCCAGATGTAGCCGGTGCACTCGGGCAGCGGCACGCAGCGCTCTTCGCCCTGGGCGTCGATCAGGCAGACATCCACGCGCTCGGCGACCTCGGAGTGGACCGCGAAGTTCGTACCGGCGCCGTCGTAGGAGGCGCCGAGCGGGTAGGAGTCGCCGGGCCAGGCCTCGACCTGTTCGGCCGCGGGGGGCGTCGGGGAGCGGGCGAGGGCGACCGTCACTGCCGCCGGGTTTGGCACGTCCTGAACGTCGTGCAACCCCGGGCGCTCCAGTGCGCACGTGCGGTGGCGCCACGGGGTTTGTCGCGCAGAACGTCGGCGGCATGTGGACTTCGCTGGGAGCCGTCGCGCAGCCCGACGGCAGCTGTGGGTTCGAGCTGTGGGCCCCGTCGCTCGAGCACGTCGAGGTCGAGCTGATCTCGCCGTCGCCACGGCGCGTGCCGATGAAGAAGGACGAGCAGGGCGTCCATCGAGCGGCGATCTCCGACGTGGTACCGGGCAGCCGCTACCGCTTCTCCGCCGGCGACCGTAGCTGGCCCGACCCCGCGTCGCGTCACCAGCCCGAGGGCGTCCACGGTCCTTCGGCGGTCGTCGATCCCACGTTCCCCTGGACCGACCGGCGCTGGCGCGGCCGCGCGCTCGCCGACGTCGTCATCTACGAGCTGCACGTCGGCACGTTCACCCGCGCCGGCACGTTCGACGCGGCGATCGACGAGCTCGATCGGCTCGTGCAGCTCGGCATCGGTGCGATCGAGATCATGCCCGTCGCGCAGTGTCCCGGCGAGCGCAACTGGGGCTACGACGGCGCGTTCCCGTTCGCGGTCGCGTACGCGTACGGCGGGCCGGACGGGCTGCGTCGCTTCGTCGACGCTTGCCACGCGCGCGAGCTCGCCGTGGTGCTCGACGTCGTCTACAACCACTTCGGCCCCGAGGGTGTCCCGGTCGAGCTCGCACCGTTCTTCCGCGACGACTGCCACACGCCGTGGGGCTCGGCGCTCAACTTCGACGGCCCCGACAGCGACGGCGTGCGGCGGTTCTTCCTCGACAACGCTGCGCTGTGGCTGCGCACGTACCACATCGACGGGCTGCGACTCGACGCGGTGCACGGCATCGTCGATCGTGCGCCGATCCAGTTCCTCGACGAGCTGGCCCAGCTCGCCGCCGCGATCGGCGACGAGAGCTGGCCGCGCTGGTTGATCGCGGAGAGCGACGCGAACGATCCCCGGCTCGTGCGCTCGACGACGCAGGGCGGGATCGGCCTCGATGCGGTGTGGGCCGACGACTTCCACCATGTCCTGCACCGCCTGCTCACCGGTGAAGATCAGGGCTGGTACGTCGACTACGAGGACCCCGCGCTGCTCGTCGCCGCGATCGAGTCGGGCTTCGCGTACCGCGGACAGCACTCGCGCTTCCGCCGACGCCGCCACGGTGCGCCGGGCGACGGCTTGCCGCCCGAGGCGTTCGTGGTCAGCGTGCAGAACCACGACCAGATCGGAAACCGCCCGCTCGGCGAGCGGCTGGTCACGCTCGTCACGCCCGAGGCCGCGGCGATGGCCATGGCGATGCTGTTGCTCTCGCCGCACGTGCCGCTCGTGTTCATGGGCGAGGAGTACGGCGATCCCGCGCCCTTCCTCTTCTTCACCGACCACGGCGATCCGGCGGTGATCGAGGCCACCCGTCGCGGCCGGCGCGAGGAACACTTCGGCGACGGCGAGCCGGCGGATCCACAGTCGCCGACGACGATGGCCAAGAGCGTGATCGATCCGCGACTGCGGGAGCGCTCGCCGCATCGCGAGCGCGAGGCGCTCTTCCACGCGCTCCTGGCCGCCCGGCGATTGCCGGCGTTCGTCGCCGAGCGTGCGCGCTGTCGCTGCGAGCTGCTCGAGGACGGACGGCTCCTGCGCGTCGCGTACGGCGAGCGCGGGCCGCTCGCGTTCTTCCACCTGCGCGGGCAGGGGCCGGCGCCGCTCGAGCTCGCGTTGCCGCCCGGCGAGTGGATCACCGGCATCGAGGCCGGAGACCCGCGCTACGGCGGATCGGCAGCGCTGCTGCCCCGCATCGTCGTCGAGCACGCGCGCGTCGATGCCACGCCCTGGTGGTTCGCCGTGCTGCACCGGAGTGATCCGCCATGAGCACACCACGACCGACCACGTCACGCCGGACCGCGGTACCCGCGTCCACGTACCGGCTGCAGCTGCGCGACGGCGTCGACCTCGAGCGCGCCGCGCAGCTGGTGCCCTACCTCGCCGAGCTCGGCATCGGGCACCTGTACCTCTCGCCGATCTTCACCGCCTACAACGGCAGCACCCACGGCTACGACGTCGTCGATCCGACGGAGATCGACCCGGTGCTGGGCGGACGCGCGGGCTTCGATCGGCTCGTGCTCGCGCTGGGCGAGGCCGGGCTCGGGGTGTTGCTCGACATCGTGCCGAACCACATGCGGGCGCACGCGGACAACCGCTGGTGGCGCGACGTGCTCGAGCACGGCACGGCGTCGCGCTGGGCCCAGATCTTCGATCTGCGCTGGCGCGACGACCTCGAGCGTCGCCTGGTGTTGCCAGTGCTCGGCACGCACTACTGCGAGGCGCTCGAGCGCGGCGAGCTGGTGCCCGGGCACGACGCGCACGGCTTCGTCGTGCGCTACCACGAGATGGTCGCGCCGCTCGATCCGCAGACGTGGCCGACGATCCTCGAGCGCGCCGCGGCGACGAGCGAGAGCCCGGCCGAGCTGCACGCGCTCGTCGAGCGCTGCCGAGCCCTGCCTGCGCGCAGCGCCGCCGCTCGCGAGCAGCGCGCGGAGCAGGGCGAGCAGCTCCATGCGGAGCTGCGACGGGTGCTCGCCAACCCCGCCGACGCGGCAGCGATCGACGCCGCGCTGCGCGAGCTCGCCGGCACGCCGGGCGATCCGGCCAGCTTCGCACCGCTGCATGCCCTGCTCGACGAGCAGCCCTGGCGGCTCGCGTACTGGCGCTCGGGGCTCGGCGAGCTCAACTACCGCCGCTTCTTCGACATCGCCGAGCTCGTCGCGGTGCGCAGCGAGGACGAGGCCGTGTTCGCGGCCACGCACGCGCTCGTGGCCGAGCTGCTGACGAGCGCGATCCCGGTGGGGCTGCGCGTCGACCACATCGACGGCCTCGCCGATCCGCGCGGCTATCTCCGGCGCCTGCGCGAGCTCGGTGCCCAGTGGGTGGTGGTCGAGAAGATCCTCGGTGAGGGCGAGTCGCTGCGTGGGGACTGGGCGACCGATGGCACCACCGGCTACGAGGCCGCGGCGCTGTTCGCCCGCACGTTCGTCGATCCGCGCGGCGCGGCGCGCCTGCACGACGCATGGCGCCGACGTCACGACGACATCGAGCTCGAGCAGGCCGCACGCCTGGCGAAGCTGCAGGTGCTCGACGACTCGTTCGCGAGCGCGTTGCGTCGGCTCGCCGAGGACCTGCGCAGGCTGACCAGCTCCGACCGGCGTGCGCGCGACGTCTCGCTGCCCGAGCTCGAGCGAGCGCTGCGGGAGCTGACCGTCGCGCTGCCGGTCTACCGCACGTATCTCGACCCGGCGGCGACCGGCGGCATCGATCGCGAGCTGTTGGCCGACGCCGCCCGGCGCGCCGCTGCGCACCTGCCCGCGGACGCCACGCTGGCGCTGGAGTTCGTCGAGCGCGTGCTCCGTGGCGAGCCGGACTGGACCGACGAGCGCGCGGCCGAGGTCACCGCGTTCGTGCGGCGCTGGCAGCAGCTCACCTCGCCGCTCGCGGCCAAGGGCGTCGAGGACACGATGCTCTACCGCTGGACCGCCATCGGTGCGCTCGCCGAGGTCGGTGCGCCGATGACGATCCCGCTCGACCCGGTCGCAGAGCTGCTGCAGGGGCTGCGGCAGCGTCGACGCACGCAGCGCGCACCGCTGGTCGCGACGGCCACCCACGACACGAAGCGCGGCGAGGACTCGCGCGCGCGGCTCGGCGTGTTGTCGCAGCTCGCAGCGTCGTGGCTGGAGGTCGCCGACGAAGCCGCGGCGGCGCTCGCCGACATCGGCGACGTGCCCGGCGATCGCGACGAGCTCGAGCTGCTCTTGCAGGCGTTCGTGGCCGCGTGGCCGAACGAGGTCGCCGAGCGCGAGGGGTTCGGACCGCGGCTGCACGAGCTCGCGACCAAGGCGATGCGCGAGGCCAAGCTGCACACCGGCTGGATGCGGCCGGTCGAGGACTACGAGCGCTCGGTGCATGCACGCGTCGACGCGCTGCTCGCCGGCCTCGAGCGCACGGAGTGGGGCAAGCGGCTCTGCGAGCTGCAGCGCCGCGTCGCGTTCTTCGGCGCCCACGATGCGCTCGGACAGCTCGTGCTGAAGCTGGCGGCGCCCGGGGTCTGCGACGTCTATCAAGGCACGGAGCTGTGGGATCTGTCGCTGGTCGATCCCGACAACCGCCGGCCCGTCGACTTCGATCGACGCACGCGGATGCTGGCCGAGCTGACGCGGGCGTGGCACGAAGATCCGCGGACGCTGGTCGCCGAGCTCCGCGAGCACTGGGACGACGGGCGCATCAAGGCGCTCGTCACGTGGCGGGGGCTGCAGCTACGGCGGGAGCACGCGCAGTGCTTCCTCGAGGGCGAGCTGCATCCGGTCGAGATCGTCGGCGAGATCGCCGATCACGTCTGTGCGTTCCTTCGCCACGGCGACGGTGCGTGGGTGATCGCCGTCGTCACGCGCCTCGGCGCCCGGCTCGTCGATCCACCCGAGTGGCCGATCGGTAGGCGCTGGGCGGGGCACTCGCTGCGACTGCCCGAGGGCGCGCCGCAGCAGTGGCGCGACGCACTGACCGGCGCCGTGCTCGACGCGTACGTGGGGGCGTTGCCGCTGGATGCGGTGCTCGGCGAGCTCCCGGTCGCGTTGCTCGTCGGCGCGTGATCACGCCTCGCCCCAGCGGGGGCGGAGCATCACCACGATGCGCGGCTCTGCGCGCGCGGTCTTCGGCACCGCGTGCTGCCAGGTGCGCTGGATCGTGCCGCCCATGACCAGCAGGTCGCCGCCGCCGAGGCGCAGCGAGAGCGACGGTCCACCTTGCTTGTCGCGCAGCGCGAACGTACGCGGAGCGCCGAGCGAGATCGTCGCCATCATCGCGCGGGGCAGCTCCCGTGCGGTGGTGTCGCCGTGCCACGCCACGCTGTCGCGTCCGTCGCGATAGAGGGCGGCCGTGGTGCGCACCAGAGGTTCGCCGTGGCGCTCGGCGAGGCACGCGGAGATCTCGGGGAGGATCGGATGGCCCGGACCGTCGTCGGGGAACACCGCGAACAAGCGCGGGGTCACGACCGTGCGTCCGTACATCTCGCGCTCGCCGCTCTGCCAGCGCGTACTCTGCAACAGCGACTCGAACAACGCCGCATGCCCGTGCACCCAGCCCGGCACGAGCTCGTACCATGCACCGTGTGCGAGCTCGACGCGCTGCAGGCCGGCGAACGCAGCGTCGAACGTCGGCTGCTCGTATCCGAAGAGCTCGCGTTGCCCCACGCTCGCGGATCTAGCACGGGCGTCGAACATCCGCGCCCGTCCGGCAGACGCCGGACGAGCACGGTAAGGCCAGTCTACTCATCCGCGCGCGAAGCATCCGCGCGCGAAGCATCCTCCCGTGGGTCATCCACGATTGCTGCGCGTGCCAGAGTCGCGCTGTCCGCCGGTGCCACCGCCTTGATCGGCGCGGCGCGCTCCTTCACCGGGCTGGTTCTTCATCTGGTCGCCGCCGGGATTGCCGCGTCCGGGCATGCGATCGTCGTCGCGTCCGCCCGCCTGCCGGTCGTCGCGCTGGGTGCCACGGTTGTCGTTGGGATTGGGCATTGTCGTCTCCGTCCTCTGCCGCGCGACCCATGTCGCGGGCGTCGACGAACGTTGCAATGGCGCGACCGAGATCGCGCGCACGGAATCTCGCCCACTTCTTCGCCGGCGCGAGCCTCGAGCTGCTGCGTGCTCGCACGCGCGTGCACGAATGCACGCGCCCGAGCGTCACGGGGGCAGGGCGGTCTTGCCGTCGGCGGTGAGCTCGACCTCGTTGGTCGGACCCTGCGCCTCGACGTCGAGCGCGCGCAGTCGCTGGATCAGCGGATGACCGGAGGGCTCGGCCTCGGCGTTGGCGGGGTGCTCGCCCTTGCCCG
Organism: uncultured Nannocystaceae bacterium; assembly: GCA_964519175.1. Taxonomy (GTDB): domain Bacteria; phylum Myxococcota_A; class Polyangia; order Nannocystales; family Nannocystaceae; genus Xiheibacterium. The sequence goes on from CAZFKC010000008.1 coordinate 14,037, forward strand.
CGCTGCGCAGCTGGACGAGGATCGAGATCCTGCGGTTGCGCGCGTCCTGCGGGCGATGCCACAGCCGCGGCCGGCGATCGGCGTAGCCGCGCACCTCGATGACTTGCTCGTCGTGCACACCACGGTCGAGCAGGAAGCGACGCGCAGCATTGGCGCGCGCGGTCGAGAGCTCCCAGTTGTCGGTGCGACCCGCGGCGGGCTTCGCATCGGTGTGGCCCTCGACGACGAGGCTGTTGGGCAGGATCGCGAGCTCCTTCGCGATCACCTCGAGCACCGGCTTGGCGGCCGGATTGATCTTCGCCGACGCCGGCGCGAACAGGCTCGCGTCCTCGCTGTCCTCGATCTCGATGCGCAGCCCGTCTTCGACGGCGGTGAGCTCCACGTGGCGCGCCCACGAGTCCATGTGCAGCTGCATCAACGCCTGCGTGAGGCGGCTGCGCGCGCTGGACAGCTCGAGCAGCTCCTTGGTCGGGCGTGCGTCCTCGCCCTTGCCGGCGGCGAACGTGGTGTCGACCGCGACTGCGGTGTTGCCCCCGCCGAAGAGCCCGGCGCCGCCGGTGTTCGGTCCCGTGTTCACCTCGGTGTTGCCGCCGGTGTTGAGCCCCAGCGGATCGCGGAAGTACGCACCCACGGCCGACTTCGTCTGCGGGCTCTGGGCGACGAGCCAGAGCACCATGAACAGCGCCATCATCGCGGTCACGAAGTCGGCGAAGGCGACCTTCCAGGCGCCGCCGTGGTGACCGTGGCCACCATGGCCCTTCTTCTTGACGATGATGATGGGGCGTTTTTCGCCGGCGTTCGCAGACATGGGATCAGCCCTTCGCGGCGCGGCAGGCCTTCTCGAGCTCGTCGAACGTCGGTCGCGCGAGCGCGCTGACGGAGCGCCGCGCGAACTCGACGGCGATCGACGGCGACACACCCTTCGCGTGGGCGAGCAGGCCGTGCTTCATGCACTCGGTGTACTTGCCCATCTCGACGTTCTTGTGGCCCATCGCGGTCGCGAGCGGACCCATGATGCCGTAGGAGAGCAAGATCCCGAGGAACGTACCGACGAGCGCCGAGGCGACGCTCATGCCGACCTCGCCGGGCGGGCCGTCGATCTTCTCCATCGTGATGACGATGCCGAGCACGGCGGCGACGATGCCGAGGCCGGGCATCGCGTCCGCGACCGAGGCGAGCGCCGCGGGGGGCTTGGCCTCCTCGGCGTGGATCGTCTCCATGTCGACGTCCATCAGGTTCTCGAGATCGTGCGGATCGGCAGAGCCGCTGACGATCACCTTCATGGTGTCGGTCATGAACTCGAGCGCGTGGTGGTTCTTGAGCACCGAGGGGTACTTGCCGAAGATCGAGCTCTTGTTGGGATCGTTGACGTGCTCTTCCCAGCCCAGCAGGCCGGAGCGCTGCGCGAGCTGGAACAGCTCGTACTGCAGGGTGAGCAGCTCCAGGAATTCCTTCTTGGCCGGGCGCGGGCCCATGAGCCCCTTCAGCTGCGCGACGATGCCCTTGATCACCGGCATCGGGGTGCTGACGATGAGCGACCCGAGGGCTGCACCGATGATGATCACGAACTCGTGGGGCTGGTTCAGCACCGCGAGATTGCCGTGGTGCATCATGTACCCCCCGAGCACGGCGCCGATGACGAGGAGGAGGCCGACGAAGCTGATCATGACGGGCGGGGTTCTCTCGTGATCGATTGGGTCCGGCGTGGTACGCCGCCAGTCGCCCTTCGGGGCACGCCCCCAGGCGAAGAGCCCACGGCGGGCCGCTTGGCCCGGGCTGGAACTTCGGCGCGCGCCGTGCGTTGATCGAGGGCTCGTGCAACGCCGCGCATTCCTCGGGCTCGCGCTCGCCTCCTGCATGCCGAAAGGACACACGGGCGACGCGCCCGCGCGCGAACGCGAGCGCGGACCCGCCCCGCGCCGGGCCACGCCGACCTCGGCGCCCGCTCGAGCGGCCGCCGCGGCCGCGGCCAGCCCGCTCGAGCTGCGTGCGGAGCAGCTGCGCGCGCGCTGGGGCGAAGGCTTCACGGTGCTCGTCGAGTCGCCGTTCGTGGTGATCGGCGACGAGTCGCCGCAGCAGGTCGCGCGTCATGCCGCGCAGACCGTGCGCTGGTCGGTCGAGCGCCTGCGCGCGGAGTACTTCGCCGAGGATCCCACGGAGATCATCGACGTCTGGTTGCTCGGCAGCGACGCGTCCTACGAGCGCATGTCGATCGAGCTCTGCGGCGAGCCGGCCGGCACGCCCTACGGCTACTACTCGCGCGAGCACGCTGCGCTGGTGATGAACATCGGTACCGGCGGCGGCACGCTCGTGCACGAGATCGTGCACCCGTTCATCGCCGCGAACTTCCCGAAGTGTCCCTCGTGGTTCGACGAAGGACTGGCGTCGCTCTACGAGCAGTCGAGCGAGCACGATGGGCGCATCTGGGGGCTGCCGAACTGGCGGCTACCCGCGCTGCAGGAGGCGATCGACGCCAAGCGGGTGCCGAGCACGAAGGCGCTCACGCAGACCGGCGACCGCCCGTTCTACGACGAGGACCCGGGCACCAACTACGCCCAGGCGCGCTACCTGTGCCTGTGGCTGCAGGAGCACGGGCTCCTGCGCGACTACTACCACGCGTTCGTCGCGGCGGCGGGCGACGATCCGGGCGGCTTCGAGACGCTGCGCCGGATCGTCGGTGCGAAGGACATGCGCGCGTGGGACGGCCAGTGGCAGCGCTGGGTGCTGACGCTGCGCTACGCGTGAGCGCAGCGTCGGGCGAGGTCACATGCAGACCTCGCACTGCGCATCGCAGGCCATCTCGTCGTCGCACGGCGCATCTTCCTTGCCCGGGGTCGTGCAGTGGCACGCCCCGTTGACACACAGGTGGCTGGAGTCGCAGGTCTGCTCGCCGGTCTCCTCGGCCGAGCTCGTGTTGCCGCTCGTATTGCCACTCGTGTTGCCGGACGAGTTGCTCGTCTGCGTCGTGTTGTTCGTGCTGTCGCTGTCGTCGTCGTCGTCCTCGGCGCAGGAGATCGCGAAGCCGAGGAGCAGTGCGGAGAAGAAGAGGGGGAGGCGCGTCATGCCTCGACGTTAGCACGACCGGCGGCGTCGGCGCCGGAGCAGCGGAGCCACCACGAGCAGCCACGCCGCGCCCGGATCGCGCGCGCTCGCGCAGCCGCAGCCCTCGCTGCCGCCATCGTCCGCGCTCGCCGTCGTGCCGGTGCTCTCGCCGGTCTCCGGGCTCGTGGTCGTGCTCGGCAATCCGGTGCTGCTGTCGGCCGCCGTGGTCGACGAGCTGCCGCTCGTGTCGGCGGCCATCGTCGTGCCCGACGACGAGCTCTCGCCCGCCGCACCGAAGCCCGTGATCGGGATCATCAGCTGCTGGCTCGCGAGCACCAGCGGCACCGCGCCGTCGGCATCCTCGAACAGCGAGAGCACGTCGTCGCCCGCGGCGTTGGTCTGGTTCTCGTCGGAGAGAAACTGCACGTACTCCGGCGTGTTGATGAGGTAGAGCAGCCGCACGTCGACGGTGAGCACGTCGTCGTCCGCGGCCTCCGGCGTCGCGTCGACGACGTCGGTGTCGGCCGGGAACGCGTAGCTCACCTGGTCGTAGTTCGGCCACGTGCCGTCGGGCAACGGCTCGTAGCGGCCGATCGGATCGACGAACACGCCCTGGGTCAGCCCACGCGGGGGGATGCGCGTGTCCTCGACCCAGTGGTTGTTGCGCAGCAGGTGGAACGTCTCGCCGGTGTCGAGGTCCTCGGCCACCGCACGGTACGTGCGCAGCTGATCGTCCTCCTCGAAGCCCGTGCCCTGCGTCCAGCGCCCCGAGCTCCACACCACGTCGTCGCCGTAGCTGGCCACCACCTCGATCCACATCACGCGGCCCTCGGAGTAGCCGGTGGGCAGCTTGTGCCCGCTCTCGTTGGTCACCGTGACGTCGAGGCCGGACAGGCCCTCGCCGAGGTCGACCGACTTCGGCGCGACGGTCTCCATCGTGGCCGCGGTCGCGAGCAGCTCGTCCATGCGCTCGATCGACGTCTCGAAGAAGAAGTCCTCGATGTCACCCGAGCCGGTGTCGGTGCCGTAGATGCCCTGCAGCAGCTGCAGCATGAAGCGATTCGCGCCGACCAGATCGTGGCGCCGACCGCCGGTGGGATGGCTGTGCCCCGCGTTCGCGTTGTCGAAGCAGCCCGGCATGTCGGCGACCGCCGGCATGTGGCAGTCCTGGCACGAGCGGAAGTCGTCGCCGGCCTGCGCGAAGCTGCTCGACGCCCACTCGGTGTACGTGCGCTGCTCGTTGAAGCTCACGCCGAGCCCGACGCCGTCGTCGTCGACGCGCTCTCGCGAGGTCGTCACGTCGTGGCAGGTGCCGCACAGCCGCGACTCGCCGATCGTCGGATCCTGGATGAACGAATGCGGTGGCGTACCGACGTCGTCCGCGTACGCGAACGGTCCCCGACGCGGCACGTTCATCCCCACCAGCGTGTCGTCGATGGTGTAGCGCGCGTTGCCGGGCGGCACTGCGTCGTCGTCGATCATGCGGTGGCAGAGCTCGCACTCGACGCCCTGGAGATCGTTCGGCTGCAGCTCGTCGATCGCGATCGCACCGCCGCGGCCCTCGAGGAACGCGCGCGGGGCATGGCAGCGCACGCAGTCGGTGGTGCCGGCGACGTCGTCCTGGCTGGCGATCGCGACGCCGGCCCAGAACACCGGATCGCGGGCCGAGTTCGCCATCATCGTGCCCTGCCAGCCGAACCACGGCGCGTATAGAGGATCGTCCTGCGCCGCTTCGAGGTTGCCGAAGCTGTGACAGTTCGTGCAGTTGCTCGCCGGCGTGAGCGCGTTGGTCAGCGTGTTCGGCTCGGTGGGCACCGCCAGCGCGACGGGGGTGAACGCGAAGAGCGATGCGCACACCAGCGCGGAGATCGTCGGGAGCGTGCGCAGGCCAGTCATGATGGGCTATCGTAGCGGCGATGCAGGGGCGCGGCGATCGCTTTTCGGCGGCACTGCTCGCGCTCGTCGGCGCCGTCGTGGCCGCGTGCTCGTGCGCCGGCGACCCGCCCGGCAAGCCGGTACCGGCGCACACGGACGAGTCGCCGCGCGACCGCGAGCTCAACGTCGGCAATCCATCGCGCGGCCTCGGCGAGCAGCCCGACTACGACGGCGAAGCCCGTGCGCTGCGCGATCGCATCGCGCCGCGCCTACCCGACCCGTTGCCCAGCGCCCGCGACGCCTGTTCCGCGATGCTCGGCGCGGCGGTCGAGTTCTACGTCGCGACCGAGCAGGATGCGACGGCGCAGCGCGCCACGCTGCGGGCGACGCGGGACGCGGATCTGCGCGCATGCGAGCAGCACACCTCGCCGGCGGCCGCGAGCTGCGTGCGGCTGTTGCTCGACGAGCACGCGGGCGAGTGGCCGTGGCTGCTCGACCAGTGCAGCCGCGCGTTCCCGCGGACGTGAGCGGGCGCGGTAGCGGCCACGCACCGGACCGGTCGCGAAGCTTGGAGACGGAGCCGCGACCGGGCTATGGTCCGGCCGTGCCCAAGGTCGCGCTGCTCGTGTTCCTCGCGTCGCTCGCCTGTGCGCCCAAGAACGCGGAGGCGCCGGCCGACACGAAGAACGCCGCGAGCACGCCACCCGTCGTCGCGGCTGCCTACCTCGAGCCGAAGGCGGCCGCAGCCGAGCCGAGCGCTGCGCCCGAGCCGAAGGTCGCCGAGCCGCCGAAGCGCACGCCGTCGCTCGAGCTCGCGTTCGTCGGCGATGTGATCTTCGGTCGCTACCGCGCGAGTGGCTACGACCCGATCCCCGAGGGCGAGCACCAGGTGTTCGACGAGATCCAGCCCGACCTCGAGGCCGACGTGCTCGTCGGCAACCTCGAGACACCGGTCGTGCGCGACCTGCCGGCCGACAGCCCCATCGGCTCGCGCTTCCGCTTCGGCGCCTCGAAGGCCCACGCCGAGCACCTCGTGAAGGCCGGCTTCGATGCGATGAGCCTGGCGAACAACCATTGGTACGATCAGCGCAAGCTCGGCGTGGAGCAGACCCCCGAGGTGCTCACCGAGCTCGGCATCGTGCCGCTCGGCGCCGCGCAGACCGAGGAGCCGATCTTCCGCGTCGACACCGTCGAGAAGAACGGCTGGCGGCTCGGGTTCATCGCGATCACGACGCGCACGAACTCGCCGATCCGCGAGGGCCTGCCGATCATCCCGTACCTGCCCACCGACGAGATCCCCACGAAGATCGTGCCGCTCGTCGAGCAGGCACGTGCGAACCACGACCTCGTCATCATCATGGTGCACTGGGGCGACGAGTACGCCGAAGCGCCGAGCTTCGTGCAGGTGAAGGCCGCGCATGCGCTGGTCGACGCCGGCGCGACGATGGTGATCGGTCACCATCCGCACGTGCTGCAGGCGGTCGAGCGCTACAAGGACGGGCTCGTCGCGTACTCGCTGGGCAACTTCCTGTTCGAGAACACCAACGAGATCCCGCGGCTCACCGGCGTGCTGCACGTGCGCGTGCGCGACGAGGGGCGCTGCCTCGAGCGCACCGCGTTCCACCCCGCGTACATCAAGCGCATGCCCGTGCAACATCCGGCGCCGGCGACGGGCGGCATGGGTCGCCGTGTGCGCGACCGTGTGATCGGGCAGGCGAAGAAGTTCGACACCGTGTGGACGGTGGAGGGCGAAGACCTCGTGCTTCCCAGCGCTTGCGGTTGAAGCGAGCGCGTCCGCACGCTGTGCGTTCCTGGTGTGGGCTGGCTCGCGAAGTCGGCGGCCGCGCACCTTGGAGCGCGGCGCTCTCGATCGGTCAGACCGACGCCATGGGAACACGAGCCACTATCGCCGCCTGCATCATGTTGGCCGCCTGTCAGGTCGACGACGAGCCCGCTTCGTTCCGCTCGATCGAGCCCGTCTGCATCGAGGGTGACGACGACGTGCCCGCCGGCGCGTGGGACTGCAGCGAGCCACTCACGCTCGACTGCAACGACGCGAGCGTGCCCGACGAGATCTACGTGCGCCTCGACGACGGGCAGTGCGACGACGTCGCGCTGCAGGACGTGCCCGGACCGTTCCCGCCCGGCGACTACGACGTCGTCGTGGTCGACGGCAACAGCGACGACGCCGTCTGCACCACGCAGCTCACCGTGACCGATGCGCTCGCGCCCGTCGTCGAGACCGAGCAGCTCTCGCTCTGGCCGCCGAACCACAAGCCCCACGTGATCGCGCTCGCCGACTGCATCACGGCCGTCGACGACTGCGACGACGACTGGACCGCGGTGATCGACTGGGTGAGCAGCGACGAGCCCGACGACGACAACGGCGACGGCCACACCGAGGGCGACGTCCAGCTGGTGGCCAGCGATGCCGTCGCGCTGCGCAGCGAGCGACAGGGTGGCAGCAACGGTCGCGTGTACACGGTCGGCTTCACCGTGACCGACGGCTCGGGCAACGCGACCGAGGCCGAGTGCGTCGTCGTCGTCGATCACGACAACGGCAAGAAGGGCGCCGCGATCGACGACGGCGAGGCCTACCGCGTCGAGCCCTGAGAGAGCGACCGCTCACCCCGCGAGGCGCTCCGCATCGCGCTCGCGCAGCACCGCCTCCAGCTGCGCGAGCGCGATCGGGAGCGCGGCGCAGGTCTTCACCGCCGCGAACGCCCGGGCCATCGGCGCGTGCATCGCGGCGGCGAAGCGCAGCCACTGCTTGAGCCGTGCGAGCGCACCGCGCTCGCCGACGCTCTGCTGCAGCGCGAGCGTGTAGTCGCACAAGAGCGCGTGCATGCCGTCTGCGTCGAACCCCGGCAGCTGCTCGCCGCGTGCGCGCCGGAACAGCCACGGATCCGCCATCGCAGCGCGCCCGATCATGAACGCGGCGCACCCGGTGTCCCGCGCGCAGCGCTCGAGGTCGGCGACGCTGCACAGATCGCCGTTGGCCACGACCGGGATCGAGATCGCCGCGCGTGCGCGTCCGATCGCCGGCCAGTCGACCGGCGGCGCGTAGAGCTGCGTGCGCGTGCGCGCGTGGATCGTCAGCCACGAGGCACCGCCTTGCTCGGCCGCGCGCGCGATGTCGACGACGCCACGGGCATCGCTCCAGCCGAGCCGTACCTTCGCGCTCACCGGGATCTCGGCGGGCACCGCCGCGCGCACGGCCGCGACCACCTGCTCGATGCGACACGGTCGCTGCAGCAGCGTCGCGCCGCCGTCGTGGTTGTTCACGGTCTTTGCGGGGCAGCCGAAGTTGAGATCGATCGCGAGCGCACCGAGCTCGGCCGTACGCGCGGCCGTGGCCGCCATCGGCTCCGGCTGCCCGCCGAGCAGCTGTACCGCGACCGGCACGCCGCCCTTCGTGCGACCACCGTGCGCGAGCTCGGGCACCTCGCGCACGAGCACGTGCTTCTGCACGGCCGCGCCGCTCACCCGCACGAACTCCGAGACGCACAGATCGATGCCGCAGCGCGGGCCGAGCGCGACGGTGAGCAGCTCGCGATAGACGGCGTCGGTGATGCCGTCCATCGGCGCGAGCACGAGGAAGCGCCCGCCGTCGTTCGGGGTCGCGATCACGTCGAGCCCTCGAGCCCGAGATCGAGCTGACGATCGAGCGCGGCCGACCACGGCACGAGCATGAACTCGTACACGCGGGCGCGTCCGCCGTCGCCGTCGACGCCCTTGCGCTTGATCGTGCGACACACGAAGCCGGCGGGGGTCAGCCTGCGGCGCTCGAGCAAGCTCCAGATCTCGCGCTCGACGTGCTCGGCCGCGAAGCCGCGGCCCTCGAGCGTGTCGACGATGGTGCCCATCGAGACCCCGGATTGTCCGGCGTGCTCGGCGAGCTCGAGGACCGCATCGGTCAGTGGAGAGGCCATCGCGAGCTACCGGCTACGGCGCGAAGTCGAGGTTGTTGGTGATCGTGATGCGCATGAGCCCAGCCGTGTCGCCCGGGGTGGTGCCACCGTGCATGCCGCCTTCGCTGGGCGTGAACACGACGGTGTGATCGCCCGGGGCGAGCGCGTACTCCTTGCGCTGGTCGTTGGTGCAGAGGCCGTTGTTCGTGCCCACCGCCTGCCACGACCACGCGAGCAACCCCGTCTGACAGCCGTAGCGCCAGTCGGTGTTGTCGGCGTCGACGTCGACCTGCATGCGGTCCGCCCCTGCGCCCTCGTCGAACGCGTCGAGGATCAGTGGATCGGCGTCGTAGACCAGCGCCCAGACCGCGTACGTGCCCGGGCAGTCGACCTGGAAGGAGAACGTCGCGGTGCCGGTGTCGGCCTCGGTCGAGTAGACGTACTGCTGCCCGTTGTCGAGCACCCCGAGCATCATCGTGCCGCCCAGCACGGCGGCGTCGGCCTCGAGCGTCAGCTCGAACGGCGGCGCGACGCTGCACGGATCGACCATCCCGCTCGAGCTCGTGGTCTCGCCCTGCTCGTCGCCGCTCGAGCTGGTGTCGCCGTCGTCGAGCTCACCCGTGACCTCGCTGCTGGCCGTGGTGCTGCTCGTCGTCGTGGTGGTCGTCGCGACGCCCGAGCTCGTGCCGTCCGACGACGAGGGCTCGCCGGTGCCGGTCTCCACCGGTCCCGTGCTCGCCTCTGCGCCGCCGATCGAGCCCGAGCCGGACGTGTGGCCGAAGCCACTCGCGTCGAGCGAGCACGCGACGAGCGACGCGATCGCGACGAGCCGAGCTGCCTGCGAAATCGCCATCGCGCGCTCCGAGGATACCATGCGGGCTCAGGCGCCCGTGTCGGGTGCCTGCAGCTCCGCGTCGGCGCTGCGATACCACGCGCTCGCGATGCGCACCGCGTTCGTGGCCGCGCCGAGCCGCAGGTTGTCGCCCGCGACCGTGATGCACAGGCTGCGTCCGCTGGGGTCGCGCGCATCCACGCGCACGCGGCCGACCTGCGCGCGATCGCGATCGCCGACGCACGACAGCGCGCTGAGCCCGTCGCCGGCGGCACCGGGACGGAACGAGACGAACGGCGCCTTCGCGAGCTCGGCCTCGATCTCCGCGATCGTGGCCGCGGCCCCGAGCGTGATCCAGGCGTTGAGGTAGTGGCCCACCGCGACCGGCACGCGGCAGCACTGCGCCGAGATCGCGAGCCCGTCGAGCTCGAGGATCTTGCGGCTCTCGAACATGAGCTTGCGCTCCTCGGCCGAGAACCCGCCGTCGTCGGTCTTGCCGTTGTGCGGCACGGTGTTGCCCGCGTACTTGCCGGCGTCGAAGCGCGCGCCGAGGCGATCGGGCTCCGCATATCCCCGTTGCGAGTCGGCCAGGAACTCGTCGAGCGGGCCGATGCCTGCGCCGCTGATCGCCTGGTAGGTGCTCACGGTGGCCGCCTGCAGGCCCCAGCGCGAGAGCAGCGGCGCCATCGCCAGCGCGAACGGGATCGTGGTGCAGTTCGGATTCGCGACCAGCTTGGTGTCGGCGCCGACGCGGCGCGTGTTCACGGCGGCGGTGACGAGCGGCACCTTGGGATCGGCGCGGTAGGTGTTGCTCTTGTCGACGACGTGATAGCCGAGCGCGAGCAGGCGCGGCACGTAACGCGCGCTGTGATCGTCGTCGAGCGCGACGAAGGCGAGATCGCCACGCGGGGCATCGTCGCGCTCGAGCGACGGCGCGCCCGCGACCGACCAGCTGCGGCCGCCGTGATCGAGGGTCTGATCGCGGCTCGCGAACAGCGACAGCTCCGCCTGCGGCCACGCGCGAAGGGCGAGCTCGATGGTCTCGCGTCCGACCAGGCCGGTGGCACCGAGGATGCAGATGCGCATGGGCGCTGACATAGCACGAACCACCGTCTTGCGGCGCGACGCCGCTGCCGCCATGCTGACCACGTGAGCGAGCCGTCGCCGTTTCTCACCGCGCGCTGGCTCGACCTCGCGCTCGTCACCTGGCAGATTCCGGGCGAGCTGCTCGCGTCGCATCTGCCGGCCGCGATCGAGCCCGATCGCCTGCCGGACGATCCCGAAGGCGTCGCCTACGTCAGCTTCGTCGCGTTCCGCTTCCTCGACACGCGCGTGCGCGGGATCGCGGTGCCGCTGCACACCGACTTCCCCGAGGTGAACCTGCGCGCGTACGTGCGCGAGCGCGACGGTGCGCGTCGTCGCGGCGTCGCGTTCATCGCCGAGCTCGTACCGAAGCCGGCGATCGCGATGGTCGCGAACCTGCTCTACCACGAGCACTACCGCGCGGTGCCGATGGACGCGGTGGTGACCGACGAAGGTGCGACGCGTCGACTCGACGTGCGCATCGAGCTCGGCGAGCGCACGCACGCGATGACGTTGCGCGGCGCGAGCGAGCCGGTGGTCCCCGAGCCGAGCTCGCTCGAGCACTTCTTCAAGGAGCACGAGTGGGGCTTCGGCAGCGACGGCGACGGCGGCGTCGTCGTCTATCGCGTGCACCATCCGATCTGGGCGGTCTATCCGACCGGGCTCGATCGGCTCGAGCTCGCGGTCGACTTCGGCGAGCTCTACGGCGCGCCGTGGGACGTCCTCGACCGCACGCCGCCGCGACACGTCGCGTTCGCGGTCGGATCCGAGATCGCGGTCTATCCGCGCGAGCGTTGACCGGGACCCGCGCGCGGCTGGCGGGCGTGTCACCTCGACGCGGTGGCGTGAAATGACCAGCTCGAACAGAACCTGACCGGGGGGCGCCGACCGGCCGCGGGCCGCGTGGCTGCGTGGCTCTCGGTGGCTCCGATGGTTCGGCACGTCGCTTGCTGGGCTGGGCGCCGCCGCCGTGCCCGGGTTGTCGAGACGTCTGCTCTACCGCGTCACCGCGCCGACCCTGACGGTGAGCTTGCTCGTGCTGGTGCTCGACGTCTGGGCCGGTTGGTACCTGCACGACATGCACACGCGCGCGACGCAGCTGACCATGCTCGACGTCTCCGGCATGCGCGCGGCCGAGGAGCTGGAGATCCGGATGCGCGAGGTCCGGAACACGCTGAACCGCTACCTCCGCACGCAGGACCCTGCGAATCTCGCCGAGATCGAGGGCGCCGAGCCCGATGCGGACGCGCTGATCGAGCGCGCGCGTGCGCTGGCCCGCTCGCCGCGCGAGCTCGAGCAGCTCGACGCGCTGCAGGCCGGCTCGCGGCGCTTCTTCGCCGAATTCAGGCGGCTCGGGCCGCATGCCCGCGACGCGGAGACGCGCGCCGAGCTCGGGCGGTTGGTCGACGAGCTGATGGCCGAGGAGATCTTCCGGCCCGCCCGCGACTACGTCGAGTTCCACCGCGACTCGGTCGCACGCGAGAGCGTCGAGAGCCGCGAAGCCGCCGATCGACTGAGCCTCGGCCTCCTGGTGCTCGGCATCGGGGGCTCGCTCGCGGGCCTGCTCGCCGGCTTCGTGATCGCGCGCGGGCTCAACCGCTCGATGGTGCAGCTCAGCGTCCCGATCCGCGGTGCGGCCGGCAAGCTGACCGAGGTCGTCGGGCCGATCAACGTCGACACCGTCGGTGGCTTCGAAGGGCTGGAGGCCTCGCTGTCGCGGCTCGCCGAGCAGGTCGGCACGGTGGTGGCGCGACTCCAGAAGAGCGAGCGCGAGGTGCTGCGCGGCGAGCAGCTCGCGGCGGTCGGTCAGCTCGCCGCCGGCCTCGCGCACGAGCTGCGCAATCCGCTGATGCCGATCCGCATGCTCGTGCAGACGGCAGTCGACGGCCACGGGCTGAGCCACCGCGATCTCGCGGTGCTCGACGAGGAGATCACGCGGCTCGATCGCTCGATCCAGACGTTCCTCGACTTCGCGCGGCCGCCTCGTCCGGACAAGCGCGCGCTCGATGTCTGCGAGATCGTGCGCCAGACGGTGGAGCTGATGTCCGGCCGCGCGACGCGGCAGGGCATCGAGGTCTGCACCCGGCTCCCCTTCGAGTCGGTGGTCGTCGTCGCCGACGCCGCGCAGCTGCGGCAGGTCGTGCTCAACCTGCTGCTGAACGCGCTCGACGGCCTGCCGGACGGTGGACGGGTGACCGTCACCGTGCGTGGCGGAGCCGTGGTGTCGATCGAGGTGGCGGACACCGGCGCGGGGGTTCCGGTCGAGCTGCTCGACCGCATCTTCGAGCCGTTCGTGAGCACCAAGGAGACCGGCAGCGGACTCGGGCTGTCGATCTGTCGACGCATCGTCGAAACGCACGGCGGCCGCATCGTGGCCGAGAACGCGAGCGGCGGCGGTGCGGTCTTCCGAGTCACGTTGCCACGGGCACCGCGGGCACTCGCGTCCACGGTCGAGCTCGAGAAGGAACGCGCGCATGGCTAGGTTATTGGTCATCGACGACGAGCCCAACACGCTCTACTCGTTCGAACGCTGCCTCTCCACCGACACGCTGCAGGTGTTGCCCGCCGCCACCGCGCGTGCCGGCATCGCGCTCGTCGAGAGCGCGCGGCCCGACGCCGTGATCGTGGACGTGCGGCTGCCGGACATGTCGGGGCTCGAGGCCTACGACCGCATCCGCGCCATCGATCCGCAGCTGCCGGTGATCGTGATCACCGCGCACGGCAGCACCGACACGGCGATCGAGGCGATGAAACGCGGCGCGTTCGACTACCTGCTCAAGCCCGTCGAGCTGCACAAGCTCCGAGACGTGGTGACGCGCGCGCTCGAGCTGCGCCGACTCGCCGATGCGCCCGCGGCCACCGATCCCGAGCTCGGCGACGAGCAGACCGGGCTCATCGTGGGCCGCGCACCGGCGATGCAAGAGCTCTACAAGGCGATCGGTCGCGTCGCTCCGCAGGACGTCACGGTGCTGGTGCTCGGCGAGAGCGGCACCGGCAAGGAGCTCATCGCGCGCGCGATCGTGCAGTACAGCCGCCGTGCGACCCAGCCGTTCCTCGCGATCAACTGCGCCGCGATCCCCGAGTCGCTGCTCGAGAGCGAGCTGTTCGGCCACGAACGCGGCGCGTTCACCGGGGCCGACCGGCGCCGCATCGGCAAGTTCGAGCAGGTCGACGGCGGTACGATCTTCCTCGACGAGATCGGCGACATGAGCCCCGCCACGCAGTCGAAGGTGCTGCGGCTGCTGCAGGAGCAGCAGTTCGAGCGGGTCGGCGACAACCACACGATCCGCACCGACGTACGGGTGATCGCGGCGACCAACAAGGATCTACCGAAGCTCGTCGCCGAGGGCCGCTTCCGCGAGGATCTCTACTATCGGCTCAACGGCTTCACGATCCAGGTGCCGCCGCTGCGCGAGCGCGCCGACGATCTGCCGGTGCTCATCGAGCACTTCATCAAGATGTTCGACCGCGAGTTCGGCAAGTCCGTGCGTGGGCTCGCGCCGGCCGCCGCGCGACTGCTGCAGGCGCACACGTGGCCCGGCAACGTGCGCGAGCTGCAGAGCGCGATCCGCTACGCGGTGGTGCATGCGACCGGCGACGTGATCACGCCGCAGTGTCTGCCGGAGGGCGTGCGACCGCTGGCGCCCGCCGCACCGCGGACGAACGAGGGCCCCCAGCTCGAGCTCGACACGCTCGTGCGCGAGCTGCTGGCCAATCGCACGCCCGATCTCTACCGCCGCGTGTGCGCGCGGGTCGACCGCGTGGTGCTCGAGGAGGTGCTCCGCCACGCGCGCGGCAACCTCGTGCAGGCCGCCGACATCCTCGGCATCTCGCGCACCACGCTGCGTGCGAAGCTCCGCGCGCTCGGGCTCGCGGTCGAGAAGCAGCTCTCGGGCGTGTGAATCGGACGGGATAACGCACGTGTCGGCCGGTCGGTGGCAGCGCCCCCGGGTACGTGATAGCTCCGGGGCGCGATGACCGACCGAGCCGACCGACCCGCACGCACCTGCGACGCCGCGCTGCACGAGCTGATGGTGAAGACCATCAAGGCGCTCGTGATGGATGGAGTCGAGGCCGCGAAGTCCGGGCACCCGGGCATGCCGATGGGCACCGCCGACATGGCCGCCGCACTGTGGTTGCGGTTCCTCGTCCACGATCCCGCCGCGCCGCACTGGCCCGATCGCGATCGCTTCGTGCTCAGCGCGGGCCACGGCTCGATGCTGCTGTACTCGCTGCTGCACCTGTCGGGCTACGACCTGCCGATGGCCGAGCTGCAGCGCTTCCGCAAGCTGCACTCGAAGACGCCAGGCCATCCCGAGCTCGGCCACACGATCGGCGTCGAGGTGACCACCGGTCCGCTCGGCACCGGGTTCGCCGCGGCGGTCGGCATGGCGATCGCGGAGCGCATCCTCGCCGAGCGCTACAACCGTCCGGGCCACACCGTCGTCGATCACTTCGTCTACGGCATCTGCAGCGACGGCGATCTGATGGAGGGCGTCGCGTCCGAGGCCGCGAGCATCGCGGGCCACCTCGGGCTCGGCAAGCTCGTGTTCCTCTACGACAGCAACCGCATCACGATCGACGGCTCCACGGAGCTCGCGTTCAGCGAGGACGTGTGCGCGCGCTTCGCTGCGTACGGCTGGCACGTGCAGAAGTGCGACGGCCACGACGGCGAGGCCGTCACCGCCGCGATCACGGCGGCGCGTGCTGTGACGGATCGCCCGAGCCTCGTCGAGTGCCGCACGGTGATCGGCAAGGGCGCGCCGACGAAGGCGGGCACGTCGGGCAGCCACGGTGCACCGCTCGGCAAGGCCGAGGTCGAGGCGGCGAAGCAGGCGATGGGCTGGCCGCTCGAGCCCACGTTCCTCGTGCCCGACGAGCTCCGGCATGCGCTGGCGGAGCGCCGCGAGCAGCTCGCGGCCGAGCACGCGGCGTGGAACCAGCGGTTCGAGAAGTACCGCGCGGCCCATCCCGAGCTCGCCGCCGAGCTCGAGGCGGCGCTGCGCGGCGAGCTGCCGGCGGGCACGCTCGATGCGATCCCCAGCTTCGAGGTCGGCAAGCCGATCGCCACGCGCAAGGCCCAGCAGAAGGTGCTCGAGGCGCTGCTCGACGCGGACCCGCAGCTCGTCGGCGGCTCGGCCGATCTCGCCGAGAGCAACGGCGTGCACATCACGCGGCTGCCGTTCCAGACCAAGGCGACGCCGGGCGGACGCATCATGCACTTCGGTGTGCGCGAGCACGGCATGGCCGGCGTGTGCAACGGCATCGCGGCGCACGGTGGCCTGCGCGTCTACGACGCGACCTTCCTCGTGTTCTCCGACTTCATGCGTGGCTGCCTGCGCCTCTCGGCACTGATGAAGCTGCCGGTCATCCACGTGTTCAGCCACGAGAGCATCTGGCTCGGCGAAGACGGACCCACGCACCAGCCGATCGAGCAGTGCATGAGCCTGCGGATGATCCCGAACCTCGACGTCGTGCGCCCGGCCGACGCGAAGGAGACGGCGGCGGCGTGGCGCCATGCGCTCTCGCGCAAGTTCGGCGACGGCCCGACCGCGATCCTCGTCACGCGGCAGAACCTCCCCGTGTTCGAGGAGACGCGCACGGACATCTCGACCGGCGCCTACGTGATGTGGGATCCGCCGGGCGTCGCCGCGTCGGCGCTGCACGGCATCCTGGTCGCGACCGGCAGCGAGGTCGCGATCGCCTACGAGGCCGCGAAGCAGCTGCACGCGCAGGGCAAGGCGGTGCGCGTGGTGTCGATGCCGTGCTGGGAAGCGTTCGCGCGCCAGAGCGACGCGTACCGCGACGAGGTGCTGCCGCCGGCGATCACGCGGCGGCTCTCGGTCGAGGCCGGCACCACGTTCGGCTGGCAGCGTTGGGCCGCGCACAGCCACGGCATCGACAACTTCGGGGCCTCCGCGCCGGGCGAAGAGGTCGCGAAGGCATTCGGCTTCACCGCCGACGCCGTCGCGAAGAAGTTCCTCGAGCTCGCGTGACGAGTTGAGCGTCGATCAGCTCGCACGAAAAACACCGGCACGTGTGCGTGCACCGGGGCATTCGTGTCGCATCTTCCGGCGGAGGTTCCACCCGATGAAGCGATCCGCTCCGTTGCTCACTCTCACCGTCGTCGCGCTCGCTGGGCTCGGCTGCAAGAACCAACCCGAAGCGCGCTACGACTCGACGACGCCCGAAGAGCAGAGCTACGGCACCGTGCCGACGCAAGAAGCGCTGCAGACCGCCGCCGACGAGGACGCCGCGCGCCGCGAGCAAGAAGAGGCCGACGCCGCTGCAGCCGCCGCCAAGCCGAAGGAGCCGCCGCCGCTCTCCGACGCCGACAAGACCTTCGTGGAGACCGCCGCCGCCGGTGGCCTCGCCGAGGTCGAGCTCAGCAAGGCCGCGCTCGAGAAGGCGAAGAAGGCGACCGTGAAGGACTTCGCGCAGAAGATGATCGACCAGCACACCGCCGCGAACGCCGAGCTCGCGTCGCTGTGCACTGCCCGTGGCATCACGCTGCCGAGCGAGCCCGACGAGGCCACCAAGACCAAGCGCGCCGAGCTCGAGAAGAAGACCGGCAGCAAGTTCGAGAAGGCCTACGTCGACATCATGCTCGAGGACCATCGCAAGGCCGTCGAGCTGTTCCGTACCGAGTCGCAGAGCGGCGCGGACGCCGAGCTCAAGGCCTGGGCGGGCGCGACGCTGCCGAAGCTCGAGGAGCACCTGGCCCACGTCGAGATGCTGGCGAAGGGCAAGGCGTACAAGCCCGCGACCACGCCGCCGGCGCAGGCCTCGGCAGGGACCGCAGACGCCGCGGCAGCGACCAAGTAGCGCGGGTCGAGGCCCGCACGCCCGGTCGCGTCGCCCATTGAGTCAGCTCACGACCCCCCGGCTGGTGCCGGGGGTCAACCATGGCCACACTCCGCCCCGCCATGCTCGACCTGGCCCACACGCGCAACATCGGGATCTCCGCTCACATCGACTCCGGCAAGACCACGCTGACGGAGCGGATCCTCTTCTACACCGGCAAGATCCACAAGATCGAAGAGGTGCGTGGCAAGTCCGGCGTGGGTGCCACGATGGACTCGATGGAGCTCGAGCGCGAGCGCGGCATCACCATCCAGTCCGCCGCGACGCACGTCACCTGGGCCGACCATCACGTCAACATCATCGACACGCCCGGGCACGTCGACTTCACGATCGAGGTCGAGCGCGCGCTGTCGGTGCTCGACGGCGCCATCTTGGTGCTCTGCGGTGTCGCGGGCGTGCAGTCGCAGTCGCTCACCGTCGATCGCCAGATGCGGCGCTACAACGTTCCGCGCCTCGCGTTCATCAACAAGATGGATCGCTCGGGTGCCGACGCCTATCGCGTGCACGAGGCGCTGCGCAACAAGCTGCGCCTCAACGCGGTGATGATGCAGATCCCGATCGGCGCCGAAGACCAGTTCGAGGGCGTGATCGATCTGCTCAACCGTCGCGCGTACTACTACGACGGCTCCAACGGCGAGAACATCCGCGAGGCGGACATCCCCGAGGGCTACGAGGAGAAGGTCGAGGAGTACCGCAGCAAGCTCGTCGAGGCGGTCTCCGAGTTCGACGACACGATCATGGAGAAGTTCCTCGAGGGGCACGAGGTGACCGGCGAGGAGATGATCCCGGTCATCCGCAAGGCCACCATCGAGCTCAAGTTCGTGCCGACCTTCGCGGGCTCGGCGTACAAGAACAAGGGCGTGCAGACCATGCTCGACGGCGTGGTGCGCTACCTGCCGAACCCCACCGAGGTCACCAACAAGGCGTTCTTGCGCGAGGGCAAGACCGAGCAGGAGGTCGTGCTCGAGACGAAGAACGACCTGCCGATGTGCTCGCTCGCGTTCAAGCTCGAGGACGGCCGCTACGGCCAGCTCACCTACCTGCGCATCTACCAGGGCAAGGTCGCCAAGGGCGACTCCATCTACAACGCGCGCACGCAGCAGAAGAGCAAGGTCGGTCGGCTCGTGCGCATGCACGCGGACGAGATGGAGGAGATCGAGTCGGCCGGCGCCGGAGACATCTGCGCGCTGTTCGGCATCGACTGCGCGGCCGGTGACACCTTCACCGACGGGCAGAAGGAGTACTCGCTGCGGTCCATGCACGTGCCGGACCCGGTGATCTTCTACGCCGTCAAGCCGAAGGACAACGCGACGCTGTCCAACTTCTCGAAGGCGCTCAACCGCTTCGCGAAGGAAGACCCGACGTTCAAGGTGCGGCGCGACGAGGAGTCGGCCGAGACCATCATCGCCGGCATGGGCGAGCTGCACCTCGAGGTCTACATCGAGCGCATGCGTCGCGAGTACAAGGTCGAGACCATCGTCGGCGAGCCGCAGGTCGCGTACCGCGAGACCATCGGCAAAGAGGTCAACTACGAGTACACGCACAAGAAGCAGACGGGTGGCTCGGGTCAGTACGCGAAGATCGGCGGCGTGATGCGCCCGTTGCCGGATCCGCAGCCGGGTGAGCACTTCCGCTTCCTCGACAAGATCGTCGGCGGCATCATCCCGCGCGAGTTCATCCCGTCCGTTCAGCACGGCTTCGAAATCGCCAAGGAGCGCGGCGTGCTCATCGGGTTCCCGGTGGTCGACGTCGAGATGGAGCTCAACGACGGCGCGTTCCACCAGGTCGACTCGAGCGACATCGCGTTCCAGATCGCCGCGCGTGCGGCGTTCAAGGAGGCGATGCGCAAGGCCGACCCGGTCGTGCTCGAGCCGCTCATGAAGGTCGAGGTCGAGACGCCCGAGGAGTTCCAGGGCGCCGTGCAGACCACGCTCATCCGTCGCCGCGGTGTCATCGTCGGCTCGGAGGCGCATGCCGGCACCTCGCAGCTCGAGGCCCACGTGCCGCTCGCCGAGATGTTCGCCTACTCCAACGAGCTCCGCAGTGCCACGCAGGGCAAGGCCGAGTACTCGATGGAGTTCGAGAAGTACTCCCCGGTGCCGCGGAACATCCAGGAAGCCCTGGTCACGAAGTACAAGGATCGGCCGAAGGGCTGACCCTCGGCGCGGGGCTCGGGAGCCTCGCGCCTCGGGCGTCGCGGTGACATGATGGGGGCAGATGCCACGACGCATCCCCAGCGTGCTCACCGCGATGACCCCGTTCCCCTACGCGATCGACGTGGGTGAGAGTGTCGATGTCGCGCGCGCGATGATGCGCGAGCACGACATCCACCACCTCCCGGTGCTGCGTGACGGGAAGTTGGACGGCGTCGTCTCGGCGCAGGACATCACGGTCATCCACGAAGTGCTCGCGAAGCAGGGCGTCGCGGTGCAGGTCACCGTCGACGCGATCTGCACGCGCGATCCCTACGTGGTCGAGGTCGATGCGCGGCTCGACGAGGTCGCCGAGGAGATCGCGCGCCGCCGCATCGGCTCCGCGCTGATCACCAAGCACGGCAAGCTCGCGGGCATCCTGACCACCCGCGACGTCTGCAACGCCTTCGTCGCGCTGTTGCGGGAGCAGGGCGGTGGTCAAGACGACGACGACGTCGCCTGATCCGGCTCACCAGCCGAGGTGCGTGCCGAGCTCTTCGACGAGCCGCGCGCCCATGCCCTCGTGGGTCGCGACGGAGGGATGGCCGTCGCAGCCGGAGCCGATCCACTCGACGTTGATGTTGGCCCAGGCGATCGCCGTGTCGCCCGCACCCTGGCGCTGATCCACGACGCTCTGCAGGTAACCGTCGACCATCGTGGCCTCGTCGCCGTAGAGCGAGGGCGAGAGCAGCAGGATGAACGCGTCGGGGTTCACTTCGCGGATGTGGGTCACGAAGTCGACGTAGGCGCCGACATACTGCTGCTCGCTCGGATCACCGTCGGTGCTGAAGTCGTTGGTGCCGAGGTTGATCGCGACGACGTCCGGCTGCCACGAGAAGTCCCACGCGGTGTCCTCGCCGGCGATGATGCGATCGTAGAGCTCGGGCATCGGCTGGTTCGTGTCGTCGCCGTAGTTGTAGATGATGCCCTTGCCCGACCACGCGATCGTGTTCAGCTCGGCGCCCACCGCCCGCGCCGCGATCGCGCCGTAGGTCATGTAGTGGTTCTCGGTCTCGGCCGAGAAGCTGCAGGGCGACACGCCTTCGTTGCCGTATCCGCACGTGATCGAGTCGCCGACGATCTCGATGCGGCGATCGACCGGGGGCGGCGCGAGCAGCTCGCCCTCGACCGTGACGTCGATGATCGAGGTCGCGCCGAAGCTGCCCTCGGTGCGGCGGTAGACCTCGACGACGTGCTCGCCGGCGGGCAGGCCGGTGGCGAGCACGAAGTCCTGCTCGCCGCCGCCGGTGGCGAGCGTCGGCTGCACCTGGCCGTCGACGACGACGGTGAGGTACTGCGCGGCGTCGTCGAGGCGCGCGGTCGCGCCGGTGCCGTCGAAGCGGACGACGAAGCCGATGCCCGACCAGCCCATGCGCACGCGGCTGGGATCGCTGGCGTCGAAGCGGCCGACGTAGTGGACCTCGGGCACGCCGGGCTCGGGGCCGGTCGACTCGCCGGTCTCGGGCGAGGTCTCGCTGGTGTCGGCGGGGGTGGTGGTGCTCGGCATGGTCGTCTGCGACGCGGTGGTCGGATCGCCGCTCGGATCGTTGCTCGTCGTCGGCGAGCCGGTGCCCGACTCGGTGGTCATCGTGGTGCCGGTGGTCGTACCCGCGGCCGTGTCGTCGTCGCCGGAATCGCTGCCGCAGCCGACGAGCGCGATCACGAGCAACGGCGACCAACACCGGGACGCCGACCAACACCGGGAACCTGAGTAGCCACGCGACGCGAGAGCAGGGAATCCAGGCGAGTTCACGGCGGAAGTCTAGCATCGGGGCTCGTGCCGGCCGCGGGTGCCCACGGCTTACTCGTAAGGGTGCGTCGCCACGCGGTCGATTGACCCCCGATGCGAGAGCGCGGTAGCGTCTTGGGTGATGGCGCGTGCGATCTGGGCTCGACGAACCGTGCTGATCGGTGGTGGCGTAGCAGCCGCCGCACTCGGCTTCGGCGGCTGGATGATCGCCCGCGGCCGTGGACGTGGGCTGGCCCTCGGTCCCGTCTTCGCGAGCGCACGTCCGGGCACGCGCGTCGGTCCGTGCACGATCGTCGCGGTGCACCCGGTCACGTTCGGTGCAGTGCCCTTCGTGCTCGAGACGTCGTCGGGGCGTCGCTACCAGGTCGACGTGCTCGCGCGCGATCCCGCCGGGCCGAACGGCGTGGCCGAGACGACGCGGCTCAGCGTGTTCGTCAGCAACGGAGGCGACGGTCGCACCGGCACCGACGAGGAGCAGGGCCTGGGCGCCATGGCGCTCGCCGAGCTGCTCGGTGCGTCGGACGAGCAGGCCGCCGCGCTGCCGCCGTTGCTCACCATGAAGCAGCGCAGCGAAGGCCACGCGGGCGCCTCGTTCGGCGTGCCGTTGTCGTGACCGTGCGCGCGAGCGTGCGGCTCACGACGCGCTGCGACGATCGCTGCGTGTTCTGTGGACAGCACGGCATCGCGGAGCGCGACGAGCTCGGCTGGCGCGACGCGCTGGCGCGGGCACGCGGCGAGGCCGACGAGGTTTCGTTCGTCGGCGGAGAGCCGACGCTCGTGGGCGAGCTCGTCGCCGCGGTGGCCGAGGCGCGGGCGCGGGGCTTCGCGGCGATCGGGCTGCAGACGCACGCACGTCACCTCGCGGACGCGACGCGCGTCGATGCGCTGGTCGAGGCCGGGCTCGGCGACGTGCACGTGGGGATCCACGGCGCGCGCGCGGCCGTGCACGACTGGCACTCGGGCGTTGAAGGTGGCTTCGTCGCCACGATGGCCGCGATCGCGCGGCTGCGTGCGCGCGGTGTGACCGTCGTCGCCAGCACCGTGCTCACGCGCTCGAGCTTCCGTGTGCTGGGCGAGCTCCCGCCGCTCCTGGCCGCGCTCGGGATCGCGGCCTGGATGGTGGTGGTGCCGCGGGTGGCCGGCCGTGCGGCGCTCGACTTCGATCGCGTGGTGCCGCGACTCTCGCTCGCGCTGCCGTTCGCGCTGCACGCCCTCGATCGTGCGCGGCGGGCCGGCGTCGCGGTCGGCATCGACGGTGCACCGGCGTGCTTGCTGGGGCCGTGGGCCAGCGAGCTGCACGTGCAACCACAGGCCTTCGCGGCGCAGTGCGAGGGCTGTGCCGCGCGTCCCGGGTGCTCCGGGGTGGATGCGATCTACCTCGATCGGTTCGGCGCGTCGGAGCTGCGGGCCCGCGCCGCAGTCGAAGGTACGCACACGATGCCGGCGGCGCTCGCCCGGATGTTCGCGGGCACGGGGGAGCTGTTCGCGGTGCCGGTGCCGGAGCACGAGCCCCCGGAGCGCGCACGCCTGCGCCTTCCCCAGGCCGGCAAGGCGACGCGCGGTCACGAAGAAGTACGCGCGAGCGGGGACCCCGGAGCGCTGCGCGAGATCTTCCCCGCGTTGTTCGACGACGACGCGAGCTGACCGCGCCGCGCAGCGCCCCCGCGCTCAGAGCTCGGGCAGCTCGTGCTCGTGCTTCGCGATGCGGCGCGCGAGTCCGGCCGTGATCGCTCGCACCGCGCCGTCGGGGATCTTGCGGTCCGGTGGGGTCGCGTGGCCGTAGTAGATCGCGTAGCGCTCGGTCTGCACCGCGGGGTGCTCGGGGCGCAGGCCCATCGCGGCGATCGTCACCACGAAGCGCTGTGCGTCGCGCTCGAAGCCGATCGCGATCGCGTGGTCGGTCGGGCCCGACAGCGCGATCACGTTCCAGCCTGCGATGCGCTCGCCGACCGCGAGGCCGTCGAGCAGCTCGCTGGCCTCGGGCGAGAGCGTGGGCGACGGTCGGTCGCGATTCGACACCGGGTCGGCGCGGGTCGACTCCGTGTGGATCGCCGACGCCGCGCAGACGAGCGCGACGATCGCGGCCGGCAGCGCGGCGACGACACGGGCGCGCAGGGGCGTCGTCGGCCGCTGATCGCTCATCGCGGCGCCTCCGGGCGCTCGCGCAAGGTCGCGATCCGTACGCGCAAGCTCGCGACCGCGGGGGCGAGCCACGCATCCCAGCGCGCCGCCGGCAGCACGAGCTCGAGCCGCGGGTCGTCGACGAGCACGAACAACGCGCCCGCCGGCAGCTGCTGGGGCGCCAGCGCATCGGGCAACACCGGCACGCCGTAGAAGTCGCGCGACAGCGCGTCGAGCAGCCGCTGCCGTTGCGACCACTCGGGGTTGGCCAGTGCGACGAGCTCGTGGAGCTGATCGGCCTGCACGATGTAGTGCACCGCCGCCGGACGCTGCGGATCGACGCGGCGCAGATGCGCGGCGAGCAACGGCGCATTGGTGTAGATCGGGCGCTCGCGCCACTCCGGTCGCTCGTCGAGGCGCGCGACGATCTCGGCGAGCTCGGGCGCCTCGCGCTCGCGTCGCAGCCGCACGCCCTCGGCGAATCCGAGCGGACCGATCGCGGCGAGCAGCACCACGGTGGCGATCGCAGGCCGCACGAAGCCCGCACGCGCGCACGCGATCGCAGCCGCCGTGATCGCCACCGCGGTCAGCCCGGCCGCATGCGCCCCGGCGCCCACCGCCCGCCACGCGAGCACCGCGAAGCCCACCAGCACCGCGAGCTCCCATGTCCTTCGTCGCGCGTCCGCGGGCTCCGCGAGCGCCTCGATCGCCCGCGCACCCGCGAGCGCGAGCGCCGGCACGACCCCGAGCAGGTAGCGCGGCGACAGATCGAAGTTGAACGCGCGCCAGCGAGGCAACGCGAGCAGCACGCCGAGCTCGAACAACGCGAAGCCGAGCCACACCAGCTCGGCCGAGCGCAGACGTCTCGGCGCGAGCATCGGTGCGAGCACGCAGATCGGACCGAGCGCGAGCAGGCTGGCGAGCAGCGCGGCATCGGTGACCTTTCCGTCGTGCGTGGACCAGTACGGGTTGCCCGGCATCGGCTCGGGCAGAGCCGGCGGGTAGTGGAACATCCACAGCACGTCGCCGTGCACCGCGGCGCCGACGAGCCCGTAGCCGAGCGGGAAGACCAGCGCACCGAGCCACGGGGCGCCGCGACGCTCCTTGGCCGCGAGCACGAGCAGCGCGAGCGAGAGCGGTGCGAGCTCGGCCCGGATCCACGGCAGCATGCCGAGCAGCACGCCGGCCGCGAACCGACGCTCGCGTGCGAACCACAGCCACGTCGCGAAGACCGCCACCGCGACGCCGTCGCTGTTCGACACCCCGGCCGCGGCGGCGCCGCAGTAGAGCGGCGACGCGGCCAGCAAGAGCCCGACGAGCACGGGCCAACGGTGCCCGAACGCCTTCGCGCCGGCGACGAGCGCCGGGATCGCGAGCGCTGCGACGAGCACGTGCGCGATGCCGAAGGGCAGGGGGCCGAGCGCCGCGAACGGGGCGTAGAGCGCCGAGATCGGCGGCCGACACTTCTGCAGCAGCAACACCGCGACTGGATCGTCGGCGGCCATGCGGGCGAAGTAGTAGGTGAGCAGGCCCTCGTCGTGCAGGTGTCGCGCGAGCACGACGTCGACGATCCCGGCGATCGCGAACACGGCCGCGATCACCCACGCACCGGCCATCCCCGTGGCCGCGCTCCAGCGCGTCGCGCTCATCCGCCGGGCTTCCGCGCGCGCGCCCACGCGATCGTGCGCCGCAGTCCTTCGCGCAGCCCCACCCGCGCGCGCCAGCCGAGCGCGTGCGCCTGCGAGGGATCGCAGCACAGGCGCGCGACCTCGGCCGCGCGGGGCGGTGCGTGCTCGATCGGCGAGCTCGACTCCGCGAGCCCGATCACTTCGCGCGCGAGCTCGGCGATCGTGATCGTCTCGCCGCTGCCGAAGTTCGTCACGCGCCCGAGCGCCTGCTCGTGCGTCGCGGCCAGCAGCAGTGCATCGACCATGTCGTCGACCCAGGTGAAGTCGCGGCTCTGCGCGCCGTCGCCGAAGATCAGGAGCGGCGCACCCGCGAGCGCTCGCGCGATGAACTTGGGAATCACGTCGTACACGTGGCGCGGGCCGTAGGTGTTGAACGGCCGCACCACCGCGACGGGGGTGCCCCACGTGTGGTGGTACGCCATCGCCATGCGGTCGGCGGCGAGCTTGCTGGCCGCGTAGGGCGAGGTCGGCTCGAGCGGATGGTCCTCGGCGATGCGTTCGCGCTGCGCCGTGCCGTAGACCTCGCTCGACGAGGTGACGACGAGGCGTTGCACCGCAGGCAGCTCGCGCGCGAGCTGCAGGACGTTCATGGTGCCGTCGAGGTTCGTGCGCAGCACCTCGCGGGGCTGCACGAACGAGCGCTCGACCCACGCATCCGCGGCCAGGTGGAACACGAGCTCGGGGGCCGCGGCGGCCATGCGGGTGAGGGCGTCGGGTCCGGCGACATCGACCGCGATCACGTCGGCGAGCCGCTCGCGCACGGGGGCGAGGTTGCGCAGCGCGAGCGTACCGGTGCCGACGGTGGAGCTCGGCCGTACGAGCGCGATCACGTCGTCGCCCGCCTCGAGCAGCCGCTCGACCAGGTGCGAGCCGAGGAACCCATCGGCGCCGGTCACCAGCACGCGTCGCGGACGAGGGCGCACGCGCGCCCACGGTACCACTCGGGCGCCGGGTTATCATCCAGCTCGAGGGTGGCTGCAGGCTCCGCGCATGGATCGAGCTGGCGCGCGCAGGCGCGCTTGATCGCCGGACTCGCCGAGACGTGGTTTCGGCGTCCGCGCTCACCCACGCGCGTGGTGCTGGACGTGACGCGTCGCTGCAACCTGCGCTGCGCGATGTGCCGCACGTGGGAGCGCGCGCGCGGCGAAGAGCTCGAGCCCGCGGAGATCGGAGCCGTGCTGGCGCGGCTCGATCGTCTGCGCTGGCTCGACGTCACCGGCGGCGAGCCGTTCATCCGCGCCGACATCGGCGAGGTGCTCGACGCCGTGGCCGCGCACACGCCGGCGCTCGAGCTGCTGCACTTCCAGACCAACGGCTGGCTGACCGAGCGGGTAACGGAGCACACCGCGCGACTCCGCGAGCGCACGGCCGCCGCGCTCGTCGTGACCGTGAGCATCGACGGACCCGCGGCCCTGCACGACGAGATCCGCGGTCGGGCCGGATCGTTCGCGCGTGCCGTCGCCACCGCGCGAGCGCTGCATGCCATCGCGGGGGTCGAGGTCCACGTCGGTACGACGATCACCGCGAAGAACGCCGATGCGATGGACGCGACCTGGGCCGCGCTGCAGGCCGAGCTACCCGGCTGGTCGCGCGCGCGCTGGCACTGGAACGCGATGCAGATCTCCGCGCACTTCTACGGCAACGCCGGCGCGGCCGCGCTCCACGTGCCGGTCGATCGCCTCGTGCGACAGCATCTGCGCGCGCGTGGGCTGCCGCGCACGCTGGTGGAAGCGATGGAGACCGCGTACCTCGTGAACCTCGCGCACGTCGCGGGCGGCGAGCCCTCGGGCATCGGCTGTCAGGCGCTGCGCAGCACGATGTTCATCGCGCCCGAGGGCGGCGTGTTCCCCTGCCACATCTACGATCGTCCGCTCGGCAACGTGCGCGAGCGCGACGTGCTCGAGATCTGGCACGACGCCGCGACGCTGCAGGCCCGCCGCGACATCGAGCGACTCGCGTGCGGCGGGTGCTTCTCGGCGTGCGAGGCCTATCCCGCGCTGGCCGGTGCGCCGCTGCCCGCCCTCGCGAAGACGACGACGCGTGGGCTCCGACTGCTCCGCGAGCGGAGTCACGATGGGTGACGGCACGGCGAGCACGCCGGCGACCCTCGATCGCGAACGCTGCCGTGCGTGGCTGCTCGGACCGCAGGTCGTCGATGGCGACGGACGCGTGTGGTCGTGGCATGCCGACGCGCACCCGGGCTATCCCTATCCGGAGGCCGGTGGGCTGTGGCTCGGCTGGGCTGCGCACGCGCTGCCCGTGGATCATCCGCGCACGCTCGCCGTCGCGCGCTGGCTGTCGCACGAGATCGCCGCCGATCGCATCGGGCGCGATGGCCTCGCGTACACCTTCGATCTCGGTGTCGTGCTGCGCGGGCTCTTGGCCTGGTGGCAGGTCGGCGGCAGACCGCCCCGCGACGTGCTCGCCGGCGGCGCGACGCGGCTGTGTACCGCGATCCGCTGTCGCCGCGCGATCTGGGGCGGGGAGGCTCGCGCCGATCGCTGGAGCACGCGCTTCGGTACGCACCAGCGCAAGCTGCTCTTCGCACTCGCGGCGATCGAGCGGGCCGAGCTGTGCGTGGTCGGCCGCGCGCGAGACGTGCTGCTCGAGGACATCGAGGCTCGCTGTGCCCAGCCATACCTGCACGCGCACGCCTACGCGCTCGAAGGGCTCGCGCTCGCCGCGGGCACCGGGCTCGTCGGTGCACAGGCGGCCGCAGCGCTCGACCACCAGCTCGACCTGCTGGCTGCGGCCCAGCGCAGCGACGGCGGTATCCCGGCATGCCGGCCGCTCGACGCCGGCGAGCAGCCGCCGGCGCGCAGCGACGTGACCGCGCAAGCGGTGCGGCTGTGGGCGATTCGCGATCGACGACGCTGGCGCACCAGCATCGCCAGCGGCCTCGGCTTCCTCGCGCGCATGGCTCGCGGCGACGGCGTGCGCTACGACGACCGCTGCGACGATCGCAATGTCTGGTGCACGCTCTTCGCGTTGCAGGCCGCCGAGCTCGCCGTCGGCGATGGCGACGTCACGCAGCTGCTCTGAGCAGCTCACGGAGTGCCGAGCAGATCGTGCTCGAGCTTGTCGGTGATCGCGGCGCGACACACGTCGCAGTAGTCGAGCCCGCTCGACATCGTGCACACGCCCTCCGGCGTCGGCACGAGGCTGCGATCGTCGAGCCCACCATAGCCGCCGGAGTAGCCGCCGATGCCGTACTGCTCCCAGCCGTTCGCCGGCGTCGGGATCGGCACGCCGTCGGCGACGAACGCGTTCCACTTCAGGTCGGCGAGCTCGGACGCGAAGCTGAGATTCTGCGACCACGGTTCCACGCCGGGCGCGAACAACAGCTCCGTCCCACCGGCGGAGTACTCCTCCTGCAGCCCGAAGAAGTGCCCGGTCTCGTGCTCGACGAGGTAGGTGAACTCGTCGTTGCCGGCGGGCACCGTGACGAACGCGTTGAAGTTGCCGCTGCCCCAGTAGGTGTCGCTGTCGATCAGCACGAACGGATAGTCGTAGGGCACCTGCGCGAGCGCGTCGCGGAACGTCTCCTCGTCGCTCGGGTAGACCAGCTGCTGCCAGCGCGCGAACCAGTCCGCCCAGTAGGGATGCCGCATGCCCAGGAAGGAATCGGGGATCGGCACGGGCTCGCCGAGATCCATCGGCTCGCCCAGTGGATCGAGCGACGCGCGATACACCGCGGTGATCTCGAAGTAGTCGAGCCCGGGGAACTGATCCTGCTCGAGCACGAAGACCACGCGGTCCGCGTCCGCGAAGAACCGCTCCTCCGAGGCGGCGTCATAGCCCTCGGCGTAGATCACGAAGCGGAGCGCGGGCTCCTGCGTCGCCGCGCGCAGCTGCATGGTGGTCACGCCGTCGAGCACCGGCGCTTCGGCGATGCCGCTGGGATCGACGAGCGTCTCGAGCACCGGCTGCAGCGTGTCGGTCTCGGGCGTCTCGGCGAGCAGCGTGAACGTCAGCGGCTCGGTGAACGCCGGGAAGCGGAACGAGAGCCCGCGCGCGATCGAGGCGTACGCCAGCCCGATGCCGAGCGTCTGCCGATACAGCTCGGCACCCGTGTCGGGATCGCTGAGCACGCCGGCGAAGCTGCCCAGCGGATCCGCCGACGTCGCGCGATCGCCCAGCGTCTCCGTGCCCGATCGCTCGTGCTTCACCGTGCCGAGCGCGTAGCCGCCCGCACCGTCGACGTCGACGTGGATGCGGATCACGTCGGCGGGGTCCGCAGGCAGCTCGGGACCGTCGCCCGTCGAGCTGCTGCTGCTGCCGCTCGCGTCGCTCGACTCGCTGCCGTCGGCGACCGTCGTGCTCTCGCTCGCGGCGCCGGTGCTGCTCGTGTCCGACGATGCGCTCGTCTCCGCGGGCTCGCTGCCCGCCGGATCGCCGCATCCACCCGCCGCGCCCAGCACGGCCGCCACCGACCACCACCCACGTGCCGACCCCATCGCTCGACAGCCTACCAGCGTCGGTCGCCGGCACCAGCCCCGAGGGATACTCGTCGACGATCCCGCGACGCCCGCAATCGTGGCGGGGGGGCTCGGCTACTATCGGGCATGCGTCGAGCTCTCCTCGTGGTGTTGTCGCTGGCCGCGGCGTGCGGACGCTGGGGTGAGGTCTCGTTCACCGACGAGGGCGAGCTCTGCTTCACGCAGCAGCTCGCGGCCGTCTCCGTGCAGGTCTCGGCCCCCGACTGTCTGAGCAGCAGCTGCACGCGCAACGTCGAGAGCAGCTGCTCCGCGACGGTCGAGGGCACTCGCATCGAGATCACGAGCGAGTTCTCGTGGGACGAGAAGGGCGGGCGCGCGCCGTGTACGGCCGACTGTGGCATCGCGACCGCCGAGTGCAGCCTCGGTCCCCTCGCCGACGGCACCTACACGGTCGTCCACGGCGAGGAGGAGCTCCAGCTCGTCGTGCCGCTGGAAGAACCAGGCTGTCCGATCTGATGCAGCTGCCAGCCGCGAGCGCCATCATCCCCGCACGCAACGAGGCCGACGCGATCGCCGACGTCGTGCGTGGTTGTCTCGCCCAGCGCGAGATCGCCGAGGTGATCGTCGTCGACGACGCCTCGACCGACGGCACGAGCGCTGCCGCCCGCAGTGCCGGCGCAAGGGTGGTGCGCTCCGAGCTCCCGCTCGGCAAGGGCGCGGCGGTGCGGCGTGGCATCGCGGCGGCGAAGGGCGAGCTGCTCGTGCTGCTCGACGGCGACGGCCAGGATCCTCCCGAGGAAATCCCCCGGCTGCTCGCACCGCTGCGCGGCGACGTCGATCTCGCGATCGGCTCGCGCTTCCTCGGCAGCTTTGCCCCGGGCGCCATCACGGCGATCGATCACTTCGGCAACCGGGCGCTCTCCCGGGTGTTCTGCTCGCTCTACGGTGTCGGGCTGACCGACACGCAGGCGGGCTTCCGGGCGCTCTCGCGTGCGCTGTTCGATCGCCTCGACCTCCGCGCGCGTCACTACGACATCGAGACCGAGCTGCTCGTCCGCGCGCTGCAGGCCGGCGCGCGTGTCATCGAGGTGCCGGTGTCACGGCGGCCGCGGCGGCACGGTCGCAGCGGGCTGCGTCGGGTGCCCGACGGCCTGCGCATCCTCGGGTGCATGCTGCGTCTACGTCGCGACGGCCCGGCGCTGCCACGCTCGCACGGGTGAGCACCTCGGTTTCGCCCACCTCGTTGCCGGAGCCGAACGCTTCGGGTAGACCGGATGCCTGTGCATGGCAGGTTGCAGATCGCCATGGTGTCGTGGCTCGCCGGCGGGTGCGCGGACCCCTGGGCGGGGGTCGCGTTCACCGACGAAGGCGCGCTCTGCTTCACGCAGCACATCGCCGCCGTGACGGTGCGGGTCAGCGCCCCGGAGTGCAGCCCGAGCAGCTGCACCCGCAACATCGAGTCCATGTGCTCCGTCGACGTGCAAGGCGATCGCATCGAGATCACCAGCGAGTTCAGCTGGGAGGAGCCCACGCGCGTGCACTCGTGCACGCTGGACTGCCGCACGCCGTTCGCGGAGTGCAGCGTCGGCGCGCTCGCGGACGGCACGTACACCGTCGTCCACGGCGACGAGCAGAGCGAGCTCGTCGTCCCGGTGGGAATGGAGACCTGCCCGCCGTGATGCCGCAGGGGTACCTCGCGGTCGCAGGGCTGCTGGTCGCGATCTCGCTCTGCGGCTGCCCCGTCGCCGAGCCCACCGACGATCCCGAGCCGGTCATGCTCGCGCGCACCTCCGACTGGGCCCGCGTCGTGGATCCGAGCATCGATGCATTCGCCGATCTGCGGCCGGACGGCACGATCTGCAACGAGCTCATGGGGCTCGGCATCGACCCGGTCGGCTTCGCCTTCGAGGTGAAGACCGACTTCTGCGACTACGCGACCCTGCGGCAGTCGACGCTGGTGCCGCTCGTGGCCGGTGACGTCGTGCACGTCCGCGTGTGGCACGACGAGCTCGTCGCGCCCGCGCCGAGCACGGGCTACGTCGGCTTCGCGATCCGGGGCGAGGTGAGCTGGAGCGGCACGCATCCGATTCCGCACCCCGTCGGCACGCTCGAGGGCGACGTCGTGCTCGACGAAGATCTGCCGGTGGGCAGCGAGCTGCAGTTCCACGTGCACAACCACGGCATCAACTCGTGGAACCTCCTCGACGTGATGGCCACCCCCGGCGAGGCGCCGTGAGCACGCGTGCGCCCTGGCTCGGTGCGCTCGCGCTCTTCGCCTGCGAGCCCGCGCCGCCGTGCGCGACGACGCCGGGCCACGTGTGCGCCATCGCGGGCACCGGTGCGCTCGGCTTCGATCGCGACGGCAAGCCGGCCAACGACGCCGATCTGTTCCTCGTGTCGGTGGCGCGCCGCGGGCCCGACGACCGCATCTACCTGATGGACTTCAACAACCAGCGCCTGCGCGTCATCGACGACGACGGGCTGCTGCAGACGGTCATCGGCAACGGCTTCCACGCGCTGGCCTCGGTCGACACGCCGGCCTCCGATACGCCGCTCGAGAATCCCATCGACTTCGACTTCCTGTCCGACGGACGCATCGTGTTCGTCTCGTACCACGACCCGCGCGTGATCGTGCTCGACCACGACGGCTTCATCCGGGCGATCGCCGGCAGCGGCGATCCGGGGGTGGTCGGCGACGAAGGCGACGGCGGACCTCCGCTCGCAGCGACCTTCTTGCAGCTCGACGGCATCGCGGTCGCCCCCGACGACACGATCTACGTGTCGGACAGCCTCGCGAACCGCGTGCGTCGCATCGACGAAGCAACGATCGTGACGATCGCCGGCACCGGCGAGATGGGCTACTCCGGCGACGGCGGCCCGGCGACGGCGGCCGCGATGTTCTGGCCGACGGCGCTGCAGCTCGACGGCAGCGGGGCGCTCTTGGTGGCCGAGACGCGCAACCACGTGGTGCGGCGCATCGCGTCCGACGGCACGATCGCCACGATCGCGGGCACGGGCAGCGAAGGCATGACCGGCGACGGCGGACCCGCGACGAGCGCCCAGCTGCGTCAGCCCAATGGCCTCGCGCTGGGCGAGGACGGCACGCTCTACATCGCCGATCGGGCGAACTTCCGCGTGCGTGCGGTCGATCCCGATGGCGTGATCACCACGGTCGCCGGCACCGGCAACCAGGGCGATCGCGGCGACGGCGGCCCGGCGATCGACGCGAGCTTCGGCTACCTCGCGCGCATCACCATGGACGGCGACGGGCTGCTCATCGCCGATCAGTCGAGCTCGCGCGTGCGTCGCATGACGCTGCGCTGACCCTGCTCACGGTACCGCGCAGGTGCCGTCGTAGCCATCGGGCGCGACGCCGCAACCCTGGTGGCACGAGATGCAGCGCATGGCATCCGGCTCGAGCACGCGCCGATCGAGGTCGACGCGCTGCCACGACCAGTCGAGCGTGGCCGCCGAGCTGCCGGCGTCGAGCTTGCGCATGACCGTCCACTGCAGGAGATCGCCGGTGCAGTCGACGTCGCCGAAGTCGTACTCCTCCTTGAGCACGACCGCGCCCGTCGGGAACGCCGACATGCGCTCGCGATACGGCGTGAGCGCGGCCGCGTCGGCCAGGATCCGCACGTTGTGGAGGTCGTGATCGCCGCTCGCACGGCACGCGCGGACCTCGGTGAAGCTCGCCTCGTAGTCGTCGGGGAAGAACGGCACTGCGCCAGACTCCTCGGCCGGACACGCGAGCGCGCCGGCGCCCAGGAGGAGCGCCAGCGCGGCGTGCTGCGAACGCGGGCCCACGTCAGTCCAGCAACACCGAGCGAATCACGCTGTTGCCGGTGTCCGCGATGTTGAGCCGCCCCTCGGCCCACTCGACGCCGAACGGGAGATTGAGCAGCGCCTCAAAGGGGGCACCACCGTCGCCCTCGAAGCCCTTCTCGCCGCACACGCCCGCGACCGTCGAGATCTTGCCCTGCGGATCGATCGCGCGCACGCAGTGGTTGCGCACGTCGCTGAAGTAGAGCGTGCCGTCGTCGCCGAGCGCGAGGTCGACCGGGTAGTTGAGCTTGGCGTCGACCGCCGCACCGCCGTCGCCGGAGTAGCCGTTCTGCTTCATGCCGTTCGCCGGCGCGAGACCAGCAATGCGGTGCACAGTGCCGGCCGGATCGATCATGCGGATGAGGTGGTTGCCGGTGTCGGCGAAGTACAGGTTGCCCGCGGGATCGAACACGATGCGGCCGGCCGGCGTCGCCGACTGACCGAACGGCTGCGACATCCGCAGCTGGTCGGCGGGCCCGTCGTCGCCGCCATAGCCCGGCGTGCACGGCTTGCCGCAGAACATCATCGGATCGCCGCAGGTGTACTTGCCCGAGGGGCCATTGTCGCCGTCGGGGCACTGCGTGGGCTCGACGCCTTCGGGACAGGGACCGGGCCCTGCAGGTGCCGGTGCATCGACGATGCAGCGCCCCGCCTTGCGATGGATGTTGCCCTCGGCATCGATCGAGCGCAGCACCTGGTTGGCCTGGTCCATCACCACGAGGTTGCCCTGCGGGTCGTAGGCGATGCTGGCCGGCAGATCGAGCGAGGCCGTCATCGCGGCCCCGTCGTCACCGAAATACGCCCGCTTGCCGTCGCCGCACGTGTCGGTGACCACGCCGCTCGTGCGCGCGATCGTGCGGATCTTGCTGTTGTGCCACGCGGCGATGATGATGTTCTCACCCGTCTGATCGAAGATCATGTTGGTCGGGTGGTTGAAGTCGCCGTTGGCCGGATCGTCGAGATCGCCACCGAGCTCGCCGCGACCCGCCACCCACGCGACGGTGTCCGCGTCGCGATCGAGCAGGCGCACGCGGTGGTTGTTCCAGTCGAGCACGTAGATCGTGCCGTCCGGCGCCGTGAGGGTGTCCTGGGGCAGCGAGAACTTGGTCTCGAGCGCGCGGAGCTCCGCGGTGTCGGCGTCGCGGTCGTAGCCGTTCTCGCCGGTGCCCGCGATCGTGCAGAGGATGCCGGGCTCGTCGGCGTCGCAGCGTGGCTTCTCGTCGGGCTGGCACGCAGCGGCCAGGCCGAGCATGGGGATGAGTGCGAGCCGTTTCACTTGGCCACCTTCACGATGCGGAAGTTGAGCGAGTCCATGACGTAGAGGTTGTCGTCCTTGTCGAACGCGATGCCGAACGGTCGCCGCAGCGCGGTCTCCTTCGCCGGCAGGCCCTCTTCGTCGTCGAGCCCGAGCTTCCCCGTACCGACGACGGTCTCGATGATCCCCGTGTCGAGCGCGATCGCCCGGATGCGAGAGTTGTCGGTGTCGGCGAAGTAGAGCCGCCCATCGGGGCCGATCTCGAGGTCGCGCGGGGCGTGCAGCTGGGCCTGAAGTGCGGGTCCGCCGTCGCCGCTGTCGCCGGCCGTGCCCGTGCCGGCGAACGCGTCGATCATGCCGCTCGCCAGATCCAGCACGCGGATCACGTGGTGCTCGGTGTCCGAGATGTAGAGCTTGCCCGCGTGGTGGACGATGCCGCCGCTCGGGTTCGGGTTCGAGCCGCGCGCCCACGAGAACTGGGCCTCGAGCGCCGGCCCGCCGTCGCCCGCGTAGCCCGGCATGCCGTCGCCGGCGATCGTGCTCACCGTGCCGTCGGCGGCGATCATGCGCACACGACCGTTCTGTTGATCGACGACGTAGAGATTGCCGTTCTCGTCGCTGGTGACGTCGACGAGCTGCTTGAACAGCGTGCCCGCGCCGGCCGGCATGCCGTCGCCCGCGAAGCCGGCCCCGCCGCCGCACAGCACCTTCACGTAGCCGTCGGCCGGATTGATGGTGAGCAGCTTGTGGTTGTGCCACGCGTCGAGGATGATCGACCCGTCGGCGCCGAGGATGAGGTTGGTCGGGTGGTTGAGCAGCCAGTCCTTGCCGGGCGCGCCCTCGGGCTTGATGCCGTCGAACGGACCGTCGCCGGGGAACGCCGGATCGGTCGCGCCGACCATCGTCTCGATGGTGTCGTCGTCGTTGACGCGCCGCACCTCGTAGTTGTTGAAATCGGTGAACCACGGCGTGCCGTCGTCGAGGAACAGCAGGTCGAGCGGCTGGTTCACGAACGTCTTCAGGCGGTGCTCGCCGTCGCCGTTCCAGCCCTGCTCGCCCTTGATGCCGATCCACGTGCACGTGTGACCGGACTCGAGCTCGTCGCACGCGCGCGAGATGTCTTCGTCGTCGTGTTCGTCACAACCTGCCACGAGGCCGGCGAGCACGAGCGCAATGGATAGTCTTCGTCCCATAATCACAGTCCTTCGCTGGGCACTGCCGAGCCCCGGTGGATCATCACACCATTCGTGAGCGGCGGAGTCAGGGTATCTCCGCCGACAGCCCACAGGCCACCGCGTTCGTCGATCCAGCTCCCGTGCAGGTTCTCCGCGATCGGAAGGCCGAGCTCCTCGAGCTGCCAGCCGTCCTCGTCGCGCGTGTAGACGGTGCCGAACATGCCGACCGCGATGCCGGAGCCGGAGGCGCCGAGCGTCACACCGGCCAGACCCATCGGTACCGGCTCGGGCGTCACGTCGTGCCACGTGTCGCCGTCGAGCTCGACGATGACGCCGCTCGCGAGCCCGCCGACGGCCGCGTAGTGCCCGTCCTTCTCGTGCACCGTGAAGAGCGACGAGCCGACGCCGGTGTCGCCCTGCACGAGCGCCGTGCCGTCCCAGTGCAGCGCCACGCCGTTGCTGCCGACGAGCCAGGCGTCGTCCGCCGCGGTGCCGTAGATCTTCCAGATCGCCGCGTTCGTGACGACGTCGGCGGGCAGCGACGGCTCGTCGACCCACGTGTCGCCCTGCAGGCGCCACGCGAAGCCGCCGGTCGCATCCGAGGCGCCACCCACCGCCCAGAGCTCGTCCGGCGATGGGCCCCAGATGCCGAAGACCGTGTTGGTGCCCGGCGTGGCCATCGTCGTGGCAGTGCCGTCTTGCACCCGAACGATCACGCCCCCGTCGCCGCCCGTGTAGATCGGTCCGCCCTCGAAGCCGAACACCCACCACAGATCGCCCTGCGTGCGCCCGGTGGGGACGCGGCTCCAGGCCTCGCCGTCGAAGTGCAGCAGCTGCGGGCCGCTGCCGTCACCCGCGTCCGCGCCGGCCGCCCACACGTCGCGGCTGCTCGTGCCCCACACCGAGAGCAGCGCGCCGGGCAGCTCTTCGTGCACCACCGCCCACGCATCGCCCGGGCCCGGGTCGGCCGGACACCCCGTCGCGCTCGCGAGCGCCAGGGTCAGCGCTGCCCCAGCGTCCCTCCACTTTGCCACGAGCAGGGAGTAGCACCTGCACAGGGACGGCACAAGGCAGCCACGGTTATCCTGCGATCGTGCGCACGGTCCGGGTGCTGACGAACGAGACCTGCGATCATCGCTGCTCGTTCTGCGACACGCGGCGCGAGCACGAACGCGCGTCGGTGGCCGCGCACGTGGCCGTGCGTGCGCGCATCGAGGCGGCCCGCGGCGCGGCCGAGCTCGTGCTCACCGGTGGCGAGCCCACGTTGCGCCGCGATCTCGCCGTGCTCGTCGCCGCTGCGAAGGCGACCGGTGCCCGCGTGATCGTCGAGACGAATGGTGCGCATCTCGAGCACGATCGCGTGCAGCAGCTCGCGCGCGCGGGCCTCGACGTCGCGCGCGTACACGTGCCGGGCATCGATCGTCACGCGGAGATCACCCTCGACCCGAACGGGTGGGGGAAGCTCGTCGCGGGCGTGCATGCGCTGCACGCCGCCGGCGTGCGCGTCGAGGCGGTGGTGCCGATCGTCGCGGCCACGCTGCCCGAGCTCGACACGATCGCCTCGCGCATCCGTGCCGAGCTGCCGATGGTCGCGGCGGTGCGTGCACGCGTACCGACGGAGGCGCCCGATCCGGCCAGCCTCGCGACGCCCGCCGACGCGATCGCGGGCTTCGAGCGGCTCGCCGAGGACGCGCGCAGGGCCGGAGCTCCCTTGCAGCTCGACCCCGCGACGTTCGTGCCGCCGTGCCTGCTCGCGCGCCCCGATCGTCACGCCCACGCCTTCGCGCTCGGCCCCGGCGGTGCGCAGCGCGACGACACCGTGCGCGTCGCCGCCTGCACGGGCTGCATCGTGCGCGATCGCTGCCCGGGCGTGCCGCGCAGCTGGCAGGCGTACGGCGAGCAGCACGCGCGCGCGCTCGCCGACGACGGCGTGCGTCGCCGACTCTCGATCGTGCGCTCGGTCGAGGCGCAGATCGAGCGCGAGCTCGTGACCGACGAGCTGTGGCGTCGCACCGACGGCGCGAGCCTGCCGGCGCGCATCGTCCGTGTCGGCTTCGCGTGCAACCAGGCCTGTCGGTTCTGCTTCGTGTCGACGCATCTGCCGAAGCCACCGGCGGCCGCAGTCGAGCGTGCGATCATCGACATCGCGGAACGCAAGGGCGTGCTCGTGCTCTCCGGCGGCGAGCCCACGCTCGAGCCGCAGCTCGAGCAGTGGGTCGCGCTCGGCAAGGCGCGGGGCGCCACGGAGGTCGAGCTGCAGACGAATGCCACGCGGCTCGACGATGCCCGCGTCGTCGCGCTCGTGCGCGCGGGCCTCGACACCGCGTTCGTATCGCTGCACGGTGCGACCGCCGAGACCTCCGATGCGGTGACCGAGGCCCCCGGCACGTGGCTGCGCACGCTCGCGGGGCTCGATGCGCTCGCGCGCGCGAACGTACGCACGCGCGTCAACTTCGTGATGTGCAACCGCAACCTCCACGAGCTGCCCGCGCTCGTCGAGCTGGTCGCCCGACGCTGGCCCGCGTTCGCGATCACGGTGTCGTTCGTGGCGGCGTCGACCGACCTCGTGCCGCGCACCGCGGATCTCGTGCCGCGCTACACCGACGTGATGCCCTCGCTCGCGACGGCGCTCGCCCGCGCCGCGAGCCACGGCATCGAGATCGGCGGCTTCGAGTCGATGTGCGGCATCCCGCTCTGCCTGGTGCCGCGCTCGCACGCGCCGTTCTTCGCGCCATTTCTCCAGCCATTCTTGGAGCTGGCCGAGCTGCCCCCCGGTTCCGGCGACGGCGAGTTCGTCAAACCCGACGCCTGCCGCAGTTGTGTGCTAGAAAGCCGCTGCTTCGGCCTACGGCGCGGCTATGCCGAGCTGCACGGCACCACGGAGCTACGACCGGTCTTGCATCCAGGCGAGCCCGGCGACCGAGACCGGAGCACCGACGCTCCGCGTTGATCCGAGAAAGCCCCATGCAGCAGCGCCGTCTCCCGTTCGCCTCGCTGGTCCTCGGTTGTGCGCTCGCCTCCGCGTGCGGTGGTGACTCGGAGCCGGTCGAGAAGGCGCCCCTGAAATCTGCGCCCGCCGAGACGAAGATCGACGTGACGCCGCCGCCGCTCACCGACGAGGGCGGCAAGCTGCCCGAGGACCCGCTCGCCGACGACGTGTGGGAGCCCGACGATGCCGGCGAGAGCGGTGGCGAAGCAGTGGCGCCGACGCCCGCACCTGCGCCGGGACCGTGGCCGGGCCCGTGCAAGATCACCTACAAGGGCGGTCCGACCCTGCGGTTCAAGTACACCGACAAGGGCGGCACCGTGCGCATCGCCAGCAACGTGGAGGGCGTGCCGGACACGTGCGGCAAGTTCGAGACGAAGGACGGGCGCCCCAGCAAGATCACGATCGATCTGGGTTGCGACAAGAAGAGCGATCTTCGCATCGAGCCGAGCCACGATCCCGAGGTGAACGTCGCGAGCGCGAAGATCACCGCATCGGCGGAGAACGGTGGCAACCGCGAGATCACCCTGGTCACGCTGGGTACGTTCCTGGGGCTCGAGCCCGGCTATCCGCTGCAGGCGTCGCGCAAGGACGTGAAGCTCGACGTCGTCGACAAGAAGGTGCGCACCGCCACCGTCGAGGGCGAGCAGGCCAGCAAGCTCTCGCTCGTCTACGACAAGGACGGGCGCATCAAGACGGTGAAGGAAGACCTCGGCGCCGACGGCTCCGTCGACCGCAAGTTCGACTATCGCTTCGACAAGCTCGGCAACGTCACGCGCATCGACGTCGCCGTCACGCCGACCGGCCCCGACGGCAAGGCGGCCGGAAAGCCCACGAAGCAGACCGCGAAGCTCGACTACTCCTGTTGGGCGAAGCCCGTGCAAT
This sequence comes from uncultured Nannocystaceae bacterium, assembly GCA_964519175.1. GTDB lineage: Bacteria > Myxococcota_A > Polyangia > Nannocystales > Nannocystaceae > Xiheibacterium. The sequence goes on from CAZFKC010000008.1 coordinate 53,960, forward strand.
GATGGCCGCGTGGCCAACCTCGGCTACATGCAGCTCGTCCGCGGCTGCAACCAGTACTGCCGCTTCTGCTCGAACCCGGCGTCGGGCTACATGCTCGATCTGCCGACGGCGCAGCGGCAGGTCGACGACTTCGCCCGGCGCGGCTACTTCGGGGTGATCCTCACCGGCGGCGAGCCCTCGCTGTCGCCGATCGTCCCGGAGGTCGCCAGCTACGCGACCGCGCGCGGGCTCCACGTCCGCATGATCACGAACGGCTCGCAGCTCGCGAAGCCGGGGCTCGCGCTGCAGTACCGCGACGCCGGGCTGCGCTGCTTCCACGTCAGCATCCACACCGCGCGCGCCGAGCTCGAGGACTTCCTCACCGGCGTGAAGGGCAGCTTCGCGCTCGCGATGGATGCGCTGACGCAGCTCGGGGACGCCGGCGTCACGGTGAACATCAACACCGTCATCAACAAGTACAACGCCGACCACCTCGACGAGACGGTGATTGCGTTCGTGGAGCGCTTCCCGTTCCTGCGCCACTTCGTGTGGAACAACCTCGATCCGTCGATGGGCCGCGCCGAGACCAACCGCGACACGGCGCCGCGACTCGCGGACTTCGAGCTCTCGCTCGCACGCGCGATGCGGTGGCTGCACAAGCAAGGCCGCAGCTTCAGGGTCGAGCGCGTGCCACTCTGCTACATGACCGAGTTCGCGCACTGCAGCACGGAGACGCGCAAGATCATCAAGGGCGAGGAGCGCATCGTGCACTTCCTCGACACGAAGGGCACCGTGCGGCAGACCGACTTCCGCCATCCCAAGGCCGAGGCGTGCCAGCACTGCGCGCTCGACTCGATCTGCGCGGGGCTGTTCGAGCGCGGCGACCACTACGAGCTCGCCGAGCTGCACCCGGTGTTCGTCGACGCGGATGCGATCGTGAAGCGCGTGCTCGCCGATCCCGAGGCGTGAGCGGTCGGGACTACTCGACGTCGAACGTGATCGAGCCCCAGGCCAGGCCGCCGGTGCCGTCCTGCAAGAGCGCGTCGAAGCGCACCTCGCCCGGCTCGGGCTTGGACCAGGTGATGAACTGGACGCCCTGCCAGAGCTCGTCGCTCGTCGACACGACCTCGTTCGCGTACCAGTCGCCCACGAGCCCCTCGTGGTTGTGCAGCACCGTGCCGTCGGAGGCGGCCACGGCGTACTGCTGCGAGTCGCGTGGATCGGTCGCCACGCCCAGCGTCACGCGCCGGCCTGCGCGTACGGTGACACGCCCGCCCGCGGGCGCTTCGATCGGCTCGGGGCTCGCGCCGTCGGTCAGCACGAAGCGAGCGAGCTCCGGATTGAAGTTGGGCGGCTCGAGCAGCACCTCGGGTGGCACGTCCGGGAAGCTGGGACCGTTCGCCCCGAGCACTGCGGCGATCACCCACTGCGGTCCGATGGGGATCCCGCGCTGCAGCAGTAGACAGCCCTGGAGGTCCTCGAACGGCGGGTCGGCGAGCTCCGCGATGCAGTCGTCGGTGGTGCGAGCACCGGGCTCACCCGCGACGACGAGCACCTGCTGGACGAAGTGGAGCAGCGTCGGATCCGTCTCGCTCTCCACGGGGATCTCGTAGCGAGCGCCCGGACCGCGGCCGATGGCGCAGGGCTCCGCGACGTCGATGCGCATGCCACAGGAACGCTCGACGTCGAGGTGCGCGAAGGCCTCGAGGCAGTCGTTGGCCGCGCATGCGAAGTACGCGGCGTCGATCTGTGCTTCGGGCACGACCTCGGCCTTGCTCAGCATCCACGGGCGGAAGGTGATCGTGTCGCCGGGGAGCCCTTCGACGCGCTTGCGGTCGGCGGGCACTGGCGCAAGCATCTCGCTGAGCTCGCCTTCCTCCACGACCTCGATGCGCAGCGCCAACAGCTCGGGATCGTCGGCCTCGAGCCACGGCGGATCGACCGGTGGGAAGCAGCCGCCCGCCAGGATCCCGAGCCCGAGGGCGGTGGCGCGCGCATCCACGCCGCCAGTCTACCCGCCGACCTCCGGCGTCCGCGGAAAAAAGTCTGTTGCACCGAGTTGCCCAACACGCGCACGCGCGCTGCCCAATTCGAGCAGCCGATCCCGAGTCGAGCAGACGCGTGCGGGCACCCGATCGCGGCGCAGGCATCGTCGTTCCCGTGCTCGGCGATCGCTCGACGACCTCCGCGATCGCTGGATGCAGACTGCTCGAGTCGAGCACGTGGATCCCAATCGACGACGCCGCGATGCGGCGAACGTGGGTTGAATCGCCGAGCATCATGACGCGTTCGATGAATGCGTGATGGGCCTACAGCGGACAACATCTTCTCACCGTGTGCTCTTCGTTTCACTCGCGATGCTGCTCACCGTCGGCTGCTACAAGAAGGAAGCACCCGAGGGCGAAGACGCCGGGACGATCGCGGACACCTCGGCCTCGAGCGGCGCCACCGATGGACCCGGTGACGCAGGCTCGGACGAGGACGGCGAGGCCGGCAACGCGACGCAGGAAGGCAGCGCGGACGACGGAGACCCCGACGACAGCGGCGGGGACGACGATCCGTCGGGTGGGCACAACGACGGCAGCGCGCTGCAGCCCCTCATCGGATCGCTGTGCGACTGGGAGTTCCGCTGCTGCTCGGAGGGCGAGCGCGACTACCGGCTGGGGCCCTTCACGGTCGATGCGGCCAACTGCAGCGATCGCTTCGCGCAGCAGCTCGACAGCAACGACGACAAGTCCGAGCTCGCCCGCGGCGATCTGCTCTACACGCTGGGCTTCGGCGTGCGGCTCGATCGCTCGACGCCGAGCAGCCAGGCCGCACAGGAGTGCAAGGACCTCGTCGACCAGTGGCAGTGCTGGGAGCCCTACGAGCCGGGCGGCTACTGCTCGCCGGCCGGTGACCCCGTGCAGAACCCCTGCGACCTGCGCAACCTCTTCACCGGCACGCAGAAGGTCGGCGATCCGTGCAGCGAGGCGCTCGCGCTGGTCGGCTACGACATCGAGTGCGAGCCCGGTTCCACCTGCGAGCAGGTCGACGGCGACTATGTGTGCGTCGACAAGGGGCTCGTCGACGAGTACTGCGAGGCCGACGACAAGTGCGACCAGGGCCTGTACTGCCGCATCGCCGACGGCGTGTGCGCGGTGAAGGCCGACGAGGGCGACCACTGCGAGTTCCAGGATCCGCAGCAGCCCGACGTCGGCACCGAGACGCTGCCGTGCCTCGAGCACCTCACCTGCGATCCGGAGTCGGAGACCTGCAAGGCCTACTGCACCACGGCGTACGACTGCGGCGACGACTCGGCGTGCGCCGAGGGCGAGAGCTGCATCCCGGTCGACTACGACGACCACACGTACACGTACTGCCTCGAGCGGCAGTCGGTGAACGGTGACCGCTGCGACACCGACCGCGACTGCGAAGACAACATGCACTGTGCGGGTGACAGCTGTCGCACCGACGCCGGCATCCACGACGACTGCACCGCCGAGAACGAGTGCGAGGCCGGGCTCTACTGCGAGATCGGTGGCAGCGGTCAGTGCGAGATCGTGGTGAACGCGAACCAGGCCTGCGCCGTCGACCGCGAGTGCAACCCGTCGACCACGATCGGCTGCATCACGAGCGACGACGGTCGGCAGTGCCGCACCGCGTTGCTCGGCAACGGCGACGTGTGTGCGCCCGGCGAGCGCGCCGGTGGCAACTGGTGCAGCTCCGGCGTGTGCGAGGACGTCAGCGACGACGGCATCGCGAACCCCGAGTGCGTGCTCGGTGCGAACGAGGGCGAGGAGTGCGACGAGGACGACGGCACCGACGACGTCGGTCGCTGCCGCCGCGGGTTCTACTGCGAGGACGACGTCTGCAAGATCAAGAGCGACTCGGGCGGCGACTGCCACGACGACCAGGGTCTGCAGTGCCTCAACGGGTCGTGCGATCAGATCTGGGAGGGCGACTACTGCACCGATGCGACGCCGATCGGCGCCACCGACGTCGTCACCTGCGACGGGGAGGACTGAGCACCATGCGACGCATGCTCCGACTCCGAAAGTGGATCGCGGCGGCAGTGGTCGCGGCCGCGTTGCTCCCCGCCGGCTTCGCGAACGCAGCCGCGCCGCTGCGCTCGAACCCCAACACGCTGCCGAAGGGCAACGTCCGCAACCAGTACGAGCAGGGCGCGCGCGCCTACGAGGGGGCCGACTACGCGAAGGCCGGCAAGCTCTGGGGCGAGCTGCTCGGCAAGATCCCCGAGACGCCCGCGAGCCGCACGATGCGTGCGTCGCTCGTCATCGACGCGATGTCGGCGTACCAGGCTGCGTACGACGCGAGCGGTGACGTGAAGCAGCTGCAGGCGGGCATGGATGCCTACTACGCCTACTTCAAGAGCTACCGCGACGCGCACGGCTCGACCAACATCCCCGAGCCCGTCGTCGAGGCGCGGTTCGTGATGAAGGAGAACCTCACGCAGGCGCAGGCGGGTGGCACGAGCGGCGGCGGCACGAATGCCGGAGGCACGAACGGCGGCAGCACGAATGGCGATGAACCGGGCGGGCAGAACGGCGGAAGCACCGGCGCCGGAGGCACGAGCGGTGGGGCGGGCGGTGGCACGAATGCCACCGCCGCCGGCAACGGCAAGCCGGGTCGTGGGGACCGCGGCGAGCCGAGCCCCGGCACTCCGCTCATCGCCTCCGGCGCGGTGCTGATCGCCCTCGGTGCCGGCGCGAGCTCGATGATCGCCGTGGGCGCGGTCGAAGGTGCGCGCGCGCGCCAGGACCAGAAGCTGCCCGGATACAGCGACACACAGCGCATGAACATCGACCATCGTGGTCGCTCGATGAACTCGCTGCTCATCGCCGGCGCCGTCGTGACGCCGGTCTTCGTCCTCACCGGCATCTCCTTGATCGCCGTGGGTGCAGCCAAGCGGCACAAGGCCCAGCTCGCCGTTGCACCCTCGGTCTCCCCGAAGTTCACCGGCGTAGTCCTACGCGGGCGCTTCTGAGGGGCGTCGGTTCGCACGAGCCCCCTTCGTCAGAGGTCCGCCGAGGGGGGCTCGTGCGCGCCACGTTTCACTGCAGCAGCGCCTCGGCCCGTGGACGATCGGGCGGGTCGAGGTCGGCGATCACGACGGACAGTCGCTCGAGCGCGGCAGGGAGCTCCGTGCCGCGCGCGAGCTCGGCCTCGACGAGCGCCACGCGGGCCAGCACCGCGCGCCCGTCGGCCTCGGAGCGCGCCGCCGCGACTCGGATCCCCGGCAACAGCGCCTCCGCCTCCGCGCGACGCCCGGCACTCGCATACGCATCGGCGAGACGTGCGTGGAGAATCGCGAGGTCGAGACCGCGCCCGAGTCGTTCGACGAGCAGCGGCGGAGCGGGCTCGAGCCACGCGATCGCCTCTGCCACACGCCCTGCGGCGAGCAGTGCCGCACCGGCCTCGCTGCGTACGGCGCCCACGAGGTAGTGGCTCGATTCGCCCGCGGCGTCCGCCTCGCGGAGCGCGGTGTGGGCGAGCGCGACGGCGTCTTCGACACGCCCGTCGTGACGCGCGAGTCGAACGAGGCCGCTGAGCACGAACACGCGATCGATGTTGGGCTCCGGCAGCGCGCGGTCCTGGATCACGCGCGCCTGCTCGAGGAGCGTGCGCGCGCTCGCGGCGAGTCCGAGCCGGAGCTCGACCTGCGCCAGCCGCGTCAACGCCGGCACGAGCTCCAGCGATCCGCCGCCCAACGCGGCCTCCAATAGTCCGAGCGCGCGCCGGTAGTGCGCCCGCGCGAGCGCGGGATCACGGGTCTCCACGGCGCTCCCGAGCGCGACGAGACTGAACCCGAGCTCCGGGTGGTCCTTGCCGAAGTTGCGCTCGTGCGCCTCGACGACCGCGCGTGCGTGGGCCTCGGCTTCCGGCCACCGCTCGACCATCGCGAGCGCGCCGGCGTAGTTCGAGCGCACTGCCGTCGTGGTCGGATGGTCCGGTCCGAGCGAACGCTCGGCGATCTCGAGCGCGGCAGCGTAGCGGGTCAGCGCTTCGGCATAGTCGCCGCGCACGTGGAAGACGTTCGCCAGGTTGCCCAGGTACATCGCGGCGCGATGGTCGTGCTCGCCGAACGTGCGCTGTACGATCTCGAGGCCGGCCGTGTACTCGTCGATCGCGTCGTCGAGGCGACGGCGATCGAACCAGAGTGAGCCGACGGCGTTGTGCAGCCGCGCCTCGATGTCCGGGTCTCCGCCCATGCGCGAGAGCGAGGCCCAGCCGAGCCCCGCCCAGCGCTCCGCCGCTCCGAACTCGCCGAGCGTGCTCTGCTCCCACACCAGCCCGCGCGCACAGAGTGCGACGAGCCGGTCGTCACCGAGCTCGAGCGCGGCGGTCGCGGCGTCCTCGTAGGCAGCGCGCGCCTCCGCGGGACGCAGGAGGAACGAGAGTGCGTAGCCGCGCGCGTAGTCGGCCTCGGCGCGAACGTGCGGGTGCTCGAGCCGCTCGCTGCGCGTGCGCGCATGGTCGGCCAGCTCGAGCGCGTCGACGTGGCGTCCGGCATCGGCGAGGGCGAGCGCGCGTGCGATCTGTCCGCGGACGAGCTCGAGCTCGTCGCGCGCGCCCGGGTCGGTGGGGTCGGAGAGCCCGGCGTCGGGCCCGGGATGCTCGCACGCATCGACCGTGGGTAGGCCATCGACGGTGCGCTGCGCCTCGCGGATTCCGTCGCGGTCGGCCGCGACGAGCACGTCCGTGACCGCGGCCAGAGCGTGCAGCTGCCCGCGTAGGCACCGCATGCGGCGATCGAGCCCGTGCGCACGATGCTCGGCGGGCGCACGGACCTCGCACGCACGACCGTATGCAGCGAGCCAGTCCGCCCGCCATGCATCGAGACGACCCGCGATACGCGTGAAGGTGTCGCTGGCATGACCGACCCGAGACTTCGCGAAGGTCTGCTCGAGCTCGCGCGCACGTTCAGCGTCCCAGACCCCCACCAGCAGCTGCTCCGCGTCGTCGCACGGAGACACCGCGCGCGGCGACGCGAGCCAACCGACCGCCGCCGCGCTCGCGAACCCGGCGAGCGCAGCGATCCGCCACGTGCGGCTGCCGGGCTCGACGCCGAGCTGGTCGAGCAAGGCGTCCATGTCGGCGAAGCGATCGTCCCGATCCAGCGCGAGCCCGCGCAGCACTGCTCGCGTCACACGTCCCGGAACGCGGGTGCGATCGGGCAGCGTAGGAGGCCAGCGCATCGCCGGGTTGCGCAGCACGCCCGCGACCGTACCCGCATGGGGCAAGCGGCCGAAGAGCGCCTCGAACAACGCCACACAGAAGGAGAACTGATCCGCTCGTGCGTCGAGCTCCTCGCCGAGGTGAGCCTCCGGGGCCATGTACGCGGGAGTCCCGGGCGCCGTGAGGCGTCCCTCGCTCGCGCTCGCGCTCGCGTCATCGAACTGCTCGAGGTCGGTGGCCGTCTGGTGACACCGCGCGATCCCGAAGTCGAGCACGCGCGCTCGGCCGTCGTCGCCCAGCATCACGTTGGCTGGCTTGAAGTCGCGGTGGATCACGCCGGCCCGGTGGGCCGCCGCGAGCCCGCGACCGGCTTGCACGAACACTCGCAACACTTCGCGCCAGCTCCGGCGCTGCTCGGCCAGCCAGACCTGCAAGGGGCGCCCGGCGACGAGCTCCATCGCGATGACGAGCTCGGTCGTTCCGTCGGGGAGACTGTTCGCGCTCGCATCGAACACGCTCACCACGTTGGGATGTGCGAGCCGTGCGAGGAGCCGCGCTTCGCGTAGGACTCCGCTCGGCTTACGCATGGCGGTGTGCACGATCTTCAGCGCGATGCGGCGATCCAGGCGTTCGTCGTGTGCGGCATACACCTCGCCGAATCCGCCGGCGCCGAGTCGCGTGAGGAGCGTATAGCGGCCGAGGCGTACCGGTGCACCCGTGCGACCGAAGAGGCGCGCACGCATCCGCTCTCGCGCGAGTCGAGCGCCGGCATCGGTCCGCGCAGGCGCGACGAAGCCGGGGATCGTCGGAACGACCTCCTCGGCTTCGTCGCTGGGCTCGGGCGGCATGGAGCTACACCGTGACGCCACCGGCGTCGGACGTCACTTGCCGACGGTGATCCCCTTCAGCGGCTTCAGCATCGGGTTGGCGCGGACGGTCGCGTCGGCGAATGCGGCGGCCACCTGCGCGGTCGTCGGGGTCGACGGCGCGTCGAGTCGATTGCCGGTGACGGTGACCGCGAGCTTGCCGTCGGTGACCTCGACCTTGCCGATGCCCGCGATCGACGCGAGCCCCTTCGCCCGCGCGCTGGCCTCGAGCTCCTTCGCCAGTGCGCGTGTGCTCTTTGCCGAGGCCGCGTCGAACGCCGCCTTGATGCCGTCGTCGCCGAACAGCGCACGCGCAGCCTTCTCGGCCTCGCCTTCGACCTTCGCGACCAGGCCGCCGACCACCGCCTCGAGCGGCCCCGGGAGCGCGGGCAGGCCCGGCTTCAGCGAGAGCGTGCCGACGTCGATGCGATCGAACACGAGCACGCCGCTCTGGAACCGGAAGTAGGCCGTGGCCGCGAAGTCCCGATCGAGCTTCGGCGAGAAGTCGCCTCCGATCTCGTGCACGTCGTCGTTGATACGGACCTGGAGGCGTCCGCTTGCCAGCACCGAGCCTTTTTCGATCGACAGGGCGATCTTCACCTTGCCCTTGTCGGCGCCGGTCTTCACGAGCTTGGGGTCACCCAGCGTGATCGAGAACGGCCCGGGCGACAGCGTGGCGCGGAGTGAAGCGACGAGCGGAGCAGGCGCGTCGACTCGCACCGACATGGTGCCGATCGACTTGCTGACGGTCTCGGGCGCGCCGAGATCTCGCAACAGCGCGGGCGGCACGACGACGAGCTTGCCGTCCTTCACCTTCGCGCTCATGCTGCCGAGCCCCAACGCGCGCAGCCACAGGTCTTCGATGGTCTGCTGATCGGCGCGCAAGACGAGGCTCGCCGTCTGTACCCAGCCATCGAGCGGCTCGGCCGTCTTCGTGCCCGCGCCGATGCGCTGGTTGTCGTGGATGTAGGCCAGGCGCTGGGCCGCCGGCTTGAAGAGCGCGAGCGGGCCCTTGGAGGTCTTCGCGAGATCATCGACGATCTTCTCGAACCCCGGGTTGAAGCTCGCGGTGACGAGGTGGATGAACATCGACTCGTACGGGCCCGCGTGTGCCGCGGCATCGAGCATGAACGCGCCACCCCACGCGCCCGCGTGTGTGGACGACTGTCGTTGCGCGAGCACCGAGCCAGGGGCGTCGTCGCCCTGGAGGTCGGGCGAGACGGCGCCGAACTTCTCGTACGGGTAGGTCTTCTCGATGTACTCGACGGCGGCCATCGTGCCGACCCCGAGCGTGACGAGCTCGGCCTGCGTGAGCGCGAGCCCGCCGAACAGGCCCACTGCGGCGCCGACCGGTGCACCCACGCCGTCGGCCAGCGCACCGATCGTAGTGCCGAGCGCCGTCCCGGCGCCGACGTTGAACGCACCGCCGACGGCGCCCGCCATCCAGATCGCGGCGAGCCCCGCATACATGTTCTCGCGCGGGTTCTTCGTGCCCGACGGAAGCTGCTTGGAGAGCTCGACCATCATGTCGATGAAGAGCGCTTGCACTGCGCCGTACTGCTCGACGACCTCTTCGGTGCCGGCGTTCGCGAGCACGGGCACCGGGAGCATCGCGAGGGTGGGGTCGGGCAGCGGAGCCGCGACCGGCAAGGCCGCACCTGCGCGCGGGGTGGCGATCGCGGTCGCGAGCAAGCCAGTGAGCACGAGGACACTACGGGAGGGACGGGACGGTTTCATGTCCCGGGCTGTTGCTGGTCGCGACTCGGCGAGGCATCGCTTTCGTCGATGGCTCCGCTCGACCGCGCTGATGGGTCGTCATGTCGCCGCCCGCGTCGACGTATGGTTCCGGGTGTCCGAAGTGGAGGACGCGTTGCTCCTGGCGGCATGGCGCGAAGGTGACACCGACGCGGGCGACGAGCTGTTCAGCCGCCACTTCTCGGCGCTGTTCCGGTTCTTTCGCAACAAGGTCGACGACGCAGTCGCCGAAGATCTCACGCAGACCACGTTCTTGGCGTGCGTGGACGGGCGCGACCGCTTCCGCGGCGAGGCCACGTTCCGCACCTACCTGTTTGCGATCGCGCGCAACCAGCTGCTCATGCACTATCGCGGTCGCGCTCGCGCCGACCTCGTCGTCGAGCCCGCTCGGGTGACAGCGGCGGATTTCGCCTCTGGCCCGGTCACCGCCGTGCTCGCGCGCGCCGAGCAGAAACTGCTGTTGCACGCGTTGCGGCGCATCCCGCTCGACTCCCAGATCGCGCTGGAGCTCTACTACTGGGAGGGCATGGCGGCTCGCGAGATCGCGGAGGTGCTCGGTGTGCCCGAGACGACCGCGCGCAGTCGGATCGGCCGCGCACGCGAGTACGCCGCCCAGCAGCTGCGGGAGATCGCGGAGTCCCCGGACGTCGTGGCGAGCACCATCGGAGACTTCGAGGCGTGGGCGCGATCGCTGCGCGAGCTGCTACGGCCGGCGCCGGGTGGCGGCCGCATCGGCTAACCTGCTCGCGATGCCGAGTCCTTCCCGCGCCGAGCCGGACCGCTTCGCGACGATCCCCGACGTCCACGTGCATGCGCTGCGCGATGCGCTGGCGCGGCACGGCTACGACGGCGAGATGCTGGGTGCGTGCGAGGCCTGGGCCCCTGGCCAGCTCGATGCGGTGCGCGTGCCGCTCGTGCTCCACGAGCTGCGGCGACGCCAGGATCCCGCAGCTGCGATCGCGCGCTGGTTCGCCTACGACGACGCGCTCACGCGTCGGGAGGCCGAGGGATTGTTGGGCGCCGCGACCGTGGACGCGCTGCTCGTCGGCGGAGTGCTCGTGCCACGCGGGGAGCTGATCGGCTCCGCGGTGCGCATCATTCCGTTCGAGACGCTGTGGATCGCCTCCGACGACTGGGCGCGCACCGAGGATCCGGTGATGGGCCCGGGTCCGACGACGCTCGAGCTCGCCCGCGCGCTCGACACCACCGATGCGACGTCGTTGCTCGACATCGGTTGCGGTGCCGGTTCGCTCGCGCTGCTCGGCCGGGCCCGCGGCGTGCCCCACGTGACCGGCATCGACATCGATGCTCGCGCCCTGGACTACGCGCGCTTCAACACGCGGTTCAACCGGCTCGAGTGCGAGTGGCTGCTCGGCGATCTCGGTGCGCCGGTCGCCGGTCGCAGGTTCGACGTCGTGGTCAGCCAACCCGCGTACGTGCCGCGCCCTGCGGCGGTCGGCGCGACCACGTATCTGCACGGCGGGGCCCGTGGCGACGAGCTCGCGCTCCGGCTGCTGCGCGAGCTGCCGCCGCTGCTCGACGCGCGCGGTCGCGGCTGGGTGCTCTTCGACACGCCGGGCGCCGCGGGCAGGCTGCTCGTCGAGCGTGTGCGCGCCGCGCTCGGACCGGTGCCGTTGGACGCGATCGTGGTGGCACCGCCGAAACAGAGCACGCGCGCGCACACGGTGGCCTACGCGAGCCTCGTCGACGGCGATCTCGGTGCCGACTATCGCGACGCGGTCGAGCACTACGCGGCGCACTTCGAGACGCTCGCGATCGACACGCTGTGCCACGTTCTCGTCCACGTCGAACGCACCAGCGACGACCGTGCCGCGAGCGTGCTGCTCGAGCCCGCGAACATGCGCGGCATCGATGCCGAGCTGCTGGCCCGCCTCCGCGCCGGTATCCGCGCCGCGGCGCGCAGCGACGCCGAGCTGCTCGACGCCGACATCGTGCCGGCGTCCGACGCCGTGCTCGTCTACGAGGAGGCGCTGGGCGGGGCCCAGCGCTCGAGGTATCGCGTGCAATTCGAGCGCACGCGCGGGCTCGAACAGACGCTGTCCGACACCGCGGCCGTGCTGCTGCAGTCGCTGCGCGATCACCAGCCGCTGCGCGCCGCGATCCAGGCGCTCGCGGAGGCGCTCGACACCGACGTGCGCGAGGTCGGCGTGACGGTGCCCGAGTTCGTGCGTCGCGGGCTCGTCAGCGGGCTCTTGGTCGCCCGGTAGCCGCGCGAGCCTTCAGCGCTTGACCTCGAACGGCGTGCGCTCGTAGCTCGGCGTCATCTTGAGCACGACGACGTCGTCGACGCGGGCGCCGGGCGGGCCCTGACGACACCAGTCGAGCAGCGCGTCGACCTTGGTCTCGGCGCCCTCGACCTCGAGCGTCACGCTGCCGTCCGGCTCGTTGCGGACCCAGCCGGAGAGCCCGAGGCTCTCGGCGTTGGCGGCCGTGCTCGCGCGGAACGACACGCCCTGCACGAGCCCGACCACGCGCACGCGCACGCGGCTCCATTGCACGGTGTCGTGGCGACCTCGGGTGGTGCTCGTCACCGGCGCGAGCCTATCACGCGTCCGGGAGGTCGCGGGTCCGGCGGCCGATCGCCGCGCGCAGCCGCGCCGCGAACGTGTCGAACGGCATCGTCTCCTGGCGTTGCTCCCCGTAGCGACGGAGCGTCACCGTGCCGTCGCTCGCCTCGCGCTCGCCGAGCACGCAGACGTTGGGGATCTTCTGCGTGACCGCGTTGCGGACCTTCTTGTTGAGCGTGTCCGACGAGTCGTCGAGCTCGACGCGCACGAAGTCGTTGCGCAGCGCCTCGACCAGCTTCTGCCCGTACTCGACGAACGCATCGGCGACCGGCACGAGCCGCACCTGCACCGGCGCGAGCCAGGTGGGGAACGCACCGGCGTAGTGCTCGATGAGGAACGCGATGAAGCGCTCGTGCGTGCCGAGCGGTGCACGATGGATGCAGTACGGCGTGTGCTCCTTGTTGTCGGCGCCGATGTACACGAGCCCGAGCCGCTCGGGCACCACGAAGTCGAGCTGGTTCGTGCTCGCGGTCTCCTCGCGGCCGGTGACCGTCTTGAACTGCATGTCGATCTTCGGCCCGTAGAACGCCGCCTCGCCCTTCACCTCGGTGAACGGCAGCCCGCTCTTCTCCATCGCCTGGCGCACCATCTTCTGCGTGCGTTCCCATGCGACGGGATTGTCGACGTACTTCTCCTTGCCCTTCGGATCCTCCGGATCCCACGTGGAGAAGCGCGAGTAGTAGCTGCTGCCGAGCCCCAGCACGTCGTAGACGCGGCGGTGCAGGTCCATCACCTTGAGGAACTCGGACTCGATCTGCTCCTCGGTGCAGTAGATGTGCGCGTCGTTCATGCACATGCCGCGCACGCGCAGCAGGCCCGAGAGTGCGCCGGCATCCTCGAAGCGATAGACCTGGCCGTACTCGGCGAGCCGCATCGGCAGGTCGCGATAGCTGCGCTTGCGGGCCGCGAAGATGCGGTGGTGGTGCGGACAGTTCATCGGCTTGAGGCAGTAGGACTCCTTCACCACCTCGTGGCTGCCGCTCGCGTCCTCGACCTTCTCCTTCAGCTCCATCACCGGATACATGTGCGGCGCGTAGTAGGGCAGGTGGCCGGTCTTGTAGAAGAGCTCGACCTTGTTGAGGTGCGGCGTCGCGACGCGCTGGTAGCCGTCCTTGAACTCCAGCTCCTTCGCCAGCTTCTCGAGCTCGTCGCGCAGCACCGTGCCGGCGGGCAGCCACAGCGGCAGGCCCTTGCCGATCTCCTCGTCGATCACGTAGATGTCGAGCTCCTTGCCGAGCTTCTTGTGATCGCGGGCGAGCGCGTCGTGGTAGGCCTTGACGTGCGCGTCGAGCGTGGCCTTGTCGGAGAAGGCCCACGCGTAGATGCGGGTCATCATCGGATTGCGGGAATCACCCCGCCAGTAGGCGCCCGCGACGCTGCGCAGCTTGAACGCATCGCCGGGGATCTTGCGGGTGTTCTCGACGTGCGGGCCGTCGCACATGTCGAGGAACGCGCCGTTCTTGTAGAAGCTGATCGTGGGCAGCCCGCGCTTCTCGACCAGCTCGGCGGCGTACTCGCGCTTGTAGGGCTCCTTCATCGCCTCGATGCGCGCCAGCGCCTCGGCCGGCGCAAGGTCCTCGCGCTCGAACGGCTGGCCCTGCTTGATGATGTGCCGCATGCGCTTCTCGAGCTCCGGGAAGTCGTCCTCGGAGATCGGCGCGCTGAGGATGAAGTCGTAGTAGAAGCCGTCGGCGATCGGGGGCCCGAACCCGAGCGTCGAGCCCGGACGCAGCTGCAGCACCGCCTGCGCCAGAACGTGCGACAGGCTGTGCCGGATGCGGAAGAGCTCGTCTTTGACTTCGGCGCCTTCGTGTTCCATTGCGAGGTGCGCAAAGTAGCGCACCCGGAGCACACGCGCTACGATCGTTCGGCCAGAACCGGGGGCCGACGGGCCCGTTTCGGGGCGCATGGACCCGAGTGCGGGCCACAATCGCAGCGCCGGATCCGTCTCCGTCGACGGCTATGTCATTGCCGCGAGCGCGGCGCTGTGGCGAGATCGTGCCGTGGGGACAGGCGGTTCCGTGCTGGATCGCGAAGAGTGGTTGCCGCTCGCGCGCAAGCTCGACTGGGAGCTCGAGTACGTCGACGAGCGTGCCGCGTTCCCCGAGGTCGCGAGCGGTACGCCGTGGCTCCCCGGTAGCGCGTGGCGCGGATGGGACGAGCCCTACCGCACCACCTACCGCGAGTACGTCGCCACGCAGCACGCGAAGGATGCCGCGCTGCATGCGGTGCGGCAGGCGATCGGCGGCGTCGACGATCTCGCGCGGCTCGATCCGAGCTGGAAGAGCGCGCTGAAGCTGCACGTCGCGACGTTGCCACTCGCCGAGTTCGCGGCCGTGATCGGCAACCTCCGCGCGGCGCGTTTCGGGCGCGACAGCGCGTGGCGCAACACCGCGCTCTTCGGGGCGCTCGACGAGCTGCGTCACACGCAGCTCCCGTTGTTGCTCGTGCACGAGTGGCTCGGCGCCGAGCCGCAGTTCGACTGGGCGCACCGGTTCTTCCACACCAACGACTGGGTCGCGATCGCGGCGCGCCACATGATCGACGAGCTCTTGCTCACCGCAGATCCGATCGAGCTCGCCATCGCCACCAACTTCGTGTTCGAGACCGGCTTCACGAACCTGCAGTTCATCGGCCTCGCCGCGGTCGCCCACCAGGTCGGCGACCGCATGTTCGAGCGCCTGCTGCAGAGCATCCAGACCGACGAGGCCCGCCACGCGCAGATCGGCGGGCCGGTGCTCGAGCTCGTGCTCGCCCAGGATCCCGCGCGCGCGCAGTACCTGGTCGACAAGTGGTTCTGGCGGAGCTGGCTGTTCTTCGCGGTCGTCACCGGCTTCGCGATGGACTACCTCACACCGCTCGAGCATCGCCGCGCGTCGTTCAAGGAGTTCGTGCAGGAGTGGGTGCTCGAGCAGTTCGAGCGCTCGCTCGCGGCGGCTGGTCTGCAGCGTCCGTGGTACTGGGATCGATTCCTCGAGGCGACGGAGACCTATCACCACATGGTCTACGCGAGCGCGTACAGCTACCGCGCGACGGTGTGGTTCGACATGGCGTTGCCCGGTCCGGCCGAGCGCGAGTGGCTGCGCGCGAAGTACCCCGCGAGCTGGCACCACTTCGATCCGATCTGGGCGCGGCTCGGCGAGCGCTGGCAGGCCTCGGGACCGACGGTCGAGTGGTACACGCACGGCGCCACGCCGGTCGCGTTCTGCGACCTGTGCCAGCTCGTGCTCTGCAACGGCACGCCCGAGCACAACGACGCGCGCACCGTCGTCCACGATGGCCAGCGGCGGATCTTCTGCTCGGAGCCGTGTCAGTGGATCTTCGAGCGCGAGCCCGAGCGCTACGCCGCGCATCGCACGGTGGTCGGTAGCATCCTCGCCGGCGAAGCCCCCGCGAACCTGCTCGAGCTGCTCAAGTGGTTCGGGCTCGACGCGCGCGAGTGGGGCAAGGACGTCCGCCACGGCGACTATCCGTGGCTGCGTGGAGGCGGCTGAGCATGCTGGTCCCGCTCTATGGCTTCCTGCGCGGAGACACCCTCGGGCTCGTGGTGCTCGTCCACGATCACCAGCGCGTGCACGAGCTCGCGGCCTCGCTGCAGCAGGCCGCCACGTGTCGCGTCGCACCGCGCGGACGTGCACGCGTCTTCTTCGGCGCGCGCGAGCTCGATCCCGAGGCGACGATCGCCGAGGCGGGGCTCGCCGCGCTCGATCGCGTCGATGTCGTCATGGAGGTCGCGCATGGCTAGCCGCCGTGTCGCTGCGCTCGCCGAGCTATGGGACGGCGAGATGCGCGGTTGCGTGGTCGAGGGCCGGCGCATCCTGCTCGTGAAGCTCGACGGGACCATGCACGCGTACGACGATCGCTGTCCCCACCTCGGCGTGCCGCTGAGCGAGGGCACGCTGGACGACGGCGTGATCACCTGCAGCGCACACTGCTTCGAGTTCGACGCGCGCACCGGCGCCGGCGTGAACCCGCGCAACGCCCGGCTGTGTCGACACGCCGTGGCGCTCGCGGGCGACGAGGTGTGGGTCGAGCTCGATCCGGAGGGCACCGCATGAGCGCCGACGGCGTCGGACCGGTGCTCATCGTCGGCGAGCGCGCCGCAGCGGTGATCGCGGCGATCCGCGAGCTGAACCGCGACGTCGAGGTCGTCGATCGCGGTGCCTACGTGCGCGTGACTGCGCCGGCGCCGTGCATCGTCACGCGGGTCGCGATCGAGCGCGCGCTCGGACTGCCGTTCGAGCTGCCGGGTGATCTCGAACAGGTCATGCCGTCGTTCCAGGGCGAGCTGGTGATCGCCGCCGGCGAGATCCGTTGGGAGGCGCGGCGACGATGAGCGGGCCCCGGACGTTCTGGCACCTCGCGGCGCTCGGTCGCAAGCCGCGCGACTACGACATCGCGAGCACGCAGCTGCTCTACTACTCCGTGCCGCCGCGCGGCAGCGCGGGCGCACCCCGAGGGTTCGCGGTCGCGACCGGGATGGCCGACTGGTACCGCGTCCACCAGCGCGAGCGCGTGCTCCGCTGCGACGACTGGGACGCGTTCAGGGATCCGCGCGAGACGACCTACACGCGCTACACCGAGCTGCAGCGCGACAAGGAGGTCTTCGTCGACGCGCTCCTGACGACGAGCGACGACGAGCAGGTCCGCGCCCTGTCGCCGCGCTACGTGGCGCTGCTCGACCGCGTGCTCGGTCCGCTGCGCTACCCGGTGCACGGACTGCAGATGATCACGAGCTACGTGGGGTCGATGGCCCCCGGCGGAAGGATCGCGATCGCGTGCCTGCTGCAGGCGGCCGACGAGCTCCGCCGCGTGCAGCGGCTCGCCCAGCGCACGCGTCAGCTCCAGCGCGTGCACCCCGAGCTCGCGAGCGGGGCCCTCACCGTCTGGCAGCGCGATCCCGTGTGGCAACCGCTGCGCGCGTTGATCGAACGGTTGTTGGTCACGTACGACTGGGACGAGGCCCTGGTCGCGCTCGTCGCGGGCGTGAAACCGGTGTTCGACGAGGTGTTCGGCGCACGCCTCGGGGCCCTCGCGGCCGCGCACGGCGACGAGCTGTTGCAACGAATGCTGGGCTCGCTCGCCGAGGACGGCGCGTGGCACCGCGCGTGGTCGAGCGCGCTGCTCGAGCACCTCGCCGCCGACGCCGCCAACCGAACGGCGATCGACGGCTGGCGCTCGGCGTGGGCCGACCGTGCCCACACGGCGGTGCGTCCCATCTCGGACCTCTACGACGCAGAAGCGAAAGGCGGATCGCGATGAGCGACCTCGCGTTGTTCCGACTGATGGCCGATCACGCGCCGGTCATGCTGTGGAAGGCGGGCCGCGACGGGCTGTGCGACTTCTTCAATTCGCGGTGGCTGGAATTCACGGGCCGCACGATGTCCGAAGAGCTGGGCAACGGCTGGGCCGAGGGCGTGCACCCCGAGGATTTCCAGCGCAGCATGGACACGTACATGACGGCGTTCGTCGAGCACCGCGCCTTCCGCATGGAGTACCGGCTCCGCCGCAGGGACGGGGAGTACCGCTGGCTGCTCGACCAGGGCGTGCCGAACTTCGACGGCGACGGCGCGTTCGTCGGGTTCATCGGCTCGTGCGTCGACATCACCGAGATGCGCAACGCGAGCGAGCACATCCAGATGCTCAACACCGAGCTCACCCATCGCGTGCGCGAACGCGAAGTGCTGCTGCGCGAGATCCATCATCGCGTCAAGAACAGCTTGCAGCTCGTCTCCAGCATCTTCACCCTCCACGGGCGTTCGCTCGAGGGCCGCGCGCTCGCGGCGATGCAGGATGCCCAGACCCGCGTGCAGTCGATCGCGCTCGTGCACGAGAAGCTGCACGAGCACGATAGCCTCGAAGAGATCGACTTCGCGGAGTACGTGCACGAGCTGGCCTCCACGGTCATGCAGGCGATGGGGCCCGGCGAGCGCGTCGAGCTGGAGATCAGCGTGCCACCGATCCGGCTCCCGCTCGACCAGGCCATGCCCTGCGGCCTCGTGATCAACGAGCTCGTCACGAACGCGCTGCGACACGCGTTCGTCGGCGGTCGCCACGGCAAGATCCGCATCACTGCGAGGCTCGGCGACCTCGACCATGTGGAGATCTCGGTCAGCGACGACGGAGTGGGCGTGCCCGCGGTCGTCGATCTGCTGCGCCCGACCAGCCTCGGGCTCGACCTCGTCGCGACGCTCACGCGTCAGCTCGACGGCGCGCTCGTGCTCGAGCGCGGCGAGGGCTCCGCATTCCGCTTCAGCTTCAAGAGGGCGAGCTGACCCATGAACGCGCTCATGCGCCGCCCGACGGCACTCATCTGCGAGGACGAGGCGCTCATCGCCCGCGATCTGACCGGCCGGCTCGAGGAGCTCGGCTTCGAGGTGATCGCGGCCGTCGATGCCGGTGACGCGGCACTGCACGTCGTGGGCGAGCGTCAGCCGGACGTCGTGCTCATGGACATCCACATCAAAGGCGAGCTCGACGGGGTCGAAACCGCGACGCTCATGCGCGAGCGCTTCGATCTGCCCGTCGTCTTCGTCACCGCGTGGGCGGACCAGCAGACGGTCGCACGGGCGGCGGCGTCCCGCCCCTACGGCTACATCATCAAGCCGTTCACCAACGCCGAGGTGCGCAGTGCGGTCGAGATCGCGTTGCACCGGCACGAAGCCGATCGGATGCTCGCCGAGCGCGAGCGCTGGTTCTCCACGACCCTGCACTCGATCAGCGACGCGGTGATCGCGTGCGATCAGCAGCAACGCGTGCGGTTCATGAACGCCGCCGCCGGGCGACTCACGGGCTGGACCGCGGCCGATGCGACCGGGCGACCGATCACGGAGGTCGCCCGGGTCGTGGCCGAGAACGGAGGGCACGCGAATCCGGTCGCGGATGCGCTGCGTGAGAACGCGACGAAGTCGCAGCCGAGGGACGTCCGGTTGGTGGACCGCGACGGCGAGCGCTCGCGCGTCATCGAGCAGTCCGCGGCCCCGATCCGACACGGCGACGAGCTGCTCGGCGCGGTCATGGTGTTCCGCGACGTCACCGAGGAACGGCGCCTGCAGGAACAGGTCGCGCTCACCGGTCGGCTGACCTCGCTCGGCACGTTGGCCGCGAGCGTCGGCCACGAGATCAACAATCCGCTCGCGTGCAACCTCAACAACATCGACTTCGCGCTCGCGCGGCTGCGCCCGCTCGCCAACACCGCGCCGGAGCTGGACGAGGCGATCGCCGTGCTCGAGGAGGCGCGCTCGGGCGGCGCTCGCATCGCGGACATCGTCGCGAGCCTGAGCTCGTTCTCCGGTGCGCAGGAGCACCTGCACCCGGACGTCGACGTGCGCTCGTGCGTCGAGTGGGCGCTGCGACTCACCGCCAACCAGTTGCGTCACGCTGCGCGCCTGGTCACCCGGTTCGGCCCCGTTCCGGCCGTGGCCGGCAACGAGGTGCGGCTCTCGCAGGTCTTCGTGAACCTGCTCGTCAACGCGAGCCACGCGATCGTCGGGTCCTCGGACGACAACGAGATCTCCGTGCTCACGCGCACCGACGAGCGAGGTCGCGCCGTGATCGAGATCCACGACTCGGGTCCAGGCATGTCCGCGGCCACGGTCGCGCGGCTGTTCGATCGCCTGCTCACCGAGCAGCCGGCCGGCGTCGCCGCGGGGCTCGGCCTCGCGACCTGCCGCGACATCGTGACCTGGATGGGTGGCGAGCTCGAGGTCACCTCCGAGCTCGGCCATGGCGCGTGCTTCCGGGTCACGCTGCCCCCGGGCGCCGCCGCCGTTGCCGACCAGCCCGCCAGGGCGGAGCCCCAGTGCGAGGCGGGCCCGCTGCGCATCCTCGTCATCGAGGACGACCGGCTGCTCGCGCGTGCGCTGGCGCGGATGCTCGCGCAGCACCATCGCATCGAGGTGACCGACGGCGGCGAAGCGGGGCTGGCGCGGCTCGCGGCCGATCCTGCGTTCGACCTCGTGCTCTGCGACATGATGATGCCGCAGACGAGCGGCGTCGACGTGTACGAGCAGCTGCGGGCGCGCGATCCGGCGCTCGCGCGGCGCATGATCTTCATGACCGGTGGCGCGTTCACGCCGCGGGCCGCGGAGTTCCTCGCGGCAGTGCCCAATCCCACGATCGGCAAGCCGTTCACGCGCGACGAGTTGCTCCGCGTGCTCCAAGCGCGCCACGCCGAGCTGGTCGCCGGGGCCGCGGAATCGGGCTAGCATCCGCGCGTGTCGATCCCGCCCCGACGCGCGCTCGTCATCGCCGCCACACTGCTGCTCGCCGCTGCGATGGTCGGTGTGCTCGCGCTGCGACGCATGCACGACGACGTGCGCCACGTCGCGAGTCGCATGCTCGGCTGCCCGCCCGAACAGATCGAGGTCGACGCGCTCGAGGGCGGCGACGTCGAGCGCTACCGTGTGCGTGGCTGCGGCGCCGCCGGGATCATGAGCTGCGAGCCGTCCGATCCGGTGTGCTTCATCGTCCCCGAGGAGCAGTGAAGCGCCCGCTGGTGCTGTTGCACCTCGACGACCGACTCGTCGCCGTCGACAAGCCGGCCGGCATGGTGGTGCACAGGAGCGAGTGGTGCCCCGAGGGCGAGCCGGTGCTGCAACGGCTCCGCGATCAGCTCGGGCGGCGGGTATACCCGGTGCACCGTCTCGATCGCGCGACCTCGGGCGTGCTGCTCTTCGCGCTCGATCCCGACGCGGCGCGTCACGTCGCAGGCCAGTTCGAGCGGCACGAGGTCGAGAAGCGCTACCACGCCGTGGTGCGCGGATGGACCGAGCGGCAGGGCACGGTCGACTACGCGCTGCGCGAGCACCCCGATGCGCCCGAGCTGGAGGCGCGCACGAGCTACTGCCGCCGCGCGGTCGTCGAGCTGCCGATCCCGGTGGGGCGCTACGCGAGCGCGCGCTACTCGTGGATCGAGGCCCAGCCCCACACGGGCCGCATGCATCAGATCCGGCGTCACTTCGCACACCTGCGCCACCCGATCGTCGGCGACGTGCGCCATGGCGACGGCCGTCACAACCGCATGTTCCGCGAGCAGCTCGGGCTGCCGGGCATGTTGCTGCGCGCGATGTCGATGCGCGTGCGGGACCTCGAAGATCGGGAGCTCGAGATCACCGCCCCGGCGTCCGCCGCGATCGCGGACGCGTTGCCGTGGGTTCGCGACGATCAGGCCGTCGCGCCGCCGTCGATCACCAGCACCTGACCGGTGACGAACGAGGCCTCGTCGCTGGCGAGATAGACCGCTGCGAAGCCGATGTCCTGCGGCTGGCCCAGGCGGCGGATCGGCTGGTCGCCGACGAGCTCGGCGCGGCGGGCCTCGTCCTTCCAGAAGTAGGTGCTGAAGTCGGTCTGGATCAACCCGGGCGCGATCGCGTTGACGCGGATGCCCTGGGGGCCGAGCTCGCGCGCCCAGCTCCGCGTCATCATGATGAGGCCGGCCTTCGTGAAGCTGTAGAGCAGCCCACCGGCCTGCGGACGCAGCCCGGAGATCGACACGATGTTGATGATCGATCCACCACCGCGCGCAGCCATGCTCGGCACCACGCGGTGCACGAGTCGCATGGCGGAAGCGACGTTCGTGTCGACCATCTTCGCGAGCATCGCGGCGTCGGTGGCGAGCGATGGGCCCTGTCCGATGTTGGTGGCGCTGTTGTTCACGAGCACGTCGACGGGACCGAGCTCGCGCTCGGTGCTCGCCACCGCCCGCTCGAGATCCTCCGCGCGCCCCACGTGGCACTCGATCGGCAGCACGCGCCCCCAGCCCTCGCCGGCCTGCGCGGCGAGCTCGGCCGCGGTGGCCTCGAGCACGTCGAGCTTGCGACTCGCGATCGCCACGTTCGCGCCGGCCTCGACCAGGCGCTGGGTGATGGCGCGACCGATGCCTCGGCCACCGCCGGTGACGAGCGCGACCTTGCCTGCGAGCGTGATCGAAACCGCCATGTCGGCCGCGTTTGTATCACGGCGCCGCGTGCTAGCATCGGCGACCATGAGATCTCCTGCGCTCGTCGCTGGCCTCGTGCTGTGCTCGATGTCCTCCGCGTGCAAGGACGTGACCGAGTCCACCGGCACCGAGACGTCGTCGACGAGCGAGACGAGCTCGAGCAGCACGACGCTCGCGCCCACCGTGACGAGCGATCCGGGCACGAGCTCGACGGCGCCGTCCACCACGGACGAGAGCGAAGGCGGCTCGGCCTCGTCGGAGACGACGGCGGCGACGACGGAATCGTCGACGAGCACGGACGACAGCGTCGGCGAAACCTCGTCGTCGAGCGGACCGTCGAGCTCCGGAGAATCGTCCGAGTCCGGGCCATCCCGCGGCGGTGGATGCTTCGTCGACGAGGACTGCGTCGCGTCCGCGCCGTTCTGCGTCTACAACGTCTGTCACGACGGCGACGAAGGCGACGTGTGTGCCGACGACAGCGACTGCGACGACGTGCTCGCGCCGTTCTGCGCGAGCGGCGTCTGCCACGACGGCGGCATCGGTGACCCGTGCACCGACGACAACGACTGCGACGCGGGCTCGGCCCCGTTCTGCGCGGGCTCGACCTGCAACGTCGGCGGGGTGGGCGACGACTGCATCGACGACGGCGATTGCGACGACGCGCTCGCGCCGTTCTGCGTCTACAACCTCTGTCGCGACGGGGACGAGGGCGATCCGTGTGGCGACGACGGCGACTGCGACGACGCGCTCGCACCGAACTGCGCGGGCTACCTGTGCCACGACGGCAGCGTCGGTGATCCGTGCATCGATGCGGGGGACTGTCAGAGCAACATGTGCGGCGCCGGGCTGCTCTGTCTGCCGTGAAGGCGTATGCTGCGCGGGCGTGACGGCGGCGAAGCAGTTTCCTGCGCGGTTCGGACGCTGGGCGGTGATCGCCGGCGCGTCGGAGGGGCTCGGGGCCGCGTACGCCCGGGCGCTCGGACGCCGCGGGATGGACCTCGTGCTCGTGGCACGGCGCACCGAGCCGCTCGAGGCGCTCGCGGCCCGGCTGCGCGACGAGCTCGCGATCGAGGTCCGCACGCTCGCGCTCGACCTGGGCGAGCCCGACGCGATCGAGCAGCTCTTCCGCAGCACCGCGACGCTCGAGGTCGGCGTCGCGATCTACAACGCTGCGTACGCACCGGTCGGTGACCTCGTGACGATGGCCGCCGAGCAGCTCGTGCGCGTCGTCGACGTGAACGTGCGCGCACCGCTGCTCTTCGCGCGAGCGTTCGCACCACCGATGGTCGTACGTCGCCGCGGCGCAATCGTCCTGGTCTCCTCGATCGCCGGGCTGCAGGGCTCGCCCCGCATCGCGTGCTACGCCGCGAGCAAGGCGTTCGAGATCGTGCTGGCCGAGGGGCTGTGGGGCGAGCTGCGGCGCAGCGGCGTCGACGTGCTCGGCGTCACCGCTGGGGCGATCCGCACGCCGGGCTATCGCGGCGCGAGCAAGCGCGAGGCCCCCGGCACGCTCGATCCGTCGACCGTCGCGGAGCGCTCGCTCGAGGCGATCGGCGGCGGCCCGATCGCCGTGCCCGGCTGGCTCAACCGACTGGCGAGCTGGATCCTCGGCCGCTTGTTGCCCCGCCGTGTCGCGATCGCGGTGATGGCTGCTTCGACGAGCGAGCTACGATGAACAGCGACGTCGCCGGCTTCTTCGCTCCGTGGGCGATCCATGCGCTCGTGCTCGTCCTGCACCTCGTCGTGCCTGCGCAGCGCGTGCACGGCTACGTGCGCGATCCGAGCGGCGCACCGCTCGTCTACCGGCTCAACGGATTGCCGGTGCTGGCGCTCGTGCTCGCGGGCTGGTGGTGGCTCGGTGCGCACGGGATCGTGCCGCGGCAGTGGCTGTGGGAGCACCGCTGGGCCGGACTCGCCGGTGCGGCCACGCTGGGGCTCGTGTTCACGGCGGCGGTCGTCGCGGGCGCACCTCGCATCGGACGCGCGTGGCTCGTCGAGGCCTACCTCGGTCGCCGCGCGAACCCACGGCTGTTCGGCGGTCGACTCGATCTGAAGATGTTCCTCTACCAGGCCGGCGCTACGCTGCTCGCGCTCAACCTGTGCTCGTTCGCGGCGCAGCACCTCGCGCTGCATCCCGGCCACCCTTCACCGGGCGTGCTGCTCCACCTCGCGCTCTTCGGGTGGTTCCTCGTCGACTACCTGTTCTTCGAGCGCGTGCACCTCTACACCTACGATCTGTTCGCGGAGAACGTCGGCTTCAAGCTCGGCTGGGGCTGCCTCGTGTTCTATCCGTACTTCTATGCGTGCGGGCTGTGGAGCGTGGTGGAGCGCGGCGACCCCGGCACACCGAGCGCATTGCTGGTGCTCTACGCGCTCGTGTTCTTCGCGGGCTGGTCGCTGTCACGGGGCGCGAACCTGCAGAAGTTCTTCTTCAAGCTCGATCCGCGCGCGCGCTTCCTCGGCATCGTGCCCGTGACGGTCGAGGACGAGCGCCACGCGCTCCTGTGCAGCGGGTTCTGGGGCGTGTCGCGCCACGTGAACTATCTCGGCGAGCTGTTGATGGCCACGGGGCTCGCGCTCGCGCTGGGCTGGCCCGCCGCGATCGGGCCGTGGCTGTATCCGCTCTACTACGTGGTGCTGCTCGTGCCTCGCGAGCGCGACGACCACCGTCGTTGCGCTGCGAAGTACGGCACGCTGTGGGATCGCTACTGCGCCAGAGTGCGCTGGCGCATCGTGCCCTGGGTCTATTGAGCTGCAGGCGCTGCGGCCTCGGGGGCCGCCTCGGGCGTGCCCTGACACTGCGCGTTCTCGGCCACGTTGACCTTCTTGCTCTTCTTCATCGAGGCGGTCACCTTCGCGATGAACTCCTTCTTCTTCGCGGCCGAGAGCTCGCCGAGCGTGAAGCACTCGTCGTGCTCGCCCTCGCGGCCCCAGTTCGAGCGCACCTGCACGACGCCCTTGTACTTCGCGACGATCGCCTTCAGGCGATCGTAGGCGGCGGCATCGGTGCCGTCGCCGGGGCTGATGAACGACACGACGAAGTCGTAGGGCTTCGGCGGCTCGGGCGGCGGCGTCTCGGCGGGCGGCGTCTCGACGGGCGGCGTCTCGGCGTGCGGCGTCTCGGCGGGCGGCGTCTCGACGGGCACATCCTCGACCGGCGCGGGCTCGGGCGCAGCGGTCGCATCGGGTTGCTCGGTGGCCGGATCGGGGCGGCAGGCCGCGAGAAGAAGGAGGATCGCGATGGACGCTCGCTGCATGCGCGGGAGCATAGCGGCGCGGCGCGATCTCGAAAACCGAGGGATCGAAGTTCCGAGCGGGGACACGTCAGCGTCACCCGATGCGCCCGTCGAGCTCCGCCATCCTCGTGTTCGCCATCGCGTGTTCGGCATGCACGTCGAGCGCACCCGCGTCGACGCCGGCACCCGCGCTGGCCCCTGCGCCCGCTGAAGTGGCCACGCCTGCTGCCGTGGCTGCGCATGCGCCCGTGGCTGCGCCGGCGCCCGTGGCTGCGCCGGCCCCGATCGTCGCGGCCGCGGCCGAGCTCGATCATCGCTCGCGCTCGGTCGGCTCGCCGTCGTCGGGCACGATCGTCGACGCCGTGGAGCTGCCCGACGACGCTGCGTACACGCGCGCATCGACGTCGACGTGGGGCTCGGCGAGCACGATCCACGCGCTCCGCGAAGGGCTGCTCGCGTTCCGCCGCGACGTCGGCGAGGGCGCGCAGCTGATCGTGTCCGATCTCAGCCGACGCGAGGGCGGCCGGCTCGAGCCCCATCGTTCCCACCAGAGCGGTCGCGACGTGGATCTGTGGCTACCCGCGCGTGCGGGGGTCGACCTGCGTCGCGACGGAGCGCGATCGTGGCGTCGACCGCTGGGTGACGAGATCGACTGGACGGCGTCGTGGAAGCTCGTGCGGGCGCTCGTCGGCACGGGTGCGCTGCAACGGATCTATCTCGACTGGAGCCGCCAGAAAGACCTGTACGAAGCGGCCGCGGCCGCGGGTGCGACGGAGGCCGAGCTCGCGTGGATCCAGTACCCGCGCTCGAAGGCCTCGCCCGAAGGGATCGTCGTGCATGCGGCCGAGCACCTCTCGCACATCCACGCGCGCTTCGGCTGCGCAGCGTGGGAGACCGACTGCGTCGACGGCGACGAGGGGCGCGTCGACTGAAGGAGCGGCGATGCCAGCACCGATCCCCAACTCGTACTGGGCGGAAGAGGGCCGCTTGCTCGCAGGCCCGTTGCCGGTCGCGGAGGATCGCGAGGGCCTGCGCGTGCAGGTGCGTGCGCTGCTCGACGCGGGTATCCGCACGATCGTCGATCTGCGCACGCCGGCCGAGCCCCCGGGTGTCCGCGCGCTGCTCGAGAAGCTCGCGACGGCCGAGCAGCAGGTCGCGTGGATCGGCGTGCCGATCCTCAACGGCGATGCGCCGTCACCCGCGTTGCTGGAGCTCGTGCTCGACACGATCGATGCCTCGCTCGCGCGGGGCCGAGCCGTCTACGTGCACTGTGCGGGCGGCCGCGGTCGCACGGGCACTGTGGTGGCGTGCTGGTGGATCCGGCACGGGCTGTTCGATGCCGAGTCGGCGCTCGCGGAGCTCGTGAAGCACCGGGCCGCGATCGGCGATGCCAAGCCGTCGCCGGAGACCGGGGTGCAGTACCGGCTCGTGCGCAGCTGGGCGCGCGGGCGCTGATCAGCTCACGAGCAGCACGACGCCTGCGACCGCGACCAGCGCGGCCCCGATCGCACCGACCCGCACGGGCTCGCGCTCGAGCCACACGGCGAGCGGGATCACGAGCAGCGGCTGCACGGCCATCAGGCTCGCGGCCACCCCGGTGTCGATGAGCTGCGCGGCCGTGAGCGAGAGACCGACGCCGAGGAACGGGCCGAAGGTGCCGCCACCCGCGACCAGCAGCAGCACGCGCGGCTGATGGAACACCGCGGCGACCTTCGGCCACGCGCCCGTGGCGGTGCACATGATGGCGAACGCGACGACGCCGAAGAGCACGCGGATCTGCGTGGCCGCGAATGCGTCGTACTCGCCCATGCCGTGCTTCGCGATCACGAGGCCCGCGGCCTGACCGAATGCGCCGCCGAGCGCGAGCAGCACGCCGCGCAGCCGTGCGCGCGGATCGTCGGTGGTCGCGCCCGTGGGCACGCGATCGAGGATCGCCCAGCCGATGCCCGCGAGCGTGAGCGCCATCCCGAGCATGTCGCGCAGCTCGAGCCGTTCGCCGAGCGCGAGCCACCCGAGCAGCGCCGTGATGACCGGTGCGCTCGCCATGACGAGCGACGCGAGCCGCGGACCGATCAGCACGAACGCGCGGAACAGGCAGAGATCACCGATCGCGAAGCCGGCGAGCGCCGACGCGCCGAGCCAGCCCCAGACGTGCGCGTCGGCGTCGGTGGGCAGCGCGTGGCCGCGGATGAGGAGGCCATAGCCGCACAGCCACGCGAACGCGATCGGCATGCGCAGGAAGTTCACCGGCAGCGAGCCCGCACGACGGCTGGCGGCGGAGAACCACACGCTCGTGAACGCCCAGCAGAGCGCGGTGCCGAGCGCAGCGAGCTCACCGACGAGGCCGAGGATCACGGAGGCTGGGGTAGCACGATTGCGCGTGCGGCAGCGCGCGCCGCTAGGCTCGGGCCTGGCGATCGAGCCCGCGCGGTCGCGCCGCTTCGATCGCCGCCTTCCACCCCTCGAGGTCGCGCACGCGCCACGCGGCGCTCTCTTCTCCGCTCGGCGTGCGCCACACCACGTGCAAGAGCCGCTGGGCGATCCACTTGCCGAGCCACGACTTCACGTCGCCGACCGAGACGATGTCGGCCGTCGGAATCTGCACGGTCCGATCGACGAGGATCTGCAGGCTGACGAGCTCGCCCTCCGCGAGCGCGAGCACGGCGAGCCCGCGCAGCTGCATCGGTCCGATCGAGGCGAGCCCGAGGAACTGCGCGCGCTCGTCGATGCGCAGCGTAGGCTTGCCGTGCAGCATCGCGCCGAGCCGCGTGCGCGCGGCCGCGATCGAGAGCCGCACGCGCCACGAGAACACGGCGAGCGCGACGACCACCGCGAGCAGCGAACCGATGATCGCGAGTAACGGGCCCCAGCTCACGATCACAGGATAGCCGAGCTACATCGGCACGGGCTCGGGATCGCCGTTCGGGCTCGTCGGCGGCGCAGGATCGGGCCCGACACCATTCGGTGGTGGCGGCATCGTCTGATCACCGGGGCACGGCGGGAAGCTGCAGTCCGGGCCGGTGCGACCGACGGCCGAGCCGTCGGGGCAGAGCTTGGCGTCCCGCGTGCAGATCGGGCCCGGCGGCTCCGGCTCGGGCTGCGGGGGCCCCGGAGGCCGACACGCGATGGCGCTCGCGACGAGCGGGACGAGCAGGAAAACGGCGCCCTTGGTGCTCATGCCTCTCGGGATAGCACACGGGCTGCAGGGCGCTCGCAGCGGAGGCCGCGGCGCGCGGCTGGCTTGCCCGCCGACGCTCCGATCGCGCATGCTGGGCGTCGGAACGAGGACCTGTGGCCATGCAGATCAAGGAGCTCGCCGCGGCGATGGATCGCTTCCGGGCCGAGCAGACCCCCGAAGATGCGGTCGTCGATGCGATGGTGTTGTTCGCGTTCGCCGACGGCATGGCCTCGGTCGCCGAGATGCAGTACATCGGCGACCTCCGCTTCGCAGGTGATCAGCAGCGCGCGTTCGTGGCGATCGAGAAGGCCACCGAGCGCCTGCGCAGCGACGGCGACTTCATGGGCGCCGTCACGCGCATCGCCGCCACGCTCGCGACGCTCGAGCAACGCGAGGAGGTGCTCGCGTACGCAGTCGCGGTCGCCTACGCGGACCTCGAGATCAAGGACGAGGAAGACAGCGCGATCCGGTGGCTCCGCGAGGCGCTCGGGCTGCCGTTCGCGCGCACCCAGGAGATCTGCGACGCCGTCGCGGACGCGGTCGAGAGCTACGACCCGATCGTCGAGGTCTCGGCCGATCTCCCGCTGCCCCCCGCCTTCACCCGCGGCGACGCCTGGCCCGGCTTCCGTACGCGGTGAGCGTGGAGCCGCGCGAGAGCGAGCTCGATGGGCTCGAGTTCTGGCGCCATCGCATCCTGTCCGCGGTGCTCGTCGCGTTGGCCGGGCTCGGGCTCGCCGCGTACGTGCCGAGCATGTCGCTCGCGATCGCCACCGAGCACTGGTCGATCGCCATCGGTGACACGATCGCCTACGGCTGGATCCTCTGGCTGGCCGCGCGCCGGAGTCTCTCGGTGCGCACGCGCGCGCTCCAGCTCGTGGTGCTCTGCGCGTTGCTGGCGGTGATGCTGCTCGTGGTGGTGGGCCCGAACGGCGCGGGCCTGTACTGGCTCGGTGCCGCGACGACGATGGCGGCGCTGCTGCTCGGCCCCCGCGCTGCGCTCGTGTCGCTGGTGCTCGCAGCGGCGATCATCGCGGCGGTCGGCGCCGGGATCTGGTGGGACGTCTTCCCGTGGGTCGCGGAGCTCGAGCAGGCGGGCGCGCTCTGGCTCGTGCTCGGCGCGAACGCGATGTTCATCGAT
Organism: uncultured Nannocystaceae bacterium; assembly: GCA_964519175.1. GTDB lineage: Bacteria > Myxococcota_A > Polyangia > Nannocystales > Nannocystaceae > Xiheibacterium. The sequence goes on from CAZFKC010000008.1 coordinate 83,819, forward strand.
ACCGTGGTCGCACTGTCGGTCGTCGCACTGCTGCGCGGGCTGGAGAGCAGCGTCGCGCGTCGGCTCGCCGCCGAGGAGCGCATGCGCCAGTCGCAGAAGCTCGAGGCGATCGGGACGCTCGCCGGCGGCATCGCGCACGAGCTCAACAACATGCTCGTGCCGATCCTCGCCGACGCCGAAGCGCTCATGGTCTTCCCCCAGTCGCGCGAGGAGGCGGCGCGCATCGGCAACGCGGCCCTGCGCGCGCGTGATCTGGTGCGGCGCATATTGGCGTTCGGCCGTCGCGATGCCCCCGGCCGCGAGCACGTCGACGTCGGTCGCGTGCTGACCGAAGCGATCGAGCTGCTGCGCGCCGGGCTGCCGGCGAACGTCGAGCTGGAGGCCCAGCTCGACACGCGTTGCGCCGTCGTGCTCGCCCACGAGACCGAGATGCACCAGATCGTCATGAACCTGGGCACGAATGCGATCCAGGCGATGCCCAAGGGAGGGCGGCTGACGATCGACGTCACGTGCAGCGACGATCTCTCGCGGGTGCACATCCGCGTCACGGATACCGGCGTGGGCATGGACGAGTCGACGCGCGAGCACGCGCTCGATCCCTTCTTCACGACGAAGGCACCCGGCGAGGGCACGGGGCTGGGGCTCTCGACGGTGCACGGGATCGCGGTCGCGCTCGGTGGTGGGCTCTCGATCACCAGCGCGCCGGGACAGGGCACCACCGTCGTCGTCGAGCTGGCGATGGAGACCGTCACCGCCGACTCGCCGGTGCAGCCGGCCTTGGTCCCCGACGGTGGAGGGCGTCGCCTGCTCTTGGTCGACGACGAGCGCACCGTGCTCGACGCCCACGAGCGCGCGCTCGTGCGCAGCGGCTACACCGTGCTGCGCGCCGAGTCGGCCGAGGCTGCCGAGCTGCTCCTGCGCGAGCACGGCCGCGCAATCGACTGCATGGTCACCGACCTTCGCATGCCGCACATCGACGGGATCGACCTGGCCACTCGCGCCCGCACGCTCGTGCCCGCCCTGCCGGTGGTGCTGGTCACGGGCTACCTCGACGACGCGGATCGCATCCGCGTCGACGAGCTCGGCATCACCCAGGTCTTGCTCAAGCCCTTCGGTCGCGACGAGCTGGCGGCGGCGATCCAGAAGGCGCTCGCCCCCGACACGCGCGACGCTGCCGCCCGGCCCTGACGATCACGAGCGTCGGCGGCCGAGCCCGAAGCCCTGCTCGATCATCGCGTCGCCGGCGTCCGTGAGCCGGCCTTCGGCGAGCCAGCGGTGGCCCTGATCGAGCGATGTGACGGGGCGAGCATTCGCGTCCTGCACCTCGTGGATCGCGAGGATCGCCATGCCGCGGATGCGGGCGTGCGGCGAGACGTACGCGCAGCGGCGATGCAGTGCGGCGACGATGCGGTGGGCCGAGGTGAGCTCCGAGCGACCGAGCACGTCGTAGTCGTCGACGTCGCGCAGGTCGAACATGATCTGCTGCGGATCCTCGCCGGCGTCGACGCGGGCGCGTAGTGCCTCACGCACCGCGACGCCCGTGCGCTCGTCGAGCTTGCCGCGGATCACGACGGTCCATCTGTCGCCGAGCGCCTCGAGCGTCATGCTCCCCATCGCTCGGCAATCTAGTCCCCGCGGGCGTGGCCATGCGGCCACCCGCGAAACCTCGACCGCACGCGCACGCACGCGCAGAGATCGAGGAGTGTGTCCGATGGATCGTGCAGAGCGCTCATCCGAGCCACCCGGTCGCACTGCCGCAACAGCCGTCGGGATCGTGTCGGCGCCGCAGGGCCTGCAACGAATCGTGGCGCTCGCCGAGCAGACGTCGTCCGAGCGTCGCGTCGCTCGGCGTGGTGCCGAGGGGGTAGCCGATCGGGTACACGGTGGCGCCCTTGCCGAGCGCATGGGCCAGCAGCCGTTCGCTGCGCCGTTCCATCGCAGCGAGCCCCGCCAGGTCGCCGCGCGCGACCGTCGGCAGGATGTCGAAGAGGAACGACTGCTCGCCGGCCGGCAAGAGCGGCAGCGCGGCGCCGTGCGTGCTGCGGCGCAGCGGATACGTCATGACGTAGCCCTCGCCGAGCCCGTTGCGATCGAGCCCGTCGAGCGCATCGGCGACGAGCTCCGCGGCGCCGCGCTGCGCGATGAACAGATCGATCCACGGATGGTGCGCCGTCCAGGCGCCCGAGGCCTGCCATGCCGTCACCATCGCGTCGAGCCGCTGGACGTAGTCGAGGTAGCCCAGATCGTGCGCCGGCTGCTCGCGATCGAGTCGAGCACCGGTCGCCGCGAGGATGCGCGGGTCGGGCGCGGCTGCGTTCGCGTCGCAGACACACTCGATGCCGAGCTCCCATCCGCGTGCGCCTGGCTCGGGCGACGCGGGCGGCAGGAGGTTGCCCACCAGGTAGTGGAACGCTCCGCTCGTGGCGAGCGTGTGCTGGGCGTCGAGGAACGTCGCCACGTCGTCGTAGGGCAGGGTGCGCACGCGGACGCGCTGTGGCGCCGGCACGAGGCGCAACGTCGCCTCGACGATGATGCCGAGTTGACCGAGCCCGCCGAGACACGCATGGAACAGCTCGCTCTCGCGATCGGGTCCGCAGCGCAGCCGCGCTCCGGTGCCCGTCACCACCTCGAGCTCGACGACGTTGTCGACCTGCAGGCCATGTGCGAACGACTGCCCGCCCACTCCGCCGACCGACAGCGTGCCCCCGATGCTGAGCTCCACGTAGTCGGTCAAGACGGGTGGCATGAGCCCGAGCGCGTGCGTGCGGCGAACGACGCTCGACCAGCGCGCGCCCGCACCGACGCGCACGGTACCGCGCTCGGGCGTGCCGATCGTCGCGAGCCCGCGCAGGTCCACGACGAGCGCGCCGGCGTGCAGCGACTGACCGCGCGTCGTGTGGCCCTCACCGCGCGGAACCACGCGAAGCCCTGCGGACCGGGCGTGCTGCATCGCGAGCACCACGTCGTCGACGCTCGCGGCGCGCAGCACCGCGGCCGGACGTCGCTCGACGAGCGCGCCGAAATCGCCCTCGTAGCCGGCGCCGTCCAGCGCATCGCCGAGGAGCAGCGCACCGGTGAACGATGGCCAAGGCACGTTGCATCGAAATGTTGCCAGTCGATCCGAAAGCGAGCGAGTGGCGTGGATCCCGTCGCGATCGAATGGCCACTCGTCGCCGTGCTGGCGTCACTCCGCGTCCGAGACCGTCACGTGACGCGGGTTTCGGCTTGCCGCGCACGACGGCACCGCAACACACTCGGGAAGGTTGGTGATCGAACGTCCGTCAGCGGCCGAGCAGCGACCGGCCATCTCGCCGCCGGCCGTTCCGCCGTGGTTCGATGCCGACGAGCTCGGAGGCCTGCGCGACTTCTGGCGGATCTACGAGGCCGCGCACGAGGCCGCGATCGCCGAGACGATGGCGGCGGTCGCCGAGCATCCCAAGCTCGGTCCGAGGCTGCGTACGACGAGCACGGCGCAGCTCGACGCGCAGCACCAGGCCTCGCGCGAGCTCCTGCACCGTGCGATCAGCGGGGATTGGTCGGCGTACGAGCTCGACCTCCGCAGGCAGGGCTCGACCTACGCTGCGCTGGGGATCGAGCTGCGCGGCTGGTCGGATGTCGTGCGCGCCTTCAGCCGTGCGATCACACCGCGCCTCGTCGCCGAGCTCGGCGGCGAGCCCGATCGACTCGTCGCGGCCTTGCTGGCGATGCAGAAGCTGCTCGATCGCGCGATGACGGTGATCGCCGAGGCCTACCTCGAGGCGCAGGACGCAGAGCTTCGCAGTAGCGAGGCCCGCAAGGCGGCGGTGCTCGAGTCGGCGCTCGAGGCCATCGTGATGATGGATCGCAGCGGCGACGTCATCGAGTTCAACCCCGCCGCCGAGCGCATCTTCGGACGCAATCGCAGCGACGTGATCGGTCGTCCGCTCGACGAGGTGATGATCCCGCCCGCGATGCGTGCGAAGCATCGCGAGGGGCTCGCACGCCACCTCGCGACCGGCGAGAGCACGCTGCTCGGCCGTCGCCTCGAGCTGAAGGCGATGCGCGCCGACGGCAGCGAGTTCCCGGCGGAGGTCAGCATCGCGCGCGTGGAGCTACCCGGTCCCCAGACGTTCACGGGCTTCATCCGCGACATCAGCGATCGCAAGCGCGCCGAGGCGGCGCTGCGTCGCGCCGAAGAGCGCTTCCTCCGGCTCTGTGCGTCGAGCGTCGTCGGCATCGTCGTCGGCGAATTCTCCGGCGTCATCACCGAGGCCAACGACGTGTTCCTCGGGATGGTCGGACGCTCGCGCGAGGATCTCGACGCAGGCCGACTGCGATGGGCCGACCCGAACGATCCGCAGCACGGCGCGGCGGACCGGAGCGTGATCGCGTTGCTCGAGCGCACCGGCGGTGCGCCGTCGTGGGAACGCGAGCTCGAGCGCTCCGACGGCACACGCGTGCCGGTGTTGTTCGGGGTCACGATGTGCGAGGCCCCGTCGTTCATCGCGGTGGCGCTCGATCTCAGCGAGCGCCGCAACCTCGAGCAGGCGCGCGAACGGCATGTCGAGCTCGAGCTCGAGAACCGCCGCGCCCAGGATGCCAGCCGCCTGAAGAGCGAGTTCCTGGCCAGCATGTCGCACGAGCTCCGCACGCCGCTCAACGCGATCATCGGGTTCACCGAGCTGATCCACGACGGCGAGGTGCGGCCGGACATGCCGCAGTTCCAGGAGTTCCTCGGCGACATCCTCACGAGCGGGCGGCACCTGCTGCAGCTCATCAACGACGTGCTCGATCTGTCGAAGGTGGAGGCGGGCAAGCTGGAATTCCAGCCCGAGGTGCTCGACCTCGAGCGCATCTTCGGCGAGGTGCTGGCGATCCTGCGCACGGCATCCGCGAGCCGGCACATCCGCATCGAGTCGCACATCGATCCCGAGGTGCGGACGGTCGAGATCGACGGCGCCCGCCTCAAGCAGGTGCTCTACAACTACCTGTCGAATGCGATCAAGTTCACCGGCGAAGGTGGCCGCGTCGAGCTGCGCGCGACCCCGTCCGGCGACGAGGCGTTCCGCATCGAAGTCGCCGACACCGGCATCGGCATCGCCGCGGAGGACCTGTCGCGGCTGTTCGTCGAGTTCGAGCAGCTCGAGGGCGGGGCCCGTCTGCGCCGGCTCGGCACCGGGCTCGGGCTCGCGCTGACGAAGCGACTCGTCGTGGCACAGGGCGGAGAGGTCGGGGTGCGCAGCGAGCCGGGCAAGGGCAGCGTGTTCCATGCCGTACTGCCCCGTCGTGCGCGGGTCGGCACTCCGTTGCCACCGCCACGCAGCTATCCGGCGCAGCACGCCGATGCGCCGCGCGTGCTGGTGATCGAGGACGACGCCCGCGATCAGGCGCTGCTGGTGCGCACGCTCGGCGACGCGGGCTATGCCATCGAGACCGCGGCTTCGGGCGCGCAGGCGCTGGCCTCGTGTCGCGCGCGTCGCTTCGATGCGATCGTGCTCGATCTGCTCCTGCCCGACATCGGCGGTCTGCAGCTGCTCCGGCGTCTGCGCGCCGAGGGGAGTCAACGCGACGTGCCGGTCGTCGTCGTCACCGTGGTCACCGAGCAGGGCGTCGCGGCCGGCTTCGCGGTGCACGACGTGCTGCCCAAGCCGCTCGACGGCGCGGCGCTGCTCGGCGCGCTCGCACACGCGGGCGTCGCGGGCGACGCGGGTGCGGCGGTGCTCGTGGTCGACGACGACGAGGGCTCGCGGCGGCTGATGGCGGCCTCGCTCGCCCAGCTCGGCCATCGCAGCCAGTGCGTCGCCGACGGCGAGGCCGGGCTGCGGATCGCCGACGCGAGCACGCCGGCGGCGGTCGTGCTCGATCTCGTGATGCCCGGCATGGACGGGTTCCAATTCCTCGAGCGGCTGCGGGCCCTGCCCAGCTGCAGGCGCGTGCCGGTGATCGTGTGGACCGGCAAGGACCTCGGCGTGCGCGAGCACGCGCTCCTGCGCGAGGGGGTGCACATGGTCGTGCCCAAGGGCCGCGGTGCGCGTGCCGTGGTCGACGAGCTCGCGCAGTTCGTACGCCGACCGGGTGTGCAGGAGGTCGAGCGGTGAGCGCCACACGCGTACTGGTCGTCGACGACAACCCGACGAACACGAAGCTGCTCGCCTTCATCCTCGGCCGGCGAGGCTACGAGGTGGCGAGTGCGGAGGACGCCGATCGTGCGCTCGAAGTCATCGCGGAGTTCCGGCCCCGCATGATCCTCATGGACGTGCAGCTGCCCGGCATGGACGGGCTGTCGTTGACGCGACTGCTGAAGTCGCGGCCGGAGACGCGCGACATCGTGATCGTGGCCGTCACGGCCGCGGCGATGAAGGGCGACGAGGACAAGGCGCGCGAGGCCGGGTGCGACGGCTACATCACGAAGCCGATCGACGTCGCCGATCTCGCCGCGCGGGTGCGGGCGCTGATCGGGCCCTCCGGAGCGGAGGGGTCGCCGTGAAGTCCCCGCGCATCCTCCTCGTCGAGGACAACGACATCACGCGCAAGATGGTGCGCTTCTCGTTGGAGAACCAGGGCTTCGTGGTGCTCGACGCTCGCGATGGCGCGACCGCGCTCGCGCTCGCGGCCGATGGCGCGGTCGATCTGGTGCTGCAGGATCTGATGCTCCCCGACATGGACGGGTTCGAGCTGGTCGCGCGGCTGAGACAGCTCCCGGATCTGGCCGAGACACCGATCCTCGCGTTCTCGGGCTTCCTCTCGAAGCTCGAGGAGGTGCGGGTCTCGGCAGTCGGCTTCACCGACGTCATCAACAAGCCGATCGAGCCGTCGCGGCTCCTGCAGGTGATCCGCGCGCATCTGCCGTTCGCCGAGTCGATCGACAAGCGCTTGGGTTCCGGCAAGCGCGTGTTGGTCGCGGACGACGATGCGGTACAGAACAAGCTCACCTGCTTCCGGCTCGAGCGGCTGGGCTTCGAGACGTTGCGCGCCCACGACGGCGAGCAAGCGCTCGTGCTCTGCCGCGAGTGGCGGCCCGACGTGATCGTCTCCGACATCATGATGCCCAAGCTCGACGGGTTCGGGCTGTGCGTCGCGGTGCGCGGCGATCCCGGGCTCGCCGGCGTGCCCGTCGTGCTGATGACCAACAGCTACGTCGACGACGCCGATCGCGATCTCGCGCGACGTGCCGGCGCGACCCAGTGCGTGCTGCGTACGCCCGGCATGCAGGAGGTCGTCCACGCGGTGCTCGAGAGTCTCTCGGGCCCGCGTGAACCCGCGCTCACGGAGGTGCGACCGCTCGAGCTCGAGCGCGAGCGTGCGGCGCGGGTGGTGACGCAGCTGGAGCGTCAGGTCGCGCTGAATGCCGGCATGGCGCAGCGCTGCGCGACGCTCTCGGCCGAGCTGTCGGTGCTGAGCGGGATCTCGCAGGCCCTCGCGTCGCAGAAGGACATCTCGGCGGTGCTCGGCGAGACGCTGGCCGCGTGCTTCGACGCGGGGGGGATCTCCGTGGGCGCGCTCTACGTGTTCTCGCCGCCGCAGGTGCATCCGTTCGGAGTGCCGAACGAGTGGCGGGCCGGCGAGCTCGAGGACTTCTTCGGGAACCTGGTGCTGCTGCGCGCGATCGCTGCGGAGAAGAAGACCGTGGCGCTGCCGTCGCTGCGCTGGGCGGGGCCGGCGAGCGACGAGCTGCTCGCGAGGAGTGGGGCGCGCTCCTTGCTCGTCGCTCCGCTCGTCCGCGGCGAGCACGTCGACGGTGCGCTCGTGATGCTCTCCCACAGCGCAGAGCTCGACGTCGACGACCGGATCGCGTTCGCGCAGGGCGTCGCGAACCAGATCAGCGTCGCGTTGGCGCTGGCGCGCGCGTTCGAAGAACGTGCGGCCTCAGAGCGGCGCGCGCACGAGCACGCCTCCGTGTTGGCGGGTGTGCTCGAGACGATCGCCGACGGAGTGGTGGTCGCCGATCGCAACGGCGAGTTCACGGTGTGGAATCCCGCGGCCACCGCGACGCTGCGCATGGATCCGCCCGATGGACCCGCCTCGCACTGGAGCGAGCAGTTCGGGCTGCTGCATCCCGAGAGCGCGACGCCGCTCGCTCCGGGGCAATTCCCGCTGGTACGTGCGCTGCGGGGCGAGTCGGTGGGCTGGACCGAGCTGTTGCAGCGCCGCGCCGGTGCCGAGAGCGCGTGGCTCAGCGTCAATGCGCGTCCGCTGCGCTCCGACCACGGCAAGGGCGGAGGGGCGGTCGCGGTGTTCCGCGACATCAGCCTGGAGAAGGTCGCGCAGTCGCAGCTCGTGCTCTCCGATCGCATGGCGTCGGTCGGAGCGCTCGCCGCGAGCGTGGCGCACGAGATCAACAACCCGCTCGCCTCGGTGATCGCGAACCTCGAGCTCGCCGTGCTCGAGCTCGACGGCCTCGCGGCAGCGGGCACGGAGACGATCGTCGACGAGCTCCGCGACGCCCGCGAAGGTGCCGAGCGGGTACGCACCATCGTGCGCGATCTGAAGATGTTCTCGCGCGAGGACGGCGAGTGGCACGGTCCGGTGGACGTGCGTCGCGCGCTCGCCTCGACGCTGCGCATGGCCAGCAACGAGATCCGCCATCGCGCGCAGCTGGTCACGGCGTGGCACGAGGTGCCGCTCGTGCAGGCCAACGAGGCGCGCCTCGGCCAGGTGTTCCTGAACCTGGTCGTGAACGCGGCGCAGGCGATCCCCGAGGGACGCGCGCACGCCAACTGCATCCGCATCACGACGCGCACCGACGAAGCGGGGCACGCGGTCGTCGAGATCAGCGACACGGGCACTGGCATCGCGCCGGAAACGATGCGCCAGCTCTTCACCCCGTTCTTCACGACGAAGTCCGCGGGCGACGGCACCGGACTCGGGCTCTCGATCTGTCGTCGACTCCTGCACGCGATGGGCGGACGCATCGCGGTGGAGAGCCAGCTCGGCACCGGCACGACGTTTCGCGTGACGCTGCCGCCGGCGGCTCCGGTCGTCGCTCGCGCGACGCGTTCGATTCCGAAGCTCGACGGCGGCCCGCAGGTGCGGCGCGCACGGGTGCTCGTGGTCGACGACGAGGTCGCGGTGGCGACGACGATCATGCGCGCGCTGCAGGGGCAGCACGACGTCTCGGTCGCGCACGACGGGCGTGATGCGCTGCGGAGGATCGTCGACGAGGAGGGCTTCGACGTGATCCTGTGCGACCTCATGATGCCGGTGCTGTCCGGCATGGAGCTGCACGCGCTGATCGCCCGGCAGCGGCCCGAGCAGGCCGACCGCGTCGTCTTCGTCACCGGCGGTGCGTTCACGAGCGAGGCGCGCGCGTTCCTCGAGGATCGTGACGTGCCCTGGATCGAGAAGCCGTTCGACATCAAGACGATCCGACGCGTGGTCGACGAGTGCGTCCAGGCCCGGGGCCTGGGCGCACGGTCGTGAGGCGAGTGGTGGCTGCGGTCAGTCGATTCGCTGCGGTGCCGAGCACCATGGCGAAGCCGCCGGCGTTGTCATCGTCGTCCAGATGCGCTCGGTGATGGTGGTTGGTGCCGCCGCCGACATGGCAGGCGCGCAGGCTCGGTCGATCACGACGCGTGCGCGGCCGATCGATCGACGTCGGCGCTGCGTGGGGTCGCTGGCCGCGCGATCGAGAGATCGATGCGCGCGCTCCCGCCGTTCCAGCGCGTGCAGAGCGTTGCGCCGCGTGCACGTCGACGGCGGCGGCATGCTCACGCCATGTGGCACGACTGGAGCGAGATGATCCGGACGATCAAGATCCTCGTGTGGGGGTCGTACGAGCCGGCGCAACGCACGGTCGCGATCGTGGGTGAGGCGATCGGCCTCGAGCTCGCGATGCGTCCCCATCCCAGCAGCGTGGCTGCGGTCGACGTCACGCTCGGCGAGCGCGACGGAATGCGCACCGACGTGTTCCTGGTCGGCGTACCGGACGGCGGGAGCTCGCGGCTCGTCACGCTGCGCGCCTCCGACGGCGTCATCTTCGTGGCGACGGACGAGCGCTACGGCGAGCTCTACGAAGAGCTGAGGCACGGGCTCGAGAGCCTGACCCACGACTCGGCGACGTTCCCGATCGTCGTGTTGGTCGACGAGGCGTTGTCGGCCGACGCGGTGGCGGCCACGCTGTGCATCCACCCCGACCGCATGGTGGTCGGAGATCTGCGCGAAGGCGCCGGCGTGATCGAGGCGCTCTCGTGCGCGGCGGAGCTCGTGCTCGACGACGCGCGCAGCCGTCCACGTCGCCCGACGCTGCCGTCGTTCCCTTCGGTCGTGCTCGTGGACGTCGGCGTGCGCGAAGGTCAGGTCGCCGAGCTGATCCACGACATCACCGGCAAACCGCTCGCCGAGTCGCGAGCGCTCGTCGCCGCGACACCGGCGGTGATCAAGACCAGCTGCGGTCCCCGCGACGCCTTCGTGCTGAAGGCCCGCTTCGAAGCGCTGGGAGCCACGGTCGAGCTGCGCGCGGACGGGGTGCCGGCGAGGGACCGCGGCGCGCTCGACTGAGGGATGGGGCTCAGCGTTCGTCGCGGAGGGGCGAGGCGTCGAAGCCGAGCAAGAGACATGCACGCAGGATGTCTTGCTCGGCCTCGGGTGTATCGGGCGCCGTCGCCTCGAGCGGCACGTGCACTCTGAGGTGGATGCGCGCGACGAAGAACGGTCCCTTCGCCTCACGGATGCGCGCGAGCAGGCTCTCGAGTCGCTCTCCCACCGTTTCGCGCGTCTCGGATCGGAGTGTTACCGGATCGCGATGGTGGGCTCAACTATCGCGACGCAGCCGACCTCGTGCTTGCGATCGAGCGCCGCGCGATCCAACGATCGTCGGGTCGCGCGGCCGTTCGGACTAGCCAGAGCGCGTCACGATGTCCGAGATGTTGGCGACCGCATGCTCGATCTCGTCCTCGGTGTTGCACGGGTGAGGTGCGATCCGGAGCACTTCACGGCGTCGCTGATCGACGTCGATTCCGCGCTCGGCGAGCCGCGCGACGACGCGCTCGGGCTCGGGCACCTCCACACAGATTCCACCCGCATGGCGCGCCGGATCCGTGGGTGTGCGCAGGCGCAGGCCCGCGGCCGCGAGTCCCCGGGCGAGATGCGCGGTGAGCTCCAGGTTGCGAGCGCGAAGCCGATCGACGCCGACGTCGAGCACGTGCTCGAGCCCCGCACGTGCGGCGTAGATCGGTTGCATCGCCGGCGTCCCCTGCTGGAAGCGACGCGCGCCCGGAATCGGTCGATAGGCGTCCGCGAACGCGTGCGCGTGCACGAACTCGCCGATGTCGTGATGACCGAACCAGCCCGGATATGCCGGGTCCAGCGCGTCGGCGAAGCGGTGCTCGACGTAGAGGAAGGCGAGCCCGGTGTCACCCGACAGCCACTTGTGGTTGCCGCCGATGAGCGCGTCCACTCCGAGAGCACCGACGTCGAGCGGCACGATGCCCGCGGCTTGGTATGCGTCGACGATCACCGGCGCGCCGACCTGGTGCGCTCGCCCGACGATCGGCTCGAGCTCGAGCAACGCGCCGTAGCGTGAGACCAACGACACCGCCACGGCTGCGGTCCGCTCGTCGATCCGTGCGACGACATCCGCGGCGTCGATGGCCCGCCCGTCGTGCGACGGGACCACGACGAGCTCGAAGCCGCGCCGCACCTGCGCGGAGAAGAGGTGCAGCGACGAGTGGAAGTCGAGCTCGGTCACGATCAAGCGGCGCGCATCGCCGCGCGGCTCGAGCGAGGAAAGCACCGCGGCGTGACAGGCGGTGGCGCTCTCGCGGAGCGCGACCGAGCCCGCGGGTGCAGCGAGCAGCCGCTCGACGAGCGCCGTCACGCGCTCGATCCGCTCGAACCACGCGTCGAGCCCACGGTTGTGCAGCGCACGCGAAGCGCGGTACGCCTCGAGGTCACGGTGCGCCTCGCGTGGCAGCGGGCCGAGGCACTGCGACGCGAGGTAGACGCGTTGCTCGAAGATCGGGAACTTCGCTCGATAGCTACGCCACGCCGCGTGCGCTTCGCCGCTCACACGTAGCAGACCTCGTAGAGCGCGGTGAAGTACGCCATGGAAGCGGCCACCACTCCTTGTGCGCCGCGCCAGGCGGCAGCGAGCGCGCGATCGGACTCGCCACCGTGACCCGGCCGTGGCAGCAAGCGGGCGAGCCGCAGCGAATCCTCCGCGTGATCGACCTCGAGTAGCTCGTGAAGCCGCAACCACCGCGTCGCGTCGCCGCCGATCACGTCCTGCCGTCGGAATTCTTCCCCGAGGCGCAGGTCGGTCTGCTTGCCGTAGATCTCGATCATCATCAGCGCGCCCGTGGCTTCCTCGGGATCGTCGGCGAACAGGTGCTGATGCAGCCGTCTGCCGAACTCGCGACCCGGTGCGAGCAGCGTGCCCGAGCCACCGGGCAGGCGATGGGGCTCGAGCGCGTCGAGCAACGTGCGGTACATCGGCTTGTGCGCCCGCGCATAGTCGCCTTCTCCGAGCTCGTCGTTCAGCTGCTTGGCGATGATGCAGCGGACGCGGTCGTCGTCGACGCGAGCGAGCACGTGTGCCAATCGGCTGGGGAAGTCGTGGACGATCGCTTCCCAGAAGTTCGCGACGATGAGCCACAGGTGACCGAGGTGCACGGGCTCCCGCGCGAGGCGGCGCAGGAACGGATGGTCGGCGAGCAAGACGTCGTGCTCGTAGCGCTGCACGATCGCTTCGGCCGGCTCGAGGGCGTCGGCTTGGGGCCGCACCGCGATCGGCGTCCGGGCAGGCTGCACCTTGTGCGCCTCGGGCCCGAAGTACACGGTGACTTGACGCTGCCCGCCACGTTGCTGCAGCGAGACGTAGCTCTGCATCCCGGAGCTCGTCGTCAGCGCACGCTTCGTGTACTGCTCGATCGTCGCGCGATAGCGCTGCGCATCCAGATCGTGTTCCTCGAGATACCCGCCGATCCTCGCGACGGCGACGGCGTCCGAGGCCGCATACGCGGCGATCGGCATGTACACCGTCGTCGCTTGCGGACGCGCGCTCGCCCGATCGACGAGCGTCGTGCAGCTGAAGATCGGACGGGTCTCGTAGGGCCCGTCCGTCCCACCGAGACGTCGGCAGAAGTCGATGACGTCGTTGCCGTCGACACCGTAGGGATTCATCAGCCGCCCGATCTCGCTGGCGGTCGCACCATGGTGTCGCCAGTAGATCTTCACGCGGCCGGCGTCGGACCCGGTCAGGTCGAGCGAGAGATACTTGAGCTCGTCGGCGTGCAGCCCACGCGAGCCCATGTGCTGTACAGCCGGCCAGGCGCGCCCGAACCCGAGGCGGCAGAGCGCCTCCTCGACGAGTGCCGGAGCGCGCCAACGTCCCTGCGCTTGCGCATCGAAGTAGACCTTGAACTGAGGGCGCTCGTCGGCCCGGACCGCGACCGCGTGCCAGAGGGCGAGGCGCGCGTGTGGACCCGGGGTGAACAGCTCCGCGATGCGGTCGTGCCGCGACAGCGAGATGCCGAAGTCCTGGGCGATGCGGCGCGAGAGGTCGAGCGCCGCCGCCCAGTTCGTCTGCAGAGACGGGGGGTCGCCTTGCGCTTCGATCAACAGGCGAAGCTCCGGGGCGGTACCGCCGTACACGACCGAGAACTCGTACGGCGTGTGATCGTCGGCGACGTCCGAGTGCCACGTCCGTGCCGCGTAGCCGACCGGCTGCGCGGACCAGGGAGCGGTGAGCTTGCGGAAGAGGTCGGCGACGGTCGGCAGCTCCTGGTCGAGACCGTTCGCACGGCAGAGACGCTCGAGACGATCGAGGGCTTGGCGCTCGTAGGTCTCGCGCGAGTCCGTCGATGACAGGGCCCTCAGATCGTTCATGCCGCTCCGTCGACCGCGAGTACCCGGCGGCCAGCGAACTAGTGTTCATGCACGCGGACGAAGGAGCAAGCCTCGATGAGGGACCTCTCGATGCGCGCGCGAGTTGCGAACGAACCGTTACGCGCGCCGCAACGACATGCGTGCGAGCGACATCGGCGTCCGCGATGCGGACATCGGTTCAGCTGCGGTCACAAGGTGGGCTCGATCCGACATCGTCGCCGCAGCGTGCGATGGCCATTCGATCGTCGATCGCAGGATCGATGCTCGGTGATGGGTCGCTTCGGTGACGAACCGGCTTGAGCGTGAGCCGTGAGTGGGGTAACTAGTTCGACGCGGCTCGACGGCCGTGACGTAGGGACGGGTGCACATGGCGATCGAGGGAGGGATCGGGGTATCGACGAACGGCGACTTCGCGGCGGCCGCCGCGGAAGCGGCGACCGAGGCGCTGCAGACGTGCGCGCAGCCGAAGGTCGCGCTGATGTTCGTGAACCACAGCTACCCGCTTGCGCAGCTGAAGGATGCGATCGCTGCCGCGCGGCGCGTGCTGCCGTCGGGGACCCGGCTCGCGGGTGGCACCGTGAACGGCATCACCTACGGCGACACGCGGCACGACGCCATGTTCAACAACAAGCGCGCCATCGCGGTCGTCGCCATCGGTGGCGACGTCGTCGCGGGCGTTGCGCTCGTCCCGGATCCGGCGACGGAGGCCACTGAAGCGGGGCGACGGCTCGCCGAGCAGGCGCGTCAAGGACTCGGAGGACGCACCGGCGAGGGCGCCATCATCCTCACGCCGGGCATGAGCGGCTTCCACGTCACCGACCAGCAGCTCCTCGACGGCATACGATCGGTGAACCCGCGCATGCGCGTCACGGGCACGGGGCTCACCTCCGGCATCCAGCCCGACGGGATGATCCTGCCCGGGTTCGCGTTCGTGGACGACGCCATCGAGAAGCGTGGCGCGGTGCTGGTCACGTTCGCTGGTGAAGCGCGCATGGGCTTCTCGAGCGCCAACGGCATGGAGGCCGTCGGCGGCGGTGGGTTCGTGACCGAGGCGGAAGGGCCCATCATCAAGACGATCGACCGCCGACCAGCGCGCGACGCGATTCTCGATCTTCTGTGCGGGGACGACGCGGAGGCGCGCGAGCACTTCACGCGCAGCGCGTTCATCGCGGCCGTGGAGCGCGGCGTCACGCTCGGGGCGCTCGATCCCGAGGGCGGTTACTACTGGTGCCACATGCCCGTCGCGTTCTTGCCCGACGGGTCCGCGATCGACCCGTTCGTCGCGCGAAAGGGCACCCCGCTGTCCGTCGTGCGCATCGATCACGCGTCGTGCATGAACGCGGTGCGCGATGCCGGCACGATGCTGGTCGAGGACGCCGGGACCGATACGTTCGATATCACGCTCGCGTTCTCGTGCGCGTTGCGCGGGTACACGCTCGGGGCCGAAGTCGCCCACGAAGACCAGCGCCTGCGCGACATGGTGAAGTCCAAGCGGCACCTCGGCATCGTCGCCAACGGCGAGGTCGGCAGCTACCGCCACGGGAGGTCGCTGGCGACCGGCTGGGTCTACGCGTTGTTCGGTCTTGCAGGGCAGGGGGGATGACAGTGGGTAGTCGTCTCGACGCCTTGATCGATCGCATACGCGACGCCAAGGGGCCGTTCTTCGTCGCGCGGATCCACCTGCGCGTGAAGTTCCCGCTCGACGAGGACGTCGCGGACACCTTCGAGTACGAGGACGAAGTGCTCCGCGCCTGCAAGTCACTCGGCTTCGACGCGACCGATCTGCGCGAACGCATGTGACCCCCCTGGGGCCCCGAGCGCAGACATGAGCGAAGCAGAGCGCAAGCAGGCGAGCTTCGACCTGCGTGCGCACCTGCGCTGTGACGCCGGCACGCTGATGCTGCTGTCGAGTGGATTCGCGCTCTCGAGTGCGCTGTTCAGTGCCGTGGAGCTCGGGTTGTTCGACCGGCTGGAGGACGCGCCGCTCGGCCTCGAGGAGCTCGCCGAGCGGATCGGCGGCCCCACAGCAGCGCTCGAGCGACTCGTCGTGCTCCTCCACGCGCTGGGCTTGCTCGAGCGGGACCCCCAGCAGCGCTACCGCAACAGCCCGCTCGCGGCCGCGACACTCACGAGCGCCGCACCGCAGAGCTTGCGGCCGTTCCTGCTGCACCAACAGCGGCACATGTATCCGCTCTTCGAGCACCTCACGGACGCGCTGCTCACGGGCGGGGCGCAGACACACCGGTGGACGTTCGCGGATCCGAAGGGTCGACCCGACCGTGCCGGCTACGCGGACCTCGCGCGCAGCCCCGAGGATACGCGGCTCTTCCTCGGGGCGATGAATGCCGTAGCGCGCGGCGTCGGCACGGCCATCGCCGAGCGTGCGGAGCTCGGCACCGCGCGCAGACTGCTGGACCTCGGGGGCGGCGGCGGACAGATCGCGCTCGAGCTCGTCGCGGCGCTGCCGGGGCTCGAAGTCACGATCGTCGATGGCGAGGAAGCCTGTCGCTACGCGGACGAGGTCGTCGCGGCCCATGGCTTGACGGCGCGGGTGCACACGCGGGTCGGCGACTTCCTCGGTGAGCTCCCGGCGGATCTCGACGGCGCCGATGCCATCCTGCTGGGTGGTGTGCTCGCGGACTGGGACGAGGCACAGCGACGCGTGTTGCTCGCGCAGGCCCACCGCTGCCTCGTGCCGGGTGGACAACTACTGGTCAGCGAGACGCTGCTCGACGACGCCAACGACGGACCCGTTCTGCCCGCGCTGCTGTCCCTCGCGATGCTGGTCGGCACGCGCGGAAAGAACTTCACCGCGGACGAGCTCTGCACGATGTTGGCGGAGGCGGGGTTCGAGCAACCTCGCGTGATCTCGAACCGCGATCTCGGTGTGCGCGACCTGGTGATCGCCGTTCGACGATGAGCCCGACGCTCGCGTGATCTGCGGGCGCGTCGGACGCAGGGCGAACGAGCTCGGCCGCGTGATCGGGGTGGTCCGATGGATCGATGACGGATCGTCGCGTGGCCATTCGGACGCTGCGACGGCGTAGATCCGCGAATGGACTTGCAGTTCGCCGTGCCATCGGCGACGGTAGTCTCGGTGTGTCTGGCTACAGATCGTGTTCGAGACAAAGGTTATGTGAGCCATTCGTTTGCACGATCGGCATGCCCGGCCCATTTTGCAACGACGCGCGTTACGCCTTCGCGAGGGAGCAAGGGTCATGGGCCGTTGGATCATGTTCGTCGCGACCGCAATCAGCCTCACATCGTCGGAGGCCCACGCCACCGACCGACGGGGCCTCAGCCTCCGCGTCGACAACGGAGCGGCCCCCGAGCTGCACGTCTTCGGCATCGCGAAGCGCTACGTCCAGGAGCTCGATCTGATCGCCACCGCGGCGACCCCGGACGACCAGGGCATCGACCCGGTGATCGAGGACGGCGACTTCGCGAACCTCGACTGGGACGGGATCGAAGAGGTCGACGAGGAGTGGCGGCCCGACGGTGCGGGCGGCTTCACGCGGCAACGCTTCTACCGCGGCGCCGACTGGATGGAGCAGCCCGGCTTCGTGATGATCTTCCAGCGCAAGGCGAACGGGTCGTTCCAGCTCGACCTCCCGTGGGTCGTGCTGACCGGCAGCGACGATCATCTCTCCGTCACGGACACGGAGTTCGTGCGGCGGTTCACCGCGCGGCAGATCACGACCGGGTGCACCTCGATCGGTGATTGCAGCGCGGCCACGGGTCACGTGGCGCAGGCGCTCGTGCAGCTGCGCGACGCGCAGTGGCCCGCGATCGGCGACCAGAAGATCAAGCACAACACCGCTTCGCTGTACCTGCTCTGGAGCGCGGACCCGTTCAACCCGCGGATCATCCCGGTCGAGCACGGCAACGACAACGACGCCGACTACGACCCGGGCTTCTCCGTCGACTTCGAGGTCCTGACGCCGCCGAACAACGGGCAGTACTACCTGCCGGGCGACGCGATCACCTTCAAGCTCGAGTTCAAGGACGGCAGCGGGACGCTGCTCCACGAGGACCAGCTACCGACGTACGCGGACTTCCTCGACGGCGGCACGGAGAGCGGGCTGCGCTACCTCGACCTCTCGATCACGCCCCAGCTCTACTACGCGCTCAAGCACCGCGAGGGCAACATCATCTTCTCGATGGCGGGCCCGACGGACGCGCTGCAGGTCCACGACTACACGATCCCGCTCTTCGCGTTCTTCGCTCCCCAGGTGCAGGGGGCGTTCTTCGATCAGCACGGATTCAGCTCGGTCTCGACCGGCGTGCCGTCCTTCGCGATCACCCTGGGCGGCATGTTCGACCCCACGTTGTGGAGCACGCCGGTGTCCGACGAGGTCGTGCTCACCGTGCCCGCCGATGCGCAACCCGGCACCTGGGTCGTGGCCGTGAAGGCGCGGCGCGACTACGGCGGTGAGGCCATCAACGCCGGCGCGGTGCACCGGATCCAGGTCGGCAGCACCGAGATCACGCAGTGGGAGCCCACCACCGGCAACTGCAACACCTGCCACACCGGCCAGCGCGCGCTCGGGAAGATCCTGCACGGGATGAGCGATCGCGAGTCGTGCCTCGCGGGCTGCCACACCGCCGTCGAGTTCGAGCCCGATGCGCCGCTCGACTACCGCGTGCACTTCGTGCACAGCCGGTCGGATCGCTACCCTGCGGATCCGGACGACTGCTCGACCTGCCACTTCGAGGAGCCCGAGGGCGACCCGCGTGGCTATCCCGGCTTCGTGTATCCGTTCGACTGAGCCCGGCGTCGGTCCCCACCGTCCGGGCGCGAACCCGGACGGGGCCGTGCTCGCTCAGCCTTGCGTGTAGTTCCAGGTGCAGACGCCGGCTTCGCAGGCGAAGCCGTCGGCTGCGGGGCAGTCGCACGTGCTGATGCCACCGGGCAGCTCGCACGCGTTCGCCTCGAGCTTCGCGCGGATCTCTTCGAACGCGCTCAGATCCGCGTCGTTGCGCGCGACCCAGTTGCGCGTGCAGCCGCAGCTCGTGCCCGCGATGACCTGGCCGCACTCGTCGTCGGACTCGCATGCGCGTACCGCTGCGGTCTCGGCGGCGAA
This sequence comes from uncultured Nannocystaceae bacterium, assembly GCA_964519175.1. Taxonomy (GTDB): domain Bacteria; phylum Myxococcota_A; class Polyangia; order Nannocystales; family Nannocystaceae; genus Xiheibacterium. The sequence goes on from CAZFKC010000008.1 coordinate 102,706, forward strand.
GTCGGACTCGATCGGCCCGCACACGTCGACCGCCGCCGGCACGCAGATGCCGCCACAGTCCGCGCCGCCGCCCGCCGGATCGCAGCCGTCGTTCGGATCGTCGACGCACTCCTGGCCCTCGGGGCACGGCAGGTTGCCGAAGCCGCCGCAGAACTGACCCTGCGCCGGCACGCAGATGCCGCCACAGTCCGCGCCACCGTTCGCCGGATCGCAGCCGTCGTTCGGATCGTCGGCACACTCCTGACCCTCGGGACAGGGCAGGTTCGCGAAGCCGCCGCAGAACTGACCCTCGGGCTCCGACTCGCACTCGCCTTCGTGCTGCACGCTCGTGCCCGCGCTCGCCGCGTGGCACGAGTTGCTGTAGGTCTCGCCGTCGCAGCCGCACACCGGCTTGAACAGCGCGATGCAGGCGTCGGGACGCGGGAGGCACACGCCGGTCGCATCGGCGAAGCCGCAGATCGCCTCGGGCTCGAACGAGCAGAACTCGTCGTCGGCACACGGCGAGCCGATGAAGCCGCCGCAGATCGTGCCCTCGGGCTCGGGCTCTTCGATGCCGCACACCTCGTCGACGTCGGAGCAGCAATCACCGAAGTCGACACACGCTTCGTCGCACCAACAGTTGCCCTTGCCCTTGCCGCCGCACAGCTCGTGGCCCTTGTGCTCGCAGCTGCCGACGAGGTCGGCCTTGCCGAGGCCACCGCGATCGCCTTCGGAGTTTCCGGTGGAGCCGGTCTCGATCGAGCACGCGGCGAACAGAGGAAGCAGTGCGGCGAAGAAGCGGATGCGCATGGTTCGGGACTCCCGGTCGCGCCTCTCTGCAATAGGTGGGACATCCAACGACAGCGAGACGGCTTCGGAAATCGCTGCGAAATCGCGCCGCAGCCCGCGCCCAGACGCGGCAACGCGCGAAGCCGCGCGGCTACGGTCGTGGCCAGCTCGCCACGCCCGGGACGGCATCGCCCACGCTCGGCGACCCCGCGCGGCGCCGGCTTCGCCGCTACTCTGACTTCGTGACCGCGAACTCGTGGAGCGATGCGGAGCTCGATGCGCTCCGCCGCGTGGGTGATCCGCTCGCCGACGATCTCGTCGCGGAGATCTTCGCCGACGGTGACGTCGACGCGGTGCGCAAGCTGCTGCGTCACCTCGTCGACAACGAGCACCCGCTTCTCGTCGTCGACGATGCCGACCGGCTTCCGCCCGCGCTCATGGTCCACGTCGAGCGCTACTTCGCGATGAGCGACGCGGCGCTGCCCGAGCTCGCACCCGCGATCGTCGAAGCCGGCGAGAAGGTGTTCGAGCTGCACGGCCCCGAGGTGCTGATGACGCTGTGCTGCTACTCGCTGCCCGCGTCGTACACGGCGAAGAAGGGTGTGCACGTGCTGGCACAGACCGGCCGGCTCGAGTCGCATCCGAAGCGGCGGCTCATCGAGACCACGCAGATGGTCGTCGACGTGATGAGCCCCGGCGGGCTCGCGATCCGGGCCTCGGCGGCGTCGCACGGCAAGGGCATCCGCTCCGCCCAGAAGGTGCGGCTGATGCACGCGGCGATCCGCCACCTCATCGTCGGCAAGGACGGCCAGGCCTGGCTGGACGCCTACGACCTGCCGATCAACCAGGAGGATCTCGCGGGCACGCTCATGACGTTCTCGCAGATCGTGCTCGACGGGCTCGAGCGACTCGGTGCGCCGCTCGTGGAGGCGCAGCGCGAGGCGTACCTCTACGCCTGGCAGGCGATCGGTCGCATCATGGGCATCCGCGAGGAGCTCATCCCGACCGATCTCGCGGCTGCGCGCGTGCTCACCGACACGATCAAGCGCCGCCAGACCGCGCGCAGCGATGCCGGCGACGCGCTCACCAAGGCGTTGCTCGAGCTCATGGAGCAGTTCGTGCCCGGGGTGCTGCGCGGGCTGCCGCCCACCATGCTGCGCTTCTTCCTGCGCGACGATGCGCGCTACCTCGAGCTGCCGCCGGCCGACTGGACGCGCGTGCTCGTCGGCGTCCTGCATGCGGTCACGCGCTTCGTCGACACCATCATCGGCAGCAACCAACTCTCGCGTCGGCTCTATCGCGCGTTCAACGAGGACTTCATCGCCGGGCTGCTCGCCGTCGAGCGCGGCGGCAACCGCCCATCGTTCGACATCCCCGATCACCTCGCCCGCACGTGGGGCATCGAGAAGCGCTGATGCATCCCATCTACGACTTCAGCGGCGTCGACCCCGAGGCGTTCGACGTCTTCGCGTGGTTCAACCTCGTCGGCATGGCCGGCTGCATCTGTTGGGTCATCGCCTACGCCGCGATGGTGCGCGTCGCCCAGCGCGACCGCGCGAACGCGCTGCCGATGATCGCGATCGCGCTCAATTTCTCGTGGGAGCTGCTGGCCTCGTTCTTCTTCCCGAACCCCGTCTCGCTCTGGCACGCCTTCGATCGCATCTGGCTGCTGGTCGACGCCGTGATCGTCGCGCAGCTGTTGCGCTTCGGGCAGCCCTTCCAGCGCATCCCGGAGATCCGCGAACACTTCTACCTCGTGTGCGCCATCGTGTTCGGGCTGGGCTTCGTGGGGCAGTACACGTTCGTCACCGACTACCCCGATCGGCTCGGCCTCGTCATCGCGTTCCTCATCAACCTCGTGATGAGCGTGATGTTCGTGATCATGTACTTCGACCGGCGGCCCGAGCTCCGCGGGATCTCGAAGGCCGGGGCCTGGTTCAAGATGCTCGGTACGCTCGGGACCTCGATCGAGTGTCACTGGGTCGTGCGGATGGTCGACCCCGAGCTCGGCGGGCTCGGCTTCCTCACGTTCCTGTGCGTGTCGATCTTCGCGTTCGACTGCTTCTACATCTGGCTCGTCAGTCGAACTCCACGATGATCAGATTGGGGCCCGAGGCCACGGCGATCTCGCCCGTGCCGTCGCCGTCGACGTCCGCGATCGCGACCCGCGTTCCCGCGAGCGACACCGCGACGTAGCGCTCGCAGCCGAGCGGCTCCTCCGTGTGCGGCCGCGTGTCCCCGTTCTCGCGGCCGACGCGGACCATCGCCGTGCCCGCGCCGTCGACGATCGCGACGTCCGCTCGTCCGTCGCCGTCGAGCTCGCCGGCGGCCGCGTGCACCACCGCACCCGCCCAGGGGACCGCGAGCAGGTGCGTGTCGAAGTACTCGCCCATCAGCGAGTGGTGCAGCGCCGGATCGCCGGTGCCGAAGCCCAGCCCGTCGATCGTGCCGTCGCCGTCGAAGTCGGCGGTGAGGACGACGGGCGCGAGCCCGGCACCTTCGACGCCGAACTGCATGCCCTGGGCGGGCAGGGTCTCGCCCGATTCCACGGAGAGGATTCCGCCGGCGTACACCGAGACCACGTCGATCTTGTCATCCTTCTCGAAGAAGTCGCCGAGCGCCTGCGCATCGCCGTAGGGCATGCGCTGCAGCGCCGGCGGCTGCGGCTCCACGCCGTCGAGCGGCAGCACGTAGAGCCCTTCGCTCGTGCGCGCGTGCACGTCGAGATCGCCGTCGCCGTCCTGGTCGCCGAGCAACAACGCGCTCGCGCCGGGCCACGCGTGACTGGATCCGAGCTCGACGTACGACGTGCCTTCGCGGTGCCACGTCCGCAGTCGTCCGTCGTCGCCGTCCTCGCTCGTGACCAGCTCCGCCTCGCCATCGCCGTCGAGATCGCCGACGGCGAGGCCGAGGATCGTCGCGGGCGCCTCGAGCACGACGGTGCTCGCACCGGCGCTCACCACCTCCACCTGGGCACCACGCGCGACGAGCAGCTCTGCACCCGGCGTCGCATCGAGCTCGAACGGCACCACTTCGGCGATCGGGGCCGCCGTACCGGCGAGCGCGATCACGAGCTCGCCGCTCGGCTCGGGCAGCTCGTCGCACGGCACCTCGGGCACACAGGCGCCGACACACCCGTCGTCGGGCACATCGGGGACGAAGCCGGTGCTCGTGCTCGTGTCCGCGCCGCTGCTGCTCTCGGTCGCGCCCGGCTGCTCGGAGAGCGTCGTGTCGCCCGATCCGCTCCCCTCGCCGATGGCGTCAGGCGCGTCGCCGGACGGAGTCCGACCACATGACGCGAGCGCGACGAACGACCACGCGAAGTTCCGGATCCGAGCCCTGTCCACCATCCCCACCATCCCGCTTCAGCCCACGACACCCAGTCTGCCACGCCGTGGCGATGGCGCCAACGCCCTTGGGACGCTTCTGCTACTGTCGGTTTCGACGATGGCAGCCCACGAGCGCAAGACGGTGGTGCAGCGGCCCGAGTGCCGGGTCGAGCTGTGCTCCTGCGGCGTCTACCACGTCAGCGTCGGGGCCGTGACGATGCGGATGACGCTCGCGCAGCTCTCGTCGCTCTTCGAGGCGTTCGGGGTCGCACTGCGGCCGACGCTCGAAGCCGACGAAGACGGCGATCCGCAGGTCCACTAGATCGTCGGGCACCGACGGGGCACTACCCGGGCACCATGAAGACCCTCCTGCTCGCTGCCGTCCTCGGCGCTTTCGTCGGCGGTGCGCTCGCCTCGAGCACGGGCTGCGTCGCCTGCGACGACAGCGTGTGCTCCTCGACGCTGTGGATCTACTTCGAGGAGCCCGACGGCAAGGCGTTGCGGGACGGGGAGTACCACCTCGAGATCACGGTCGACGGCGAGCCCGACGAGGCGACCTGCATCGTCGCCGACCACGGGCACGCGCTCGACTGCGACGGGCTGAAGTTCGTGCTCTACGCGCCGCTCTACGACAGCCCCGACAACCCCCACGAGGTCTTCGAGCTCTACTTCGAAGAGGATCCGCCCGCGGAGGTCGTGGTCCGCATCACGCACGACGGCGACGCAGTCTTCGACGACACGATCGCGCCGCACTACGAGCTCGCCGAGCCCAAGTGCGACGACGACTGCATGCACGCGACGAAGCGCTTCGAGCTGGCGCGCTAGTCTAGGCGGCGGGCCAGCGCGCCGTGCTCACGCCTTCGTGCGCACCCACGCCGGGCTGTGTGGGCGTGCGTTCGGCACTGCTGACGCCGCGAGCTCGGCCTCGACGAACACCATGCCGGTCGGCGGATCGATCTCCGGTGCGATGTCGCGGATCGTCGCGGACATCGGCTGCGCGAGCCACTCGACCACCACGTCGACCGGCGCGCCCGCACGCAACGTCGCGGCCTCGGCCGGCGGCACCGCGAAGCGTACGAAGCTCTTGTCGGTGCTGATGAGCCGCACCACCGGCTTGCCCGGGCTCGCGAGCGCACCGGCCTCGCGATAGACGAGCGCGATCTGGCCACTGAACGGGGCCTGCAGATCGGTCTCCTCCAGCATGCGCTCGAGCTGCTCGACGCGGGCCTTCGCCGCCGCGATGCGCCCGGCTGCGCTCGTGCCCGCAGCGCCGTAGCGCGCCCGATCGGCCTGTGCGTCGTCGACCTCGACCATCGCCGAGATGCCCTGATCGAACAGCTGCCGCTCCGTCGCGAGCCGACGGCTGGCGTGGCGCGCCATCGCAGCCGCCTGTCCGGCCTCGCCCTTCGCGACGCGGACGTCGGCGCGCGCCATCTCGAGCTCCTCGCGCGCCGCCGACGGATCGAACGTCGCGAGCGCGGCGCCCTGCTCGATCCACTGACCGACCTTCACGTTGACCTTGTCGAGCTTGCCCTCGTAGGTCGGCGCGACGTCGACCGCCGCGGAGGGGAGGAGCACGCCGACGTAGCCGGGATCGGCCGTGACCAGCGACTCGGGTCCGGTCGGGGGCTTGCTCGCCGCCGCCTGCACGGGGGCCAGCGCGGCGGGCTCGCTCGCGGAGCACGCCGCAAGGGCGAGCAGGACGATCGCGATTCGCTTCATGGCTCACCTCCCGCAGCGAGCCGCAGCGGCGCCACGCCGCCGCTCGCCTGTGCTTCCACCAGTCGCCGGTAGTGCCCGCCCACGCCGAGCAGATCGCTGTGGGTGCCGGCCTCGACGATGCTGCCGTGCTCGACCACCACGATCGCGTCGGCCGACATGATCGTGCTGAGCCGGTGCGCGATGACCAGCTGCGTGCAGCGCAGCTGCGAGAGGCTGCGGGCGATCTCCGCCTCGGTCGCGGCATCGAGCGCGCTCGTGGCCTCGTCGAGCAGCAACACCGCGGGCTCGTTGACCAGCGCGCGTGCGAGCGCGAGCCGCTGGCGCTGCCCACCCGAGAGCGACGCACCGCCCTCGGCGACCGGCGTGTGGTAGCCGAGCGGCATGGCCATCACGTCCTCGTGGATGCGCGCGAGCTGGGCGGCGCGGATCATCTTGTGCGGCGGCGCGTCGGGGCAGTTCAAGAGGATGTTGTCGCGCACGCTGCCCGCGAAGATGAACGGGTCCTGCGTCACGATGCCCATTTGCTGACGCACGGTGCGGACGTCGAGCTGCCGGAGGTCACGGCCGTCGAACTCGATCGTGCCCTGCTCGGGCCAGTAGAGCCCGAGCATGAGCGATGCGAGCGTCGACTTGCCGGAGCCGGAGCGCCCCACGAGCGCGACCTTCATGCCGGGCAGGATCTCGAGGTTCGCGCCACGCACGACGAGCGGACCGCCGCTCGCGTAGCGGAACGAGACGTTCGACAGCCGGATGTGACCACGCAGCCGCGGTGCGGGCTGCACGAGCTTGCTGTTCTGCTCGGGAGCTTCGCCGAGCACGTCGTCGATGCGCTCGATGTAGCTGGTGAGCCCCTGCAGCGAGACGAGGTTGTCGACGAGCGCGCCGAGTGGCGTCAGGAAGCCCACGGCGAGGGCGTTGAGCGCGAGCATCACCCCGAGCGTGATCTCGCCGCTCATCGTCATCACCGCGCCGACGCACAGCACGATGAGCGGGGCGGCGGCCTTCACCGCGCCGAGCAGCGCGTTCACCAGCGCCTCGAGTCGGCCGCGATCCAGCCCGACGTTCAGCGACTTCGTGAACAGGTTCGACCAGCGCACCACCGCGTTCTTCTCGGCGCCGGCGCACTTGAGCGTCTCGATGCCCTCGATGAGCTGCACGAGGTAGCTGTGCGACTGCGCCTGCGACTCGAGCTGCTGCGACATCAGCTCGCGGTAGCGCGTCTTCGTCAGCCAGAACAGCACGACCTGGATCACCGCGAGCACGGCGACCACGGCTGCGAGCGTGGGGCTCAGCACGAGGATCAGCCCGAGGTAGACGACGACCAGCGAGCCGTCGAGCAGGGCCGAGAGCGTGTTCGAGGTCAGCAGCTCGCGCATCTGCACGTTGCTGTTCACGCGCATCATCAGGTCGCCTGCGCTGCGGGTCTGGAAGAACGTGAAGGGCAGGCCGACCAGGTGCTCCAGGAAGCCCAGCGTCAGTCGGACGTCGAGGTTGGTGCGCAGCTCGAGCAGCAGGTGCGCGCGGATGAGCTGCGAGACGAACTGGAACGCGATGACGGCCGAGAGCCCCACGCCGACGACGACGAGCAGGTCGACGTCGGAGCGCGGCACGATGCGGTCGACGACGAGCGCGGTGAGCAGCGGCAGGCCCGTCGCGAGCACGCGCAAGAGCACCGACATCGTCAGCACGCGGCCCAGGCTGCCGCGCTGACCGAGCAGCGCCGCGAGGTAGGCGAAGAGGCGGTTGCCGCCCTTCTTCATCGGCTGCAGCGCGCCGGTCGGCTCGAGCACGAGCGCGACCCCGCTGTAGCTCTTGCCGAACTGCGCCCACGGCACGAGCCGCGGTCCGCCGGCGGGGTCGACGATGTGCACGCCCTTGCCCGTGACGCGATCGAGCACGACGAAGTGCGAGAGGTTCCAGTGCAGGATCGTCGCGCGCGGCAGGAAGCGGACGTCGTCGATCTCGGTGCGCAGGCCCCGGGCGCGCAGCCCGAAGTGCTCGGCAGTGCGGCGCAGCCCGCCCATGCTCGCGCCGTCGCGGCCGACCCCGAGCACCGCACGCACGTCGTCGAGCCTTGCCTCGTGGCCGAAGAACGAGAGCACGGTGCACAGGCTCGCGGCCCCGCAGTCGGCGACCTGCATCTGCGGCACGAACGGCAGCCGCTTGCGGCCGCGCCCGCGATCGAGGCTCTTCAGCGCCGGGTAGTCGATCGCCGAGGGCGCAGTGGGGATCTCGGGTGCGTTGCTCACCGTCACATCTCCTTCAACGCCGGGACCAACATCTCGAGGATGGTCTCGTCGCGCATGCGCACCTCGGCCACGCCGCCCATGCCGTCGTGGTAGGGGTACTCGGTTCCGTCCGACACGAACGTGCGCGTGGGCAGGCGCGCGCGCACCATCACCACACCACCGCCGAGCGGCAGCGTGTCGGCGAGCTGCGGGCCGAGCATGCGCTTGGCCTCGTTGGGCCCGACGACGCCCTCGGTGATCGACTCGACGATCACGTCCTGGTAGGCGTAGTCGAAGCCGAGTAGCTCCAGGCGCAGCGGCATGCCGGGCTCGATCTGCGGACGGTCGCCGCCAGGGAGGAAGGCGACGAGCTCGAGCCCGGCGACGCGGTCGTCGACGATGGCCATCACCGCGTCGCCGGCATCGACGTGCTGGCCCGCTTCGACGCCGATGTCGGTGACGACCCCATCCGTCGGCGCACGCACGACGCGCTGCTCGAGCGCCGCCTCGGCGGACTCCAGCTGGCGCTGCAGCGTGCGCAGCTGCTGGGCCGCGGCTTCGTCGGTGGGATCGAGCAGCCGGTTGCGCAGCTGCGCGTGGAAGTCGGTGCGCGTCGATTCGTACTCGGCTCGCTCCGCGACGTCGCGCATGCGTGCGAGCACCTGACCCTTGGCCACGCGCTGGCCGGGCTCGACGTCGATCGAGACCAGCGAGCCGGCACCGACGGCGGCCACCTCGGCGCGGCCTTGCTGACGCACGACGGCGGGGCCGCTGCTGTACTGGCTGATCTCGCCGACCGCGATCCCGAGGATCCCGACGCACATGAGCGCGAGCAGTGTCCAGTAGACGCGGCTGCTCCAGTGCGGCGCGATGCGGATCGGCTCGCCGTGATCGCTCTTCGGCTGCAGGTGGTGCTCGACCGCCTCGGGCCGGAAGAGCTGCATCGCCGCGGGCCGCTCGAGCCGTGCGAGCGCGCCTTGGGCGACGACCGCCTTGCCGAGCCTGTGCAGGATCGGACCGAGCTCGAGCCCGAGCTGCACGAGCGTGTTGCAGGCCTTCTGGTCGAACGGTCCCTGCGTCGGCTCGCGCACCGCGACGAGCACCGCATGCACCTCGCCCTGCGATGCGGCCGCGACCGCGAGGATCGCCTCCTGGCCGCTGCCGCGCGGATCGTCGAGCTTGCGATCGTAGCGCGGGTCGGCGGCGGCGGTCGGGGCATGGATCGCGAAGGCGGTGCGCGCGACGAAGCCGACGATGCCGGTGGTCGCCTCGCCTTCGATGGGCGGCTGCGTCGCGTCGGTGGGCTCGCTCCAGAGCGCACCGGAGTCGGCGTCGAAGAACACGCACGAGGCCCGCGCACAGCCGAGCAGGCGCGAGATGCCGTCTTCGATCGCGGCGGCCGCGGCCGTGGGCTCGGCGCGCGCGCTCACGGCCGCGCAGATCTCGAACACCAGCTTGTTCGACCACGCGCGCGTGCTCGACACGCGCTCTTCGTCGTGGCCGGGACGCAGGCGAAGCGCGCTGCCGACCACGCGACGCAGGTGCTCGACTGCGAGGCCCGGGCGCACGCGGTAGTAGATCTGCGCGCCGTGGTCCGCGACGCCTTCGGCGACGATCAGCGCAACGCGCTCGTTGTAGGGCGCGCGCGCGAGCGCACCGACGAGGCCATCGGGCGCGCCGTCGGCGAGACGACGGCCGACGACGACCACGAGCCGCGGATGCGCCGCGATGCGCTCCATCGCCTCGCGTGCACTGCCGACGAACATGCAGCCGAAGACCGGGGCGAGCGCCTGCTCGAGCCACGTGCGGCTGGCGGGATCGGCCTCGACGATCAACACCGGCGGCAGCGGGCTGCCGTCCTTGCGCACGATCACCTGCGGCGCCTGACGCATCGCGGGCACGAGCGCGCGCGCGTCTGCGGGAGCGCGCGGGCCGTCGCGCACGATCGTGGCGTCGATGACTTCGCCCGCGCGCGGGGCGGGCACGTTGGCGGCGCGGGTGGGCGTGCTCGCGATGCGCGGCTCGGCCGTCGCGGCGGCGCGCACCGGTCCGGCACCGGCCAGCCCTCCTTCGCCGGAGAAACCACCTTGCACCGACCAGAGCTGGGTCTCGACCTCGTCGTTGCGCACGGGCGGATGCACGTCGACGAGCTCGAACGTGGTGTGGCCGACGCGGAACCACCGCCCCGGCTTCAGCACGGCACGCGGCACTCGCTTGCCGCACACCCAGGTGCCGCGCTTGCTGCCCAGGTCGCGCACGCCGACGATGCCGTCGCGGAACAGGAGCTCGGCGTGCTCGGGATCGACGCCGCAGTCGTCGAGCACGATGCCGGGCTGCCGCGCGCCGACCGGCTGCGCGCCGAGGGGCTTCGTCCCGATCGGCGTCCGCTCGTCGCGGATCTGCACGGTCTGGCTGCGGCCGTCGTGGAACCTCGCCCGCAGCACATACGAGCCGGAGCTCGCGGCGCTCGCTCCCCCGCGCGTGCCCACGACATCGAGGTAGTGCAGAGGGAGGTCGCGGTTCCCGAGGCGCTGCGGCGGCGCTCGGACGCGGGATCAGGCGGAAACGGCCCGCACCGGGACGCCGCGCGCGCGCACCCGCTCGCTGCCCGCTGCTAGCGTCGGCGAAGCATGAAGCGCGTCCTCAAGGTGCTCGGCGGCCTCGTCTTGCTCGCGCTCCTCGGCATCGCCGGGGTCGTGACCACCTGCGCCGTGAAGTGGCGGCCGACGTTCCCGGACACGCCGACCCCCGCGATCACCGCGAGCACGGATCCCGCGGTCATCGAGCGCGGCGCGTACATCTTCAACGCGCTCGCGCACTGCGCGGCCTGTCACTCGCCGTCCGCCGACTACCAGGCGAGCAAGCCCGGCGACGTCGTCGCGCCCAAGGGCGGGCACGAGTGGCACATGGGCCCGCTCGGCACGATCCGCTCGCCGAACATCACGCCGCACCCGGCGAGCGGCATCGGCAAGCTCAGCGACGGCGAGATCGCACGGGCGATCCGTAGCGGCGTGAACGCGCGCCACGAAGGCGAGCTCTTCATGATGGGCGTCGGCCCGATGAGCGACGAGGACCTCACCGCGATTGTCTCGTACATGCGCACGATCCCCCCGGTCGACAACACGATCGCGCCCCACGAGATCGGGCTGCTCGGCAAGGTGCTGTTCCAGGGCCCGATGGGCTTCTTCGCGGAGCCGCACGACTATCCGCAGCCGCCGTTCGTGAAGGAGGGCGAGACCAGCGTCGCGCGCGGGCGCTACCTCGCCGAGGGCCCCGCGTTCTGCGGCGGCTGCCACAGCGACTTCGTGTACGACGAGCGGCTCGTGTTCGAGGGCCAGACGCAGTCGGGCAACCGCAACAACCCCTTCCCCGACGAGACCGAGCCGGGCTTCACGTTCTATGCGCCGAACCTGACCCCCGATCCCGAGACCGGCCACATCGTCACGTGGACGCCGGAGCAGTTCGCCGAGCGCATGCGCGCGGGCAGGGTCTATGCTGGCTCGCCGATGCCGTGGGAGACCTACGCGAACATGACCGACGCCGACGTCGAGTCGATCCGGCTGTATCTCGCGTCGCTCCCGCCCACGCGCAAGAACATCGGCGCGGTGCGACGCGAGGACGACGAGAAGCTCGACCCGTGAACGCGTGGATCTCCGCGCTCGTCGTGCTGATGCTGGCCACCGCGTGCCCGCAGCCCACGAGCTCGGCCACGAGCTCGGGCGGTGACACCCGTGCGACCGAGACGACCGGCACGACCGCGACCGACGACCCCACGCCGAGCGGCGGCGCGTCGACGGATGTCGACACCAGCGAGTCGGGTCAGGACACCGGGGGCGGTCAGGGCAGCATGTGCGATCTGTTCGCGCAGAACTGCGACGAGGGGCTGAAGTGCATGTACGCGTGCGACGGTCCGAGCTGCGTACCACGCTGTCGCCCCACGGTTCCCGACGCGAACAGCCAGGGCGATTCGTGCGTCGCTGCGCCGCCGGAGGCCGAGCTCCCCGACGACTGCGACACGCAGACGTTGTGTTGGACCGGTGAGTCCTCGCCGGGCGAGGGTACCTGCGAGCCGCTCTGCACCGGCAGCGCCGCCCTTCCTCGCTGCGACGATCCCGATCGCGTCTGCGCGCTGCAGTCGGTGTGTCTGCGGCGCTGCGATCCTCTGCTGCAGGACTGTCCCGTGGCGCAGGGCTGCTTCGACGTCGACGTCGGCACGTTCGTCTGCTGGAACATCGCGCCCGAGCCCGAGCTCGACGGCGAGGTCTGCGGCGGCAACACGCTGTGTCAGCCCGGCTCGACCTGTGCGTTCGCCGATACCTTGCCGGAGTGCCCCGGCCGTCGCTGCTGCACGCCGCTGTGCGACGTCGAGGAGGGCGATGCCGACTGCGCGGGGACAGGCGCTGCGGTGACCTGCGTGCCCTACACCGTCGAGGTCGCGAGCTCGCCTTCGCTCGGCGTCTGCGCGGTGCCGAGCTGAGCGATGTGGAGCGCGTCGCGACGGCCGATCAGCTCATCGAGGCCGCCATCAGGAACGCCGGCGGCGGTGGCCCCCCGGCGCTGACCATCCGGCGTGCGCGCTCGATCTTCAGCTCGTTCACCTTCGGGTTCAGCTCGGCGTTCGTCTCCACGAGCATGCGCAGGAGCGCCCCGTCGATGCGCACGCCGGACTCGATCGCGCCGTAGAAGTCGTCGAACACCTGCGCCAGTCGGGGCTCGACCGAGCTCGAGCGACTCGAGGACTGCGTCCGCGCCGAGGGCTTCACCGCCGCGATCGCGGCCTCCACGTCGACGCTGCCGCCGCAGCACTCGCCGAACATCTCGAACGCGCGCCGCACCCAGCGCTCGGGATCCGCGAGCACCTGCTCGTAGGTCTGTACCAGCAGCGGATAGCCGCGCTGGTAGTGATCGCGCAGGAGCGAGAAATTCTCCGACCACCACTCCAGCGCGCCGGGCACCCGCATCGGGGTCGGCTCGTCGGGGGCATCGACCGCACGCTGCTCGTCCTCCAGCTTCCACAGCCGTGCGACCGAGGCCTCGTAGTCGCGCCACGCTCGAACGTTGGCGACCACGGCCCCGACGAACGCGAGCTCGGTGCGCACCACGCCGGGCACGAACACCTTCACCACCTGCTGCCGAGTGTCGTGCGCGCGCAGGTACTCGCCCGTGTCGGGATGCGGGTTCGTCGCGAAGAAGATCCCGTCGCGGTAGATGGACTCGAAAAAGCCGTCGGGGTTCGCTGCGCGCAGCGAGCCCTCGCCCCACTTCTTCGGGAACGCGTGACCCACGACCTGCGCGCCTGCGGCGGCGAAGGCCTGCATCCACATCGATGTACCGCTGCGCTTGGTGCCGGAGACGAGGAACATGACCACCCCCTACACCGAGCGTGGTTCGCGTCAGCATCGAGGTTCCGCATGTGTGGAACCTCGGCACGCCCAGAGCAGACTGCACTGTCGTGGGTGGGCGAACAGCACGGAGGGGAACGAGATGAAGCGAGAGAAGACCAATCCCGAGACCACACCCGCGACTGCGCAAAACCCCGTCACCACGATCGTGCCGATCGACGACGCTGCGATGGCCGACATCGCCGGTGGTCGCGAGTGGGGCTGGGGCGGCGGTGGCTGGGGCGGAGGCCCTCCGCCGACGAACGCGTCGTACGGCGGCTATGGTGGTGGTTGGGGCGGAGGCTACGGCGGCGGCGGCTACGGTGGTGGCGGCTGGGGCGGTGGCGGTGGCTACGGCGGCGGCTGGTACTGATCCAGCTGCATGAGCGCGAGCGGACGAACGGGAGATCGTCCGCATCGCGAACGAAGAAGGGGGCATCGAGATGGCGGCATACATGCTGGCCGAGGAGCTCAAGTTCCTCGTGGGCGATCTGCAGGCCGCGCTCTGGGTCGAGCACGTCGATCCGGACCTCGATGCCCCCGCGTTGGGCAGTCGCTTCATGGCGATCCACGGCTTCTTCCTGCGCAACCTCGGCCGCTCGCGGCCCCAGCTGTTCGAGGACGTGGACCGCACGCATCTCCTCGCGATCGTGCGCAAGTGGATCGTGATGTACAGGCGCACGCTCGCGCTGTTGAGGGACGAGTACCCGCGCGGGCCGGGCACCGTCGATCTGCAGCTGCGCGACGTGAACTGGTCCGAGACGCTGGGGATCAGCTTTCCCGGGCTCATCGAAGCCGGCATCAACTATGCGTCGCGCTACGCGGAGTACTGGGCCGAGCGCTCGGTCGTCGACGCGGAGATCTACGCGTCGTACGACGCGCGCATGGCGTTCGCCGGCTCGCCCGCGTACCGCGACGTCGCCGCGCTGCGCCGCACCGACAAGCTCATCGTCAAGGACGCGTTCGACAACGGCGTGACCGCGTTCGATCTGCTCGAGGCGATCCGCGCGGCGCCGGCCTGGAAGGATCTGCGCTCGATCATCGCGGCGCGGCGCTGGTACGTCGTCGCGCTCGAGCGCGAGGCCGTCGAGGTCGTGGTGCGCCACGCGTACGACGCCGGGCTCGGCGAGCAGGTCGGCGCATGAGCACGACCGTCGCGTTGCACACGCTCGCCGCGCGACTCGCCGACGAGCCGCTCTACGGGATGTTCGCGCGCTACCTCGCCCGCGTGGTGCCCGAGGCGCAGGTGCCGGTCTGCGGCGACGCCTTCGTCGTCGGTGGCCGGATGCACGGCCGCTTCGAGTGCGCGTTCGGGTGGATGTTCGGCGACGACACCGACGAGCTCGCGGGAGTGCTCGAGCGCATGATCGCGGGCGGCGTGCCGCTGCAGCTCTACCTGCGCGAGCCCGGCTTTTCCGCGCTCGCGGCGAAGGTCGGCGGGCTCGCGCTGTCCGAGGATCGGCTGTTCGTCTGCGAGCACGCGAAGGTCGTGGAGGCCGGCGCCGACCTTGTCGTGCTCGACGCCGACATGCCGCGCAGCAGCTGTCATCCGGAGATCGCCGAGCGGCTCCCGCCGCCGAAGCTCTGGCAACACTTCGGCTTCGCGTACCGGGGCCTCGTCGAGGACAGGCGCGTCGTCGCCGTGCTCGAGACCACCGTCGACGACGGCCGCTACGTCGCGATCCAGCAGGTGTTCACCGCACCCGAGCGGCGCGGCCACGGGCTCGGCCGGCGGCTCGTGGGCCGCGTGTGCACGGAGCTGCTCGCCGCCGGCCGCCGGCCGCTGTGGCTCTGCGCCACCGACAACGTCGCCTCGGCGGCGCTGGCCAGGAGCGTCGGCTTCACCGAGCGCATGCGCATCGGCGTGATCCAGAGCGGCTAGTCCGCTTCGCGGGCGCGGCGGCGCGCTTCCTGCTTCTTCATCGCGGCGGCGTTCGATCGCACCAGCCGCAGCACCTCGGACGGCACGTCGTGCTCCCTCGTCGCGCGCGCGAGCATGCGCGCCAGCACCGGCTCGAAGTGCTCGGCCGGCTTCTGCCACGCTCGCACGAGCCGCAGCCACGGCGTCCACGTGATCGGTGCGCCGGTGTCGGCGTAGATCGCCATGCGGCCAGCGATCGCGGCCACCTCGAACGCGGGCGTGCCACGGCGCGCGAGCGCGTCCACGAGCTCGAGCTCGGTCGGGGTACCCGCCAGCTCGTAGATCCACTCGCGCACCAGCCGTCCCATGGGGTCGGGCGCGAGACCGGCGAGCTGCGCGAGCTCGACCCGGGTCGCCGTGCTGCCCTGGACGAAGAGCTCCGCGCAGCGCTCCAGCAGCTCGCCCCGCGGTGCGAGCCCGACCAGCCGCACGAGCAGCGGCAGCGTCGGACCCGGATCGTCGGCGTCGAGCTCGCGCAGCCGGGCGAGCAAGAGCGCTCGCGTGGACGCGTCGGCGAGCTCGCGCTGCGCGATCGCGGGCTGCCGCACGACGATGTGGCGCAGCAGCGCCGCGAAGGTGTCGTCGGGCTCGTGCAGGTCGTCGAGCTCGTCGGGGTCGCGGTCGAGCGCGAAGCGATACGACAGCCCGAGCGCACGGTCGTGCACGAGCTTGTCGCGACCGACCACGACCCCCATGCGCTGCAGGTCCCAGTTCTCGAAGTAGTAGGGGCGGGTCGGCTCGCGCGGCTCGGCGGCGAAGAGCGGCAGCAGCGAGCGCCCCCGATCGGCGGGATCGGGGGCAGCACCCTGGAGATCGAGCAAGGTCGGCAGCAGATCGACGGTGCCGACGGTCTCGTGGATCACGCGGCCGGGCTGGCCGGGGATCGCGAAGGCCAGCGGCACGCGCACGTCTTCGTCGAACACGGTCGGGCCGTGCAGGATCGTGCCGTGATCGCCGAGCCCTTCGCCGTGATCGCTGGTGAGCACGACGACCGTGCGATCGGTGAGGCCGCGGGCCGAGAGTCCATCGAGCAGGGCAGCGAACTGCGCATCGACGTAGGTCAGCGAGCGCCGATACGCCTCGATCCGCGGCGTGCTGCCGCTGATCGGGCGCCCGTCGAAGCCGGGGCGGTGCAGCCCGTAGAGGTGCAGCATCAGCACGAACGGCTGCGGCGCCGTGCCGGCGAGCTCGAGCGCACGCGAGACGGCCGAGGCCGCATCCTCGTTGCCGTAGTCGACGACGCGCGCGAAGCCGTCGAGCGCGGCCTCGATGCGGAGGCGGCGGGCCGGCTTGAAGTAGCTGTGCACGACGGCGAGCGGCACGACCCCGAGCCGCGCCATCCGCTCGGCCAGCGTCTCGCCCGAGAGCGGAGGATCGCTGACCTCGCGCGAGCGCAACATCGCGGGCATCGAGCCCTTGGTCGTCGACGCGGGCGCGTACGCCACCTCGAAGCGATGGGCGGTCTCGAGCCAGGCGTCGATGCGCGGGGTGTCGCCCGGCCTCGCGAACGGCAGGCCTTCGGGTGGGCGCACGGGCGGCAGCGTGTCGGCGCGCATCGTGTCGACGACGACGAGCACGAGGTTCCAGCGCTCGGGTCTGCGGAAGGCCGACAGGTCGTCGACGACCGTCGGTGCGGGCAGGGGCCGCGCGTGCACGTCGAGCTGGGCGAGCACGTCGCGCAACACCGTGGTGCGCGCGGCGGGCAGCGTGAGCGGCATCCACACGCGCGCGAACGACGAGCGCAGCACGAGCGCGCCGCGGATCTGGGTCGTGCTGCCGAGCCACAGCGCGAGCGCCAGCGTGCTGCCGACGAGCGCGCCGAGCGTGCGCGCGAGAGGGCGACGGGGCTCGGCCGGCAGCGCCCGCAGGGCGGCCACGAACGTCGCGAGCGCGAGCCCGCCCTCGACGAGCGCGTGGAACCGCGGCATCAGCCCCGGCATCACCTGACGATCGACGACGGCGAGCGTCGCGATCGCGGCCACGAGCAGCACGCCGATCACGGTGCGCCGCGGCTGCGCTGGCGCGCGCGTGAGCGCGAGGGCAGCGAGCGCGGCGCAGAGCACCGCGAGGTGCGGCAGCCAGGCCACCGGCTCGGCGAACCACTGCTGCGAGATCCAGTCGCCGGACGCGAGCTCGTCGCCGACCTTCGCCAGCGGACGCAGGAGCACGAACGACAACGCCAGCGCCGGCGCGACGATCGTGCCGAGCGCGCGCTCGCGCGATTCCGGGGCGAGCAACAGTCGCGCGAGGCGGGCCGCAGCGAGCAACGCCGCGATTGCGAGCACGAGCGCGACGTGCCCGGCCCACGCGACCGCGGCATGCGGAAGCCGCCAGCGCATCGGCGCATCGCCGACGACGAGCCCGCCGAGCTCGATCACCCACGTGATCGTGCCGGCGACGATGCTCGCAGTGCACCAGCGCGCGAGCTGGACGGCCGCCTTCGAGCGGAGCAGCGAGGTGACGGGCATCCCGAGCGGACGGGAGTCTATGCCGGTTCAGGGCACGAGCCCGTACGCCGGCAGGATCTCGCCGTTTTGTGCCTGCAGATCCGCGAGCGCGACGAGGTAGTCGAGCTGCGCGCGGAGCGTGCCGGCGGCGGCGCGATCGACCTCGTCGAGCCGCAGGATGACGTCGAAGTTCGTCGCGCGCCCGAGCTCGAACTTGGCCTGCTCGGCGGCGAGGTTCTCGCGCGCGAGCTCCTCGCTGATCCGCGCCGCCGCGATCGTCTTGCCGGTCGTGCGCAGCCGATTCGCGGCGAGGATCACGTCGGCGACGACCTGCTGCTTCATCTGCTCGAGCTCGAGCCCGGCCTGCTTCACGGCCAGCTTCGCTTCCTGGCGCCGCCCGCGGGCGCCGCGGTTCTGCACGTCCCAGGTGAGCGTGACGCTGCCCGTGAGCGTCCAGTCGGCGAGCAGGCCGTCGCGCCCCGCATCGGGGTTGAACATGTTGCGGAAGGCCTGACCCCAGCTCGCCGGGCGCGGCGCGATGCCCATCGCGGGGTTGCCCAGCGACTCGACCGAGCGGCCCTGCGGCGTGAAGCTGGCGGCGGCGTCGAGCTTGGGCAGCCGCGCGTTGGCGGCGACGCGCTCGTCGATGCGGCGACCGGCGACCTGCAGCTCGAGCTGCTTGATGCGCGGGTGCACCGCGAGCGCGCGATCGACCTCGTCGTCGATCACGACCGGACGCGGCAGCACGTCGGGTGCGGTCGTCGGCACCACGCCGATCGCGTCGACCTTCGCGAGCGATTGCCCCATCTTCGTGCGCAGCGCGACGCTGCGCTCGAGCAGCGTGTTCTCGGCGCGGCTCACGTCGGCCTCGCGCGATGCGAGCGCCTGCTCGACGGCCTTGGCCTCGAGCCGCGAACGCTTGCCGGCACGCACCATCCGCTCGGTACGATCGAGCTGCTGCCGCACGGAGGCGACGCTGCGGCGGCGGTTCTCCAGATCGCGGTGCGCGAACGAGAGCTCCCAGTACGCATCGATGAGATCGCGGGCGAGCTCCTGTGCGGTGGCGAGCTGAGCGGCCTCGGCGGCGGTCGTGGCGATCTTGGCCTTGTCGATCTGCGCGCGGTTGACCTTGATGCCGGCGCCCTGCAGGAGCGGCTGCGTGAGCGTCAGCGTGGGCACCACGGCGAACGCGGAGATGTTCGAGCGGCCGCCGCCCGGGTTGGTGGGATCGAGCGGCTGGGCGAGCAGCGTGCGGCGCGTGTCGAAGGAGAGCGCGATCGAGCCGCCGGTCTCGAGCGCACGCCGGAACCCGACGCCACCGCCGACCGTGCGCTGCCCGAGCGCGAACGCGAACTGCGAGCCGCGCTGCGGGGTCTCGGAGATGCTGCCCGCGAGGTTCGCGGTGATCATGACGTCGAAGGCGCCGAGCGCCGCGAGCACGCGGGCCTCGGAGATCTCGACGTCGATCGCGACCGCCGCGAGCGCGAGGTTGTGCTGGGCGGCGTGTTGCAGCGCGTCCGAGAGCGCGATCGCTTCGCTGCGAAAGGGCAGGGCGTCGTCATCGACGACGACGACACTGGCCGTGCCGTCGGTCGCCTCCGGAGGAGGTGGCGGCGACGGCTGCACGCGCGCGCTCGGGACCCGCGACGATGGTGCGGCAAGCCCGAGCACGAGCGACAACAGCAATGGCGATACGGCCACCTCGCACGCCCCCCGGCTCGGTAGTGAGGTGGGCGAAG
>CAZFKC010000008.1:122340-159544 GCA_964519175.1 uncultured Nannocystaceae bacterium
CGCCGCGGCTGCAACCACAGCCACCACCACCGCCGCCTTCGCTCTGCGGCGACGTCGAGCTCTCGCCACCTTCGCCTTCGCCTTCGCTCTCGCCCAGCGGGCCCGTGGTCTCGTCGCCGCCCGTGCTCGTGTCGAGCCCACCGCTGCCCGAGCTCTCTTCGCTGCTCGGCGGCGCCATGCCCACACCGATCGTGATCTCCGGCGAGCTGCCCACGTTGTCGGCCCAGTCGCGGGCGAAGGCCTGCACCCGGAAGATGCCGTCGGGGAACTGCACGTTGTCGAACGCATAGGGCGGGTACAGATCGAGGTTCGGCAGATCCATGCCGTCGATCGCGATCCAGGTCTCCTTCACGCCCCAGCCGTCGTCGGTCGCGTCGAACGCGATCGTGATCGACGACCCGCTCGGCAGCTCCTCGCCGTCGGTCGGGCCCGTGATCGCGACGGTCGGCGCATCCGCGTCGGCGACCGCATCATAGGGATCGCCGCAGCTGTCGGACGCGCCCGTGCTCGGCGTGCCCTCGCACCAGTTGGTCCAGATCCCGTGCGGGGTCTCGCCGCCGCTGTAGAAGCCCGTGCACGCGCCCGTGGGGTTCCAGGTGCCGTCGACGTCGTGGCACGGCGTGATGTCGATGCCGGCCTCCATCTCGATCCACGGGATCGCGGGATGCATCAGCGCATGCACGCCGGTCAGCCCGCAGCCGACGCCCGTCGACGTCATCGAGATCGAGCGGTAGCTGCCGTCGGCGAGCTGGATGAACGCCGAGCTGCCCGAGTCGCCCTCGCAGGTCGAGATGCCGCCCGTGCCGATGCTCGCGGTGCTGCCGAGCGTGGAGACGATCGTGGTCGCGGCCCAGCGCTTCGTGCCCGCGCCGCCGTTGTCGGTGTTGTTGCCGAACCCGGCGATCACCACCGCCTGCCCCTCCTGGATCATGTCGAGCTCGCAGCCGTACGCGGGCGGAGTCACCGGGATCTCCGTGATCGGCTCGGCCAGCACGCAGAACGCCCAGTCATGGCCCTGATCGCTCGTGCCGAGGTAGTCGGGGTTGATCATGCAGCGGTCGACCGCGCGCGTGTACCCGCCGCTGTTGATCGACTCGCCGAACTTGATCTCCTTGTCCTCGCCGGCGCCACAGTGCGCCGCGAACACCACGACCTGCGGATGCACGAGCGAGCCGCTGCACAACCCGCCGCCTTCGAGCACCGCGACGGTATCGACCCACGCGCACTCCTCGACGACTTCGCCACCCGCGACGTGCTGCGGGCGCGGCGGATCCGTGAGCCCGTCCGTGGCCATGGCCACCTGCGGGACGAGCACCAGCACCGATGCGACCAACGTACGATCCAACATGGATTCCGAAGCTAGCAGAGACTCGAGCTTCGCTGTCGCTCGCTCAAGCGCCCGACGCGATGTCGGCGTCGGCGACCGCGGATTCCCCCGCGTCGCGCGGATCGAGCAGCACCTGCACGACCGCCCGGTGGTGCCCGGCCGAGCAGCGGATGCACAGATCGCGCGCGCGCTCGAGGTGTCCGCGGCCGGGCACGGTAGCCGCGCCGCGCAGCCGCCCGAGCTCGAGCTCGGCCTGGGCCTGCGAGAAGCGCAGCCCGAGTCGCTTGGCGGCGACCAGCGAGCGCTCGCAGCGATCGATCGCGCCCGCCGCGTCGCCCCGCACGCCGAGCAGCTGACCTTCGAACAGGAGCGCCGGCGCCTCGCCCACCGGATTGCGTCGCGCCCACGCGCGCAGCGTGGCGGCGTGCTTCGTCGCGGTCGCGAGCAGCTGGGTATCGTCGGGGCGCGCGCGCACGGCCACGAGCAACGCCTCGGCCGGGCCGGTCAGCACGTGGCCGCAGGGCGGCGGGATCGCGATCGCGTGCTCGTCGACGTAGGTGATGGTGGCGAGCGCAGAGGCGCGCGCGCGCTCGGCATCGCCGCGGTAGGCGTACACGAGGCTGCGCAGCGCGTGCACGAAGGCCTCGCCCAAGAGGTACTGCGCACCGACGCGTTGGGCTGCGCCGTCGAGCAGCGTCTGCGCCTCGTCGAGCCGACCGAGCATGCACAGCGCATGGGCCTCACCGCAGATGAACGAGTGCTCGTGCTCGGGGGCCGGCAACGCGAGCAGCTCGTGCGCGCGGCTGTAGTTCGCGAGCATCGCCTGGAAGTTGCCCAGCAAGTACTCGCACATCGCGACGAAGCCCTCGGAGAGCGCGAGCCCGAGCTGGTAGTCGGCGCGCTCGGCCGCCGCATAGCCGGCGTCGAGCAGCTCGCGACAGCGCGCGAGCTCGCCGGCGCCGAGTCGGTACGCGCACTCCATCTGTCCGGCCTCGACGAGCCCGATCGGATCGTCGTGCTCGATCGCCGCCTTCGTCGCGCGCGCGAAGTAGCGATCGGCGAGCCGCGGCAGCGCCATGTACGACGCCGAGTAGCCCATCACCGCGAGCGAGTACGGGCTCGGGTAGCCCGCGCGCTCGGCGAGGTTGGCCGACAACAGGCTGCACGCGAGGATGCGCGGCACGTCGCCACTGTAGGTCGAGAGGTTCGCGATGCGCCCCGCCGCGTTGGCGGCCTCGCGCAGCTCCTCGCGACGCCGCGGCTGCGACGCGATGAGGCGCCCGGGTAGCAAGAGCAGCAGGAGCTGGGTCGCGACGAGCCGCAAGAGCATGAGCACCCAGCCCACGCGCGACCTGGGTAGCGGGCGCCCGAGCTCCGCGAGCGCGCCCGAGAGGCCTGCGACCGCGCGCGACAGATCACCGAGCACGTAGTACGCCTCGCCGAGCATCCGCTGCCAGCGCAGGAGCGCGAGTCGCTCGAATCCGCCGTGCTCGCGCAGCTCGATCGCACGCGAGAGCAGCCGCGCGGCGTCGGCATACGCACCGTTGGCCAGCGCTTGCTCGCCGGCGAGCCCCGAGTAGCGCGCCTCCTCGGCGAGCTCGCCGGCCTCGCGGAAGTGGTGCGCGAGCGCCTGCGTGAAGCCCTCGCCGTCGCCGTGGATCGTCCGCACCGCGCGTCCGACGTCGCGATGCAGCTGGCGGCGTCGCGCTTCGCCGAGCTCGGCCAGCAGCTGCTCGCGCAGCTTGTCGTGGCGGAAGCGCCAGCGCTCGCCTTCGTGCTCGAGCACCGCGCAGTCGCGGGCATGCGCGAGGAAGCGTTCGAGCTCGTCCTCGCTCGCCGCGAACTGCCCGAGCACGGCCAGATCGAGCTCGCGCCCGACGATCGCGGCGTGGTCGAGCAGCGCACGCGCGGAGGGCTCGACGCGATCGATGCGGCGCTTCATCACCCGCCGCACGCCACCGGCCGCGACGCTCGCGGGGATCTCCATCTTCGCGATCGCCTGCAGCTCGCCGGCCTCCTCGGCCAGGAAGCGCATGACCTCGATCAGCAAGAGCGCATTGCCCTCGGTCTCGCGCTCGAGCAGGGGCAAGAGCGCCGAGGTGTGGGCGCCGGTCATCGCGACGGCGAGCTCGGCGATCGCAGGACGGTCGAGCGCGTGCAGCGAGAGCGACTTCGCGGCGGGGATCAGCGTGGGCAGGCGCGCGGCCTCTTCGTCGCGATAGCCGGCCACCACGAGCACGGGTAGCGCATGCAGTCGCGGCGTGATGCGCTCGAGCAACTCCACCGACTCGCTGCCGGCCCACTGCAGATCGTCGAGCAGCAGCACGATCGGTGCGCCGACCGAGGCGAGCGCGGCCGCGACCGCGCGCAACAGGCGTTGCTGCGTGCTCTTCGCGTCCAGCTCCGGCAGCGGCTTGTGCGGCTGGCCGCGGAGCCGGTCGATGTCGGGCACGAGCGGTGCGAGCACGCCGGCGCCGGTCTCGTCGGCCGAGAGCGCGAGGAAGCGGAAGAGCTCGCGCCACACTTCGTACGGCCGCCCGCCGTCGGAGCGCGCCTGTCCGCGGATGACGACCGCACCGCGCGCGACCGCCTCGGCGCGCAGCTCCTCGAGCAGTCGCGACTTGCCGGCCCCGCTCTCGCCGCCCAGCAGCCACGTCTCGCCGTTGCCGTCGGCGCAGCGGCGCATCGCGGTGACCAAGGTGCCGAGCTCTTTCTCGCGGCCGGCGAAGCGTGCGGTCCGCAGCGCCGACTCACGGGTCTCGACCGTCTCGACGGTGAGTGACATCCGCGAGAGCTGCACGAGCGCGCGCAGTGCCGCTGCGGCGGAGGGGAAGCGCGCGCGCGGATCGGCGGCGACCAGCCGCTGCAGCAGCTCGGCCAGCGCGTCGTCGAGCTCGCTCGCATCGATCGCGTGCTTGCCCGAGAGCGTCTCGTCGACGAGCTCGCCGGGCGCGGTGGCGCGGTGCGGCCGGCGGCCGGTGAGCAGCTCGTGCGCGAGCACGCCGACGCTGTACAGATCGGCGGCCGGCTCGCGCGCGCCGCCCAGCAGCACCTCGGGAGCGACATATGCGGGATCGCTCTCGTCGTCGATCGCGTCGACGATGCACGGTGCGAGCGCACGGATCTTCACCTGGCCGTCGAGCACGACGACGCTGCGGCGTGAGAGCTGCTGGTGGACGAGCTCGTGCTCGTGCAGGTACGCGACCGCGCGCAGGAGCTGGGCGACGAGCGCGAGCTGGATGGCGCGCGGACGATCGCGGCCGTGCTCGAGCCAGTCGCTCGCGCCTTCGGGGTGCTCGAGCGCGAGCCAGGGCTCGCCGTCGCCGAGCCCGTGATCGAGCACCGCGACGATGTTGGGATGCGCGAGCCCGGCGAGCGCACGCAGTCGCGCGACGCGGGTCTCCGTCGCGGCGGCACCGGTCGCGCGCGGCAGCCGTCGAATCGCCACCATGCGGCGGCTCAGGCGATCGCGGGCGATCGCCGCGGCACCGTTCAACGCGCCGTCGCGCAGCTCGTACCGACGTGCGAACAGCGGCCCTGCCGAGCTGGCGACCTCGACGTGGGGCGCGGCTTCCTCCTCGCCTCGCTCGCTGCGCAGCCGACTCAGCACGCCGAGCAACGCGTCCATCGAGCGGTAGCGATCGCCGGGCGCGACGCTGAGCCCGCGGCGGAGCACGCGGACCAGCCACGCCGGCACGTTGCGATCCTCGGGCGGCCGACGGATGTCGCCGGCCATCACGCGCGACGCGATCGCCGTCGCACCACTGCCGCCGAACGGACGCTGCCCGAACAGCGCCTCCCACAGCGCGACGCAGAACGCGAACTGGTCGGTGCGATGATCGATGATGCCGCCGCGCCACTGCTCGGGCGCCATGTAGCCGGGCGTGCCGATCACCGCACCGGTGAGCGTGAGCCGCTCCATCACGTCGGCCGGCGAGAACGAGTCGGCATCCGGTGTGACCTCGTCGGGCTCGCTGTCGCTCGCGCGCGCCAACCCGAAGTCGAGCACCCGCACACGGCCGTCGTCGCCGACGAGCACGTTGTCGGGCTTGAAGTCGCGATGGATGATGCCGGCCCCGTGTGCGGCCGCGAGCCCGCGCCCGGCCTCGACGAAGCACTCGAGCGCACCGCGCCACGTGCGAGGACGTTGCTTGAGCCAGCTACGGAGGTTGGTGCCGTGCACGAGCTCCATCGCGATGAACACGTGCTCGCCGATGGTCCCGACGTCGTAGATCGTGATGACGTTGGGATGCGAGAGACGGGCCATCGCGCGCGCCTCCCGGAGCAGACGGGCGCGGGCCGACGAGGCGTCACCGGAGTCCGAGCGCAGCAGCTTGATCGCGACGTCGCGATCGAGCTCGGCATCGTGTGCGGCATACACGACGCCCATGCCGCCCTCGCCGAGCTTGTGCTTCACGGCGAAGCGACCGATCGACGCCAGCTCCGGCGGCAGCTCGGCCGGGGCCGGCTCGCCGTCGTCCGAGACGTCGATTCGTGTGAGCCGGCTGGTCGGTTCCACGCGGGCGGCGATCATCGCACGGCGGGCGCTCGGCGTTCACAGCAATGCGTCCGCTTCGGCGGCTCGATCGCGCTGGCCGGCGGCGAGGAATGCCGTCCGTGCCGCGCGGGCCAGCCCGCGGACCCGCTGCGGATCTCGCCCCGCGGCCGCCAGCGCCTGCGCGAGCGAAACTTGTGTCGTCGCGAGCAACAGCGGATCACGCCCGTCGCTGCGGATGCGTAGCGCACGTTCGAGCAGTGTGATCGACCGATCGACGTCCCCGTCGTCGAGCGCGATCACGCCGAGGTTGTGCACGGGATAGGCGGTCTGGTGGTGATCGGGGCCGAACGCACGCTCGCGGATGGCCAGCGCGCGCTCGAGCAGTGCGCGGGCGCGATCACGGTGTCCCGAATTGGCCTCCACCACCGCGACGTTGCCGAGCACCGTCGCGAGCTCGGGGGCATCGGGTGCGAGCGCACGCTCCTGGATCTCGAGCGCGCGACGGAACCAGACCAGCGCCTGCTCGGGCGTCGCCGCGACGTTGCCCAGGTTGTTGAGCGTGACCGCGACGTGGGGGTGGTCCGGGCCGAGCGTCGCCTCCTGCACCGCGAGCGCGGCGAGGTAGTGCTCCCGCGCCTCGTCCTGCAGGCCGCGCGCCGCGAGGATGCCGCCCACGTTGATGCGGCTCGCGGCCGTCTCGGAGTGGCCTTCGCCGAGCGTGCGGCGGCGGATCGCGAGCGAGCGGCGATGGACCGCGAGCGCCTCGTCGGAGCGCCCGAGGGCGGTGAGCGCATTGCCGAGGTTCGCGAGCACGCCGGCCACGGCGGGATCCTCGACGCCTTCGTTCGCGCCGCGCAGCTCGAGCGCGCGCTCGTACTCGACGACCGCGAGCTCGTCCTTGCCGGCCTCGTGGTACGCGAAGCCGAGGTTGTGGTGCACCCAGGCCTCGCCGCCGTGATCGCGGTGGGACGGATCGAGCGCGGCGCGATAGCGGGCGATCGCGTCGGCGGGTCGACCCTGCTCGAGCAGGATGCCGGCCTCGGCGAGCTCGACCCGCACGCGCGTCGCTGCGGGACTCTCGGCGCGCAGGAGCGCCCGCGCGTGGCGCAGCCACGAGTCGGCATCGTCGGCGCGCGCGAGCTCGTGTGCGAGCATGCCGGCCAGCGCGAGCGCGGCATCGATCGCACGCGCGTCGTCGCCCAGCGCACGCGCCTCGAAGTAGGCCTCGCCGAGCGTCTGCTCCGCGGCCGCATAGTCACCCAGCAGATCCGCCAGCTCGCCGATGCGCTGCGCCGCCGCGATCGCGCCGCTGCGATCGCCGGCGGAGCGCAGGCGTTCGCGTTCGTCACGGGCGAGCACGAGCGCATCGGCGATCGCACCGCTCTCGACCAGGCGCTCGACCCGATCGAGACCGTCGCGCGAGCTCGCATCGTCGTCGTCGACGAGCGGCTCGTCCTCGTTCTGTTCGCTCGCGGGCCGCACGGCGAGCGCGACCGCAAGGGCGGCCGTACCCCCCAGCACGAGCCACGGCGTACGTGCACGCGCGCGCGGCCCCAGCTCGCCGAGCAACGCCGCCATCGAGGGATGGCGAGCGTCCGGATCGCGCGCGAGGCCACGCTCGAGCGCGCGCTGGAGCTTGCGGGGCAGCACGCTGCGCGCGGGCGGAGCGACGACCCAGCGCTCGGGCCACGGTCGTGCAGGCGTCGGCGGATCGGCGAGTGCGTGGCGACGGTAGAGCGCCTCGAAGAGCGTCAGGCAGAACGCGAGCTGATCGCTACGCGCGTCCGCGGGTCGACCGTCGCGCAGCTCCGGCGCGAGGTAGCCGATGGTGCCGTGCACGACCGCGCCCTCGGTGCGCGCGGGCCCGTCGCTCGCACCACCCGCCGTCGCGCCGGGCTCGGCATCCGCGTGCGCGAGCCCGAAGTCGACGAGGCGCACGCTGCCGTCGTCGGCGATCATCACGTTGTCCGGCTTGACGTCGCGGTGCACGATGCCGGCCTGGTGTGCGGCGACGAGGCCTCGGCCGGCCGCGATCGCGACGCGCAGCACGTCACGCGTCGCACGCGGCCGCTCGTCGAGCCACTGTCGGAGGCTGCGGCCGCGCACGAGCTCCATCACGATCGCGATCGTCTCGGGCTCGATCACGACGTCGAACACCGCCACCACGTTGGGGTGTGCGAGCTGGGCGAGCACACGGGCCTCGGCGACGAGCCGCGCGTGCGCCGTCGCCCTTGCGGTGCTCGGGCGCACGAGCTTCAGCGCGACCTCGCGGTCGAGCTCGCGGTCGCGTGCGCGATAGACCTCGCCCATGCCGCCCCTGCCGAGCAGGCCCAGCACGTCGTAGCGATCGCCGACCCGTGGAGAGCGCAGCGGCGCGCCGGTGAGCCGGGCCTCGACCGCCGCGAGCGCGAGCTGCTCGGCGAGGGTCATGCGGTGGGTCGGATCGATGGCGCGCGCTCCCGGGCTCGATCGAAGCACGGAGTCGCCGCTCGCGACAGTGCGGTCGGTCACCGCGCCGCATCGTCCTCGCGCTCGAGCTCGCGTGCACAGTCGCGCAGGCGCTCGGCGTCGTCGAAGCGCCGTGCGTCGAGCAGCAGCTCGGCGAGGCTGCGCAGCACGTCGGCGACGAGCGGGGCGGGGTCGCGCACGGGCGAGCTCCTTGCGAGCCGGGTGACGAGGCGCGCGCAGGCGATGCGCTCGCGCAGCTCCCAGCGCGCGCCCGAGCTGCGGTCGGATGGATCCGTGGCCACGCACGGAGGTCGCGCGCGACCCCGCGCGGGTTCCGTGGATCTGGAGCCCGGCGGCATCGCAGATCGCACGGAACCTTTTCGCGGGCACCTGCGACCTCCGCCTGAATCGGCGCAACGACGCCGCGCGAGAGGACCGATACATGAACCGCACCTGTGCTCCCGTTCGCATCGCGATGCTGCTCTGCAGCGTCATCATCCCCGGCTGCATCATCGGCGACGGCGACGACGACGACGGCGCCGGGACCGAGAGCACGGCCGCCTCGATGTCGGGCACCGCGTCGAACGGCGGCTCGGAGGCGAGCGCAGAGGACTCGACCGGCGGCGACACCGTCTCCGCGTCGCAGACCGCGACGGTGAGCGAGAGCGACTCGATGTCGGCGTCGCAGACCGCGTCGGAGAGCGCGTCGCAGACGGCCTCGGCGACCGCGACCGACCCCACGATCGGCGAGAGCTCCGGCGACGTGACGACGGCGGAGCCCACCGACACCGCGGAGACGACGGGCGGCGACGAGACGGAGTGTCCGGAGGGCGGCTGCCAGCAGACCTGCGTCGCCGGCGACAACTGCGACACGACCTGCGACGGCGGCGGTTGCAGTGTGACCTGCGAAGCGGGCGCGGTCTGCAACTTCGACTGCGCCGGCGGTGGCTGCACGATGGACTGCCAGGCGGGCGCGACCTGCAATCTCGCGTGCACGACCGACTGCGTGTCGAGCTGCACCGGCTCGCTGCTGTGCAACGTGATGTGCGACTCGGGCTGCACGTGCGACGGTGACGCCTGCTAGTCTGCGGGGCGCTTCGCGTGGACGCGGAACCGAACGATGTCGAGCTGCTGACGCGCTGGCGTGCGGGTGACACCGCGGCCGCCAGCGCGCTCCTGCAGCGCCACTTCCTGGCGATCTATCGCTTCTTCGCGGCCAGCGTGCGCGCGAACGAAGCCGAGGATCTCACGCAGCGCACGTTCGAGGCCTGCATCGCCGGCCGCGATCGCATCCTCGACGACGCCAGCTTCCGCGGCTACCTGTTCGGCATCGCGCACCACCAGCTCGCGAGTCACCTGACCCGCGGGCGGCCGCGGGGCGAGCACGTGCCGGCCTCCGCCGCGGAGCTCGTCGATCGCCGCACGTCGCCGAGCGGAGTGCTCGTGCGCGACGACGAGCGCGCGCTGTTCGTCCGCGCGCTCGCCCAGCTCTCGCCGAAGCTGCGCGAGATCCTCGAGCTGTTCTACTGGGAGGACCGCAGCATCGCCGAGATCGCCGAGCGCCTCGGCATCTCCGTGGGCACGGTGAAGAGCCGGCTGCACCGCGCGCGCGAGCAGGTCGCCGAGCACCTGCACGCGCTCGACGTCGCCGGCGAGCTCGCGCGTGCGACCCTGGCGAGCCTGCAGAGCAAGGCGATCCCGCTCGGGTGAGCGCTCGGAGTCGGCGACTCGAGCCCGCCTGGGCTTCGCCTCGGCGGACAGCGAGCATGACCGCGCGCACGAGGAAGAGCGCCGGACGGCGCGACCAAGACTACGATTGGCGCCAGCGCAGCGAGATGAGGCTGCGCGGCGCACCGGCCCAGCCCTGCGCGGTGAAGCGCGCGACCACGTCGGTGCCGCCGGCGAGCTCGACCATGCGCTCGCAGAAGCCGAGCGTCTGGTTGCACGCGGCCTCCTCGGCTTCGGGCGACATCCGGTAGCTCACCGAGACGGTGGCGGTCTCGTCGAGCACCTCGTCGATCACGACGGCGTCGTAGTCGAAGAAGCTGCGCTGCAGCGACTGGAAGCGCATGAACGTGCTGCGGGGGTCGTTCTTCGCGACGAGGTTCGGGTGCGCCTGTCGTACGAACTCGACCTGGAAGCGTCCCCACATGCGCACGGCCACGAGTTGTCCGCCTGCGACCTCGCGCACGATCCCGATGCCGAAGCGCTCGAACGTCTCCATCGGATACCAGGCCTCGGGATCGATGGGCTGCACGAGCAGGGCGGAGTCCTCGTCCTGCAAGTACTTCGACCAGTCGATGGCCTTGTGACCACGGATCATCCGCACGTAGTCGACGAAGAGAATCCCACGCACCCGACGCTGCATTCGCGGGCCACCCTACGCGAACGCGCGACGTTCTGCGACAAGCCGTTGCGCGCGCGTGACTCGTGCGCGACTTCGATCGTAGCGACTGGCCGCACGATCACTGCACACACGTCGTCGGTCCACGAAACCGCGCACGCGCAGGTGCAGCGTGGGATCGTCGAGCACGCGCAACGACATCTGCGCGACGAAACGCGCTCGTTCCGCGCTCAGTAGAGCAGGTTGTCGATCGGTTGCTCTCTCGCCGGCAGCTCGGTGTCGCCCAACATCTGCCGCAGATCGATCTCGATCGTGCGCGAGAGCGCGTTCATCGGCACGTCGTTCATGCTGCGCTCGAAGGGATCCTCGCTGGAGTCGCCGATACCCTCCATCGTCGTGAACACCCACGTGATGAGGCACGACGAGAACAGCATCGGCAAGACCGGGGTGAGATGCTCGAGCGTGGTCATGGCCTTGTCGACGTGCCCAGCGAAGACGTCGAGCAGCCCGAACGGGACCAGCAGGCTGAACACGACGGTGAACACGCGGCTGAACTCGGCGTACTGGCGCGGGAACGGAGTGTTCTTGATGCGCTCGCACTGGCCCTGCAGCGAGAAGAGCTCGGTGATGAGCTCCATCATCGCGATCTGGTGGAAGAGGTCGAGGCGCTGGGTCTTGACCAGCGCCGCGATGCGCGTGCCCTGCGTGGCGAGCAGCGCCGTGGCGGAGTTGGCCTTGGCCGAGATCTCGCGCAGCTCCGCCTCGTCGATGAACGGCGCGAGCTCCTTGTCCCAGTCGTTGCGCATGTGCTCGGCGTGTCGCGCGAGCCGCAGCCGTGTGGACGGCGCGGGCTTGTCGAAGAAGCGCGACGTCCTGCGCAGCTGCAGTCGCAACGCGTTCACCCACGCGAGGTGTCGCATCACCAGCTCGCGGCGGAGCGCCTGCGCCTCGGGTGTGGAGATCCCGATGTCGACGTAGCCGATCACCGCGGTCGCCCAGCTGCGACTCGCGTTCACGATGCCGCCCCAGATCCGGCGGCCCTCCCAGAAGCGCTCGTAGGCCGCGTTGTTCTTGAAGCCCACGTAGAACGCGACGGCGGTGCCGACGGTCGCGATCGGCAGGAACGGCACGCGCAGGAACCACAGGTCGGCATAGGCGTAGAGCGCGTAGACGAACAGGGACCAGGGCGCAGCGAACATGGCGCTGCGGAGCGCGAGCAGGGCAATGAGCCGCAGGGGGATGCGACGCGTGATGATCATCTGCGCCCTGCCATACCGCTACGCCTGCGCCCGCGCCAGCTCCCGTGCCACGTCCGCT
Organism: uncultured Nannocystaceae bacterium; assembly: GCA_964519175.1. GTDB lineage: Bacteria > Myxococcota_A > Polyangia > Nannocystales > Nannocystaceae > Xiheibacterium. The sequence continues at coordinate 134,275 of CAZFKC010000008.1, forward strand.
CAGGGCTCGTAGAGGACGTCGAGGTACGCGCGCATCAGATCGCCTACTGCGCTGCGCACCGGCATGGTCGCGGCGAGCCCGTAGATCGGCGCGAGCGAGCCCTTCTCGCCGGGGCTCGCACGCACCTCGGCCACCGCGTCGCGCAGATCCGCGACGAAGCGCGCGGCCACGCCGGGCTGCGTGTGCCGCAACGTCACGCAGAGGTGCACGGCCGGGGGACGATGCAGCCCGTTCAGGTTCCAGCGCCGCTTCGTCATCACCTCGAGCACGCGATAGATGTCGAGCTCCTCGGACGCGAACGCGATCACCCACAGCGGATCGCCCAGCACCTCGAGCCCGGGGATGTCGGCGATGCCATCCTTTATCTCGCGTGCGGTGGTGAGGATCTTCTGCGTCGCGGCGAGGTAGCCGTCCTTGCCCATCGACACGAGCGCGGCCCAGCACGCGGCCGACAGCGCGCCGGGACGGCTGCCCGCGAACGTGGGCGAGAGGTACAGCCCGCCGGGCCAGTCGGTGGCGGTGAAGTACTGGTGCCGGCGCAGCTCGGGCGAGCGGTAGAGCACCACGCTGGTGCCCTTCGCCGCGTAGCCGTACTTGTGCGTGTCGGCGGAGATCGAGGTGACGCCGGGCAGTGCGAAGTCGAACGGCGGCACCGGCCAGCCGAGCTCGCGCGCGAACGGCAGCACGAAGCCGCCGAGGCAGGCGTCGGTGTGGAAGCCGATGTTGCGCGCGCGCGCGAGCTCGGAGAGCTCGGCGATCGGATCGATGCAGCCGTGCGGGAAGCCGGGTGCCGAGCCGACGATGCAGATCGTGTTGCGCCCGATCGCGCGACGCGTCGCTGCGACGTCGGCGCGATAATCGTCCCCGACCGGCACGCGCACGAGCTCGATGCCGAAGCTCTGCGCGGCCTTGTCGAACGCGACGTGGGCCGACGACGGTGCGATGACCTCGGGCCGGGTGATGCCGCGCTCGGCCTTCGCCCAGTCGCGGTAGGTCTTCATCGCGAGCATGATGCTCTCGGTGCCGCCCGACGAGATGACGCCGCAGACGCCACCGGGCCAGCGCCGATCGTCGCCGACGTGTGCCGCGCCCAGCATGTCGGCCGTCATCGCCACGATCTCGGCCTCGAGCTTGACGACGGAGGGCCACAGATCGGCGTGCAGCGGGTTCGTCTGCGAGTAGTCCGCGTAGACCTCGGAGAGGAACGCGATGTGGTCGTCGTCGCCGTGGTAGACGGCGCCCGAGACGAAGCCGTCGCGCCAGCGATCGCGCTCGCGGGTGGAGAGCATGCGCAGCTGGGCGAGCACGTCCTCGCGGGCGCGGCCGTGCTCGGGCAGCGCCGTGGTGCGCGGCAGCTCGTCGCCGTACGGCTTCGCCGCGCGGCGGATCTCGCCGAGCAACTTGTCGTACTCGCGGGCGATCCGCTCGCGGAGGATCGGCAGGCGCTTCGCCTGCTGGAACAGGCGGTCGAGCGCGCGGCCACCTGCGCGCGCGAGGCCGCGACGGATCCGCGAGGGTGATTCGGGTGCGTTGCGAGCCATGCGGCGCGCGCAGCCTATCAATGCCGCTCGCGCGCGCGTGCCGGGGTGGCCGGAATTCGGGCCGGGGTGGCCCGAATTCGGGCCGGGGTGGCCCGTAGGCGGGCCGGCTGGCCGGGCCGAGCTCGGCAAGTCCGCGTGATCGCGTGCGCGAGCTCGGTGCACGCGTGCTGCATTGCGGCCGCGCGATGACCACGACACGCATCGGTCGCTCGCTCCTTCGGCTCGTGCTCCCCTGCGCGCTCGGCTGCAGCCCGGCCGCGCCCATCGTCGACGACGCGCGCATCGTCGGCGGCGTGCGAGCGGACATCGAGGAGTATCCCCACCAGGTCAGCGTCACGAGTGCGCGCGGCCTGCGTTGTGGCGGCTCCATCGTCGGCGCGTCGTGGGTGCTCACGGCGGCCCACTGCGTCGACGACGATCCGCCGGGCCTCGAGATCGATGCCGGCATCACCCGTCTCGGTGCGCTGGCCGACGGCGAGGGGCAGTCGCGTCCGGTCGCGCGGGTCGTGGTGCACCCGGGCTACGACCCGTCGTCCACGCCGCCGCGCAACGATGCGGCGCTCTTGCGGCTCGTGTGGCCGCTCGAGCTCGACGAGGCCGCCGCCGCGATCGAGCTGGTCGGCCCGGACGATGCGGACGCCGGCCTCACCGATCCGGGGGTCATCGCCACGGTCACGGGCTGGGGTCGGCTGCACGCCGACGGCTCGTTGACCGACGTGCTGCACGCGGTCGACGTGCCCATCGTGAGCAACTCCGCCGCGGCGCAGGACTACGGGCGGGCGATCGGCAGCGAGCACATCGCAGCGGGCTCGCTGTCCTTCGGCGGACGCGATGCGTGTCAGGGCGACAGCGGTGGGCCACTCGTGGTGCCGGACGACGAGGGCTGGTGGCGGCTGGCCGGCATCGTCAGCTGGGGGGCCGACTGCGGGCAACCCCACGCGCCCGGCATCTACACGCGCGTGTCGTACGTGCACGGCTGGATCGTGCGGGCGATGCGGGGCGACGACGACGACGCCTGCGGCGACGACGACTGGGTGTGCGGCGACGGCGAGTGCGTCGCGTGGGAGTGGACCTGCGACGGCGGCGACGACTGTGCCGATGGCAGCGACGAGCTCGACTGCGAGGAAGAGAGCGAGGACTGGAGCTGCGACGAGGACGAGCTCCTGTGCGACGGGAGCTGGTGCGTCGCGTGGGAGTCCATCTGCGACGGGCTCGAGGACTGCGACGACGGCACCGACGAGGAGGACTGTTGAGCCGCGCGAGCCGGCGTCGCTCAGCGAGCCGCGAGTCGCTGGTGCACCGGCCGCGTGGCCTTCCACAGCGCGCGGAAGCCCTGGTAGAGCGCGTCGTAGCGCGCGCGGTGCTCGGTCCGCGGCTGCCACCGCTTCGCGATGGGGACCTTCGCGCCCAGCTCGTCCACGCGCAGGCGGCCGAGCCCGAGCGCGGCGATGAACGCTGCGCCACGGGCGTTGCTCTGCACCGGGTCCTGCACCTGGGCGATCTCACGGCCGAGGATGTCGGCGTGGATACGGCACCAAGTCTCCGAGCTCGCACCACCGCCGATCATGCGGATCGGATCGAGCCGACGACCGACGAAGTGCTCGGCGGCCTCGAGCAGCCAGCGCGTGTTGAAGGCCACGCCTTCGAGCACGGCGCGGGTCATGTGCGCCCGCGTGCTCGACAGCGAGAGGTTGGTGAAGCTGCTGCGGATGTGCGGGTCGGCATCGGGGCAGCGCTCGCCGAACAGCCACGGGGTGAACAGCACGCCGTCGCTACCCGGGGCGCACGACTCGGCGAGCGCGTCGATGCGGGCGAACGCGTCCGGCGGCGGCCCGCGATCGTCGGCGACGTCCTTCGGCCACAGCACTGCATCGCGCAGCCAGCTCACGCACGCGCCGGCGGTCTCCTGCGAGTTGCCCAGCAGGTAGCGTCCGGGCAGCGCCGAGGGCAGCGAGGCCATGTTGCGCAGGATGTCGGTCTTCTTGAAGGGCAGGTGGCAGGACAGCCAGGACGACGTGCCGATGTACAGGTGGGCTTCGTAGTCGCGCACGGCGCCCGAGCCCACGGCAGCCGAGTGCACGTCGGGCGTGCCGGCGAACACCCGCACCTCGCGATCGAGCCCGAGCTCGTCGGCCGCGCGCGCGCCGAGTGTGCCGATCGCATCGGTCGCACGCACGAGCTCGGGCAGGCGCGCGCGCTCGAGCCCGGCCATCTCGACGAGCCGCGGGTCGTAGCCGATGTGGTCGATGTCGCGGTTGTCGGTGACCCAGTGCAGCGCGATCGAGTCGAAGCTCGCGCAGAAGCGGCCGCACAGGCGATGGTTCAGCCAGTCCTTGGGCTCGAGGAACATGTGCGCGGCGCGATGCACCTCGGGCCGTTCGTGGCGCAGGAACTGGATGTGCGCCACGGGCTCCTTGCCGCCCAGCGAAGGAATGCCGCCGGTCTTCTGCAGCCACGTGGCGAGCTTGCGCGCACCGTAGCCCTGCACGCGCACGAGCCCACCGACGAGCTCGGGCACGTACTTGGCCCCGCGCGTGTCCATCCACAGGATCGCCGGATGCAGCGGACGACCTTCGCGATCGACGGCGACGGTGCCGGCCCACTGCGCGGTCGCACACACCGCCACGACCGACTTCGGATCGTGGCCGGCGCGCCAGAGTGCGTGCGTCGCTTCGACGATCGCACGCCACCAATCCTCCGGATCCTGCTCGGCGCCGCCGCCCTCCAGCAGGTGCAAGCGCGTGGCGGCGGACGTGCACGCGAGCATCTCGCCGGACAAGCTCGCGAGCCCGACCTTCGGACCCGAGGTCCCGAGATCGATCGCGAGCACCGACTCCGCCGGCAGCGCCACTTGTGCGCGCACTCTAACCGAAATGCCGCGCGCGCGGCGTGGACCCACTGCCGGCGTGGAACCACTTGCGGCCCCCGTGCGTGCAGCATCAAGATGACTCCGATGCGCACCGCGTCCTTCGTCGTGCCCGCCATGCTGCTCGCCTTCGGAGCCCCCTTGGCCGGATGCGCCCATTCCCGTGGCGGGGCCGACGAAGTGGATCCGGATCTGCAGCCGCTGCAGTCGGCGGCGCGCGAGCCCACCGCGGTGATCGAGCCGGACGAGGTGATCGGCGAGCCCGATGCGCCGGGCGCCGAGCTCGTGGGCGCGCCGGCACCGAAGCCCACCGGGCCGACGCAGGAGATCGTGATGGAGGGGGAGGCCGCCACGGCGCCCGCGGTCAGCGGTCAGCCCAAGCGGCACAAGCCCGGCTCGTTCATGACGGGCATCAAGATGGCGCCGACCGGCGGCGAGTGAGCGCGGGCGGTCGCGCGGGGCTTGCCGCGGCCGAGCACGCGCGGCAGGCTGCCCGCCCATGCAGGACTTCCACGGCCGCGTCGCAGTGATCACCGGGGCAGGCAGCGGCATCGGGCGTGCGCTCGCCGATGCGCTGGTCGATGCGGGCGTGCAGGGGCTCGCGCTGGTCGACGTCGCGGAAGCCCGTCTGCGCGAGGCGGAGCGCGAGCTGGGCGGACGCACGCGGATCTCGATCCACGTCGTCGACGTCTCCGACAAGCAGCGGATGCTCGCGCTGCCCGACGAGGTGGTCGCGGTGCACGGCCGCGTCGACATCCTGGTCAACAACGCCGGCGTCGCAGTCGCGGGCGACCTCGAGGAGCAATCGCTCGAGGACTTCGAGTGGATCGTCGGCATCAACTTCTGGGGCGTCGTCTACGGCTGCAAGTTCTTCCTGCCGCACCTCAAGCGCAGCGACGACGCGTACATCGTCAACCTCTCCAGCATGTTCGGGCTCATCGGGATCCCCGGGCAGTCGTCCTACTGCGCGACGAAGTTCGCGGTGCGCGGGTTCAGCGAGTCGATCGCGGCCGAGCTCTCCGACACCGCCGTGCACGTGATGAACGTGCACCCGGGTGGCATCAACACGAACATCGTGAAGGACGGCCGCTACACCCCGAAGATGGCGACGTCGCGCGGCAAGCTCGTGCGCTTCTTCGAGACCCGCACGATGCCGGCAGCCCGGTGCGCGGCGCTCATCGTGCAGGCGATGAAGCAGAACCGGTCGCGCTTGCTGGTGACGCCCGAGGCCCACCTCACCGACGTCGCGAAGCGACTGTTCCCACGGCTGCCGCAGCGCTGGATCTCGAAGGCGAGCCAGCTCGTGCTCGGCAAGAAGTGAGCGGTCAGCCGCCGGCGACGGTGGCGAAGGTGCGCGCGAACGCAGCGATGCCGATCCGAGCCTGACGCCAGTCGAAGTACTCGTTCGGCGCGTGGTAGCCGTGGTCGGGCAGCGACAGCGGCAGGAAGTGCACGGGCACGCCGAGATCGCGGGCGATGACGGGCACGGCCCCGATCGAGCCGCCCTCGCGCACGGTGACGGGGCAGCGGCCGGTGGTCGCGTGCAGCGCGTCGAAGATCGCCGAGTGCACGCGTCCGCTGGTGGGCGCGCGGAACGGGTTCAGCCATCCGGACACGTCCACCACGACCTCCGGGTTGTACTGCCGCACGAACTCGCGGAGCGCCTCGGCCAGCACGCGCGGATCCTGATCGGGCACGAGCCGGAAGCTGCACTTCAGCTCGGCGGCGTCGGGGATGATCGTCTTCGTGCCGGGTCCGACGTAGCCGCCGACGATGCCGTGGATCTCGAACGTCGGTCGCGTCCAGACCTTGAGCATGATCTCGAGCGGCACCGTCGTCGTCATGTGGTGCAGCTCGTACGCGTGCTGGAAGTAGGCGGGGTCGAAGCCGGCCTTCAGGAACCCGGCGATCTCGTCCTCGCTGGGCGCGGCCGCACCGGCGCGCCAGAAGCCGGCGGCATCGATCGCGCTCGCGAGCTGGCACAGCTCCTTGATGGGATTGCGCGCGACGCCGCCGACCAACCCCGAGTGCACTTCCTTCACCGCGGTGCGCAGGCGCAGCGTCGCGTAGAGCGAGCCGCGCAGACCGGTGGACACCGCGGGCTGCTCGTCGGTCGGCCAGATCGTGTCGGACACGATCACCGCATCGCACGCGAGCTGGTCACGACGCGCAGCGATCACCTCGGCGAAGTGCGGGCTGCCGATTTCTTCTTCGGTCTCCCACACGAACGTGACGTCGATCGGCACGCCGCGCTGGATCGCGAGCTGGGCACCACGCACTGCGCAGAGCGCCGGGCCCTTGTCGTCGGTCGCACCGCGTCCGCGATAGAGGAACCCGCGCTTGTCGTGCTTCTCGATCTCGAAGTGGAACGGATCGGCCTGCTGCCACGCGGGGCCGGAGGCGGGCTGCACGTCGAGGTGGTTGTAGACGACGAGGTGTGCGCGCGCGTCGGGGTGTCGCAGCCGTGCGATGACCGTGGGCGTGCCGCGGGTCTCGACGAGCTCGGCCTCGGCCCCGATGGCCGCGAACATCTCGCGGGCCGCCTGCGCGCCGGCCCGGACATCGCGATCGTCGCTCATCCCCGGGCTCACCGTGGGGAGCTCGACGAGGGTGCGCAGCCGCTCCCGGAACCAGCCTTCGGAGCCCTGGGCGTCGTCGTCGAGGCCCGAGAGAACGGCGTTCGAATCCATTCGACCCAGCGTTACCATGATCGCCTCTTGCCGGCCAAGCGACGAGCGATGCGAATCGGTGAGGCGCGATCACGCGGGGCGATCGGTGCTCTGCTCGCGTGCGGATTCGTCTGCGCGCTCGTGCCCGCCGGGTGCGGGGCGCGACCCGGCTCCGATGCGGTGACGTTGCCGGAGCTTCCGCCGGTGCGAGGTGGCGACGATCGACTCGGCGCGGCCGCCCCCGCGTTCGCGGTCGACGGCTGGATCGGCGACGATCCCGGCGACATCGATGCGCTGCGCGGTCGCGTCGTGCTCGTGCGGTTCTGGACCGATACGTGCCCGTACTGTCGGGCCTCGGCGCCGGCGCTCGTCGAGCTCGATCGCGACTACGCGGATCGCGGGCTCGTCGTGCTCGCGATCCACCACCCGAAACCGCGCGGCGTCGCGACCGACCGCGAGGAGGTCGCGCGCATCGCACGTGCATGGGGCTTCCGCTTCCCGGTCGGGCTCGACGGGCAGTGGCGCACGATCGACGCGTGGTGGCTCGACTCGGGCGAGCGTGCCGCGACGAGCGCGACGCTGGTCGTCGACAAGCGCGGGATCATCCGCTGGGTGCATCCCGGGCCCGAGTACCACCCCGGTGGGCCTGCGGACCACGCGCGCTGCCGCAAGGACTACGGCGAGCTGCGACGTGCGGTCGAGCTCTTGCTCGACGAGCCGTGAGTGGTGCGAGCGAGCGTGGCTAGTCTTCGCTCGCGCCGCGCGCGGGCTCGATCGTGGACGCCCCACTCGCGTCGCGGGAGATCTGCTGCGCGGCGCCGGCCCAGCGGATCGTGCTCGCGCCCGACGCTTCGGCCGCGAGCGATGCGTTCGCCGTGACGCTGGCCTCGCTCGCGCCGCTGGCCTCGACCTCGACCTCCTTCGCGACGAGCTCGAGCGCGTCGACCTCGGACGCGCCGGAGACGTCGAGCTCGAAGTGCGCGACCGCACCGGTGACGCGGGCTTCGCTCGCGCCGCCGACCTCGAGCTCGAACGCTTCGCCGGCCACGCCGGCGATCGTGCCGCGCGAGGCGCCGGAGAGCTCCACCTTGCGCAGCTCGGGCGAACGCACGCGGAGCACGAGGTCGAGCTTCGGATGGATGCTCTCGGAGGTACGCGCGTGCAGCACACCACCTTGCACCTCGAGCTCGACGAGCGGCAGCACGTTCGCATCGCCTTCGAGCTCGACGAGGTGCTCGTCGGATCGCTGCGCATCGAGCACGAACACGCCGCCGACATCGACGCTGTGGAAGTCACCGAGCTCGCGACGATCGTGCGCGATCTCTCCGTTGCCGCGGGTGCCACATGCGCCGAGCGCGAGGAGCATCACCAGCGCGACCGCGGAGGCCGCAGCGGCAGGACATCGAAGTCGTACTGTACGCATGTGGGCTTGCACTACCGCACAACGGGCGGCGAGATTCCAGGGCGCGGCATTTGGCACCCACCCGGGTGCTGCTGCTATCCTGAAGCTTGCCTCTGTCTCCTCTCGCTTACTCATGATTCGGGTCATCATCGGGGCAGGTGCCTGCCTGGCACCGCTCGTCTTCACCGCCGCCTGCAGCTCGCCTGCGATCGAGGGCGTGACCTCGCCAGTGCTGTCCGAGGGCACCAGCGAGGGCTCGACCGGGCTCGATGACGAGGACGAGGACAGCGACGGCGGCCAGTCCGGCGAGGTCGGCACCTCCGGCAGCGAGCCCCCGGGCGACAGCAGCTCCGACGAGGGCGACTCCGGCGGCCTGCCGGTGCCCGGCGATGAGAAGCCGTGTCCGGATCCGCTGCCCGAAGGCTGGTTGTTCTGCGAGGACTTCGAGGCGCTCGAGGATCCGACCTCGGCGTTCTTCGAGTACCAGCACGCCGACGGTGCGTTCGTGCTCGACGAAGGCAACGCGGCGTCGGGTCTGCGCGCGATGAAGGCGACCTACGCCGAGGGCGGCGAGGACGCCGGCTGGCTGTCCGTCGCGTTCGGGCGCAACCCGATCGTCTACGGCAACAGCCCGCAGGTCGAAGGCGAGGACAACTTCACCTCGATCTACTGGCGCGTGCGCGTGAAGATGGAAGCCGGCTGGCCGGACCTCGGCCCGGGCCATCTCACCAGTGCGACGTCGTTCGCGTCGGCGGACTGGCAGCAGGCGCTCGTCGCCCGGCTGCGCTCCGACGGCAACGACGTGGTGCTGCTCGCCGAGCCGATCAGCTGCATCGAAGGCGACGAGATCGCGTGCACCGGCTTCGACGACGTCGGCCGGCAGAAGGAGCTCGGCGGGCTCGCCGGCGCGATGCCGCTCTTCTCCGAGAAGGAGTCGGGCGAGTGGCACTGCGTCGAGGCCCACGTCGCGCTGAACACCACGGGGCTCGCCGACGGCGAGTTCGCGTTCTGGATCGACGGCGAGCTGCAGAACTCCAGCTCGCAGCTCGACTGGCGCGGCGGCTGGGAGGAGTACGGCATCAACCTCGTCACGGTGCAGAACCTGTGGCCGGGTGGGGCGCCGCAGCAGCTCTCGCGCTGGATCGACGACCTCGTGATCTCGACCACGCCGATCGGCTGCGAGTGAGCAAGCCGCCCCGCGCGAGGCCGGCGCGCCATGCCGAGCCTCAGGGCTCGATGCGGCGCACGAGATCCGCGGCGCTGACGAGCCAAGGTGGCTCCGGCACGTCGTCGAGCTCGTAGAAGCCGCCGCAGAAGCACGCGTGTGGGCACGTCGCGCAGACCGGCTTGCGCACGCGTCTCGCGGCCAGGTACTCGGCCAGGTTCACCGACTCGTTGTTGACGAACACCATGTCGCGCTCGCGCTTGCCGAGGTCGCCGGTGAGGAACTCCTCGTAGCCGGGCATGAAGCAGAACGGCAGGTTGATCACCTGTAGCTTCAGCTCGCGCGCGAAGCGATCGATGACCGCCATCGTGATCTCGGCGGCCTCCGCGGTGTCGGGCGCGACCATGCGGGTGGCGCGGCCGAACGGCGTGAGGAACTGGATGTTGAGCCAGCGCAGCCCGAGCGCGAGACAGAGCTCGGCCACCTGCGGGAGCTGGCGATGGTTGCCCTTGGTGAGCGTGATGTTCATGCCGAGCTCCACGCCGCCCTTCGCGGCCGCGAGGCAGTTGCGGATGCCGGCGGTGGTCTGCTCGAACGCCTCGGCCACGCCGACCTGTGCAGCGTGCGTGCGCGCGTCGGCGCCGTGCACCGAGAACAACAGCGACGTGAGCCCCGAGCGCACGAGCTTCCTCGCGAACTCGGGGTACGCGCAGAGTCGCCCGTTGGTCGTGACGTTGATGCGTCGGTAGCCCAGCGCCCGCGCGTAGCGGATGAGCCCCGGCAGCTCCGGATCGAGCGTGGGCTCGCCACCGTCGAAGTCGACGAGCTCGACGCCGCGCCGGCGGTACTTCGCCAGCAGCTCGCGCTGCCGCGTGGGATTGCCGTCGACCTGCGTGCGCGTGCCCACCGCGCAGAACGTGCAGTGGTTGTTGCACGCGTAGGTCACGTTCATGACGAGCTTGCGTGCACCCATCGACGCGCGCAGTCGGGCATCGAAGGTCTGCTTGAAGCGACGCAGCTCCTCGGGCGCGAGCGCGCGCGGAAGCGGGGAGGGCTCGGTCTGGAAGCGCGGGCCCCAGTCGTCGACGACCGGCAGGTGCACGCCCTCGGCGAGCCGAGTGCCCGGCAACGGCGTCGCGTACTGCACCGCGGGGAAGGCCTCGAAGCGATCCCACAGCGCGAGCGCCTGCGCGAGCGTGGCGTTGACCTCCTCGGCGCGCTCGCCGGGCATGCCGATGATCCAGTGCACGAGCAGCGGCAGGCCGAGTCGATGGGCGTGCTCGGCGATGCGCTCCACCGCACCGCCGTCGAGGCGCTTGCCGACGACGTCGTCGAGCACGCGCTGCGAGCCGCTCTCGGCGCTGATCGACAAGGTCGAGATCCGTCCGAGCAGGCGCACGAGATCGGCGGGCACGAGGCAGTCGGCGCGCATGCCGTTCGGCACCTCGAGCCCCACCTCCTCCGCCTCCACCGCATCGAGCAGCCCACGCAGGTGCCGCGGATGCACGTTGATCATCTCGTCGAGCGCGTGCAGCCGCGTCGCGCCGTGGGTGTGCACGAGCGCGTGCACGTGCTCGCGCATCCGCGTGGCCGAGAGCCGGCGTTGGGTCTTCGGCGCTCCGACGCGGCGATCGGGGTTGCTGCTGCAGTGACCGCACGCGAACGGACACCCGCGCGACGTGACGAGCGGCAGCGTGCGGCCGTCGATGGGGAACGACCAGCGGCGATCCAGCCCGGCGATCACCGCGTGCATGAAGCGCTCGCGCGCCGCGAGATCGACGAGGTCCCAGGCGGGCAACGGCAGCGCGTCGAGCTCGGGCGGTCGCTCGCCGACGATCGCACCGCGCGGTGATTCGCCCGCCTCGAGTCGCTCGATCAGCGCAGGGATCGCGAGCTCGGCCTCGTAGGCCACCCACGCGTCGGCCTCGGGATACGCCGCGAGGATCGCGTCGGCCGGCGCTTCGACGTAGTGCTGGCCGGACTGGTAGAGATCGGCGAGCACGATCGGTCGCGCTGGATCGGCGCTGCGCAGCGCCGCGAGCGTCGCGGCCAGCAGATCGTCGCGCAGGGGCGGGCGATGGAACGGCGACAGCCCGACCACGACGACGTCGAAGCTGCCCGCCGCCGCGGCGAGCACCGCAGCGGGCGCCACACCGAGCCGCGCGCGGCCGTCGTCGCGCCAGTGCAGCGTCGCGCCGGGCAGCGCGAAGCTGTCGACCAACACCGTGTCCCAGCGCTCGCGCAGCACGGCGGCCAGCTGCACGGCGCCGAGATCCGCGAAGTACGGGTAGTCGATGAAGTCGCGCGCCACCGAGAGCGGCGGATTCACGACGAGGACGCGCGCGACCACGGTGCTACGAGCGTATCACTCGCACTTGCGCTCGTCGGAGCCGCAACGGATCCGCACGTGGAGGTGCGCATTGTGGCCCTCCGCGTGCTGCACGATCGGCATGACGCCGCGCCACTTCGGCCAGCGCACGAGCTCCTGCACCCGCGCCCGCGGCACGCCCATCGCACGCGCCGCCTCGTAGAGCCGACCGTGGTGGGCCTCGTTGAGGAACACCGCCTCGGTCTGCCCCGTCTCGTGGAACGACTCGATGAGCGCCCAGGTCGCGTACCAGTCGACCTCGTCGGCGTTCGGCGCCTTCGTCTTCGGGATGCCGGGCAGGAGCGGCAGGCGGATGTCGATGTCGCGGCCCGACTGGTGCGAGCGGTGCGGCGGCATGCGCCCGCCCTTGCGCTTGCTGATCGCACCGATGAGCACGCCCGAGGCGTAGCCCTTCGTGCCGCGCAGGATCTCGAACGCGCGGTGGATCTGCCGGATCGTCTGCGCGCTGCCCCACAGGTGATCGGGATTGCCCCGCACCCAGAGCGGGTGCTCGGGCAGCTGCACACCGTCCTCGAGCTTGCCCTTCGCCGGGTCGCCGATGCTGCGACCGTCGCCCGAGAGCTCGAGCGGCGGCTGCTCCTCGTGCTCGGCGGGCGGAGCGAACGACGGCGTGTCGACCGGATCGATCCACGCGACGATGCTCGCGCCGACGGTCGGCGTGCGCATGCGCCAGTGCGCGACGCGGAGCTCCTGCTCGGGCACGCGCAGCGCGGCCGCGACGTCGTCCCACGTGTCGCCTTCCTGCACGACGTAGCGTGCGCGCACCGGGGGCGGCACCACGCGGTCGGTCAGCACGCGCAGCGTCCGGCGCTTCGTGATCGGCACGTTCGGGTCGAGGTGGTTCCACCGCGCGAGCTTGTCGAGCGGCACGCCGTAGCGCGCGGCGATCCGCGAGAGCCGCTCCTGCGGTCGCATCTTGTGCCGCACCCAGCGGGGCGCATCGAGCACCTCGATGTCCGCGGGCGACACGAACAGCTCGGCGGCGAGGGGGATGCCGGTCGCGGGTGTGCTGGTCTCGACGAGGACGCTCTGGCCGAGCACCTCGAGCTCGGCCAAGCGCGCGAGCGCGTCGTCGCCCTGGGCGCAGCCAGCGGCGAGAGCGAACCCGAGGGCGAGGGCATCCAACACGAGGCGATCGTTTCCCCAGCTCAGCTTACGCGCGGCAGTGGCGGGCGATCCACGCCCCGACGACCGCAAAGTGGCGGTTGCCCCCAGGGCGGGTCCGGTCCAGGCTCTCGTCTCACTTTGGGTCACCCCCGCATGGACGCAGAGCTGGAGCCGCTCGTCTTCGCCGACCGCTTCGTCACGCAGCTGCCCGGCGACACCTCCCTCGACCCGCGGCGCCGCCAGGTGCACGGCGCGTGCTGGTCGGCGGTCACGCCCACGCCGGTCGCGGCGCCCGAGCTGCTCGCGTGGTCGCCCGAGGTCGCGGCGCTGCTCGGCATCGACGAGGCCCGCATGCGCTCGCGTGAGATGGTCGAGCTGCTCGCCGGCAACCGCGTGCTCCCCGGCATGCGCCCGTGGGCCGCGTGCTACGGCGGCCACCAGTTCGGCAACTGGGCCGGTCAGCTCGGCGACGGCCGTGCGATCGGGCTCGGCGAGATCGTCGGCCCGGACGGAGTGTCGTGGGAGCTGCAGCTGAAGGGCGCCGGACCGACGCCGTACTCGCGCACCGCCGACGGCCGCGCCGTGCTGCGTTCGTCGATCCGCGAGTTCCTGTGCAGCGAGGCGATGCATCACCTCGGCATCCCCACCACGCGCGCGCTCTCCCTCGTCGGCACGGGCGATCGGGTGATGCGCGACATGCTGTACGACGGTCATCCCGCCTACGAGCCCGGCGCGATCGTGTGCCGCGTCGCGCGATCGTTCCTGCGCTTCGGCAACTTCGAGATCTTCGCGCACCGCGGCGACGAGGACACGCTCGTGCGGCTGCTCGACTTCACGTTGCGGCACGAGTTCCCCGAGCTCTGCCCGGACACGGGTGCGCTCGGGCCCGAGCACTACGCGGCGTGGTTCCGCGAGGTCTGCACGCGCACGGCGACGATGATCGCGGGCTGGATGCGGGTGGGCTTCGTGCACGGCGTGATGAACACCGACAACATGTCGGTGCTCGGGCTCACGATCGACTACGGGCCCTACGGCTGGATCGACGACTTCGATCCGGACTGGACGCCGAACACCACCGACGCGCACGGGCGTCGCTATCGCTTCGGTCAGCAGGCGCAGGTCGCCGCGTGGAACCTCGCCCAGCTCGCGCGCGCGCTCGTGCCGGTCGTGGGCGACGTCGCTCCGCTCGCGGCGGGCGTCGATGCCTACGTGGAGGCCTACCAGCGCGAGCACCTGGCCGCGACGGCGGCCAAGCTCGGGCTCGCCGAGCTGCGCGGCGAAGCCGACGAGGCGCTGATCGAAGACATGGTCGCGACGCTCGTGGCCGCGCCGACCGACATGACGATCTTCTTCCGCCGGCTCGGCGAGCTCACGACCGCGGCGCACGACGACGCATCGCTGCTCGGGCACGTCGCGCCCGCGTGGTACGACGACGAGGGCGCAGCTCCGCCCGAGGCCCGCGCGCGCATGCTGGCCTGGCTCCGGCGCTGGCTCGCGCGCGTCGGTGCGCAGGAGCTGCCCGACGCGGAGCGACGCGCTCGCATGCACGCGGTCAATCCCCGCTACGTGCTGCGCAACTACCTCGCCCAGCTCGCGATCGACGACGCGACCGCCGGCGATCCGAAGCGCATCCACGAGCTGCTCGACGTGCTGCGTCGTCCCTACGACGAGCAGCCGGGCCGCGAGGCCTACGCGGAGAAGCGCCCCGCGTGGGCGAAGCACAAGGTCGGCTGCTCGATGCTGTCGTGCAGCTCGTGAGCGCGCGTCACTTGAGGATGAACGTCACCGACGGCTGCTTGCTGAACACGCGCACGAGCTTGGCCTGCTCGAGCTCGGCGATGAGCCGGTCGAGCGTGGCCGCGTCGCCCGCGTGCGCGTTGCCACCGTGGCCCACGTGCGTACGGTTCGTCATCGCCATGTGGGCCGCGATCATCTCGCCGTCGAACGCGTCGTCGCGCGCGTGATCGGGCAGCCCGAGACGGATGACCTTGTTCTTGCTGCGCAGCGTCACCGACTCGGGATCGATGCGCCAGACCCAGTCGCCGAGCCCGGGCACGCCCATGCTCCCGACCTTGGTCGCGTTGTCGAGGAACCCGAGCGGCCCGTTGCTCACGCCGACCTTGCT
This sequence comes from uncultured Nannocystaceae bacterium, assembly GCA_964519175.1. GTDB lineage: Bacteria > Myxococcota_A > Polyangia > Nannocystales > Nannocystaceae > Xiheibacterium. The sequence goes on from CAZFKC010000008.1 coordinate 149,539, forward strand.
GCGGAACATGCCGATCACCGCGTTGCGCAGCGACGCGAGCTCGCGGATCACCACCATCAGATCGTCGACGGGAGCCGCGGGCTTGGGGGCCGGCGCGGGCGCAGGCGGCGGTTCGGCGGCGGGCGGCGCGGAGGGCTCGGGTGCCGCCGCGGGCTGAACAGAAGTCTCGGTCGGCGCCGGCGGTGCCGGTGTTGGTGCCGGTGCCGGTGCTGGCGGGGCGGCCACCGGCGCGGGCGCCGAGCCCAGCTCCTTGGCGGTCACGCCGGGGCAGAAGCACATCGCAGTAGGGGTCCAGCGCCCATCCTGACCGCGAACGACGGTGCGTACGAGACAGCCGCGGCCGGTGATTTCACTGACCTCGGTGCGCTCGTCGGGCCCCTCGGCCACGGGCTGCCACTGCATGCGCCCACATCCTAGCGCGCGCAGCAGCGCCGGGCCCAAGAACCTGCACGGTCGCGGGTCCTTCGCCGGAGCCCTGCCGCTCGGGCGGCGGCAAAGGTCTGTTGCCGTGCGTGCGCGGGCGGATCGGATGCGATGGGGTACCTTCCGCGCATGCGAATCCCGACCCTAGTGCTCGCGGGCGTGCTGGCGAGCGCATGTCAGAGCAAGATCGACGACAAGCCCAAGGCGGCCGTGAAGGATGCGAAGGACTCCGATGCCAAGGGTGTCTCCGCGACGCCGACGGCGGACGGGCCGCAGCTCGACAAGTCCAAGAGCTCGATCGGATTCGTCGGTGCGAAGGTGACCGACGATCACAAGGGCTCGTTCGCCGACTTCACCGCCGCGGTGACGCTCGAGGGCGACGTGCCGAAGTCGCTGGGCATCGAGGTGAAGACCGACTCCGTGCAGGTCGAGCCGAAGAAGCTGCTCGATCACCTCAAGTCCGCGGACTTCTTCGACACCGCGACGTACCCGACCGCGACGTTCAGCTCGACGTCGATCACGGCGAAGGCCGACGGCGAGTCGACCCACGTCGTCGAGGGCGTGCTCGATCTGCGCGGCGTGAAGAAGGACATCACCTTCCCCGCCAAGCTCACGGTCGATGCGAAGAGCGCGACCGGTCACGCGGCGTTCAGCATCAACCGCAAGGACTTCGGCATCGTCTACAACGGCATGGCCGATGATCTGATCAAGGACGACGTGCTGCTCGAGATCGATCTCGCGTTCACGCGCTGAGCCGGCTCAGGCGGCGACGGGCACCGGTCCGCCGAGCGTGCGCGCGAGCGACAGATAGGCGCGGTGCGCCCGCACCCGCACCGCGCCGGCACGGACGCGCAGCTGCTCGGCGACCTCCTGCATGGACAGGCCGCGCAGCTTGTGCAGCACCACGACGTCGCGCTGGCTCGCCGGCAACGCGAGGATCGCCGCGCGGACGCGGGCGCGCGTCTCCTCGCGGGCCTCGTCCTCCAGCGTGACCGTCTCGGGATCCGGACTGCCGCCGTCCTCGACGACGGCACACTCGGTCGTCTCCTCGAGCTCGCGCACGCGCCCACGATGATGGCGCTGCTCCGCACGCACGCCGTCGATCGCGGTGTTGCGCGCGATCGCCATGTACCAAGCCACCACTGCCTCGTCGCTCGCGGCTCCGATCGTCCGCGAACGGAAGGCATGACGGCCGAGGTGCGCCTTCACGAAGGTGAGCTGCACGATGTCCTCGACGAGGTCGGGATCGTCGATGCGTGCACGCACGACCCGACGGACGCGCGGTGCCAGCAGCCGGTACAGGTCGGCGAGTGCGTGATCGTCGCCCTGCAGGTACGCGTCCATGCTTGCGCTCGCGCCGCGGCTCCCATTCGCCGCGCCTCGGTGACGCGCACTGCCTTCGGTCCGCACCGTCGTGTCCTGCGTCGTCGCCATGCGCCGGCAAAAAGCACGTGCCGTGCCAGCGTCCGAGCGCAACGTCTGCGCGGCTTGCTGCCGTGCGTCGGCCCACGGCGTCGGTCCGCCGGACACCCGTCGTTCGGAGACCCGACGGGCGTCCGTAACAATCGCTTCATCGTGACGTCCCTCCGCTTCGGATCGACGATCTGTCGCACGCGGATGCGATGGCGTGCCAAGGGCGACACCATCCATGCGGTCGGGCCGCGGACGATCAACCCTCGCCGAGGCCGTGCTTGCGCAGCTTGTCGTGGAGCGTCGCGCGGCCGATGCCGAGGGCGCGGGCTGCCTCGCTGCGGTTGCCGCCTGCCGCCGCCAACGCGTCGACGAGCAGCTGTCGCTCGAACGCGTCGACGCGGTCGCGGAGGCCACCGCCGTCGCCACCTTCGGCCGCGCGCGACGTCTCGGTGGTGGGCAGCGGCGCGAGGGCGTCCAGATCGAGCTCGCTCCCGTCGGAGAGCGCCACGAGACTCTCGATGGCGTTCTCGAGCTCGCGCACGTTGCCGGGCCACGGCATCGCGGTGAGTCGCGGGATGAGCTCTGCGGGCTCGTGGATCGGCTCGAGCCCGAACCGCGCCGTGAAGCGCTCGAGGAAGTGCCGAGCGAGCGGCGCGATGTCCTCGGGGCGCTCGCGCAGGGGCGGTACGTGCATCTCGACCACGCGCAAGCGGTAGTAGAGGTCCTCGCGGAAGGCCCCTTCTTCGACGCGCTTGGCGAGGTCGCGGTGGGTCGCTGCGATCACGCGGACGTCGATGGGGATCGCATGGTCCTCACCGACCGGGCGGATCTCGTGCTCTTGCAGCACGCGCAGCAGCTTGGCCTGCGTCGCGAGGTGCAGCTCGCCGACCTCGTCGAGCAGGATCGTGCCGCCGTCGGCCTCGCGGAACAGCCCCGAGCGCGTGCGCACTGCACCGGTGAACGCACCCTTGCTGTGCCCGAAGAGCTCGGCCTCGGCGAGCTCGGGCGTCAGCGCAGCGCAGTTGAAGCGGACGAACGGCTTGCTGCACCGGCGCGAGCCGGCCACGATCGCCTCGGCCACGCGCTCCTTGCCGGTGCCGCTCTCGCCGCGGATGAGCACGGTGACGTCGCGCGGTGCGACGCGGTGCACCATCAGCGCGAGCTTCGCCATCGCATCGGAGACGAACACCATCGAGCGCGACAGCGCGAGCCTGCTCTTCAGCTGCTCGTTCTCGACCTCGAGCCGCACGGTCTCGAGCGCACGCCGGACGACGGCGATGAGCTCCTCGAGCTCGAACGGCTTGCGGAAGTAGTCGTACGCGCCGGCCTTGGTGGCCTCGACCGCGAGTCGCTCGCTGCCGTGCGCCGTGATCATGATGACCTTCGGTGCGTGGGGGCGCTGGCGCACCGCGGCGAGCACGTCCAGCCCGCTCATGCCCGGCATCCGCATGTCGGTCACGACGAGGTGCACCTCACTGGTCGCGGGATCGTCGAGCAACGCGAGCGCGGCCTCGCCGGTCGCGGCCTGCGAGACCGTCACGCCTTCTTCTTCGAGGATGCCGACGAGCGTGTAGCGCACACCGTCGTCGTCGTCGACGACCAGCGCGTGCGGCTTCACTGCATGGCCCCGAGCGGACGCTCGACGAGCGGCGGCAAGTCTTCCTTGGGCTCGCGTTCTTCGGTGAAGGTCGGCAGCGGGTCCGCGAGACGCGGACCGTGGACCGGCAGGCGCAGCACCGCCGCGCAGCCCGGGCCATCGACCCGATCCTCGAGCCGGAGATCGCCGCCGTGCTGGCGAGCGAGCGCGCGTGCCATGGGCAGACCGAGGCCGTTGCCGTTCGCCTTCGTGGTCATGCCGGCCTCGAACACGCGCTCGGACAGCGCCGCGGGCACGCCCGGACCGCGATCGAGCACCTGCACCTCCACGGTGTCGACGATGCGGCGCACGACGAGATCGAGGCGGCTGTCGGCGTCGCCGGCATCGAGCGCGTTCTGCAGCAGGTTGACCAGGATCTGCTTGATCTTGCGGGGGTCGCACGCGACCCCGACCCCGGCTTCGGCGTCGACGTGGATCTCGATGCGGCGATCGCTGGCGATGCCCTCGTGCAGATCGACCACCTCGCGCACGAGCCGGGCGAGGTCGACGCGTCGCACGGTGAGCGGGGCGAGCGGGCGCGAGAAGTTGAGGAACTCGTCGAGGATGCCCTGCATGCGGTCGACCTCGCGACGCAGCACGCCGAGGCGCTCGGCGGTCTTGCCCGAGGCGTCCTTGCCGAGCAGCGCCGCCAGGCCCTTCACGGTGGCGAGCGGGTTCTTGAGCTCGTGGGCGATCTCGGCCGACAGCGTGGTGAGCTCGTCGGCGCGCTCGCGGTAGTTGCCGAGCGCGGCCTCGCGGGCCACGACGGCTTGCTCGAGCTGCTCGTCGACCGCCTCGCGCATGCGCAGGCCCATGAGGTGGGCGACCGAGAGCGTCACGGTCATCGCGGCCGCGATCACGACGAGGAACAGCTCGCCGGGCCAGCCGTAGGCCTCGCCGAACGTGACCGGCACGAGCTGCACGGCGTGGGTGAGGTGGATGGCCAGCAGCGTCCAGATGCCGCCGATGTGACAGGCGAACACCATGCGTGCGGCGGCGAGGTTGCCGAACAGCGCGGCGTTGTACGCACCCGCGAACAGCACGGGCAGCAGCGGGCTGGCGAGGCCACCGGAGATCGCGATGAGCAGCAGGTGCACCGCGACGAAGTGCAGCGCTTCGTGGGGCCGGAAGTCGCGCTGGCAGAAGCGGGCGGCGACGGTACCTGCGACGGCGCGCAGCCGCACCTTGAGCGCGAGCCCGGTGCCCGCGACGACGAGCAAGAGCGCCCAGCGCCACGCGGTGCCGTCGGTGTAGAGGATCCAGGCGACGAACCCGAACAAGAGCGGACCGACGATCCGCCCGACCATGCGGAAGCGCTCGATGAGCCGCATCAGCGCGCGCCGACGCAGCTCCTCGACGCCGAGGGCGACACCGGTCGCGGCCGGGGGCTCGTACGTCATGCCACTCGAGGATAGGTCGTTGCAGGACATGCGGAGGGGGCCCCCGGTCGATGCCGGCAGAGCCCATTCCGTCAGTCTGAGGCAACGCAGATGCCAACGGCAATCCCTTGCGATCGTGTGCACGCGACCCGGGACCGCCGCGGGAGCTGTCCGGCACGCCGGCGCAGCGCCGCCGGGTTCCCGGACGAGGGCGGTCGCGATTTGCGCGCGCGCCCTCCACTCGCGATCTTGACAAAAATCGGTGGCTGAAGGGAGAGTCGACCCTGTGATCAGTAGAGGTAGGTCAGGAGGTCGGCTGCGCGTCCGCAGCCGGCCGGCGCCTTGGACGCTCATCCGCGGCGCGGTGAAGTTCATCGCCGGCGTGCTCATCCCAGCCTGCGTGAACTGGGGCGGCGGCGGCGGCGGCGAGGGAAACTTGACCGTTGGTGGCGAGAGCGGCGGTGATGACGGTCAGGTCGTCGTCCCGAATCCGAGCGGTGACCTGTGCAGCGCGCTCCGAAACTCGGACCCCTCTGTCGACCTCGGCCCGCCGTTTCACGGTGGCCTCGCAGGCTGGACGGTAGCCTGCCATGTGGACAGCGCCCACTACAACCGGACGAACCTCCACGGCGATCCCGAGTTGATCACCGAGATCATCGACGAAGATCTTCATGAGAAGTTTCCGGGCGCGATCATGTGCTGTGAGGGATGTGCCGCGCCGGAGTGGAAGGGGCCACCGGACCAAGAATGTCAAGCCCTATGCGCCTGGGCGCTCTGTCTCGAGGCCGCGGCGTGGCATGACGACAACAATATAGAATGGCCTTGTTTCGGTTTGAGCTGCGAGTTCGACATGGAGAGTTGTTTCGACGCAGCGAGCTCAAGCAGTGCGCTCGAGTCGACCAGCTCGCAAACGCTGAAAGCGGCGGTCCCATGGGTCAGCTGGGTACAGTACGAGTTGCAGTTCCTTGGCTGTCAGGATGCCCGTGCGGTGATGTACCCACAGGACCCCGCAACGTTTTGTATCGATGAAACGTCTACGTTGCCCCCCGCCTGTCAGGTGCCGGAGGATCTCGGCCGGGATCCAATGAGTCCATTCGGAAATCTCGCCCAGAACTCGGTAGAAGAGGGCGCTGGGTCCTACGCGGAACTGTCGTGGGCCACGGACACGACGTCTGGTAAAGTGCGGACGGAGGACCTCGACATCCTGGTGGACTATCAGGAAGGAGATTGCGGTGGTGTGCCCTGTATCGAGCTTGCGCAATTGACCGCATCGCTTCCGCAGACAAATGTAGAAGGCTACTTGATAACCGATGCGATTCTGGCGCTTCAGGGTCTCGCGCAAGAGCCCCTCGTCGATAGGCAAGGGACATTCAATTTCGAGCCCGGAGCGCTCGAAGTTGTGGTTTCTGGTCGTGTTGGCGGAATCCCGTTCGTGGCGAGCGCTCGTAATACGACCCAAGTCGTTGGTACAGCGTCTCGGGGTGCAAACCATTTTGGACTTCACAACTTGGCGTTCGAGTTTCGGCAGGCCGACATTACCGCCAAGTTGTTCGTCGAACTCTCGGGCACATACACAGCTCGCGCTCCACAAACGACGATAGCAGTTCTCGACGCCCCGTCGTCGTGCGCTCTCCCTGTGGCGTTCAATGCAGCCAGTACGGATTTGGACGGAGGGCAGCTCACGCATCTCTGGCTTGTACCGTCGGTCGGAACTTCATTTCCAGGCACAAGCGCTACGGGTGCGCTCTTTGAGCTCACAATGACGAATCGTCAGCAGACCCTCATCACGCTGACCGCCCGGGACGCAACCGGCCGATGGTCTAGCGCTGCATTGAACTATACACGAAACTGCCGCTAATCATGAACTGGCATTGGGTCCGACGGATCTTGGCTCTTTCCACTCTCGGTTTCGGCTGTGAGCACCAGTTGAGGAATGATGCAGTCGAGACCGAGCACCTCATCGTGCAACAGAGTGGCGGCCTGCCGCTCTGTGGTGGTACTGCGCCTATGCTCGAACGGGAGTACCAACGAATCGGGAGTCTGCTCGGTTTGGCGACCCTGGGTACGGTGGAAGTCATGCTCGGGAGTGACGCGGTAGCCGGCGAATGCGTCGATCATGCGGACAATGTCACAGGATGTGCACTGGATGATGGTGCTGGCGTACGCGTTGCCACAGAACTCCCTTCCGCCACCCATGAATTGGTTCACGCGGCGAGGCTCTCGACTGGAGTCTTTGCAAACCGATTCTTCGAGGAAGGCCTCGCGGAGGCGACTCGCGGCGGTGAGTTCGGGGGTTATCAGATCGCCGACTTCAGCTCGCTCGATCCGCTCAGTCCCGTCGAGTTGGTGAGTGGATTCGACACGTCGGTGGGTGGATATGTTACCGCGGGGCATTTTGTGAGTTGGATGAATGCCCGATACGGAAGCGGCGCCTTTCCGGCGTTTTCGTCGAGTGGCTACGCATCCGCTGCAACAGGTGAACAGATCGCGACGTGGTTCGAAGAGGAGTTCGGCGAGTCGCTTGTCGTAGCAGAGTCGAGTTGGCGTTCAACTGCCGACTATGCGTATTGGCAACCGGGACCGTGCTCGCCCGATGTGGTGCGGATCGTCGATATGGGTTCCCTGGTCGTCGAAGGGGAGATCGATTGCGCGCGAGGGTCGACGATTGGACCGTCCACCGGAAGCCATGGCGAGATTCTGTTCGCCGCGCAGCCGCAGTGCCTGAAGGTTCCTCATCCCGCAACGGTGTTTATCGAAGTCGAGGCTTCATCAGAGGTCAGAGTTGACATCGTTCCACGAGGGTGCGATGAGTCTCTAGACGGCTCCGACTCCATGCGCATCGTGGGGACGTCTACCGCAATGCTCCCCGTCGAATGTTGGCTGCACGCCGATGTCCGAACGTCGTCACATCAGCCTCAACCATTCCGCATTCGCGCGACGATCATTTAAAGGTGATCGAGTGTTTCGTTGCGGCAATGGGGCGCATGAGAGGGCGTGCGATGGAGGCCGGGGCGCCGAGGAGACCGTCGGGTTCGGGCAGAAGCGTGCCCAGCACGAGCACGCCGCGCACGAAGTCCGCAACTGGGTGCGGCTCACGTTCGATTGCAACGATCGCTGCGTGTTCTGCCTCGACGCGGACACGCACGACGGACGCATCCGCTCGCGCGACGAGGTGAAGACGCAGATCCTCGACGGGCGTCGCAAGGGCGCCGAGCGGTTGATCCTCTCGGGCGGCGAGCCGACGATCCACCCGGACTTCGTGGACTTCGTGCGGCTCGGTCGCGCGGCCGGCTACGCGAAGGTGCAGACGATCACGAACGGCCGCATGTTCGCGTACCGCGAGTTCCTGCGCCGTGCGGTGGATGCGGGGCTCGGCGAGATCACGTTCTCGATCCACGGGCCCGACGCGAAGATCCACGACGCGCTCGTCGGCGTGAAGGGGGCGTTCGACGAAGAGGTCGCGGGCCTGCGCCACGCGCTCGAGGACGGGCGGCCGATCGTCAACATCGACGTGTGCGTCAACCGGGCGAACGTGAAGCACCTCGGCGAGATGCTGCGCCGCTTCATCGCGATGGGCGTCCGCGAGTTCGACCTGCTGCAGGTGATCCCGTTCGGGCGTGCGTTCCGCGAGGCGAGGGAGACGCTGTTCTACGATCTCGAGGAGGCGCGGCCCTGGTTGCTCGAGGCCTTCGAGTACGCGCGCCGACCCGACGTGCACGTGTGGCTGAACCGCTTCCCGGTCGAGCACCTCGAGGGCTTCGAGGAGCTGATCCAGGACCCCTACAAGCTCAACGACGAGGTGCGCGGGCGCAAGCCGGAGTACGAGCGCTGGCTCGACGAGGGCGTGCCGCTGCCGTGCCGCGAGCCCGCGCGCTGCAAGCACTGCTACGTGGCGCGGCTGTGCGATCGGCTCGAAGCCACGATCGCCGACGTCGAGGCCAACCGCTTCGACGTCGTACGGATCGACACCGAGTGGGAGGCGCGGCTGCCCGAGCCGTTCGGCGGTGATCCGGCCAGCATCGAGCGCGCGGAGCAGCGCAAGGCCGACGAACGCGTGCGGCTGCCGATCGCGAGCGCGCCGCGCCCGGCGGCGCTCGATCTCGCGGCGCGCGTGCGCGCCAGCGGAGCCGACACCGCGTGGATCGTGGCGCCGACGGTGGCAGCGGCCCGGGCTGCGCTCGCGCGACTCCCCCAGCTCGCGCGCGTCGAGCTCGAGCTCGACGAGCTCGACGTGCATGCGCTCGCCGGACTCGCGCTCGCACGCGTGCGCACGCGATCGCTCGATCAGACGCGGACGGCGCTCGACGCCGACCTCGAGGTGCTCGCGCCGCTCGATCGCGAGCACGCCGCCTGGATCGCGACGCTCACACGCTGGCCTGCACGGCTCTCGCTGTGGCAGCCGAGCTACGAGCTGGCCAGCGAGGCGAAGGCACAAGACGTCGCGCCGGAGGCGATCGCGAGCCTGCTGTCGCGTTTCGCGGGCGCAGCTGTCGAAGGGGTCCCGACGTGCCTGCTCGGTCGCGCACCACGTCCGCCCTCGCGCGTGCTCGACACGACGATGCTCGCGCCCGGTGGCGGGCTCGAGATCTTCCGGTGGACGCGGCGCTTCGTCCACGCCCACGATCGGGTCAAATCGCTACGCTGTCGCACGTGTGTGCACGAGCCCGACTGCGCTGGCGTCCACGTCAACTGGGTGCGCGCGCACGGCTTTGCGCCGCTCGAGCCGCAGCACTGACGACGATCACGGCGCGCCGCCCCCACGCGCGTCGCAAACCGGATACCGTGGGATCGTGCCCTTCGAAGCGCCGGAGTTCCTCGGTGCGCTGCGTGGCTTCGTCGCGCAGTACGAGGGCGCGCGCGAGCGGGCGATCCTTCGGGCGCCGGACGTCTTCGAGCTGTACGCGCGGCTGTTCTGCCACGGCGATCTCCCGCGCGAGGCGCGGGGCATGGTCAACGCGGTGCTCGCGTACTTCGTGGTGCCCGAGGACGTGCTGCCCGAGGCCGAGTTCGGCCCATTCGGTCTGCTCGACGATCTGTTCGTCGCAGCGCACGTGTTCCGCATCCTTCGTCGCGAGCTGCCGGCCGAGGTGATCGATCGCGCCTGGCTCGGCGAGGGCGACGTCGACGAGGTCATGGACGTCGTCTACACCGAGAC
>CAZFKC010000009.1:0-152184 GCA_964519175.1 uncultured Nannocystaceae bacterium
CACGGAGCAGGGTGTCCGGAAGAACGCTTCGCGTTCTTCCGCACCCTGCTAGAACGTGATCACGGGCCCGAGCGTCAGGTCGAACAGCGCGCTCGAGGTCTTCGGGAACCATCCGCCGACGTCGAGCTCGGCGAAGATCGCGAAGTTCTTCACGATCTGATAGTTGAAGCCGACCAGGCCGCCGATGAAGCCGGGGCCGATCTTCACGGTGTCGATGCGGATGTCGTTGCTGCTCGTGTTGAGCGCGACGCCCTCGGCGAGCTGACGGTCCGCGTCGCCGGTCGGATCGAGCTGGCAGCCCGACGTGTACGGCCACACCACCACGCAGTCGCTCGCGTCGACCATGCCGTTCGGACCCGCCGGCCCCGAGTAGCCGATGTCGATCGCGTCCGGCACGCTGTTGCCGTTGCGGTCGTTCGTGAAGCCCATGTTCACGCGCAGCCGCGAGTGGCCGAAGCCCGCGAAGCCGCCCGCGAACACGCGGAACTTCTTGTCCTCCTGGCCGAAGAAGTACTTCACCTTGAGCCCGATCGCCCACGTGAACGGCGGCTTGCGTCGGAAGCCGCTGGGGTTGCCCGAGCGCACGTCGTTGACGAACGAGTCGGTGGCCTGCTTCGTCGGATCCTCGGTGAACACCTTGCTGCCGGTGACGACCTGCAGGCGCGTGAAGAGCGAGAGCACGATGCGCTTGCTGACGCGCACGCCGATCTCCGGCGCGATGTGGAACGGCGCGCTCGCGAGGCCGGTGGTCACCGGGTGGCGCTGCGAGCAGTACTTCGCGTCGTAGGCGGCCGTGAGCGCGGCGGCGTCGCCCGGCAGCGCACCCTGGATCGCACCGACCTGCGCGAGGTGGCTGCCGAACGTGACCTGATCGGGGGCGAGCGCCGCGTTCGCAGCGAACCAGCGCTCGACCGCACAGGCCTGCTCGCGCGTCTGGTAGGAGGTGCTGCCCGGGCCCGGCGTGAACTGCTGATAGGTGAGCTCGGCGGTGCCGCGCGCGATGCCGGCACCCGTGCCGATGCCGAGGTTGATGAACACGCGCGGCAGCTTGCTCTTGCCGCGATCGCGCTTCGGCTTCGGCGGCTTCGGCTTGCCCCCGTCGTCACCGCCTTCGCCGCCTTCGCCACCCTCGCCGCCGCCCGTCGCGGGCACCGGGGCGTCGCCGCTCGGCTTCACCACCATCGGATGCTCTTTGTCGCCGCGGTTGGCCAGCGTCGTCGTGCCGTTCGCGTCGAAGGCGTAGAGGAAGTACTCGATGTCGGCGTCGCCGTGCTGCGCCGCGGTGATGACCCCGGTGCCGAAGTTGCCGAACGTCGTCATCGACAGACCGGTGAACTCGGCCTTGTCGCCCGCCTTGCGCCAATACAGCACGAGCTGGGCGTTGTCGGGCAGCTGGATGTTGGCCTGCGCCGCGAACTCGACGTCGCCGCCGCGGCCGTAGACCGGCGGTGCGTGCACGATCGCGTCGTTGCTGGGCCGCGTCGCACCGCGCCGCGCTTCCTCGAGCAGCTTCTGCAGATCGGGCGAGCGCAGCTCGATGGGCAGGGTCGCGTTGTAGTCGCACGCGACGGCCTGCTTGAACGCGGCGAGCGCCTGCGCGCGGTTGCCCGTGTTCGAGAAGATGATGCCGCCGCGCAGCACGTGCAGCGGCGCGAGCGTGGGGTCGTTGGTGAGCCCCGCCCCTTCGGCGCGGGCCACCGCGGTGTCCAACGTGCCGAGCGCCGCATCGAGCTCGAGGTTGTTGAACTGCTCCTTGGCGGAGTCGTACGAGCCGCGCACGTCGTCGCGGGGCCCTGCGAACGCGGCCGTCGGCGCCGCGGCCCACATGACGATCGCGACGATGAGCGACCACGCCCACCACGGCGCGCCCTCACGAGCTTCGTGGCCCTGCGCTCTCATGGATTCCTCTTGCAGTCGGCGTTCGAGACGTTGAACTCGACGCGGCGGTTGCGGGCACGGCCGTCGTTCGTGCGGTTCGAGTCGATGGGCCGCTCTTCACCGAACCCGACGGGCTCGAGGCGGCTGGACTTCACACCGCGGCCACGCAGGTACGTGGCGACGCTGTCGGCACGCTTCTGCGACAGGGTCTTGTTGTACTTGTCCTTGCCCTTGCTGTCGGTGTGCCCCTCGACCCGGAAGTTGAGGTTCTCGGGCACGCCGTTGATGACCGTGGCGACGTCGTTCAGCAGCTCGAAGCTGCGCGGGTCGATGTCCCACTTGTTGAACTTGAAGAAGACCTTGTCCTTGATCTTGACCGAGCAGCCGTCGAACTCGGCCTTGAGATCCGGGCAGCCGTCGTCGTCGCGATCGCCGTCGTAGTCCTCCGGCGCGTCGGGACACTGGTCCTTGCTCTTGCAGAAGTCGTACTTCGCGAAGGCGTCCTTGTCGGCGACCCACGGGTCGCACAGCTTGTCCTTGTCGTTGTCGGCGTCGGGACAGCCGTCCTGATCCTCGAAGTTGTCGACGTCCTCGGGGTCGTTCTTGCACTGATCCGGATCGTCGAGGATGCCGTCCTGGTCGTTGTCCGGATCGGGGCAGCCGTCCTCGTCCTCGAACTGGTCCTTGTCCTCGGGCTCGTTCCGGCAGTCGCGCTCGTCCTTCTTGTCGAGGCTGACCCACTGGCCGTTCTCGAAGCTCGACGCGTCGAGCACGTCGTCCTTGTCGTTGTCCTTGTCGGGACAGCCGTCGTCGTCCTGGAAGCTGTCGAAGTCCTCGGGGTCCTTCGGGCAGCCGTCGGCCGCGTCGTCGTAGCCGTCGCCGTCCATGTCGCCGACGACCCCGACCGGCGCATCGCGGCAGCGCTCGGGATCGGTCAGCTTGCGCGCGCGCTCGGTGTTGTAGGCCGCGGTGTCGGCGTGCTCCTTGCCGCGGTAGTACTCGCCGGCCGCGAGCGCGTCCTGGGCGAACTTGATGTTCGCCTCCGCGATCGCGGTCTCCTTCGGCGCGCAGTTGATCGCCTTGCTGCCGTCACGGATCGCCCGCTGCAGCTCGGTCTGCGTGCCCTCGACCTCGCCGAGCAGCTTCTGACCGATGCAGGCCGGCAGTGCGATCGAGACCGCGACCACCAGCGCCAGCGAGCGGCGCTCGCTCATCGAGGCTTGCCTCCGACGTCGCCGGAAGCCTTGCCCCCGACCGTGCCGCCGCTGCCGGCGGAGGTCGCCGAGCCGGCGGCCTTCTTCTCGGTCTCGAGCTTCTTGTCCTCGATCGTCTCGCGCATCTTGCCGGCCTCGCGACGGGCAGCCTTCTTCTTGGCCTCTTCGGCGAGCTGCTTCGCACGGTCGCCGTAGTCGAACGAGCGGTCGTACTCGCTGTATGCCATCAGCACCTTCGACTGCTCGAGGTACGTGACCGCGCCCCAGTACTCGTAGGGCGCGTACTGCTGCGCGCCGGCCTTCTCGGCGTCGGCCACCGCGCGCGAGGCATCGACCGCGACCTTCTTGAGGTAGCCGAACGGCCCGCAGCCGGCGCCGACCAGCGCAAGGACGGCGGCCAGGGCGACGGTGCCGCCACGCGCAGCGGAAATCGTGGGTCGCTTGGGCGTGGGGGCAGGCACCGCGGGCTCCTCTCGCGAGGCGATGTCGGGGTGATCCCCCGAGCATCCTTCGCAAATTCGCGGCTCGGACGATATCAGGCGCCCGGCGCGGGGGTCAACCGAGCGGCGCGCGCGAGAGCGGCTCGCCGCCAACGTGGAGACCCCGCGAGGTCACTCGGGTAGTCTCGCGACGTGTTCGGTCGGGCCGACCGGAGTGTGGTCCCTTGGGCCTCCGCCACCCTCCTCCTCTTCGTCGCTTGCACGCGGGTCTCGGATGAGGAGCGCTTCGAAGCCCCGTCCGACCTGATCGAGATCGTCGAGACGGTCCCTCACGTCGGTGAGCTTGACGTGGCGAGCGACATCGAGGTCGACCTGTGCTTCTCGGCTCTGGTCGACCCGCGCACGGTCGAGCCTGGAGACGCGAGGGTTCGTTCCGGCGCAATCGTCGTGGACGCGAAGGTGTCCCTGGAGATCCGCGCGTGGCGAGGACCCGGCTCGTCAACGCTAACGGCGGTGGAAGAACCGTGGTGCGACGGAAGCGTCATGTCGATCTCCCCGCAGGCGTCGCTACAGAGCGGGTTGCTGTATCGGGCACAAGTCGTTCCTCGCGCACGAGGCTGGAACGGCGAGCGGCTCGACACCGATGCGGAGGGGTGGACGAGAGGAGACGACCCTTCGCTCCCGTTCGATCGTCTGTACTACCTCGAGTTCACGGTAGCGGCCGAGGAGACGACGGGCGGCAACGACGACGACTCGGGGACGAGCGGGGCCGACGACACCGGCACGGCCACCGACGACGTCGAGGACTTGCCCGAAGGCCCGACGCTCACCGAGCTGTTCGCGCCCGGTGCGATCTTCGATCCCGAGCGCGAGCTCTGCAGCTGTCATCGCGGAAGCGACGAGCTCGCGACGGCGCGGCTCGATCTCAGCGATCCCGACACCGCGTATGCGGACCTCGTGCTCGACCCTCGGCCGCGCGACACCGGCTTCCCGATGGTGTCGCTGCGTCGACCGTCGGAGAGCTTCCTCGTGCACAAGCTCTTGCGCGAGAAGGATGGCGATCCGCTGCGCGGTGTGCTGGGCGATGCGATGCCGAAGGACGGCGAGCTGCCCTACGCGGACTACGTGGCGATCGCGCGATGGATCGCGGCGGGCGCTGAGCGTTGACCGGCGAGACGCGCCCTGACGGTCTCGCCGTCGAGTTCCGTCCAGCAAGACGTGCGATGCCCTCGCTGGCCGGGGCTATGCTTGAAGCGGCGGCCTTGCGCGTTCCGTGCACCGGCCACAGCGAGCTCCGCCGGGCCGGATGCACATCGGCGGGACGCTACGACAAGACGTACAGGAGATGGACGACGTTCACCCCCCGGAGGACCTCGAGGTCGTACGCTGTCTCTCCCTCGATCAGGTACAGCTGCAGAAACGCCGCGTCGACGTCTTCGTAGTCGTCGAGCGGCATGTCGTTCAGCTCGAGCGGAATGTCGTCGTTTCTCAATCCGAGTTCGTACAGCAGCTCATCCGCGGAGGCAGTATTCACTTCGAACCCGCCCCCGGACAACGGGGAGAGGTACGCGGCGTCGCAGGTCCACACCGGCCATGGGGCGTTGACGAGGCCATCGAACCAGGCCGCGTCGACATATCGAACACCGCCGAAGGGCGTAATCTCTGCATCAGGATCCCAGGCGCCGCAGCTTGGTCCCGGCGCCGCCTCCTCACACGGCACTTCAACCGGTTGCGCGATCGGGGGCATGAAGACACCCTGATTGCAGGCTTTGAAGCAGACGTCCTCCGCGTCCTCCATGTCGTCGGCACAGCGGGTGCCGGCAGGAAACGGCCCACCCTCGTCATCCAAGCGATGCTCGCAGTAGCACGAGTAGCTTTGCTTGTCGATCTCATCGCATTGGTCGCAGGGTTCGTACGCGACTCCCGTACTCGTGTCACTTAGACCAGTGCCACTACCTCCCGCTTCTCCACCGCACGCGAGCGCTAGTCCGAGCGCGCCAAGGGTCGCGAAGCGGCTGCGACGCTTGGCTGATGGAGCAGCGTGACTTGAATCGACCGACCGTCGAGACATGTTGGGATTTGTCTTCATCAGACGATGGTAGACCAGGCTGTGGCGAGTCGCGAGGCCACGACCTCGAGCGAAACGCTGCACTACAGCCGGCGCCGGCGATTCTCCTAGGCCGCGAGAGACGTCGTTCTGCAGCGTCTCGAGCTCGGCGCAATCGCAGCCGCCAGTCGCCAGATGGCGGCCAATGCGCGCACCCCGAGATCGCGATCTTCGATCCCGAGCGCGAGCTCTGCAGCTGTCATCGCGGCAGCGACGAGCTCGCCACTGCGCGACTCGACCTCACCGATCCCGACACCGCGTATGCGGACCTCGTGCTCGATCCGCGGCCGCGCGACACCGGCTTCCCCATGGTGTCGCTGCGTCGTCCGTCGGAGAGCTTCCTCGTGCACAAGCTGTTGCGCGAGAAGGACGGCGATCCACTGCGCGGTGTGCTCGGCGATGCGATGCCGAAGGACGGCGAGCTGCCCTACGCGGACTACGTCGCCATCGCACGTTGGATCGAGGCCGGGGCCCTGCGCTGACGCGCCGCGATTCCCTGCTAGAGTGCCCCTCGCGTGATGGGTGGCGCGTCGCGGTGGATGGCGGTGCTCGCGGTGATCGCCTGGCCGCGCATCGCCGCTGCAGCACCGATCACCTGGGATGCCGCGCCCGGCTGTCCCGACGAGGCCGAGCTGCGCGCGCAGCTACGGGCGGCGATCGACGACGAGGACGAGCTCGCGCGCCTCGGCGACGTGCACGCGCGCGCGCGGCCGGACGGCGCGGGCCGCTGGGAGCTGGTGGTCACGTTCTCGGCGTCGCCGCAGGCCGAGCGGCGGCTCGTGCTCGACTCGTGCGAGGAAGCCGTGCGCGTGACCGCGTTCATCGTCGCGATCACGCTCGATCCGAATGCACGCGTCGCCGAGCCCGGGCCGGCCGAGATCCCGCAGCCACCTGCGCCCGCGCTGCCGAGCACGCCCGACGAGCCCACCGCGTCGCGCCCGCGCGCACCGCCGCCGATCCCCGAGCTGCCCGCGCTCGAGGAGCCGGCCGGTGCTCCGCCGGCGATCGTCCACCGCGCTCGCACGCGTCCGCGCGTGTTGCTCGACGCCGGCGGTGCCGTGCAGATCGGCGTCTTCCCCACCGTGACGGCGGGCGCGAACGCAGCGACCGGGCTCGCATGGCCGCGCGCGCGCCTCGTGCTCGGCTACGCGCGCTGGTTCCCCAGCAGCAGCGCGCTGCCCGGTCGCTCCGACGTCGGCGCACGCGTCTCGGTGCACGCGTTCACCGCCGATGCGGGGCCCGTGTTGCGCTGGCGGACGATCGAAGTGCCGATGCGCGCGGGGCTCGAGCTCGGCGCGCTGCGGGCCGAGGGCTTCGGCACCGACCACGATCACGCGCCCACGCGGGTCTGGCTCGCGTTCACCGTCGGCGGCGGGATCGTGTGGCTACCGCGCGCGCTCGGCGGATACGGCGGGCTCGTCGTGCAGGCCGATCTCGTCGCGCCGGTCTCGCGCCCGAGCATCGTCATCGACGCGACCGAGCCGGTGTTCGACATCGGCGCGATCGGCCTACGCGCCGGGCTGCGGCTGGAAGCACGGTTTCCGTGAGCCCCTGCAGATTCCTTAATGGCGCGGGCCGGCCCGCGGAAATGGGGGACGGTTGACCGATTCCCCCCACCGTACCCTCGGGACGGCGGAGCTCGCCGTGGAGGGCGACACCCGGATGGAGCTCGATCTGCGCGCGGTGTTCCGCATGCACGTCGACTCGGTGTGGCGACTCGCGCGGGCGTTCGGGCTCGCGGCCGAGGACGCCGACGACGTGACGCAGGAGGTCTTCTTGGTGGCGCACCGTCGACGAGACAGCTTCCGCACCGAGGCGTCGGTGCGCGCGTGGCTGTTCGGGATCACCCGCAACGTGGTGCTGCACCACCGGCGCGGGTACAGCACGCGCGAGCGCAAGCTGTCGACGCTGACGGTGGTCGACGCGCCGAGCGACAGCCCCGAGCAGACGCTGCGCGTGCAGCAGGCGGCCGCGCTCATGCAGACGTTCCTCGACAAGCTCGACGTCGACAAGCGCGTGGTGTTCGTGCTCGCCGACGTCGAAGGCATGACGACGCCCGAGATCGCCGAGACGCTGGGCGTGCCGACCGGCACCGTGTCGTCGCGGTTGCGGGCCGCCCGAGCCCAGCTCGAGCGCTTCACGGTGCGCGTGCAGGCGAAGCACGGCGAGCGAGGTGGCGATGGCTGACGATCCGATCGACGTCGCGGAGATGCTCGCGGCCTATCGCCAGGTCGCGCGACCGAGCGGCGCGGTGAAGCGTCGCATCGTGCGCGAGCTCGACGAGGTCCCGGCGCCGCGCGGTCACGCGTGGACGATCGCTGCCTTCGCGCTCGCGGCTGCGGTCGTGCTGGTGCTCGCCTGGCGCGCGAGCGCGGTCGTCGTGCGCACCGAGCCCACCCGCGCCGGCGAGCAGGCGCCCTATCAGGACGCGCCGCCGCGTGCCGAGCCGAGCCGCGGATCGGGCGCGCGGCCGCAGCCCGCAGTGCCGCCTGCGATCGCGCCGCGCGTGCCGACGGTCGTGCCCGAGGCCGCACCACCACCGTCGCGCCCGCGTGCAGCCGTGGCCGAGACGCCCGTCGTCGGCTCCGCGGCGCCCGAGATCGCGTTGCTCGAGCAGGCCCGCATCGAGCTCGCGGCCGGTCGCGCCGAGGCGGCGCTCGCGATCGTCCTCCGCCATGCGCGCGAGTTCCCGCGCGGACAGCTCGGTGAGGAACGCGAGGCGCTGCGCGTGCTCGCTTCGTGCGAGCTGCACGATCGCCGTGCCGCCGCGCTCGAGCTGCGACGCGAGTTCCTTCGTCGTCATCCCCGCTCGACGTACGCCGATCGCGTGCGTGCGGCGTGCGACGAAGCAACGCACGAATCGCACATTCCTTAACGACATCGATCGCCGCGCGGAATGGAACGTCCAGGAGGCGAGCACGACATGACTCATTCGACCCTGGGAATCCCGCTGCGTTTCGGCCTGGTGATCGCACCGCTCTTCTTGGGCTGCGACAAGCTCGACGTCGGCGACTTCGACGACGGCACGACGAGCGGAGGCGGGAGCGGATCGCCGACGGCGACGAGCAACGCGAGCACGGAAGGTGGTGACGAGGCCGGGCCCGGCGGATCGACTGCGAACGAAGCGACCAGCGCGGGCAGTGCGAGCGAAGAAGGCGGCACGAGCGACGGCGGCACGACGGGTGGACCGATCGGCAACGCGGTCTGCGATCCGCTGCTGCAGGACTGCGCCGAGGGCGACGTGTGCGCGTGGGACTTCGACGCGTTCCGCTGCCTGCCCTGGGACTCGCACGCGGGCTTCGGCGAAGTATGCGAGACGACCAACGCGTGCGATGCGGGACTGCAGTGCGTCGATCCGGAGTCGGTGGGTTGCGCACCGGAGGAAGCGGGCTGCTGCACGCCGTTCTGCGATCTGGACGACCACGTGTCGGTCGGCTGCCCCGGCGATACCGTGTGCACCGCGTGGTACGAGCCCGGCGACGCTCCGGCGGGGCTCGAGAACCTCGGCGTCTGCCGCATCGGCGAGGGCGGCGGCAGCGAGAGCGAGAGCGAAGGCGGAGGCAGCAGCTCGGAGTCCGGTGGGCCCGGCATCCCGTCGGAGTGCGACGGCCTCGCGCAGGACTGCGCCGCGGGCGAGAGCTGCGTGCTCGACGACACCTTCGCGTGCATGCCCGAGGGCAATCAGGACGAAGGCGAGGCCTGCGTCGCCGCGAACGACTGCGACGTCGGCCTCATCTGCGCGAGCGGGGATCTCGTGCTCGGTTGCGCGGACGAGAGCGGTCGTTGTTGCACGCGGATCTGCCATCTCGTCGTGCCCGACTGCCCCGCCGGCACCATGTGCAACGCGGTGCCGGGCGGTCCCTACATCGGCAACGAGTCCACCGGCTACTGCACGCTGTGAGCACGGCTGCGCCGACGCAGCCACGCGAGCGCGACCAGCCCGAGCCACGTGCCCGGCCGCTGGTCGCGTAAATCGCAGCTGCAGCCGCCGTCGCCGTCCTCCATGGGCGGCGCACCGGTGGTGTCGCCGGTGCTCTCGTCCATGCCGGTCGCGCTCGCGGTGGCGTCGGTGCTCGGCCCGACCCCGGTCGTGTCCGTGGTCGTGGCGGTTCCGCTCGTGTCGGCCGGCGCAGTGGTGCTGCCGCCCTCCGTCGCGCTGCCGCTGCCGTCGCCACTGCTGCTGCTGCTGTTGCCGCCGCTCGTGTCGCTGCCGTCGTCGAAGACCTCGTAGGCGAGATCGTCGGAGCAGCGCGTGTTGCCGTGGGGATCCTCGGCGCACAGCTGGAACGTCACCTCGCCGGCGAAGCCCTCGCTCGGCAGCTCGACGCGGAACAGATCGCCACCCATGAAGAAGGCCGGGACGATCGTCGCCGCGCCGCGGGGATCGACGTTCGCGTAGGCCGACGCGAGCCGCGGCCCGTGATCGGAGAGCGCGTCGTCGCTGACCGCGTAGTGGATGACGCCGACCTCGCCGGGCTGCAGCACCTCGGCCGGCGGCGCGCCGACGAAGATGATGCGCGGCGGGGTCGTGTCGGTCGGCACGGCAGCGGTCGCGAGGAAGACCCGATTGAGGAACGAGCCGCTCTCACCCTCGCCGGTGACGATGTCGATGCGGTGATCGCCGTCGAGATCGCCCATCTCGGCGCCGAGGCTCGAGTCGCCGGGGCCCGAGAACGCACCGGGCACGTGCGTGAAGTTGCCGGCGCCGTCGTTCTCGAGCAGCCGCTCGGGGTTGCCGAGCGCGATCACGACGGCGTCGAGGTCGCCGTCGCTGTCGGTGTCGGCGCAGATGATGCCGTTGTCGTCGGCGCCTTCGACGTTGCCGCTGACCTGCGCCACGGTGACGTCGGTGAACGTGCCGGTGCCGTCGTTCGCCCACAGCCGCTCGGTGTAGCTCGGGCCCTGGTTGTCGATCCAGATGTCGAGATCGGTGTCGCCGTCGACGTCGCACACCCCCGGACCGTAGTGCAGTCCGCCCGCCGAGTTGAAGTCGGAGTCCTCGAACGTCCCGGTGCCGTCGTTGATCCAGATGCGATCACTGCCGGCATGCGCGTTGGTCAGCAGGTCGAGGTCGAAGTCGCGATCGACGTCGAGCAGATCGAGGTCGTTGATGTCCTGCCCCACGTTGAACGGCACCGCGTCGGCGAGCTCGGCGAAGACACCGGTCCCGTCGTTGAGCAGCACCAGCACGTCGCCGCTCACCACGTGATCGGCCGCGACGATGTCGAGGTCGCCGTCGTCGTCGAGATCACCGAAGCGCGTCGAGCCCGTGGCCAGCGTGACGTCGGGGAGCCGCGTGTCGCCCTCGTCCGTGAACACGCCGGTGCCGTCGTTGACGAACAACGCAGCGGGCGCGGCCGTCGCCTCGGGCGCGTAGATGTCGACGTCACCGTCGCCGTCGATGTCCCCGATCGCGACCTGGCGGATGCGGCCGGTATGATCGCCCACCGCGGTGTCGGAGACGTCGGTGAACCCGGCGTTGCCGTCGTTCTCGTACACGACGAGCGGCTGCGCGACGCCGCCGTCGTTCGGGAAGACCACGTCGAGGTCGCCGTCACCGTCGAGATCGGCGACGCGGATGTAGTTCGTGTAGCAGCCCTCCGAGGCCCCGCTGCACGGCTGCGTGCCGAAGACGTTCGGCTCGTCCTGCCACATCGGGCTGCCCGCGTGGGCGACGGAGCTCGTACAAGTCAGTGCGGCGAGGCCGATCCACGGGAGCCGTAGCATTGCAGCACGCATGGTCGGCCAGCCGACCGCACACCGCAAGCCGGGCTCAACGGCCGTGGACGAGCTGATCGGTCTCGATGCTGCGCACCATCTTCAGCATCTGCTCGAGCCGCTGCTTGCGCTCCTTCGCGCGCTCGTGGACCTCGATGAACTCGGGGTCCTTCAGCCCGAGCTGCGCCGCCTTGTCGTAGAGCACGAGCGCCGCATCGGTCTGGCGCAGGCACTCGTCGACCTTGTCGCCGGAGAGCGGCGCGGCCTGGGCGTTCTCGGCGTAGTGCAGCCGACAGGGCCCGCGCTCGGCCGCGCCTTCGATCTCGAGGCCCTGCATGAACACGTCGCGCTTGTTCTCGCCGCACGCAGCGACGACGAGGACTGCGAGCAGCGGGATGGCGCGGGTCACGATCTCGAGCATAGCGCGCGCCTCGCAAGGGCGCACGTCAGCGCGGCGGCCCGAGCCGCTCCGCTTCACTGCGGGCGGCGCTCGCCCCCTCGTCGTCGCCCACCAGCGCGCGCAGCTCGGCGAGGCGCAGCCACCCGTCGGCGCGCCACGGACGCAGCTCGACCGCCCGCTCGCAGAGCGCGATCGCTTCGTCGCGGCGCGCCGGATCGCGCGAGAGGTAGAGCGCGAGGTTCAAGAGCGCGACGCTGCGCTCGGGCTCGAGCGCGAGCCCGGCCCGGGTCCACTCGATCGCCGACGCGTCGTCGCCGAGACGATCGAACAGACTCCCGAGCGTCACCATCGCGCTGGCGTGATCGGGGTCGAGCTCGACGAGCGACGACTGCAGCGCGGCGATCGCCTCGCCGATGTCGCCGCCGCGACGCACGTGGCCACGCGCCCACTCGGCGATCGCGATCGCGAGGCGTCGACGATCGGCCGCGCTCGGCAGCCAGGGCAGCATCGCGTCGATCGTGGCCGGCACGCTCGCGGAGGTCGCCAGCGTCGTCGCCCCCGGCCCGCGGACGCCGAGCGGCAGCCGTCCGGCCTCCGGCACGAAGCGCACGCGCGCGAACACGCCCGAGCCCGCGTTCTCGAGCGCCACGGTGCCCGGCCACGCGTCGATCGCCGCCTCGACCTTCGCGGCCTCGCCGTGCACGCCATCGATCGCGTCGAACAGCGCCGCTTGCTCCGGCGGCGGGCGATCGGGTCGTGCGCGGTGCAGGTGCTGCCCGGGCCAGCTCGCGACGTCGGGACGCGCGCCCTCGATCACGCGCGCCCACGTGACCCCCGCGGAGAGATCGTCGGACTGCGTGAGCAGCAGCGCATCCGCGGGCAGCTGCGCGAGCGCGGCGCGGGTCCACGCATGGGGCGCCCACGAACGCGTCGTTGCGGCGTCGGGCAGCGAGCGCAGCGCGGCCGGCAGCACGAGCACGGTCCACACGAGCGGCACGACCGCGAGGCGCAGTCGCGGCTGCTCCTGCAGCAGGCGATCGGTGGCGACCGCGATCAGCACGACGGCGCACCAGTCGAGCACGAGCCCCGTCTGGCGGTCGGCCCCACCCATCGGATTGATCGCGATCGCGTACGCCGCGGAGCCCAGCATCCACCACGTCATCACGGCGAGCGCGCGGCGATCGGCGAGCCGCGCGGGTCCGACCCACGAGACCGCGAGTGCGACGAGCGCGAGCACCGGACCCGAGGGCCCGAGATCCTCGCCCATGCGCGCGACGGTGTCCGCCGCGTTCGCGCCGACGAGCGCGAGCGAGCGCGGCAACATCTCGTCGGCGAAGGCCTCGCGGATCGAGCGCGCCAGCAGGTGGTCGACGAGCCGCGCGAGCGTCTGGGGATCGCCCCAGTCGGTGAGCGGTGCGCGGGCCGACGCGAGCGGCAGCGCGAGCACGCAGAGCGAGGCCATCACGACGACCGGCGGCGCCCATGCGGCGAATGCTCGACGACGGCGCACGGCGGAGATCCACACGACGAGCAATACCGGCGGCAAGAGCATGCGCAGCTCGGCGAAGCACCAGATCGCCCAGGTCGCGACGAAGCATGCGCACAGCCGTGGCGCGAGCCGCTGCTCGACCGGCCGCGCGGGATCGAAGCCGTCCGCGACGAACGCGAGCGCGGCGAGCTGCGGTGCGTAGAGCTCGACGCCGCGCGCGTGGCGGATGAACGTGAGCCCCGCCACGAGCAGCAGGACCGTGCCCCAGACGATCGTGGGATGCGTGCCCCGGCGCTCGAGCAGTCGCACGGTGAATGCGACCGCGACGGCGGCGAACAGCGAGCTGACCAGCGCGAGCCGGAAGCCGAGCGGCCCGAGCGGCACGGCGCTCGCGAGCGCGTGTGCGGCGGCGAGCCCCGGCATCCCCGGCGGGTGCATGACGCCCAGCTCGAAGCCGGCCGCGCCCAGCTCGGCGGCATCGAGCCACGCCGCGCCCGGCGACACGCCGATCGATGCCACCGCGAAGGCGATCGATCCCGCGACGAGAGCCGCACGCACGCCGGCAGTTTCGGCCCGTTTGCCGAGCGCGGCAAGATTCGCGCGCCGCCCCGGGCTCGGCGTCGCCACCCTTGTGCTACCGTGGCGGCCCGCGCAAGGGCGATGCACGAGCTGCAGATCCTTCGTGAAGCGACCGCACTGCCGGTCGGCACCGCTGCGTGCGTGGGCGCCTTCGACGGCCTGCACCTCGGGCACCGTGCGCTCATCGATCGCGCGCGCAGCCACGGCGAGGTCGCGCTCGTCACCTTCGATCCCCACCCGCAGCGCGTGCTCGCGCCGGAGCGCGCGCCGCAGCTGTTGCTGCTGCCCGAGCAGCGCGCCCGGCTCGCGGCGTCGCTCGGCGTCTCGCGACTCGTGCTGTTGCCGTTCGATCGCGAGATGGCGGCGATGTCGGCCGCGGACTTCGTGCAGTCGCAGCTGGTCGACGGGCTGCGGCCCTCGGCCGTCGTCGTCGGCAGCGACTTCCGCTTCGGCACCGGCCGCCAGGGTGGCACCGACGAGCTGGCCGCGTTGCTCGCACCCGCGGGCATCGCCTGCGAGATCGTGCCGCCCGTGCCGCTGCCCGCCGAGCTGCGCGAGCCGGGCGACGACGGGCACAAGCTCGGCAGCTCGATGATCCGCGCTGCGATCGCATCCGGCGCGGTCGAGCGCGCGGCGATCATGCTCGCGCGCCCGCACGCGCTCTTCGGCGAGGTCGTGCACGGCGATCGCCGCGGCCGCACGATCGGCTTCCCCACCGCGAACCTCCGCATCGACGAGGGCTGCGTGCCGGCGGCCGGGGTCTACGCCGGCTGGGCGACGGTCTGGCCGCCGGGCCACGACGATCTGCGCACGCCGATGGCGACCGTCGTGAACATCGGCACGCGCCCCACGTTCGAGGGCGCCGCACCGAGCCTGCGGATCGAGGCCTACCTGCTCGATCGTGCGCTCGGCGATCGGCTCTACGGCGCGCGCATGGAGCTGTGGCTCGCATCGCGGCTGCGCGACGAGCAGCGCTTCGCGGGCGTCGATGCGCTCGTCCAGCAGATCCACCGCGACGTCGAACACGCCCGCACGTTGCTCGGGGAGCACGCGCCCGCGACCGTGCTCCCTGCCCCCGAGTCGTCGCCGTGAACGATCTCGATCCACTCGCCACGCCGACGCTCGCGCGGCTCTACCTCGGGCAAGGGCACTTCGATCGCGCGCGCGCGGTGTTGCTCGCGTGCATCGAGCGCAACCCCGGCGATGGCCACGCGCTCGCGCTCTTGCATCGCATCGAGGCGCGCAGCGAAGCGAACCTCGTCGTGAGCACGAGCGGCGATCGACTCGTCGTGAAGTGGACCGGCGTGCGCGAGCCGACCACGCGCTCGGTCGTGCTGGTCGCGATCGCTCCGGTCGGCGCCACCGCGACGCGCTGGGTGAGCTCGGTGCGCTGTGCCGAGCCATTCGGCCGCTGGGACTGTCCGCTGCCGTTCGGGCGCGGCTCCGTGTGCGCCAGCATCGGGCGCCCCGAGGCGAGCGGCTGGACGGTCGAAGCGGTCGCGCGGCCGGTGTCGTGGCCGTGACGATCAGCGCCACGTGCGGCTGACCACCGTCGCACCGCGGGCCGGATTCAGCCCAGCGGCTCGAAGCGCGCGCGCACCGGCAGGTGATCCGACGGGCGTGGCCAGTCGCGGGGTTCGCGGTCGTGGGTGACATCGACGAGGCGTTCGGCGAGCGGAGCGGTCGCGAAGACGTAGTCGAGCCGCATGCCCCAGTTGCGGCGCAGGGCCCACGTCGTCATCGGGAACCAGGTGAACCGGCCGCGCTCCGCAGTGTGCCTGCGCAGACAGTCGACGAGGCCCCAGTCGATCAGCCTGCGGAACGCGAGGTCCTCGGGACGTCGCGGGTGGACGTCCGGCGCCGAGATCATCGTCGGCGACGCGTAGTCGCGCTCGTCGAAGCAGAGATTGAAGTCGCCGACGAGCGCGAGCTCGGTGGTCTCGTCGAAGCGCGCGGCGTAGTCGTCGCGCAGCCCGTCGAGGAACTCGCCCTTGCCGATCGCGGTGCGCGTCGGCACGTAGACCGTGTCGATCCAGGTGCCGTCGATGCGACACGCGATGCGGCGATCCGGGTAGCCCGCCAAGCCGACGATCGTCTCGTCGAAGGGCAGCCGGCTCGCGATCGCGACGCCCGCACGACCACCGCTGCCGGTCGCCGCGACCGTGTAGCCGAGCGCAGCGAAGGCGTCGTGGGGAAACGCCGCGTCGGCGAGCCGAGTCTCCTGCAAGCACAGCACGTCGGGCTCGAACTGCGCGAGGTACTGCTGCACGAGGGGCAGCCGCGCACGCAGCGAGTTGACGTTCCACCCGACGATCGTGAGCACGAGCGGGATCGTGACCGGGTGGCGCCAGCGGCCGCAACCACCCTCGGATCCCGACGACGGGGACCGCCGCCGCGCGGACCTGGCTGCGCACGTCGATGTCGTCCGGAAGCTCACGAAGACCGGGCTCCACGGCGCGCCGCTCTCCGGGCACGCTGCGCATGGGGGACTGGGGATGCACGACAAGCACACGCTCGGATGGCTGGTGGGCGCGACGCTGCTCGGCTGCGGCGGCGCACCGAACACGGATCCGTTCGCGAGCGGCGACGGCACCGGGGCCGACGAGAGCACCGCGGCGCCGATGACCACCGCGCCCGCCGACACGAGCACCTCGTCGTCGTCGGACGAGAGCGGTGCGGACGGTCCGAAGCTCGACATCGCGATCCCCGATCTCGACACCAACCACCCCATGCCGTCGTGCACGGTGCAAGACGGCATGGACGCGTTCGGCGACTGCGAGATGGAGGCGCCGCCCGACTCGTTCGATCCCGAGGTGCAGTGGAGCTGGAACGGCGGCGGCGTGGCCGTGACGCCGCTCGTCGCCAATCTCACCGACGACAACGCCGACGGCAACATCGACCTCTGCGACATACCCGACATCGTCGTCGTCACGATGGACGGACTCGCGGGCAGCATCCACGTGCTCGACGGCGCGACCGGCATGGAGCACGCCCACTTCGCCGCGCCCGTCGCGTCGCAGGTGACCCCCGCGATCGGCGACATCGACGGCGACGGCCTGCCGGAGATCGTCGCAGGCGTCGGTGCCGTCTTCCCGCCCGGACCGCTCGCCGTCGTCGCGCTCGAGCACGATGGCACGGTCAAGTGGACGAGCGAGCAGGTGTGGCCGCAGGACCAGGGCGGCGGGCTCGGCATCGCCGACTTCGACAACGACGGCTCGCCGGAGATCTACGCCGACGGCTTCATCCTCGATGCGAACGGCGACCTCGTGATGATGGCGCCCGCGCAGACCGGCTGGATCCTCGGCGGACGCAGCACGACCACCGCGGCCGCGGATCTCGACGGCGACGACGACATGGAGCTCGTGCTCGGGCAGGCCGCGTACCACCACGACGGCACCGAGATCTGGAACGACACCAGCATTGCGCCCGGCTATCCCGCGATCGCGAACCTCGACGACGACGACGATCCCGAGGTGCTCGTCGACAACGCGCCGGGGATCACGATCCTCGAGCACGACGGCACGGTGAAGTACAAGGACGAGCGCCCGACCGGCGACATGGGGCTCGGCGCGTGGTTCCGCCCGGCGACGGTGCACGACTTCGACGGCGACGACGTCTCGGAGTTCGCAGTGAGCTCGGCGGCGCACTACACGGTGTACGCGCAGAACCTCGACATCCACTGGTCGGCCGACGTGCAGGATGGCAGCGGCTGGGCCGCGGGCACCGCGTTCGACTTCCTCGGCGATGGCCTCGCCGAGGCGATGTACGCCGACGAGGCCCAGCTGTTCGTGTTCGACGACACCGGCTCGCCGCTCCTGCAGGTCGCGCGCTCGAGCAAGACGCTCATCGAGTATCCGGTGGTCGCCGACGTCGACAACGACGGCAGCGCCGAGATCGTGGTCGTGTCGAGCCCCGACTGGGACGACGTGATGACCTCGCCGTCGGTGCAGGTGATCAAGGACAGCGGCGAGCGCTGGATCCAGGCCCGCCGGATCTGGAACCAGCACGCCTACCACGTGACCAATGTGCGCGAGGACGGCACGATCCCCAGCGTCGAGCCCAAGCACTGGCAGCTGCTCAACACCTACCGGACGAACGCGCAGATCGAGGACGGCGAGATCTGCGAGCCCCCGCCCGAGGGCTGATCAGACCCACGCGAGCAGCCGGCGCAGCCGCTCGCCCGCGAGCACGTGCTTCGGTCCGAGCCGGATCGTCACGGGTCCGCCGGCCGTCGCCACGCGACGCAGCTCGGTGGTGAGCACGCGCAGGCGATCGAACGTCGCGACGTCGAAGCTGCGTCGACGTGCCCCGGCGCCCTTCGCCCAGCCCGGTGGCACCGCGGGCAGCACGCCCGGATCGTGATCGGCCTGCACCACGATGCGACCGCGCTCGACGACGAGCCGCCGGGCCGCCGCGCCGTCGACGAACGCGACGCTCGCTTCGGAGAGCGCCCGCAGCCACCGCGCGCGTCGCAGCGCGTGCGCGAGCATCATCACCGCCTCGGCGAGGTGCTCGTGCACGTCCGCGGCCGACCAGATCTGCTGCTCGACCGCTTCGTCCTCGAGCGCCTCCGGCTCCGCGCCCGCCTCGAGCTGCGCCTTCCACAGCGCGGCCCCGAGCGCACCCGCGCGACGAAGATCGAGCCCGCGCTCGGGCAGCGCGCTCGCGAACGCGGCGAGCCCTTCGCGCAGCACCGCGTCGTCGACCTCGATCGCCCCTTCGACGTTCGCACCGGGCCGCACCGTGAGCCCCGGCCGGCCCGCGGCGACCAGCACCGCACGGCGCCACGCATCGCCTTCGAGCGCGCCGCCGAGCGCGGCCACCAGTGCCGTGAACCTGCGCGCGCTCCACTGCGAGCCGAGCGGCCCCACCCGCAGCGCACGCGCGGGCGCGGGTGCGAGCCGGTCGAGCGCCGAGCTGGCGAACCATGGCGCCCTGCCCTGCTCGCGCAGCGCCTGGTTGAACGGAGGATTGATGCGCTTGATCTCGTCGGTCTCGAGCAGCGCGGCCTCGAGGATGCTCGCGGTGGGCGTGACCTCGAGATCCCGCGCCTGACTGAGCAGCTCGAGCAGACGATCGGGCACCTTGGTCTGCTTGCGGAAGTAGCTGTTCACGCGATCGCGCAGCGACGTGGCCTTGCCGACGTAGAGCACGTCGCCGCTCGTGCGCAGCATGCGATAGACGCCGGGCGCATCCGGCAGCCCGAGCCGTTTCTCGCGCGGCATCGCGTACACGCGCTTGCCGGCCTTCGGCGCCGGCGCGTCGAGCCAGGCGAAGAGCGCGTCGACGTCGGCGATGCCCTGCTCGTCGAGTTGCCTGCTCAGCTCGCGCCACACGAGCGCCGTCGCCCACACGTGGCCCGCGCTGCGCAACAGCTCCTCGGTCGCATGACCGCACCAGCCCGCGAGCGCACGCAGGCCGCGACGCGGCAGCCCGGGGAACAGCCGCCTCGCGATCTCGTGGGTGCAGATCATCCGCAGCGGGAACGCGGTGCCCGGGTGCTCGCGTGCGTGCAGATCGCCGAGGAACGACTGCTCGAAGCGCGCGAAGTGGACGACCGCGATCGCGGTCCCGTGCGCGTCGGCGATCGGCGCGACGTCGTGGCGCAGCCGATCCCACAGCTCGACGGGGCGCGGCGCACCTTCGAGCTGCTCGGTCGTCACGCCGGTCAGGCCCGCGACGATCGGCGGAATCGTCGCGCCCTCGGGCAGCGCGACGAGACTCGAGCGCACCTCGGTCGGCTGCGGCTCGTCCTCGGCGCGCGTGACGAGCCAGCCGAGCTCGAGCAGGTGGCCGTGGCTCGGCGACGCGCCGGTCGCCTGGCAGTCGAGCACGACCACCGGCTGACTCCGCAGGGACATGCTCAACGCATGAAGCGAAGCACGAACGGGGCGAGGAACGCGAGCACGAACAGCCCGATGAAGATCAGCACGATGACGCCCTTCACCGTGTAGACCACGCCGAGGCTCCGCACCGCCTTCTCGATCTCGCCGTAGTCGCGGGAGCCGCCGGGCAGACGCGAGAGCACGAGCCCGGCCTGCAGCGTGAGCGCCGAGAACACGCCCGGCAGGCCCACCGATGCGACGAGCCCGACGGCGCCCTCGGCGAGCGCCATCTTCAGCCCGACCAGCACGGCGACCAGCCCCACTGCGCCGGCGGCGACCATGATCTTGCCGGCGCGGACCAGGAGCTCGCGCTCCTCGGAGAGCAGCGCCTCGTGCTTCTTCGTGGCTTCGTCGCGGTACGGATCGCTCATGACAGCACCGCCAGGAACAGCCCGTTGCGCACCAGCATCAGCACACCGATCACGAGATCGATGATGAACACCGGTCGCAGCCGAGAAAATGCGAGGTTGAGATGATCGTGCGCGTCGTCGGGCTCGCCGCCGATGTCGGTGAGGTGATCCGCGGCCGACTGCAAGAGCAGGGCCTGGCGGAACAACATCGCGAGCATGCCGAGCAGCAGCACGACCACGATGTTCGCGGGCGCGGTGGGATACGCGATGATCGCCGTTAGCGCGCCGATGCCCATCAGGACGAACGCGAGCGCCGCGAGGCAGGCCTGGAAGATCCCGACGATGCGCATCCACTTCGCGAGCGTGGCCGCGCGCTTCTGCAACCCGTCGGGAATCGGGTAGCGCAGCGGCTCGACCTCGCCGGTGTCGACCTCTCTCATCGGCGGCAACGGTAGCACGCGGGCGCTCGGAGGGCCGCCGGCGCGTGCCCGACCGGAGCTGGTTCCGTGGTACGGTCGTCGCCGCAACCGAAAGAGCGAATCGATGTTCCGCGGCGCATACACGGCCCTCGTCACCCCCTTCAAGGACGGCCATGTCGACGACGACGCGCTCGTCCGATTGGTCGAGGCCCAGATCCAGGGCGGCATCCACGGGCTCGTGCCATGCGGCACCACCGGCGAGTCGCCGTGCTTGTCCTATGCCGAGCACATCCACGTCATCGAGGTGACGATGCGCGCCGCCGCCGGCCGCGTCCCGGTGCTCGCCGGCGCCGGCAGCAACAGCACGCAGGAAGCGATCGAGCTCTCGCGCGCGTGCAAGGAGCTCGGCGTCGCGGGCACGCTGCAGGTCACGCCCTACTACAACAAGCCCACGCAAGAAGGGCTCGTCGCCCACTACACGCAGATCGCCGACGCCGTCGGGCTGCCGCTCGTGGTCTACAACGTGCCGGGTCGCACCGGCGTGGACCTCCTGCCCGAGACGCTCGCCAAGCTCGCGAAGCACCCGCTCGTGGTCGGCGTGAAGGAAGCCACCGCCGACATGATCCGGGCCTCGCGCGTGCGCGAGCTCTGCGGGCCCGACTTCGCGCTGCTCTCCGGCGACGACTTCACCGTGCTGCCGTTCCTCGCACTCGGCGGCGACGGCGTCATCTCGGTGGGTACCAACGTGGTGCCCGCCCTCTTCGTCCAGCTCGTCGAGTCCGCGAAGGCCGGCCGCTGGGACGACGCGCGGAAGCTGCACTACCAGCTGCTGCCGCTGTCGCGCGCGCTGTTCTCGACCACGAGCCCCATCCCGGTGAAGCACGCGATGGCGATGCTCGGCCGCATCGACGTCGAGATGCGGGCCCCGCTCGTTCCGCTCGAGAAGGACCGTGCCGAGCTGGTCCAGATCCGTCGCGAGCTCGAGGCGATCGGCCTCGGCAAGGAGCTGCAGACATGAGTGATCGCGTCGTCTCCGTGGTGATCGTCGGCGCCCGCGGGCGCATGGGCCAGGCGCTCCTGCGCGCGCTCTCCGAGACCGACGACCTCGAGCTGGTCGGCGCGGTCGACCACTCGTCGTCGATGGGGCTCGGGCAGGACATCGGCCTGCTCACCGGGCTGCCGGAGTGCGGCGTCGATCTGTCCGACTCGCTCCGCCCTCCGCGCGGCAGCGTGGTGGTCGACTTCTCGCTGCCCGAGGCGACCGATCAGAACATCGCGCGCTGCCTCGATCTCGGCGTGCCGCTCGTGCTCGGCACGACCGGCATCACCGGCGAGACGCGCGAGCTGCTCAAGCGCGCGGCCAACGACATCCCCATCGTCAGCGCCGCGAACTTCTCGGTCGGCATCACGCTGCTCCTGCAGCTCGCGGCCACGGCCGCGCGCGCGCTCGGGCCCGACTTCGACACCGAGATCTTCGAGCTGCACCACCGGCACAAGCGCGACGCGCCGTCGGGCACGGCGCTGCGGCTCGGCAAGGCGATCGCGCAGGCGACCGATCGCGACTTCGAGAAGCACGCGGTGCGCTCGCGCGACACCACGGAGACGCAGCGCACCTCCGAGGAGATCGGGCTCGCCGCGCTGCGGGGTGGCGACAGCGTCGGCGAGCACACGGTGATGTTCCTCGGCGCCGGCGAGCGGCTCGAGCTCACCCATCGTGCGACCGACCGCGGCATCTTCGCCCGCGGCGCGCTGCGGGCCGCGAAGTGGCTGCAAGGCCAGCCGCCGGGGCTCTACGACATGGCCGACGTGCTCGGGCTGTCGCGGCGCTGATCATTTCAACGCGGCGAGCGCTCGACTGACGCGGGGCATCGCCTCGCGGATCTCCGCTTCGGAGACCGCGCCGACGCTGAGCCGGAACCAGCCGCTGTCCTGCGGGACGCCGAACGCCTGGAACGGCACCACCGCGAACTCGGCGGCATCGAGCAGGTATGCGCGCACCTGCTCGTTGGTCTCGAGCTTCGCGCCCGCGGGCGTGGTCTTGCCGAACGGGGCGATGCGCACGGTCAGGTAGATCGCGCCCATGGGCGGCAGCGCCTCGACGGGCTGGCCGTCCTTCTTCATGGTCTCGAAGCCCTCGTGCAGCGCCTTCAAGCGCGCGTTCACGCCGGCGCGGAACTTCGGCAGGTAGGCGGCGATCGACTCCGGATCGTCGAGCAGCTTCACGGTCGCGACCTGCTCGGCGCGCGGTGCCCATGCGCCCACGTGCCCGAGCAGCGCCGACATGCGCTCGATGACGTCGAGCGGCCCGGCCGACCAGCCGACGCGCAGACCGGTGGCCGCGAACGCCTTGCTGATGCCGTCGACGAAGATCGTGTAGGGCGCGATCTCGGGGACGAGCTTCGGCGGCGTGACGTGCTCGACGCCGTCGACGCAGAGCATCCAGTAGATGTGGTCGTACATGAGGTAGAGCGGGCGCTCGCCGCTCTTCTTGCGCGCGTCGTTGATCTCGACGACGGTCTCGCAGATCCCTCGCAGCGCTTCGGCCGAGATCGCCGTGCCGGTGGGGTTGAGCGGCGAGTTGATGCAGAGCAGGCGCGCGTCGGCGAGCTCGCGCACGAGCGCGTCGCGGGTCGGCAGGAACAAGGACTCGGGCCCGCACTGCACCTTGACCTCGTTGGCGAGGACCATGTGGCAGTAGTGGTTGTTGTTCCAGCTCGGGACCGGGTAGACGACCTTGTCGCCCGGATCGACCACGGCGCGGTACGTGCCGTAGATGAGCGGGCGCGCGCCGCCGGCGATGAGGATCTGCGCGGCGGGATAGTCGAGCCCGAGCTCGCGCGCGTAGAAGCGCGAGACCGCCTCGCGCAGCTCCTGCACGCCGGACGCCGGCGGGTAGTTGGTCTCTCCGGCGACGAGCGCAGCGAGCACGCCCTCGCGCAGCGCATCGGGGATCGGGAACTCGGTCGGCGCGAAGTCACCGACCGTGAGGTTGCAGATCCGTTTGCCGTCGCGCATGCGCGTGCGGATCTCGGCCGCGATCTTGAGGATCTCGGAGCCGATCAATCCCGACGCCATGTCGGCGATGCGGCGCTGCTCTGCGGGCTGGTTCTGCTGGGCCATCGCGACCCGAGCATGCCAGGTTTTGGGCCGGCTTTCGTGCGACACTGCAGCCGCATGAGCAGCGCGCGGCTCCCTCACCTCACGGCCAAGCTGCAGGGGTTCGGCACCTCGATCTTCGCGGAGATGACGGCGCTCGCGGTACGTCACGATGCCGTGAATCTCGGCCAGGGCTTCCCCGACTTCGACGGCCCGGCATTCCTGAAGACGGCCGCGATCGCCGCCATCGAGCAGGGCAAGAACCAGTACTCGCGCAGCTTCGGCATGCCGGATCTCAACGCCGCGATCGCCGAGCACCGCCGGCGGTTCTACGGGCTGGAGCTCGATCCCGACGCGGAGATCACCGTGATGCACGGCGCGACCGAGTGCATCGCCGCCACGCTGCTCGCGCTGCTCGACGTCGGCGACGAGGTCGTGCTGTTCGAGCCGTTCTACGACAGCTACACGCCGATGACGGCGCTGGCGGGCGCGACCACCAAGGTCGTCACCCTGCGGGCGCCCAACTTCGACTACGTGCCGGCCGAGCTCGAGGCCGCGATCGGCCCACGCACGCGCGCGATCGTGCTGAACTCCCCGCACAACCCCAGCGGCAAGGTGTTCTCGCGCGCCGAGCTCGAGCACATCGCGAAGCTGTGCGTCGAGCACGACCTCGTCGCGATCACCGACGAGGTCTACGAGCACCTCGTGTTCGAGGGCGAGCACGTGCCGCTCATCACCTTGCCGGGGATGCGCGAGCGCACCGTGATGATCTCCTCGACCGGCAAGACCTTCTCGTTCACCGGCTGGAAGGTCGGCTACACGTGCGCGAGCCCGGCGCTCACCCGCGCCGTCCGCAGCACGCACCAGTTCCTCACGTTCTGCAGCGGCGCGCCGTACCAGCTCGCGATGGCCCAGGGCCTGCGCGCCGGTGACGACTACTTCACCGGGTTCGTCCGCGACTATCGCAGCCGCCGCGACCGCCTGTGCGAAGGGCTCGCGAGCGTCGGCTTCGAGGTGCTGGTGCCCGCCGGCACGTACTTCGTCTGCACCGACATCCGCCCGCTCGGGTTCGACGACGACATGGCGCTCTGTCGGCTCTTGCCCGAGAAGGTCGGCGTCGCGGCGATCCCCAACTCGGCGTTTTACGCGAACAAGCACGAGGGCAAGCACCTCGTGCGCTGGGCGTTCTGCAAGACCGACGCGGTGCTCGACGCCGGCGTCGCGCGGCTGCGTGCGAACATGGGGAAGCTGCGATGAGGGTCGCCGGCATCCAGCTCGACACGGTGTGGGAGGATCCGCAGCAGAGCTTCGCGCGGGCGAAGCCGTGGATCGCAGCCGCCGCGGCCAGCGGAGCGCGGCTCGTCGTGCTGCCCGAGATGTACGCGTGCGGGTTCTCGATGGCGACCGAGCGCATCGCCGAGCCGACGGACGGCCCCAGCACCGCGTTCCTGCGCGAGCAGGCGCAGGAGCACGGCGTGTGGATCTGCGGCAGCGTGCCCGAGCGAGCCGCGGGCGCCGCACGCCCGCACAACACGCTCGTGCTGTCCGCACCCGACGGCACGCTGCACCGCTACCGCAAGATCCACCCGTTCACGTTCGCCGGCGAGCACGAGCACTACGAGGCGGGCCGCGAGCTCGTCACCGTCGCGATCGAGGGCGTGCGGTGCACGCTGTTCGTCTGCTACGACCTGCGCTTCGCCGACGAGTTCTGGGGGAAGGCGAAGGACACCGACTGCTACGTCGTCGTCGCCAACTGGCCCGCGCGCCGTCGTCATCACTGGCAGACGTTGCTCGCGGCGCGTGCGATCGAGAACCAGGCCTACGTCATCGGCGTGAATCGCGTCGGCCAGGGCGCCGAGCTCGAGTACTCGGGCGACAGCCGCGTGATCGATCCGTGGGGCGAGCCCATCGCCGCCGCGGCGTCGATCGAGACGATGATCGTCGCCGAGGTGGATCCGGCGGTGGTCGCCGACGCGCGCGCGCGCTTCCCGTTCCTCCGCGATCGTCGCTGAGCGCGGTACGGCCCGGCGTCAGGCCAGCAGGTCGGCGGTGATCGCCGCGACGTCGGGGCAGCCGCACAGCGCCATCGCGACGTCGAGCTCGTGGGTCAGCCGCGCGAGCACACGCTCGACGCCACGGCTGCCGCCGAGCGCGAGGCCCCACAGCACCGGGCGCCCGACGAGCACCGCCTGCGCGCCGCGGGCGATCGCCTTGATGACGTCGGTGCCACGGCGCACGCCGCCGTCGAGCACGAGCGGCACCCGTCCCTCGACCGCACGGGCGATCGCCGGCAGCGCGTCGATCGTCGCGATCGCGCCGTCGAGCTGTCGACCGCCATGGTTGCTCACGACGATGCCCGCCATGCCCGCCTCCGCCGCGCGCAGGGCATCGTCGGCGCGCACGATGCCCTTCAGCCACACCGGCAGCTTCGTGCAGCCCGCGAGCCACGCGAGATCGTCCCAGTCCAGCGAAGGATCGATCATCTGCGCGAAGTAGCGGTGCAGATCGTCGGCGGCGATCGCCACGTCGGCGCGCAGGTTCGGCGCGCGGAAACCCGGCGGCAGCGGCACGCCAGCGACGTCGCGCTCGCGCAGCCCGATGACCGGCGCGTCGACGGTGAGCACGAGCGCGGTGCAACCCGCGGCCTCGACCCGGGCGACGAGCTCGGCTGCGAGCGCGCGGTCCCGGTGCACGTAGAGCTGGAACCACACCGCGCCCGGTGCCGCAGCGACGACCTGCTCGACCGGCATGCTCGACAGGGTCGACAGCACCATGAGCGTGCCCGTGCGCGCGGCCGCCCGGGCCGTGCCCACCTCGCCCTCGCGATGAACCAACGCATGCATGGCCGTGGGCGCGATCGCCATCGGTGCATGCAGGCGATGGCCCGCGAGCACCGTCTGCGTGCTGCGATTCGCGACGTCGACGAGCGCGCGGGGCAAGAGCGCGATGCGATCGAAGGCCGCACGCGCGCCCGGCAGGCACAGCTCGTCGCACGCACCTCCGGCGATGTAGTCGAACACCTCGCGGGGCAGCACGCTCCGCGCGCGGGCCTCGAGCTCCAGCAAGTTGCGCACGTCGTCCATGCGGCCGCGACTTTGCCGCCGTCGCGACGCGCTCGCAACGAGCCCACGTTGCTGGCCCGATCGGCAGCGGCCTGCTACCGTGCGTGCTCGGTTGTCGTGGTCGCTCCCATGGATGGTGGCCCTGGCGGTCGCGGGGCCACCCAAGCTGCCGCCGCTGCCGGGCCAGTCCGCGCCCGAGCCTGCGCCGAGCGAGCCGAGCACACCGACGAAGCCGAGCACACCGGCGAAGCCGAGCACGCCCGGCAAGCCCACGCCCAAGGCCACGCCCGGCCAGCCGACGTCGAAGCTGCCCGCTGCTGCCACCGTTGCCCCCGCCGTGGCCCCGGCCGCGACGCCGCCCGAGACGACGACGCCGACCCCACGCAGCGAGCCGACGATCGCACCACCGCCGGGTCCCGAGCCCGGCAATGGCGGCGGGATCCCGGAGACGAAGGCCGAGCCACCGCAACCGACTCCGACTGCGCCACCGCCGAAGCCGGTGCGTGAGGGCCCCGGCGCTGCGCCGGCGATGGACGGGCGGCTGCCGTCGAACGAGACCGACGACGCGCGCCCGCGCATGCCCCCGCCGCTGCGGCCCCCGTACAAGGGCATCGGCTTGTTCATCGGCGCGGGCGTGACGTTCGCCGTCGCGCTCTCCGAGCAGATCGCCGGCCACGTGCTCGTGAAGCGGCGCTGCATCGACCCGGTCGCGAAGAGCTCGATGATGCTCGACGACACCGACGACGCGGAGGCGCTGGGCGATGCGATCGTGCGCTGCCTGCCCGGCGTGGTCCCGGCGGTGGCGCTGCGGGTGAACTCGGACATCGCGCTGCTCGCCACGATCGGCATGACCGCGGCAGGCGCGATGCTGAGGGCCGAGCGCAAGGCCTACGACGACGCGTTCTCCGATCGCAAGCAACGCAACATCGTCGCGCTGCGCGGCGCAGGGGTCGGGCTCATCGCGGCCGGCGTGATCACGTGGTTCACGCTCGGTCCGAGCGCGTGGGCGATCCTCAGCAAGTGCGACACCGCGAAGTGTGCGGGCCGAGCCCGCGTGATGGCCTTCACCACCCGTGACATCGGCGCGGCGATGGCCGCCGCGGGCGCGGGCATGCTCGGCTTCTCCGAGGCCTACCGACGCAAGCACGAAGGCTTCGCCCGCGAGCGCGCCATCATGTTCGCGCCGCAGCTCGGCCGCGGGATGGCCGGGCTGGGCATGTCCGGCAAGTTCTAGCGCGGCTCGCCGCGCAGCTTCCACCACAAGAACGCGTTCATCACGAGCGCGTGATCGATGGCGCCGGTGCGCAACAGCTCGTCGATCGCCGCGAGCGGCACCAGCTCGACGAACGTCTGCTCGGCCGAGTCGTTGTGCAGCTCGGCGACCTTGATGCAGCCGGTCGCGACGAACGAGTGGATGCGATTGCCGAAGAGCGCGGGGTTCGGCGACACCGCCCCGAGCTCGCGCACCTCGCCCGCCTGGTACCCGGTCTCCTCGAGCAGCTCGCGCGCCGCGGCGACGCCGGGCAGCTCGTCGCCGTCGACGAGGCCGCCGGGGATCTCCAGCGTCTCGCGCCCGAGCCCGTGACGGAACTGGCGGATCATCACCACTTCGCCCGCAGGCGTGATCGGGATGATGTTGGCCCAGTCGACCGAGTCGATGCGGAAGAAGGTGTGCGCTTGACCAGTGTCTTCGCGCTCCGCGTCGAGCGCGGTGACGTCGAAGACGCGATAGCTCGCCAACCGCCGGTATGCGCGTACGCGCCAGCTCGATACTCCGCCCATGCGGAGACAAGGGTAGCGCGGGTGCCGGAGGCCTGCGGTACTCTCGTCGCCCTCGCCATGCCGCGCCAGCTCCTCGTGCTCACACTCCCGCTCCTGTCGCTCGCGTGCCCGCGCAAGCCGCCCGCCGACGTTCCGCCGCCGGCTCCGGTCGAGACGACGACGCCGCCCACCGCCGATGTCGAGCCCGAGGCGCCCGCGGAGAAGCCCGACGCGAAGCCCCCGGTGGCGAAGGGACCGGTGTGGCACGAGCCGCTCGAGGGCGAGGCGCACCTCGGACGCATGCGCCAGCTCAGCTTCGGAGGCGAGAACGCCGAGGCGTATCTCAGCAACGACGAGTCACGGCTGGTGTTCCAATCCACCCGCGACGGTGCCGGCTGCGATCAGATCTACACGATGAAGGTCGACGGCAGCGAGCTCCGGCGGGTGAGCTCCGGCAAGGGCCGCACCACGTGCTCGTACTTCCTGCCGGGTGACTCGCGGATCCTCTATGCATCGACCCACGCGGCGGCCGACGACTGCCTGCCCCCGCCCGATCGCTCGCACGGCTACGTGTGGAAGCTGTACGACGAGTTCGACATCTACACCTCGAACGCCGACGGCTCGGACATCCAGCCGCTCGTGGTGGGCAAGGGCTACGACGCCGAGGCCACGGTGTCGCCGCTGGGCGACAAGATCGTGTTCACGTCGACGCGCGACGGCGACCCCGAGCTCTACGTGATGGGCATCGACGGCAAGAAGCCGAAGCGCCTGACCAAGACGAAGGGCTACGACGGCGGCGCGTTCTTCTCGCCCGACGGCAAGTCGATCGTCTATCGCGCGAACCATCCCGAGGGCAAGGACGAGCTCGCGAAGTACGACGAGATCATCAAGCAGGGCCTCGTGCGACCGACCCGGCTCGAGCTGTTCGTGATGAAGGCCGACGGGACGAAGCAGAAGCAGATCACGAAGAACGGCAAGGCCAACTTCGCGCCGTTCTTCCACCCCGACGGCCAGCGCATCATCTTCGCGAGCAACGCCCACGACGAGAAGGGCCGCGACTTCGACCTCTACCTGATCAGGAAGGACGGCACGGGGCTCGAGCAGGTGACCAAGAACGCCTCGTTCGACGGGTTCCCGATGTTCACGAAGGACGGCAAGCAGCTCGTGTTCGCGTCCAACCGCCACGGGGCCTCCGAAGGCGACACGAACGTGTTCATCGCCGAGTGGAAGGACTAGCGATGAAGCACGAGTTCGCCCCGCTGCGCGGCGAGCTCGTCGAGCTCGTGATCGACGCGCCCTCGCTCGCCGGCAACCTGCTGGGTGATCCGAGCGCGCGCCGTGTCGCGGTCTACCTGCCGCCCGGCTACCGCACGAGCGACGCCGACTACCCGGTCGTCGTCGATCTCGCGGGGTTCACCGGCAGCGGCCTGCGCCGGCTCGCGTGGCAGCCGTTCGGCGAGAGCGTGCCGCAGAGACTCGACCGCCTGCTGGCGCAGGGCCGCATGGGCCCGGTCATCGCGGTGTTCCCCGACTGCTTCACCTCGCTCGGCGGCAATCAATACGTCGACTCGCCGGTGCTCGGCCGCTGGGAGAGCTTCCTCGTCGACGACCTGCTGCCGCGCATCGAGAGCGACTTCCGTGTGCGCCGCGGTCGTCGACACCGCGGCGTCTTCGGCAAGAGCAGCGGTGGCTACGGCGCGCTCGTGCAGGGCATGCGCCACGCGGAGAGCTGGTGGGCGGTGGCCTGCCACAGCGGCGACATCGGCTTCGAGTGGTGCTACCTGCGCGACATGCCGTCGACGCTCGACGCGCTCGCGCGCACCGGCGGCGACATCCAGCGCTTCGTGACGGCCCTGCAGGAGAGCCCGAAGATCCGCGGCAGCGAGATGCACGCGCTCATGATCCTCGCGATGGCGGCGAGCTACGATCCGCAGCCCAGCGCGCCGCTCGGGATCCGCCTGCCGGTGGATCCGCTGACCTGCGAGATCGATCCCGAGGCGTGGAGCCGGTGGCTCGCGCACGACCCGCTGCGGATGATCGACGAGCCCGAGCACCGCGAAGGGCTGCGCTCGCTCGGCCTGCTCTATCTCGACTGCGGCCGCCGCGATCAGTACTTCCTGCACTACGGCGCGCGCGCGTTCGTGAAGCGGCTCGGCGTGAACGGCATCCAGCACGTCTACGAGGAGTTCGACGACGACCACAGCGGCGTCGACTACCGGCTCGACGAGTCGCTCCCGCGCATCTACGCCGTGCTGCGCTAGCGGGTCGGCGCGCCCTCGCGGTACCATCGCGCGTCCGATGACGCTCGACCTCAAACCCGGCGATTCGTACGGCGAGTTCGAGATCCTCGACGTGCTCGGCAGCGGCGGGTTCGGCAAGGTCTTCAAGGTCAAGGACCCGCGCTTCGCCGAGCCGGTCGCGCTCAAGCTCTCGCTCGAGCCGGTGCGCTCGCTCGACACGGCCCAACGCACGCTCCGCGAGGTCGCCGTGCTGCGCACGCTCAGCAACCCGCACGTGGTGCGCGTGCACGACTGCGGCCTGCGCCGCGATGGTCACGTGTACGTGCTGATGGAGCTGCTGAACGGCAAGCCGCTCGACGAGTTCCACGACTTCGACACGCCACTCGACGTGGCGTGGGCGGTGCACATCGTCTACCAGACCTGCCTCGGGCTCTGCGAGGCGCACGACAACGGCATCATCCATCGTGACCTCAAGCCGGCGAACGTGTTCGTCGATCCCGACGGTCACGTGCGCGTGCTCGACTTCGGGCTCGCGCGCTCGTTCGACCAGCGCAGCATCGTGGGCGCCAACGCCACGGTGGGGCGCATGCTGATCGGCACGCCGCACTACGCCCAGCCCGAGCAGCTCGAGACCTACGCGCTCACGCCCGCGGCCGACGTCTACAGCCTGGCGATGCTGCTCTACGAGCTCATCAGCGCGCGCGTCCCGTTCGTGCGCGGCAAGACCGTCGGCGAGGTGCGCGAGCAGTGGCTGGACAACCCGATGCAGTGGCTGCGCGCCCATGCCTCGTCCGCCGTCGTGCCGCTGCGCGAGTACTTCTCGCGCGAGCACCTCTCCGATCAGCTCGCCGCGACGATCGAAGCCGGGCTCGCGAAGAAGCCGGCCGAACGCCCGAAGGACGCACGGACGTTCGCCGAGGCGCTGCGCGCCGCATGGCCGCGGTGACGCGACGCCGTCGAACGGTCGCCCTGCGATCCGCATGTTAGCATGCTGCGCATGGTTGCAGCGACGCGTGGAAAATGGTCGATGCCGGTCGCGCTCGCGGTGCAGGTGGTCGCGCTCGCGTGTGCCGATCGCGACACGACCGACACCGGGAGCGAGAACGCCGAGACGACGGCGAGCACGAGCGGCGTGGCCGACGGCTCCACGAGCGCAGGCCCGATCGACTGCGCGGCGATGACGGTGCAGGCGGAGTGCGAGGGGCACCCGAGCTGCGCGTGGTATCCGGAGTTCGGCGGCTGTGTGATCGACTGCACCCCGCTCGACGAAGAGACCTGCAACAAGGTGCCGCACTGCGAGTGGTTCGGCACGTTGTGTGATCTCGAACCCGTCGCCTGATAGGCGACGGCCGCCCGGTCGGGCGGCGAGGATCGAGCGGGACAATCGCCACAATCGCGGCAATCGGGACAATCGCGGGCTCGCGTCGACCGACGCCCGTCGCTAGGCTGGTCGGATGCGGATCCCGATGCACCAGGTCGATGCGTTCACCGATCGTCGCTTCGCCGGCAACCCGGCCGCGGTGTGCCTGCTCGACGAGTGGCTGCCCGATGCGACGCTGCAGGCGATCGCGGCGGAGAACAACCTCGCGGAGACCGCATTCGTGTGCCCGTCCGTGCACGACGGCTTCGAGCTGCGCTGGTTCACGCCCGCGATCGAGATCGATCTGTGCGGCCACGCGACGCTCGCGACCGCGTTCGTGTTGCACCGGCTCGGGCTCGCCGGCGGCGACGAGCTCCGGTTCGCGACACGAGAAGCCGGCGTGCTCGTCGTTCGCCGAGAAGGCGACCGCCTCGAGCTGGATTTCCCGAGCCGTCCACCGAGCGAAGTGCAGATCGTCGCGGGGCTCGATGCGTCGCTCGGCGTGCCGGTGCGATCGCTGTGGAAGGCCAAGAAGTTCATGGCGGTCGTGGACGACGAAGCTGCGGTACGTGCGGTGCAGCCCGATCTGGCGTTCGTGAAGGCGCTCGACGGCGACGGTTTGATCGTGACCGCGCGTGGCGACGAGGTGGACTTCGTGTCGCGCTACTTCGGACCCCAGGTGGGCATCGACGAGGATCCGGTGACCGGCAGCGCGCACTGTACCCTCGTGCCGTTCTGGGCGGGCGTACTCGGCAAGGCGCGCCTGCATGCCCGACAGCTGTCGCGGCGCGGGGGCGAGCTGTTCTGCCGGCTGGACGGTGACCGCGTGCGCATGGCGGGGCACTGCGCGCCGTATCTCGTGGGCGAGATCGAGATCGAGTGATCGACTTCGGGCCGCATCCGTCCTCCGGGAAGAGGACTCCGATGCATCCGCCCCAGGCCCACACGCAGCACTCCCCCTACCCCGTGCCGCCGCAGGCCTATCCGCAGGCGCAGGTGCATACGCTGCCGCCACCGGCGACGGCCGGCCAGTACGAGTTCAGCGAGGACGAGAACCGCACCATCACGACGACCTACACGCGCGCGCGTGCGTGGGGCGTGATCTCGTTGCTGATCGGGGCGAGCCAGATCTGGCTCGCGCTGAAGGACGGTGGCGGTCTGCAGTTCATGGAGCTCATGACCACGATCGGCGGCGTCGTGAGCATCGTAGTGGGCATCGTGTTCGTCGCGGCCGCCGCTTCGATGGAGAGCGTCGTCAAGAGCCGCGGCAACGACATCGCGCTGATGATGACCGCGCTCCGCAAGCTCGGGATGGCGTTCGGGATCCTGATCGTCGTCGCGGCCTCGTCGTTCGTGGGGGGTTCGTGATGGGCGCGATCGGAGCGCTCTGATCCCGGCGCCGTGGGAGCCCGCGGGCACGGCCCCGCGGGAACCGTCGCCGAGCGCCGGCGTCGGGGGTCTCGCGAGCTCCGCCCGTCGCGCAGCGTCCTTCGTCGATTCAGGGGAAGATTCCCGGGCGCCGTCGCAATAGCCCTTCGATGCCCGCCCCCGCCCCGTCGTCCGTCGAGCACGCCGAGCGCACGCTCGAGCTCGCCGGGATCTACCGCGCGCAGCGCAGCCTCGTGCGCCAGCAGCTGCGCGGGTTCGGGGTGCGGGACGCCGCGCTCGAGGACGCCGTGCACGACGTGTTCGTGATCGCGTTCCGGCGGCTCTCGACGTACGACATCCGCCGCGGCTCGCTGCGCGCGTGGCTGGTCGGCATCGCATGGCGCGTCGCCGCCGCGCAGCGCCGTCGCAAGGGTGAGCGCGGTGAGCTGCGCGACGACGACGTCGCGAGCGACCTGCCCGATCCCGAGGCCTACGCCGCGCGCTCGGAGGCCGCGGTCGTGCTCGATCGACTGCTGCGCGCGCTTCCACCCGAGCAAGCCGCCGCGTTCGTGCTCGCCGAGCTCGAAGGCCTGACCGGCCACGAGATCGCCGAGGAGTGGCAGATCGCGCCGGCCACCGCGTACACGCGCGTCGCTCGTGCGCGGCTCAAGATGCAGGCCGAGCTCGAGCGTCACCGCTACGGCCGTCGCGCGTGGTGGGCCGTGCTCGTGTGGCCTGGCCGCGAGCTCCCCGGCACGGCGATCGCGGCTGCCTTCGTCAGCATGCGCGTGCTCGCCGGTATCGCGTTCGCGATCGTCCTGCTCGGCGGCGTCGCGTGGTGGCTGGCGAAGGACGACGCGAAGTCGGGCACTGCGGTCGAGCAGACCCGCGCGGCGTCCTCCGAGCCCACTGCGCCCGTGCCCCGGCCGTCGCGCTCGCGCGACGACGAGGACGCGTTCGGTCACAACGCGCGCAGCGCCACGATCGCGGGCCGCGTGCACGCCACCACCGGCG
This sequence comes from uncultured Nannocystaceae bacterium, assembly GCA_964519175.1. GTDB lineage: Bacteria > Myxococcota_A > Polyangia > Nannocystales > Nannocystaceae > Xiheibacterium. The sequence goes on from CAZFKC010000009.1 coordinate 34,381, forward strand.
CGCCGATCGGCCTCGCCGAAGTGTGCGCGTGGCCGGAGATCTCCGAGCACGGCGGCAACGTGCCGATCTGCGGCAAGAGCGTCGCCAACGGCAGCTATCGCATCGCGGGCATTCCACCGTCGCGGTATCGCGTGACCGCGAGCGCCGCTGGCTACGCGCCCGGAGAGACCACGATCACGACCGCCCGCGGTGCGAGCTCGCTGGCGCTGCATGCCGGCGAGGAGCGCACCGGCATCGACATCGTGCTCGCCGAGGGCGGCATCGAGCTGCGCGGCATCGTGAGCGACGTCTTCGGCGGACCGGTCGACGGTGCACACGTCACGTTCCGCCGACACACCGTCGCGCCGCACGTCGGCATGCCGAGCTGGGGCCACGGCATCCCCGTGCGCGTCGCGACCGGCAGCGACGGCACCTTCACCGCGTGGGTCGGACCCGGACGGCTCGACCTCGACGTGCGCGCCGAGGGCTACGGTGACGCGACCGTCGAGGCGTTCGCACCCGGCCCCACCGTGACGATCGCGTTGCTTCCGGAGTCCACGCTCTCGGGGATCGTCGTCGAGAAAGTCACCCAGGCACCCGTCGTGGGGGCGCGCGTCGTGCTGCGCGAGTGGAGCGAGACGTCGCAGCACGAGGCGACCGTCGCGTTCACCGACGAAGCCGGACGCTTCTCGATCCGAGGCCTGGTCGCCGGGCGCTATCGGCCCGCGGCGATCGCCGATGGGTTGCAGGGCGAGGCGGCGCGGAGCTACGTGCTCGATCTCGGCGACTCCGTGGACGACATCGTCGTCGAGATGATCGCCGCCGCGAGCTTCCGCGCCACCATCCTCGTCGCGCCCGACGACACGCCATGTCCGTCGGGCTCGGTGATGCTGTGGGATCGCGGCGGCGACATCGTGCGCACGGCCGCGGTCGCGCCCGACGGCGTGGCCGAGCTCCAGGCGCTCACGCCGGGCGAGTACGGCGTCGTGGTCGCGTGCGACGAGCACGACAGCGCAGCGGCACCGAAGTCCGTCACCGTCGGCGACGGCGCACCTGCCGACGTGACCTGGAGGGTCACGCGCGGACGATCGATCCGTGGCCGCGTGCTCGACCACGCGGGCCAACCGCTCGCCGGTCACGTCGTCGCCGCCGCAGCCAGCATGGGTCCGGACGGCTCCTACCGTTGGACGCGCATCGGCGCCGACGGCTCGTACACGCTCTCCGGGCTCACGCCGGGCGAGTACTCGGTGAACGCCGAGACGAAGACCCCGGGGCTCGCGGCGCAGACGACGATCGTCGATCGCGACGTCGAGCTCGATCTCGTCGGCAAGGCCACCGTGCGCGTCACGGGCAAGGTGGTGCGGGGCGATGCGCCGGCCGGCGGCGCCGTCGTGACCGAGCGCGCGACCGGTGAGCACGGCGCGAGCACGGTGCACGCGAACGACGACGGCACGTTCACCTTCGAGGCGCTTCCGACCGGCAACCACCGCATCGTGGCGGTGGACGACCTCGGCAACGAGAGCCCCGAGCATGCGCTCGCGCTCACCGCCGGCCGTGCCCCCGCCGAGGTCGTGCTGACGCTGCCGGAGCCGCACTCGATCCGCGGCATCGTGCTCGACGAAGACGGCGGTCCGCTGCGTGACGCGGTGGTGTCGGCGCTCGCGAGCGATGCGCTGCCCACCGAGGCCGCACGTCGATCGGCGCTGCGCGCCAAGAAGGCGGGCGGCCGCGGCACCGTGCTCACCGACGCGGAAGGCGAGTTCGTGCTCGCGGGCGTCTCCGCCGACCGCACGTACACCGTCGTCGCACAGCGACGCGGCGGCGGCTCGGCGTCGAAGGAAGGCGTGCGGGCGGGCGATCAGGCGCGCTTGCAGCTCGCGAAGACGGCCACGATCTCCGGCAACGTCCGCGCGACCACCGGGCCCACCGCGCTGTGGATCGAGCTCTACGCCGAGGGCGGGCTCGTGCAGCGCGAGTCGTTCGTGCTCGGCAGCGGCAAGTTCGAGCTCGACGATCTCGACGCGGGCGCATACGAGGTGCGTGCGATCGCTCGCGAAGGCCGGGGACGCCTCCCTGCGATCGCCCGCGCAGGCGAGACGACGAACGTCGAGCTCGAGCTGGTGCCGTACCGCACGATCCGCGGCCGCTTCGTCGAGCTCGAGTCCGGCGCACCGCTGCCCGATCTATGGGCGAGCGTCACCGAGGAGGGCGCGTCACCGCTGCGCGTCGCGATGGAGGCCGAGCGCGTGATCCAGTCGCGCGCGCCGGGGCAGCTGAGCGACGCGGACGGCAACTTCGTCATCCAGGATGTGCCCCCGACGACCGCCATCCTGCTGGTCTTGTCGGCCGGCTTCCAGTTCGACGCCCCCGATCACGTCCACGACGCGCTGAAGATCCCGGAGACGGTCCCGAGCAATCAGGTGCTCGAGATCCCGATCCCCCGCCCTCGCGCACCGCCGTCGGCGCTGATGACGGATCTGGGCTTCCAGCTGCACCAGTGGCCGCTCGCCTGCTCCGAGACGATGCGCGTCGACGCGGTCGAAGATCCTGCGCTCGCCGAGGTGCTCGAGGTCGGCGACGAGATCGTGGCCGTCGACGGCTACGACGTCACCGGCTACCGCTGCTATCTGGTGAAGACGCTGCTCACGCTGGATCCCGGCGAGCACGCGGAGCTGACGCTCGGTCGCGGCCCGAAGGTGAAGGTCACCGCGCCCGAGCCGAAGTGAACGCGCGCGCGGGCAGGTGCGCGTCGCGGGCTCGGCTCGGCCGACGGCGTCGTGCCGGCGGAGCGATCGACAGCAGCACGATGCCGAGCACCAGCACCTCATCCGCCCGCGGGGTATCGGCCCGACAGCCGCAGCCCTCGTTCGAGGGCGTCGCGGCGGCGCCCGTCGTGGTCTCGCCGCTCCCGTCCTCGCCGGTGCTCGTCGCTGCGGACTCCGACCCACCGCTCGACGACGAGTCGCCAGCACCCATCACACAGCTCGGGCTCGGCACCATCCGCGGTCCGTCGCAGAACTCGAGCCAGGTGGCACCGGCGATCCTCGGATCCGCATCGAGCTCCGCACAGCCTTCGCCCGGCGCCCACGCGCCGTCGTCGTCGACGCACGGCGAGAGGTCGAAGCCGGACTCGTCCTCCAGCCACGCGATGCGATCCGCGAGCACGCGATACGTGTCCGCACCCGCGCCGCAGCCCGGTCCGCGCGACAGCACACCGACCGCGCGCCAGCTACCGTCGGCGAGCTGGATCAGCGCGGGTCCGCCCGAGTCACCGATGCAGCCGTTCGCGCCGCCATCGCCCACGCGCAGGGTCGAGTCGTCGCGCAGCTCGTCGAAGATCGTCGTGAACGCGTAGCGCTTGCGGCCGAAGGTGCCGCCGTCCTCGGCCACCCCGTAGCCGACGATCACTGCGACGCGCCCGGGCTCGAGCTCCGCGAGCTCGCACTGCGTGAGCAACGGGACCAGCGCGAGGCCCTCGGCCGGACGCTCGAGCACGCACACGCCGAGGTCGTGCGTCGCGTTGTCCGTCTCCGCGAACTCCGGATACGGCACGCACCGTGCGACCTCGATCTTGCGCTCGTAGGGGCTGTGCGTCTCGCCGAAGTGCACGGTGGCGGGTGTGCCCCCGGCGATGCAGTGTGCAGCGGTGACCAGCACCTGCGGGTGCACCATCGTGCCGGTGCAGAGCTCTTCACCCGCGCGGAACGAGACGACGCCGGGGAACTGGCAGTCGTCGGCGAGGTTCGCTCCGCTGATCGGCTGCGGCTCCGCCGGTGCGATTCGCACCACGCCCGCGAGCCACAACGCCGCCCACCCCACCACGCGTCTTCATCATACTCGGTGCGCTATGCTCGGGGGAGTGTGGTAGGTCGCCGGATCGACGTGAGCCGAAGCGCACCCGTCGCGGCGTCTGGCATGTCGGTGGGCCGCGCTCCGTGCTCGTCGTGCCTCGCGTGCGCGTGGATCGTGCTGGGTTGCTCCGCGAGCCCCGCGCCCGACGGCGTCGGCAGCAGCAGCACCAGTGGCGCCACCGCCACCAGCACGAGCACGGCCGAGAGCTCGTCGAGCGAGGCTTCGACCGGCGTCCTCGTGGACGGCCCGCCGCAGGTCCTCGACGTCGGCCGCTCGGCGCTGTCGATCACCGAGGGCGAGGACGTCGTGCTCACCGCGTTCGTGCAGCATCCGCGCGGCGACGAGGCCATCGTCTCCGGCGTGATCGTCGGACCCGGTGTGCCCGAGGAGTACGGCCCGTTCGCGCGCGGCGAGCACGGCCGCTGGACGATCCGGATCGCGTGGTCGCAATTCGACGCGCGCACCGATCTCACCTTCGACCACGGGATCGACATGCCGCTCGTCGCGCGCTTCGTCGACGACGCAGGGCTGATCGGCGAGCGCGAGCTCGCGTTGCCGCTGCACTGCATCTCGCTGGCACCGAACGCCTGCCGGGGCTCGTGCACCGACTTCGAGGGCTCGTCGAACGACTGCGGCGGCTGCGGGAAGCACTGCGAGCTCCAGAACCTCATGGGGCTCGAGCTCGGCGGCTGTACGAACGGCGTGTGCGGGCCGAAGTGGGCGGCCTGCGTGGATCCGCAGGATGCCATCGACTGCGACATCGCGTGCGCACAGCTCGGCACCACGTGCGTGCCGAATGGCTGCCAGGGCACGACGATGCTCGCGTTCGACGATGAGGCCTACTGCTCGGACGAATGGGCCGGTCTCGTCGGCGGCACGCCTGGCGACTGCTCCGCGACTCCGCTGACCGGCTTCATGCGCTGTTGCTGCGCGTGAATCAGTACTCGTAGCCGCGCACGCCGACCTTCACCTCGATCAGCGCGCCGAAGCTCGTGCGAGGCTGCGTGTACGTGCGCCCGACGAGGAACGCATCGAGGTACGGCGCGACGCCGATGCGCACGTTCGTCTTCTGCACGTCGAGGCCCTCGGTGCCGGTCGGGTACCAGTACAGCCACGCCTCGGCGCGCACGGTCTGGCCACCGTTGAACGGATTCCAGCCGGCCTGCGTGCCCGCGAAGGCGTAGCGGATCGTCGGACCGAAGCCGAGCTGCGGCAGCACCTTCTTGCCGCGCTGCACGGTGAACAGCACCGGCAGCGTGAAGGTCATCACCGGGCGCGTACGCGGGGCGTCGATGACCTGATCGTCGGTGATCTGCGGTGCGTCGGCGCCCTTGGCCGGCAGCACGATGCCGACCGGGTTCGCGCCGCTCCAGTTGCGGTCGTAGCGAACGATGAGCTGCGGCGCGATGCGGAAGCGTCGCGGCTGGTGCACGTAGGCGAGGAAGCGGAACAGCGCCTTCATCGAGTGCTTCGTGGACTGCCGACGGACGTTGCTCGCATCGGGGAACCACTTGAAGGTCTGCACGCCCCAGTCGGCGTCGAGCCCGACCTGGTAGAGCACCGCGGGTCCGGTCATGTCGGTCACGTCGCGGATGAGCTCGCCGACGAGGCCGACGCGCCAGCTCGACACGAAGCCGTCGAGCGCGTCGACGCTCGCGCGCTCGGTGCCGGTCGGGCTCTCCTGCGTGACGGGGAAGCGCGCGTGGAAGCCGATGCGACCACCGTTGCACGCGACGCCGTCGTCCTTGCACTTCGGCTTGATGATGAGATCGCCGCCGAGCGCGACGGTCGAGCTGCGGCCGCTGACGTCGACGTCCACGTTCGGCGCACCGGTCAGGCGATCGCGACGGGGCGTGACCGAGGTCGGATCGGGGCTCGGCTCGGGCTGCGGATCGGGGCGCGGCTGCGGCTCGGGCTCCGGTTGCGGCTCGGGCTCCGGCTCCGGCTCGGGCTCGGGCTCGGGCTCGGGCGGCGGATCCGGATCGCGCGGGTCGTCGCGCGGGTCCGGGTCGTTGCGATCGCCCGACGGCTGCGCGCCCAGGAGCAGCGCGAGCAACACTTCGATCATATCTTCATCTCCAGCTCGCCGTAGCCCTGGTCGGTCCACAGCTCGAGCTTCTGATCGTCGGCGGTGCCGGGCAGATCGACGGTGAAGCGGTACTTCGCGCGGCCGACCGCGAAGACGCGCACCTTGACGGTGGCCTCGTCGGGCACGTCGCCGCTCCACGAAGCGGGCGCGGTGCCGTCCGCGACGATGCGCTTGCGACAGTCGACGAACGCATAGAAGCGCTCGACGGTGCCGGACAGGGTCTCGAGTCGGATCGTGAGGCGGCGGGCCATGACGGCCGGCAGCATAGCGAAGCGCCCCGCAGGGCCGAAAAGACCGCCGAGAGTGGGACCGCGGCGCCGAGGCCGGAGGGTCAGTCGAGCCGATCGGGGCGCACGCGATAGAGCGTCAGCGCCTCGTCCGCGCCGGCGCCGAGGAAGACGATGTCGTCGTAGCTCATGCCGTAGCGCTCACGGTGCAGCTCGACCGCGCCGTAGCCGGCCGGCCAGATCGTGCGATCGGAACCCGTTTGCACGTCGTGCAGCACGAGCTCTCCGGCGGCGAGCAGCGCCCAGCGACCGTCGGCGAGCTCGCGCGCGTCGTCCACGTCGCGACCGTACAGGTCGGTGAACCCGGTGCCGTCGAGCGCGACGCGATATGTCCGCGAGCCCAGCGACGATCTGCCGAGCTCGTGGATGCGGAACTCGCCCCGCCAGTAGCCGAGGGAGATATCTTCGGCGGCGATGCCGTCGCCGATCCAGAACGGCTCGATCGCATCGGGCGCGACGATGTACAGCTCGCCGGCGACGGCGAACAGCGCCGTTCCGTCGGGGGCAGTGGCAAGCGCCAACCGGTTCCAGTCGATGATCCAGTCGTCGGGCACGGACATCATGCGGAGCTGCGGCTCGAGCAACAGCTGCCGCCTGCCCTCGCGACGCAGATCCTCGTCGAGCGGCTGCACGATCACACGACCGGTCGCAGGCTCCCACGCCCAGTGGCGCCACTCGCCGTAGCGGCGTCCGTGGACGAAGAACACCCCGTGCTCGCGGATGACCGACGCGTCGTCGACGTCGCGGAAGACCACCGTCGCTTGTTGCGTCCGGAGATCGGTCGCCACGAACTGCCGTCGTTCGTCGATCTCGTAGCGCCGTTCGCCGTCTTCGAAGCGGAATCGTCCGGTACGACCGATCACGACCGGCTCGCCTAGCCCGTCGTGGCCATAGGTGACGCGCACTTGCTCGTCGCCACGCCGGAAGTACAGCTCGCCGTCGACCTCTCCGAGCAACTCGAGATCGGCGGGGATCCGCCGTGGCGATCGATCACCCACGACGTCGTAGACCCAGAGCTCCGGCCGGTCGAGCTCGTCGCGCTCGCCGAACCACACCACCCACGGTGCAGCTGCGCTCGAACTGGGCTCTTCCACGCGCTCCGCACCTTGGAAGACCATCACGGCCTCTGCGCCGCAGCCATCGATCCGCGTGAGCCGCAATCGCGGTTTGCCGGCCTCGTCGTCGAGGGCGGTGAACAGCAGCGCACGATCCTCGAAGCGGAGCACGTCCGTGTCGCGCTCATCGTCGCCGAGCTCCAGCAGCGGGACGAATGCCGCCTCGCAGTCGATCCCCACGGGCACCTCGAGCTCGTCGCCATCGCCCGTTGGCGCACACGCGGCGGCGACGATGAGGCCGAACACCTTGCGACGTGACGCCACGCCCATCCCATCAGCATCGATCCGATCGGCGGCGACGCCAATACCATCGTCGCAGCGAGGCCACGATGCGCGCGAACAGCCGTCCGACGCGCCGCTCGGCCACGATGCGGCGGCATCACACGCGCCCTCCTGTCGACTCACTCGAGCAGATCGGGGCGCGCGAGATAGATCGTCTTGTTGCGGCCGTGCTCGTCGGCGCCACCGAACAGCAGGTCGTCGCGGCGCCCATCTAGCGAACGCGAGAGCGGGAGGATCGGGCCGGACAGCCACGGCCAGATCAGCCGGTCGCGCTGCGCAACTACCTCGCGCAGGTAGAGCCCACCATCGTCGGTGAAAGCCCAGCGATCCTGAGTCAGCGCGAGGGGCTCGCGGACGAGTTTCCCGAAGATGTCGGTGAAACCAGTGCCATCGTCCTCGAGGCGATAGATCTTGCTGGCGCCTGGCGGATCGGGCTGTTCGTTGATGTAGAAGAAGCCGTCGTCGAACTCGACCGAGACGAGCGAGTGGGTGCCTATGCCGTCGCCGATCCAGAGCAGGCTGGTTTCGTGCGGCGACACGCGGAAGATGTCCCCATTCGCCACGAGCAGCGCAGTCCCGTCGGGAGCGGTGTCGAACGCAATACCCGTCCCTTGCCCCGCCCACGCGCGCTCGAACCAGAACAGCCGGAGCTGCGGCGCGAGTATCAGGTAGTCGAGGTCGTTGCGCGCGGCCTTCGGGAGCTCAATAGTTCGTCCAGTAGCTGGTTCGAAGGCCCACCCGCGCTGTCGATCGCCGGTGCCACGGAACAACATCAGCACCTCACCGCTGCGCTCGTGACTACATCCGTCCACGTGGTCGAAGACAACCGATGATGTGCCTGTCGCGAGATCGTAGGCGACGAGCTGATGAGCGTCCGTCATCCCGTAGCGGACGCCCTCGACGACCAGCCCACACTCCTCGGGCTCGGCAGTGAGCGGCTGAGGTTCGCCCAGGCCTCGGTCGTCGTACGTCACGGCGAACTGTTCATCGCCGCGACTCACGAGGAGTCTGCCGCCGCGGTCCACGGCACCTTGCCAGATCATTCCTTCTGGCATCCGCTGCGTCGGCCGCCCGCCGAAAGGATCACAGATCCAATTCTCTCCCGATTCGCCGGGAGCGCCGGGCTCGAACCACGCGCCCCACGGCGCCGTGGGACCGTCGCCGGGCGTGTAGATGTCGGTCGCGTCGTCGATGAGCGTTCTCGCGTCTGTCCCGCACCGATCGATGACCACGAGGCGTTGCGGCCGTGCACCACCGCCGTGCTCCTCGTCCGTTCGGATCACCAGCGCACTGGCATCTCCCGAGCGCACGCCGTCGATGTCATACCAATCGTCGACTTCCAGCTCCAACAGCGGCACGATTGCCGCGTCGCAATCGACGGGCGCATTCTCGTCGTGGGCCGACGGCGCGCAGGCCCCCGCTAGCAACGCAGCGACGGTCGCACGGCCGAGGAAGCTCCCCACGCCGTCAGCTTTGCACGGCCGCTCGCGCTTGGCACCTGACACTCGTCGGCGCTGCCGCGCCAATTCGCTCACACCGCGACGACCGGCAGCGGCTCCGCCACTCGGAACGCGCAGCCCGTCTTGCTGCGCACGTCGGCGAGCTCGACCCCCGGCGCAATCTCCTTCAGCGTCAGGCCCTCCGGCCCCACGACGAAGTAGCCCAGCTCGGTCACGATCTCGTGGACCACCTGCTTGCCGGTCAGCGGCAGCGTGCACTTGGCGAGGATCTTCGGCGCGCCGTCCTTGCTGGTGTGCTCCATCGTCACGATCACGCGCCGCGAGCCCGCGACCAGATCCATCGCGCCGCCCATGCCCTTGACCTTCTTGCCCGGGATCATCCAGTTCGCCAGATCGCCGTGCTCGCTGACCTCCATCGCCCCGAGCACGCACAGATCGAGGTGCCCCCCGCGGATCATCGCGAAGCTGTCGTGGCTGCCGAAGTACGACGCGCCCGGGTTCGCCGTGACCGTCTGCTTGCCGGCGTTGATGAGATCCGGATCGACCTCGTCCTCGGTCGGGAACGGCCCCATGCCGAGCAGCCCGTTCTCGCTGTGGAACACGACCTCGACGCCCGCAGGCACGTAGTTCGCGACCAGGGTCGGCATGCCGATGCCGAGGTTGACGTAGTCGCCGTCGCGCAGCTCCTTGGCGACGCGCATGCAGATCTGTTCGCGGGAGAGCGGCATGGCGAGGACCTCACGATCGCGTGGTGCGGAACTCGATCGGCTTGGCGTAGGTACCGCCCAAGATGATCCGATCGACGAAGATGCCCGGCGTGTGGATGAAGTTCGGATCGAGCTCGCCGGCCGGTACCAGCTCCTCGACCTCGGCGATCGTGATCGTGCCCGCCGTCGCGACCGCCTGGTTGAAGTTGTTCGCGGTCTTGCTGTAGACGAGGTTGCCGTGCGTGTCGCCCCGCCACGCCTTCACGATGGCGAACTGGGCGACGAGCGGCTTCTCGAGCACGAACCACCGCCCGTCGATCTCGCGCACTTCCTTGCCCTCGGCGACCGGCGTGCCGTAGCCGGTGGGCGTGTAGAAGCCGCCGATGCCGGCACCGCCCGCACGGATCCGTTCCGCCAGCGTGCCCTGCGGCACCAGCTCGACCTCCAGCTGGCCTGACAGATACAGCTTCTCGAACGTCTTGTTCTCGCCGACGTACGACGACGTCATCTTCGCGACCTGCCCGGCGTCGAGCAGGATGCCGAGCCCGACTCCGTCGATGCCGCAGTTGTTCGAGATGATCGAGAGCTGCTTCACGCCCTTGCGGTGGATCGCGGCGATGAGGTGCTCGGGGTTGCCACACAGCCCGAAGCCACCCGCCATCAGCGTGATGCCGTCGGTCATGTCGGCGACTGCCGCGTCGGCGGATGGGTAGGTCTTGTCCATTCCGGCCGCGATTGTCGCGCTGCCGATCGATACAGGCAAGCGCCCGGCCAGCGGGCAGACGAGCGCGCCGGCTCAGGACGTTCGCGCGTCGCGTTGCGAGCGACCACGCGCCGCGGCCTCGCGGATCGCCGTGATCGCGGCGGCGGGCGTGAGGCTCGGGTGCCGGAACACCGCGCTGCCGGCCACGAGGATGTCGGCACCGTCGGCGACCACCTGCGCGGCAGTGTGCTCGTCGATGCCGCCGTCGATCTCGACGAGCGCACGATAGCCGAGCTCGGCGGAGCGACGCCGCAGCTCGGCGAGCTTCGGGCGCACCTGCGGGATGAAGCTCTGCCCGCCGAAGCCCGGGTTCACCGACATCACCAGCACGAGGTCGACGAGCTCGAGCACGTGCTGGATCGCCGACACCGGGGTGTGCGGGTTGATGCTCACGCCGGCGAGGATGCGCTCGCCGCGGTGGTGCTTCAGGTTGTGGATCTGCTCGATGTTGCGGTGCAGGTGCCGACAAGCCTCGACGTGCACCGTGATCACGTCGGCGCCGGCGGCCGCGAAGCGCTCGACGTAGCGCTCGGGCTCTTCCATCATCAGGTGGCAGTCGAGCGGCTTGTTCGTGTGCTTGCGCAGCGCCTCGACGACGACGGGTCCGATCGTGAGGTTCGGGACGAAGCGTCCGTCCATCACGTCCACGTGGATCCAGTCGGCGCCAGCGAGGTCGACGGCACGGACCTCCTCACCGAGACGCGCGAAGTCGGCACTGAGGATCGAAGGAGCGATGAGTGCGGTGGTGGCCATTTCAATCCCAGTCCCAGTCGTGTGAGTCGCCCGCGGAGGAACGCGGGCCGTCGTAGCTCATCGCGGCATGCAGCACGAAGCCGCCGACCGCGAGCGCAGCCGTGGTGGCGAGCCCGAATACGATCGCCACCGGCGTGCGCAGGAGCGCGAGCGCACCGGTGCCCGGCGCACCGACGAGCGTGTGGAAGCCGCCCACGCCGAAGCACAGGCACGCCACCACCCAGACCACGTGCACGACGGCCTGCGTCCAGCCCGGGTACGCGCCCTGCTCGGGTCGCAACAGCGCCATCAGCACGAGGCCGGCCCCGAGCAACAGCACCGCCAGCACGACGAGTCGCAGACCGCGTCGCCGCGGCGAGGGTGCGTCGTCCATCGCGTGCAGCGTGCACGACGGCGACCGCCGCGACAAGCGGCCGGGCGCTCAACGGCGATCGAGGCGCGCGAGATAGAAGCCCTCGGTACCGTCGTGCTCGGGCGTCCACAGCCGGGCATGGCTGCAATCGAGGCCCCCACGTGCGATCGCGGCCTCCACGATCGCGGGGCCCTCCTCCGGCTCCGCGCTGCACACCGCGTAGACGAGCCGTCCGCCGCTGCGCACCCGATCGACGAGCCGCGTGAGCAGGCGCGTCTGCAACGCGCTGGCCGCGGCGATGTCGTCGAAGCGGCGCTGCCAGCGGATCTCCGGATGGCGGGCGAGGTTGCCGAGCCCGGTGCACGGGACGTCGAGCAGCACGGCGTCGAACGGCGGCGATGCGTCGAGCTCGGGGATCGCCTCGGCGAGATCGCCGACGAACGACGACAGCTCGAGCGCATCACCGAGGCGGCCGCGATCACGCAGCCGCTCGTGCTCGGCGAGCTGACGCGGCTCGCGGTCGATCGCGACGATCGTGCCCCTGCGATCCATGAGCTCGGCGAGCTGCAGCGTCTTCACCCCGAGGCCGGCGCAGGCATCGAGCACGCGCTCGCCCGGCCGCGGCGCGAGCACGATCGCGGGCTGCTGCGCGGCGAGCCCTTGCACCGACACGAGCCCCTCGTCGTGCAGCGCACCGTAGAAGAGATCACCGCCGCCGTGGACGCGCAGCGCCTGCGGCTGCTCCGCGCTGCGCTCGATGCGAGCATCGGGTCGTTCTTCGGCGATGCGCGTCGCCGCGGCCTCGGCGGTCGTACGCCCGAGATCGACGCGCAGATCCACGGGCGGCGGCTCGGCGAGCGCACGTGCGCGAGCGAGCGCGCGCTCGGGGCCGAGCTGCTTGAGCCAGCGCCCGGCGAGCCAGCGTGGGATGCTCCAGCGCTTCTCGAGCGCGTCGAGTGGGGCCGCGTTCGCGAGCGCTTCGTCGCGCGCGCTCGCATCGTCGGCGATCGCCGCGAGCACGGCGTGCGCGAGCCCGGCGAGACGCCCGCCCTGATCGAAGCTGCGCGCGGTGACGATGGCGTGATCGATCGCATTGCTGGCGGGACGGCCGAGCTCGATCACCTCGTACGCGCCGACCCGCAGCAGCTCGCGCGGCATCGCGCCGAGCTTCGCGGGATCGCGCGCGTGCGCGTCGATGTGGGCGTCGAGGCGCGCGCGGTGGCGCAGCACTCCGTACACGAGCGCGGTCACCAGCCCGCGCGCACCCCCGGCGAGGTCCGGATGGCGCTCGAGCAGCTCGCCGAGCACGCGATTGCTGAACGAGCCGGGACGCTGGGCCGCGCGCAAGGCTTGCACCGCGAGCAGCTGAGGCGTCACGGAGGCAGCGCGGGGCACGGGCCCTTGTAGAGGATCTCCGGGTTTTTGGCAGCGGCGGTGATCAAGCGACCGAGCGGCCCCCTCTACTGGCTCGGACCTCCCATGCTGCGGCCCTTCGTCGTCTCGGTGCTCGGCTTCGGATCCGCGTGCTTCGCCAGCCCGCCGGTCGCGCCGGAGCCCGCCGACGGCGCGAGCAGCAGTGAAGGAAGCACTGGGGGCGAGAGCGATGCGAGCACGGGCTCCGCTTCGAGCGGCGCAGAGGACACCGCGGTCGACACGGATACGGGCTCGAGCAGCACGGGCGCGGAGGGGGGCTCCTCCGACACGACCGGGAGCTCGGACACACACACCACGGCGCCGGGTGTGATCGGCCCGCTCTTTCCGCTCGACGATCACGACGACGGCGCGATCTTCCCCGACGGCAACGGCTACGGCGCGCACTGGTATCCGTCGGGCGAGGGCAACGGCGCCGGCGAGCAGTACCTCGGGCAGTTCCCGGCCAGCAAGCAGTACTACGCGTACCTGCGGTTCACGTTGCCCGAGGCGCTGCCCGCAGGTTCGAGCGTCGCGGAAGCCGTGCTCGTGCTGCACGGACACGATGCATACTCGTGGGACGGCACGCACGCACTGCGGGTGTGGGCCCAGCACAGCGACGACGCGCCGGCGGTGAGCGACGTCAGCCACTACCCCGGCACGAGCATCGAGCTGATCGAGACCTCGGTGCGATGGCCGGAAGAGCTCGGGCTCGCGTGGCAGTATCCCGGCGCGAACGAGAGCTCCGACCTCGCCGCGCTCGTGCAAGCGCTCGTCGACGAATACGGCGGGCTCGCGGCCGGCGCCCACGTGCAGCTCTGGGTCGGCATGGACCTCCTCGACGGCACCGGCGAAGAGGTGGGCTGGCTCGACTCGGTCGCGGGCCCGAGGACGGCACCGAGCCTCACGATCACGCTCGCCGAAGGCTGACGCTGGAGCGCGGTGCGCCCGCTTGCTACGCTCGCGGCTCCGATGCCGCGCGCATGCTCGACGCTGTTCGTGATCGCCGGCCTCGTCGCGTGCGACGAAGCGGCGCCGTCGCACGGAGGCGATCGCGACGCGCGAGCACTGCTCGCCGACGTGCGCGCGCGCGACTACCCGCACTGGACGTCGGACACGACCGAGGGCGACGCGCCCCACGGCAGCCACTCGACGGTGTTCCTCGATCCCGCGCTCGAGGCCGCGCTCGCGGGCCCATCGATCGAGGCCTGGCCCGACGGTGTCACCGTGGTGTGCGAGGGCCGGGCGGACGCCGAGGCCGACCTCGAGCTGCTCATGATCATGCGCAAGCAGCAGGGCGCGTGGAGCTGGGCGCAGTACGATGCCGAGGACGAGCCGCTCGTCGCGGGCACCGCCGTCGGCTGCGTCCACTGCCATGCGGCGGGCCACGACTTCCTGCGCACCGTGAAGCTGCCCTGACCGGACGTGGGATTCGGCAATGATCCCCGCCGCTTGGCACGTGCGGGGTTATGTCACGTTGTTCAGGAATGTTAGGTTTGGGTAGGATGCCGGGCGATGCAGCGTCTCGCCCTCCCCACCGTGCTCGCCTCGCTCCTCGTCGCCTGTGGATCCGACACCGGCTCGCCGAACGCGGAGGGCGACGGCACCGGCGAAGAGGGCGGTGGTGAGGAGGGCACGGAGGCACCGAGCACGGCCGACGGATCGTCGGGCAACGCCGACGAGAGCGAGAGCGGCAGCGTGCCGACCGACGTGCCCGCGCGTGGTCTCCGAATCGCGCGCGTCGAAGCGAACCACGGCGTCGCGATCCCGGTCGCGCAGGACGGCGAGTGGGTCGACGGCAGCGGACGCAACGCGCAGCTCGTCAAGGGCCGCAACACCGCGTTCCGCGTCTACCTCGACGTCGAGGAGTCGGTCTGGGTGGCGCGTCCGATCCGTGCGCGTCTCACCGTCACGCAGCAAGACGGCCGCGAGAGCGTCTACGAGGAGACCGCCGACGTCGCCGAGGACTCGTCGACCACGTCGCTGCAGTCGAACATCCTGCTCGGTGCGGTCGCCGAGGACATGCAGCCCGGCGCCGAGTTCCAGATCGAGCTGTTCGAGGGCGGCTCCGGCTGGGAGTCGCTGCCCGAGGTGGATGCACCACCGGTCGCACTCACGGCTGGTCGCGCGCAGATCGGCATCGAGCCCAGCGCACAGGTGATGCGGCTCGTGATGGTGCCGGTCGACTACTCGTTCGGCAGCTGCCAGACGTCCGTGGAGCTGACCGAGGACGCGCTGCAGCCCTACGAGGACGCGATGTACCAGCAGAACCCGCTGGAATCGATCGAGATCGAGGTGCGCGCGCCGATCACCGTGAACGATCTGGATCTCTCGAACGGCAACGACTTCTTCCAGCTACTCAACCGCGCGGTGCAGCTGCGCGGCAGCGACAATCCGGATCCCAACGTCTACTACTACGTGCTGTTCGACAACTGCGGCGCGTGCATCAGCGAGAGCGGCGGCTGCTTGCTCGGGGTCGCGCCCGGCACCCCGGGTCCGACCGAGGCCGAGGCGAGCCAGCGTGTCGCGATCGGTACGCGGTACCTGTCGGGCGACGAGGTCGGGATCGAGACGTTCGTGCACGAGATCGGCCACACGCAGGGTCGCGAGCACGTCGCGTGTCCCGGCGCGCAGTCGGCCGGTCCGGATCCCAGCTATCCATACGAAGGCGGGTCGATCGGCGTGTGGGGCTTCGGCGTGCGCGACTTCCAGATTCGCAACCCGAACGTGCACACCGACTACATGAGCTACTGCAACCCGACGTGGGTCTCGGACTGGCAGTGGAAGGCCACGTTCGAGCGCGCCCGTGCGCTCTCGCAGTGGCAGTTCGCGGTCACCGAGCCCCCGCACGGCACGATGCTCGTCGGCACGCTCGACACCGAGAGCGGCGAGTCGCACTGGTGGACGGAGCCCGGCCAGATCGCGGAGGGCGACAGCCTCGCGTCGGCGAGCGAGCTCGCGGTGCTCGGCGAGGCGGGCGAGCTGCACGTCGCACCGGCCGACGTCGACGCATGGTCGGAGGGTCCGTGGGTGACGATCCGCGCGAACCTGCCCGACGAAGCCACGCTCGCCGCGAGCGGCTCGTTCGAGCTGCGCATGCCCGGCCGCATCGCCCACGTCTCGCGCGAGCTCGTCGACTTCGCGCGCACGCGCTGAGCGAGCGAAGCGAGCCCAACTTCCGCAGCGCCCGAGCGAGCGTGTACGATCGAGCGCGGTGGGTCCCCGAGGCCAGCGCTCGCTCCGCCGCGTCGCGCACGTGCTCGCGCTCGCGTGGCCGCTCGCCGGCTGCGGCGACGAAGTCGTCGGCTACTTCGAGGGCTCGGGCGACGGCGAGTCGACGCTCGGCGCGGACACCCAGCCGGCGAGCAGCGACGGCAGCAGCGAGAGCACGAGCGGCGGTCCGACCGGGCTCGTGCCCCCCGGCTGCCTCGCCGACGCGTTCGACGACGCCGAGGTCGATCCGCTGCTGTGGAACACGTGGGCCGAGGAGGACGCGACCTTCGTCGAGCAGGACGGCAAGCTGCAGTTCAAGCCGCCGAGCTTCGGCGTCTGGGACACCGGCGTGGTGAGCTCGTACCTCGCGACGTTCCCGTTCGAGAACGGGCGCGCGCGCGTGCGCGTTCCGGCGCCGCCCGCCGTCGATCGCTCCGTCGTGCTCTTCCTGCAGATCACCGAAGCGCACGCGATCCTATCGATCCAGATCTCGCAGGGCAGCGTGCACGTGTACGGCTCGGTCGACGAGGAGATCGTCTACTCCGAGGACTTCCCCGGCGATCCGTATCCCGCCTGGATCGCGATCCGGGCCGAAGGCGCGCTGGTCCACTACGAGACCTCGAGCGACGGCGTCTCGTTCACCACGCTCACCACGCGCGACAAGCTGGGCCCGTTCGACGTCGCGTCCGCGCTGCTCATGGCGCAGACCTACGGCATGGACAACGATCCCGCGCGCAGTGTCATCGCCGTGGACGACTTCGAGGTCTGCGTGCAGTGACGAACGCCGCGACCGTCACTTGCCCTTGAGCGGGCGACGATCGTTCAGCTCGACCCCGAGCACGTCGGCGACGCGGCCCCACTTGTAGATCGGCACCACGCCGCGCTCGTCGACCGCGACCCGGCCCTCGCCGTCGATCACGACGATGGCCGCCTCGTCGGCCGCGACCTCGAACGCAGCGCGGGCCTCCGGCGCGTGCTCGACCTGCTGCCAGCCGGGCAGCTCGATGTCGTGCACCTGGCCGATGACCACGCCGCGTGCGCCCTCGAGCTTCGCCTTGCTCGCCGTGGAGACGAAGCGGATCGAGGGGTCGCGCAGCTTCGCGATCTTCTCCTTGTCGTCGCCGTCGAAGCCGTTCTTCACCCCGGGGACGTCGGCCGCCGCGACGGCGCGCGCGAGGAAGATGAGCGCGCACGGCGTGCCACCGCTGCAGGTGGCGCGATCGAGGTCGGCGACGGCGAACTCCGGTGCAGGCGCGCCCGGAGCCGGCTCCGCGCCGCCGAGCAGATCCTGGATGCGCGCGAGCTCCTCGCCCTCGGCACCGCCGCTGCGGCGCTCGAGCACGCTGCCGTCGGGCCCGAGCACGACGAACCCGTGGTGGCCCTTCGCGAGCCCGAACGTGCGCATGAACGCGCCCTCGAAGTCGACGTACAGCGGATAGCGCATCTCTGCGCCGAAGTGCTGCATCGTCTCGCTGATCTTCTGCTGGAACATGCCGAAGCCCTCGGCGTCGCCGACGATGTAGCCGACGGTCTCCTTCGGGAAGCTCCAGCGATTGAGCGCGCGATTCAGCTTCTCGCCTTCGTCGGAGTCGCCCGTCTGCGGACCGACGACCACGAAGAACGCGGTCTTGCCGGTGAGCTTGCCGAGCTCCAGCGGCGGCTGGGCGCCGAGCGGCGGAATCGCGACCGCCAGCGGGTCGCCCTGGATCGGCGGGAGCTCGTCGGGGATGTCCTCGACACGCATGAGCCACGCGCCGATGCCGACGAGCGCCGCGAGCGACACCGCGAGCACCAGCAGGATCTTGCGCAGTCGTCGCGAGCCCGGCACGTCGCCGACGAGAGTACCTCACTCCAACCGCAAGGCCAGGAGCTCCAGCTCGCGCCCACGCAGACACGCAATGGTGCCGACCGCGTCGTCGGAGCTCACGACGGTCGAGGGCCCGATCATCGCATCGCACGCGAGGCCCGCGAGCGCCTGTGCGCGCGGCATCGCGGAGGTGACCGGAACGGCGAGCACGTCGGCGTCACCGCGTGGCACCAGCACGATCGCCACGCCGTCGATCCAGGCGAGCGCCGGATCCCCGGTCGCATCGC
Organism: uncultured Nannocystaceae bacterium; assembly: GCA_964519175.1. Taxonomy (GTDB): domain Bacteria; phylum Myxococcota_A; class Polyangia; order Nannocystales; family Nannocystaceae; genus Xiheibacterium. Next base: position 52,737 of record CAZFKC010000009.1, read on the forward strand.
CGCCGTCGAGCGGCACCTGGGCGAAGAGCGGCGCGTTCGTGCCGCGATCGGCGACCATGCCGAGCAGGAGCTGTGCGCCGTCGGTGCCCGCGACGATGCGCGACCCGAACGCCGCAGCACTCGCCGCGGGCGGGCCTGCGAGCCCGCTCCAGAGCGGATGGCTGGCCGCCGCCGCCGAGGCCCGGGGTCGAACGGTCCGCGCCTCGCGATCGACGTCGAGCACGATCGGCTCGCGGTGATCGCTGCGCACGAGCACTGGATCGCTCGCGCCCGTCGCTTCGACCAGGGGGTCGACGACGTGCGCGAGGCGATCGAGATCCACGGCGCCGAGCTGCAGGAGCTGGGGCGTGCCGGGCTCGTCGACGCGCGCGAGCGCGACGCTCGCGACCACGCGATCGCCGGGCCGGGCCTGCTCGACGTCACCGGGCGCGACGAGCTCGGCGAGCAACATGTCGCCGACCAGCATGGGGCGGAAGACGTCGACCCACTCGCGCGCGCCGAGCCACGACGGATCGGGCACCAGCACCATCTCCGGCACGCCGTCGTCACCCGTCACCCATGGCACTTCGACCGCCACGATCGCGGTGCCGGGCGCGTCGACGCGCCACGCCACGCGCAGCATCGCGGCGGCAGACGGTCCGTCGACCAGCGCCGACACGGCCGCCGTACGCTCGCCCGCGCGCGCACGCAGGCCCGGCAGCGCGAGCACGCGCGGGCTGCTGCGATCCCAGCCTCCGGCCTCGGAGCGCCACGCGTGCAGCTGCGGCGGGTCGGTGGTGAAGTCGACGAGCCCCAGCACTCCGCGCGCGCCGGGACCTGCGGGCACGAGCGCGTCTCCGGTCGCGAGCGGCTCGTCCGAGGGCGCCCAGCTCACCACCGGCGCGGTCAGTGGCTCGAGGAACACGCGCACGAGCTCCGAGCCCTCGTTCTCGACGTCGTCGAAGGTGAGCAGCTGCAGCGTGTGCTCGCCCGGCACCATCGCGCCGCGCAGGTACACGAGCAACCGCTGGTCCAGCAGTGCACCGATCGGCGAGCTGGACAGCAACGAGCCGACGCTCTGGCCGTCGATCGCGAGCACGGTGCGCCCGGGCTCGACGCCCCTCAGATCGAGATCGAGATCGACGTCGCGCGAGAGCTCGATGTGCAGCTCGGCCCCCGCCGGCTCGACGAAGTCCGGCGGCGGGAAGTCCATCGCGCTCCCGCTCGTCTCGTCGTCGGCGCCGCTGCCGACTGGACTCGTGCAGGCACAGAGCGCCAGCCAGGCCACGAGGCGATCACGCACGAGCTCTTGGTTACCGCGGACGGGCCGCGCGGCCAAGCCGGACGATCACACGAGCAGCCAGAGCACGAGCCCGCCGGTGCCGTGCAGCGCGCCCACGAGCGCACCGAGCCAGCGCAGGCGGGCTGCGGTCGCGGCCACGGCGACGACGCCACAGATCGCGGCGCCGAGCACGAAGCGACCCAGCAGGTCGCGGGTGTCGAGCACGCCGCCGCCCACGAGCGTCATCGCGGTCGTGCACCAGAGCACGAGCGCACCCCAGAAGATCGCGCGCGCGCCGAGGGCCCAGAGCACCGCACGCCGTCGGTGCACGCCGCGCGCGACCGTCGCGAGCGCGCGCACGAGTCGCTGGCTCGCAGCGCGCAGGGTCGGGGACACGGAGGTGGCCGCCATGACGACGAGCTTTGGCCCGGGGCCCCTGCACGGGTCAAGTTCTCGACGGATGCCGCGTGGCATACTCGAGTCAGGTGTCGCTGACGCTCGCCCTCCTGCTCGCCGCAGCTCCGTCGTGGCAGCCCGCACCGGCACCACCGCCGACGCCGTGGGCGCGTGCGGGTGCGCGGGGCTGGGCCGCGTGCGAGGACCTCGGACGCCAGGCCGCGGCGTTGCGCGGCGGCACGGCACCGCGCGCCGATCCGGGCAACGAGGACGCGTCGGTGTGGCTCGAGCGCGCGCAGCGGTGTCCCGCGGTGCCCGACGTCATCGTCTACGCCGCGCAGCTCGAGCTCGCGTCGGCCGGTGACATCGGCGCACTGCTCGAGCCCGAGGCCAGCATCGGTCGCGTCGTCGACGACCACCGCGAACGCATCGAGCGTGCGCTCCGCTGGCTCGACGCCGCACTGCGGGAGTGCGCGCGCCGGCGCGAGTCGCCGCCCCGCGAGACCCGCTTCCTGCGGGCCTACGCGCTCGTCACCCTCGGCCGGCCCGAGGCCGCCGAGCTCGCGCTCGCGAAGGCGTCGGCCGCCGCCGAGGTGGAAGGTTGGCGCATCGCACGGATGGGCGCCGCGATCGCACTCTTGCAGGGCGAGCTCGAGCGCGCGATGGCGCTGGCGCAGCGCGCCTCGATCGACGCACCGCTCGAGGATCGCACGATCACACGCTACGTCCGTGCGCTCGTGCTCGACCGCTCCGGCGCGATCGCGGCTGCGCGCAGCGAGCTGCAGGAGCTGCGCGCCGACGCCGGCCATGTGATCGCACGCCGCGCGACCGAGAGCCTGTTGCCGGTGCACGAGCGGCTCTACCTGCGCGCGCTCGACCACCAGGTCGGCGACGAGGAGGCCAGCGCGATCCGGCTGTGGGACGCGTATCTCTCGCGGCCCGAGCCCGAGGAGCCCGAGCGCGTGCTCGCGAGGCGCCACCGCTCCGAGCTGCAGCCGCGCCCTGCACCGGTGCGCTGACAAGCGCGGCGAGCCGCGGCAACATGCCCGCCATGGTCGAGCTCCTGCGCACCGTCTCCGAGCTGCGTCGATGGCGTGACGCACACGCCGGTGCCGTCGCGTTCGTGCCCACGATGGGCTACCTGCACGAGGGCCACATGGCGCTGCTGCACGAGGCGCGCCGCCGTGTGCCCGCAGGCGCGGGCGCGTCGGTGCTGTCGATCTTCGTGAACCCGACGCAGTTCGGGCCCAACGAGGACTTCGATCGCTACCCCCGCGACGAAGAGGGCGACCTCGCGAAGGCGGCTGCGTGTGGTGTCGACGTCGCGTTCTGCCCCGACGATCCGCGCGAGCTGTACCCGAGCCGCAACACGTGGGTCAGCGTCGACGGGCTCGATCGCCACCTGTGCGGGCGCTCGCGGCCGGGACACTTCCGTGGGGTGTGCACCGTCGTCTGCAAGCTGCTCGCGCTCGTGCGCCCCAGCGTGTCGATCTTCGGCGAGAAGGACTACCAGCAGCTGGCGATCGTGCGGCGCATGCACGCCGATCTGTTCCTGCCCGGCGAGATCGTCGGCATGCCGATCGTGCGCGAGCCCGACGGGCTGGCGCGTTCGAGCCGCAACGCCAACCTCGACGAGAAAGCCCGTCGCGACGCGCTCGCGATCCCCGGCTTCCTCGCGAAGGTGCGCCAGCGCTTCGCCGACGGCGAGCGCACCACCCGGCGCCTGCTCGACGGCGCGACGCAGGCGATGCAGCCCGGGCGCATCGACTACATCGAGCTCGTCGACGCGGCCGAGCTGACCCCGGTCGACGAAGTGACCGGCCCGACCCTCTGTGCGACGGCGGTGTTCTTCGGCGGCGTGCGGCTGATCGACAACCTCGTGCTCGTGCCGTGAGCCGGAACGGGCCCGCTATCCGCCGATGTCGAGCTCGCGCGTGCCGAGCAGCTGGCCCATCTCGGTCTCGACCGAGCAGCTCCACCTGCCCGCGGGCGAGTCGCCGAAGTTGCGCTTGATCGAGTAGGTGCGGAAGCCGCCCTCGCGACCACCGCGGACCTCGAGCGGGATCCGGTCGACGACGTCGCCGTCGTGACGCCACACGTGGTAGAGGCGGTCCCGCAGCCCGAGCGGGGCGAAGATCGCGGTCGCGCACACGATGCGTGCGGGGGCGCGCGCGAGGTGATCGGTCGGATCGGCGACGTCGTAGTCGACGCGACGCGTACCGATCTCCGCACGCACGAGGTGCATCGGCGCGGCGGGCACGATGCGCGCGGCGCCCAGCAGGAGCGCAACGGGCAGCACGAGCGCGACGGTCAGCGCAGTGAGGAGCGCGCGCGCGAGCGGGCGACCGTGCAGGCGATCGGCGACCACCATCACGGGGAGCGCGAGCCCGGCCGCCCCCGCGGCGAGCCAGAGGCTGGTGGCGTTGCTGAGCCCGAGCCCCGGCAGCACCGCGTCGAGCACGGCGAAGTTCGCGAACGCGGGCAGCAACAGCCCGAAGCGCGTGCGCAGCATCAGCCACTCGGTGAGCGGATCCCACAGCGACGCGAGCGCGGCGGTGCAGAGCAGCGCGAGGAAGACGATGTGGCCGGGCGTGCCGGCGTAGGCCTTGAAGTAGAACGGGAGCGCGAAGTAGAGCTGCAGGTGGATCGCCGACTGCGTGATCATCAGCGTCGAGAAGTGGGCGCCGTGCACCAGCGGGCCTGCGGCTTCGCGCCGGTGCTCGCGCAGGCGTCCGAGCCAGATCACCACCATCAGCACGAGCCACGACGCGACCGCGACCGCCCCGACGATCGCCCCGCGCGCGGGTCCGCGATCCATCAGCAGCGCGCCGACGATGCCGACCGCGAGCGAGATCCACGGCAGCACGCGGAACAGCAGCGCCACGAAGCGATTGCGGACGGCGAGCTGCATGGGCGATGCGCCGGGAAGATAGCTCGGTCGCGGATCGGCGCGCATGTGCGGCTCGAACGCCCGGCGCGGCGCAGTGATTTCACGGCTGCGGCGTCGGGTGCTCGGCGAGCCACGCGGCGGCCGCCGCGGCGAGTCGATCGCGCGACGGGCCCCGGAGCTGCGCGAGCGCGGCTGCGGCGTCCTGCACGAGCGCATGCGCGCGCGCGGGATCACGGCCCGCGATCCACAGCGCGCGCCCGAGCACGAGCCGGGTCCGTGCGGCGGCGATCGGCTCGCCCGGCGCGACGTCGCGGATCGCCTGCGCGCGTTGCAGCAGCGGCAAGACCTCGGCGTCGTGCCCCTGCGCGAGCAGAGCCTCGCCCAGCGCGGTGAGCGTGTTCGCGAGCGCCGGGTCGCCGGGATCGAGCGCATGCTCGCGGATCCGCAGCGCCTCGCGCAGCTCGGGCACCGCCGCCGCGGCGTCGCCGTCGTCGAGCAGGATCGTGCCGACGTTGTGGTGCGTGGTGCCGATCTCGCGGTGCATCGGCGGCAACGACTTGCGTTGCAGCGCGAGGACCCTCGCCATCGTCGCGAGCGCCTCGTCGTACTTGCCCTGCTCGCGCATCGCCTCGGCGAGGTTGCCGAGCGAGTAGAACAGATCGGGGTGATCGGCCCCGAGCGCGCCCTCCATGATCGCGTAGGCCCGGCGCCAGTGTTCCTCGGCGTCCTGGTAGTCGCCGGCCATGAAGTGACGCACGCCGATGCTGTTCTCGATCGCGCTCACGAGCGGATGCTCGGGTCCGTCGTTGTCGATCGCGATGCGCAGCGACTGCGCGAAGGGCTCGTCGGCCTCGTCGTAGCGAGCGAGCTGGACGAGGATGTTGCCGATCTGCAGGTAGTTGTTGGCGAGGATCGCCGCGCCGGGCTGATCCTCGAGACGCACCGCGAGGCTCGCACGCGCCGAGACCAGCGCGGCCTCCGGCCGGCCGGCCGCCCACTCCACCGCCCCTTCGGCCGCGCGCAGGTTGCCGTACGAGCGACTCGGGCGACCGAGGCGCTCGAGCGCCGCATCCGCGTAGCGCACCCACGTCCTCGCCTCGTCGGGCCGCGAGAGATCGACGCCGGTGTGCCACACGATGCTGATCCACGCGTCCAGCAACGCTTCGTCGTGGCCGGCGAGCACCGCCTGTGCAGCGGCCTCGTGCAGGTGCTCCACGCCCTCTTGCGGACGGCCCTCGCCGACGAGCACGTGCCCGTACGAGAGCTCGGCCTCGGCGCGCAGGCCGGGATCCGCGAGGCGCTCGGCCTGCATCGTCACCGACGCGGCGAGCTCGACCCCTTCGCGCCAGCGGCCCGCGCGATCCAGCGCGTTGATGCGCCCGAGCTCGTCGCGCAGGCCCTCGACGCTCGCGCGCACCACCGGATCGTCGGGCACCGGCACGTCGCCCCAGTCGCGGGCAGGGTCGGCGCACGCGTCGAGCGAGCGCAGCGCCTGCAGCGACTCGCTGGCCCGCTCGACCGAGCCCGCGTCGGCCTGCACGAGCACGTCGATGAGCGCCCCGAGATCGCGGCGCCGGCGATCGAGACAACGCATGCGGCGCTCCAACGTCTGCGGCGACTGCTCGCCGCGCACGTGCGTCGCGGTGCACGCGTCGGTGCGCGCGAGCAGCCATGCGGTGCCGTAGTCGTCGAGGCGGCGTACGACCCCGGACGCCACGTCGGCCGCGTAGCGCAGCTCGGTGGCGGTGAACGCCTCGGTGAGCTGCTCGCGTCGCGCCGGTCCCCAGGCCTCCGCGAGCTCGGCATCTCCGCCCGCGCAGGGATCGTCGCCGCCGCCCGCGAGCCACACGGTCGTGCCGATCGCGAGCGCAGCGGCCCCGCTCGCGATCGCGAGGCGGCGCCGCGTACGTCGTGGATCGCGGGCGAGCGCGGCCAGCAGCGCATCCATGTCGGGGAATCGCCGCGCAGGCTCGACGGAGAGCCCACGCACGAGCACGGCGCGGATCCACCCGGGGATCGCCGCGTCGCGGCCCGGTGCGATCTCGCCGCGGGTGATCTCGATCATCAGCTCGACCGGGTGCGTCGCCGTGAACGGGCGCGCGCCGGTCAGCGCCTCCCAGAGCGCGATGCAGTAGCTGAACTGATCCGCGCGTGCGTCGAGCTCGCGTCCGAGGTGCTGCTCTGGCGCCATGTAGGCCGGCGTGCCGATCACCGCCCCCGTGCGCGTGACGCTGTCGCGCACGGTCGTGCCGCTCAGCGGCGTCTCGAGCACCTCGACGACGGGCGGCTCGACCCGCGGCGCACCGATGCGCCTCGCCAGTCCGAAGTCGGCGACGCGCACGACCCCGTCGTTGCCGACGAGCACGTTGCCGGGCTTGAAGTCGCGGTGGATCAGCCCGACGGCGTGCGCCGCCGCGAGCCCGCGCCCGGCCTGCACGAACACCGCCAGGATCTCGTCGACGCTGCGGGGGCGGTCGAGCCACGCGCGCAGATCCTCGCCGACGACGAGCTCCATCGCGACGAAGACGCTCTCGCCGAGTGTGCCCACGTCGAACACGGTGATGACGTTGGGGTGCGAGACCTTCGCCATCGCCTGCGCTTCGCGGAGCAGCCGCGCACGGCCCAGCGACGAGCCGTCCTCGGCGGCGCGGCGCAGGAGCTTGAGCGCGACCCGCCGATCGAGCTCGGGATCGTAGGCGGCATACACGACGCCCATGCCGCCGGAGCCGATCGGATCGAGCAGCACGTAGCGTCCGAAGCGCTCGCCGCGGTCGTGCACCGCCTCGTCGCGCTCGTCCGGCGCGAGCCCGTCGATCTGCACGGCTTCGTCGTCGCGCATGGTGGCGCCGCGCTGCTTCGGCGGCGCGAGCTGCTGCTGGCGCACGTCGGGGCGGGTGCCGACGAGCCGGGGATCCTCGCGCGATGCCGACGCATCGTCGCGGGGAGGCGTCGGGCCCGGCATCGCACGTCATCATGCCCGAGCGTCGCGAGCCGTGCTACCGAGGGAGCCGACGATGACCGGCACGATCGACGCCATGTGGGTGGAAGACGAGGCCGCCCTCGCGCGCCTGCTCGAACGCGTGGCCGAACAGCCCGCGATCGCGATCGACACCGAGTCCAACGGCATGCACGCGTATCACGAGCGGATCTGCCTCGTGCAACTGTCGGTGCCCGGCCTCGACATCGTCGTCGATCCGCTCGCCGTCGATCCGCGCCCGCTCGGGGCCATGCTCGCGGATCCGCGCAGCATCAAGGTCATGCACGCGGCCGACAACGACATCCTCGCGCTGCGCCGCAGCTTCGATCTCGAGGTGCGCGGAGTGTTCGACACGATGCTCGCCGCGCGGGCGCTGGGCTGGCCGCGCTCGGGGCTCGGCGAGATCCTCGCGGAGCGCTTCGGCCACGCCGCGGACAAGCGCTGGCAACGGCACGACTGGTCGCGACGCCCGCTGCCCCGCGAAGCACTGGAGTACGCGCGCGCGGACACGCGGTTCCTGCTCGAGCTGCGCGAGCTGCAGACCGCCGAGCTCGACGCATTGGGGCGCCTCGACGACGTGCTGCACGCGTGCGCGCGGCTCGAGCGGCTACAGCCGCGACCGAAGCGGTTCGACACCGAGGGCTGGGCCAAGATCGACGGTGCGCGGGCGCTGCCACCGGTCGGGCGCGCCGTGCTGCGCGCGCTGTACCTGTTGCGCGAGCAGCTCGCGGATCAGCTCGACCGCGCGCCGTATCGCGTGCTCGGCAACGACGTGCTGCGCGAGCTCGCGACCACGCAGCCCGTCGACGCGCGCGACGTGCAGCGCACACGGGGCGTCGGCGGGCCCGCGGCGCACCGCCATGCTGCGACCATCGCACGGGCGATCGCCGCCGCGCAGGCCGAGCCCGAGCCCGAGTGGCCGGCCGCACCACCGCGTCCGGATCGAGCGCTGCGCAACCGCGTCGAGGCGCTCCGCAGCTGGCGTCGCGAGCACGCCGAGCTGCGCGGGCTCGAGCCCGACATCGTGCTCGGCAAGGACACGCTGCACGCGCTCGCCGAGCTGGACCCGCCCGATCGCGACGCGCTCGTCGCCGCAGAGGTGCTCGACGCGTGGGAGCTCGAGCGCTACGCCGATGCGATCGTCGCCGCGCTCGCGAAGGTGCGATAGCGGTCAGGGCTCGGGCGTCTGCGCCGCGAAGAACGCCCAGATGCCCGAGCCGGCCCACAGCGGCCACGTGTGCCCCATGAGATCGGGGAGCTCGTGCTGGCACCACCACACGTCGAAGCCCGGCATGCAGCCGTCGCGTGCGACGCAGGGCTCGGGATCGCGGGGCGTGCCGGTCTCGGCGCAACCGTTGCGTTGCACCACCTCGTCGCGCGCCGTCTCGCCCTGCTCGATCGGTACGACCGCATCGAGACTGCCGTGGATCAGCATCGCCGCGACGTGCTCGCCTTCTTCGCACGCGCCGAACGGCGGCCCACCGGCGACCTCGCCGATCGCCCGCAGCACGCTCGCACGGAAGCAGCCGAGCGCGTTGCTCATGTAGCCGCCGAAGCTGTGCCCCGTGGAGAACACGCGCGCGCTGTCGATGCACAGCGTGTCCTCGGTCGCCGCGAGCATCGCGTCGAAGAACGCGAGGTCGACGCCTTCGGGGGCGAGGTCCCAGCCGGACTGGCCACCCATCGCCTCGAGCGGCAGGCCCTGCGGGTAGACGAACACGGCCCCGCCCTCGCTCGCCTCTTCGACGCGGAAGTAGAGCTTCGCTTGCTGGTGCGTGCTGCCCAGCCCGTGCCACGCGAACACCAGCGGCAGCGGCGTCGCCGGATCGTAGCCCGCGGGGATCGACAGCAGGTACTCGCGGCTCGTACCGCCGACGTCGATCGTCATCGTCGTGAGCCCCGGCGTCGCCGCGCTGCCGCAGCCGGCGGTGCCCATCGGCGCACCGCCGGTCGAGTCGCCCGCCGGACCTTCCGAGCCACCGGTCGTGTCCGCCGGCACCGTGCCGTCGTTCGTCGTCGCGCCACCCTCGGTGGACGCCGCGGTGCCGGGTCCGACGCTGCCGGTCGAGCCGCCGCCGTCGCTCTCCGCCGCGGGCACACCGTCGTCGCTGCACGCCACCACGCCCGCCAGCACGCAGATCCAGACCCAGCGCCGCATGGCGACGAGTCTACTCCGGCGGGTCGGCGTCGGCGACGACGAGATTGCGCTCGAGCACGAGCGGCGCGGACCCGTGCGGCCGGAGCTGCACGGAGAGCCGGGCCGGGAGCCCGTCGAGGATCGCGGGATCGATCGCGTCCGGCAGCAACACCGCGAGATAGATGTACTCGTAGCTGCCGTCGGGCATCACGCTGAACGTGATCGGGTAGTTCGCGATGCGCTTGAAGTGGCCTCCCGTGCCGTCGTTGTGGCCCTCGATGTCGAGCTGCAGGTCGAGCAACGGCACGAGCTCGGAGGTGTAGTCGTCGGGCGGATCGGGGAGCACGAACTCCGCACCGCGGAGCGGCAACGGGAACATCGCGGCCCCCTGCCCGCCCCACACCACCTTCAGGATCCCGCCCTCTTCGAGCGGGTGCCACTGCGTGTCGCCCCAACCCACGTCGAACCAGCCCACGACAGGCTCACCGGTCGTGGGTGCGTCGGTGCTGGTGATCTCGTCGGGGTCGGACGAGCTCGTGGCGTCGTCCAGCGGCTGCGCACCGCAGCCGATCGCCGACACCAGCGCCCAGCCCGACCACCACCACCGCATTCCGCTCTCCATCGTGATCGATGGCGTGCTCGCGGGCAAGTGGCGCGATGCTCGTCAGTCGGCGAGCGCCTTGTTGGCCAGCTCGAAGACGTCCTTGGAGAGCTGCGGCCGCGCGACGATGCGCGTGAGCTCGGCGCGCATCGCCTGGCTGCGGGTGTCGTCGAGCCGGCGCCACTGCACGAACGGCCCGACCAGCCGCGCGGCCACCTGCGGGTTGATCGCGTCGAGCTCGAGCACCGCGTCGGCGAGCAGGCGGTAGCCGGCGCCGGAGCTCTCGTGGAAGCGCACCTGGTTGCGCACCGAGAACGTGCCGAGCAGCGCACGCACGCGGTTGGGATTGCGCAGGTTGAACTCGGGATGCGCGCGCAGCTCGAGCACGCGCGCGAGCGTGTCGGTGCGCATCGAGCTGGCCTGCACCGCGAACCACTTGTCGAGCACCAGCGCGTCGTGCTTCCACTTCGCGAAGAACTCGGCGAGGGGCGCGACCGGCACGTCGCCGTCGCACTCGACCAGCGACTGCAGCGCGGCCTGCACGTCGGTCATGTTGTCGCTCGTGCGGAACTGCTCGAGCGCGAGCTCGACCGCATCGGGCATGCCGCCCACCACCAGGTAGCGCAGCGCGGCGTTGCGGGCCCGTCGCGAGGCGATCGCGGCGGGACCGTTGTCGTAGGGACCACGCGGGAGCTCGCGCTCGTACAGGTCGCGCAAGGCGACGTAGTGGGCGGCGGCGAGCCGGCGCACGACGAGCTGACGCGCCTCGTGGATGCCGTCGATGTCAACGACCGTGGCGTGCTGCGCGAGCACGCGCTCGTCGGGCAGCGTCATCATGAGCGAGCGCAGCGAGCCGTCGAGCGTCGGGTCGGCGATCAGCCGCCCGAACGCCGCGACGAAGCGGACGTCGAGCTCGAGCGATCGGCCGGCCGCGCGGTCGAGCACGAGCCCGGCGATGGTGGCCTCGGCGAGCGTCTGGGCGGCGTCCCAGCGGCTGAACGGATCGGCGTCGTGCGCCATCATGAACGCGAGCTCGTCCGTGCTGCGCTCGAAGCGGAGCTTCACGGGCGCGGAGAAGTTGCGCAGCAGCGACGGCACCGGGGCTGCGGCGATTCCGGAGAACACGACCCGCGTCTCGGGCTCGCGCAGCTCGACGAGCGCAGTCGTGCCGTCGACGCGCGCCGGTCCCTCGGCCACCGTGAGTGCGAGATCGCCACCATCGGGCCCGAGCAGCCCGACCGCGACCGGCACGTGCATCGGCTGCCACGTCGCCTCGTCGACGTTCACCGGCGCACGCTGGCGGAGCACCAGCTCGTAGCGCGAGGCCGCCGCGTCGTGGCGTGCCTCGACGTCGACGATCGGCGTGCCGGCCTGCGAGTACCAGCGCCCGAACTGCGCGAGGTCGATCCCGTTCGCGTCGGCCAGCGCCGCGCGGAAGTCGTCGCACGTCACGGCCTGTCCGTCGTGGCGCTGGAAGTACAGATCCATGCCGCGCCGGAAGCCGTCGGCACCGACGAGCGTGTGCATCATCCGCACGACCTCGGCGCCCTTGTTGTACACCGTCACGGTGTAGAAGTTGTTCATCTCGATGTACGACTCGGGTCGGATCGGATGCGCGGTCGGGGACTGATCCTCGGCGAACTGGGCCGTCCGCAGCGTGACGACGTCGGCGATGCGCTTCACCGCGCGCGAGGTCATGTCGGCGGTGAACTGCTCGTCGCGGAAGACGGTGAGTCCTTCCTTGAGCGTGAGCTGGAACCAGTCGCGACAGGTGACGCGGTTGCCGGTCCAGTTGTGGAAGTACTCGTGGGCGACCACGCCCTCGATGTCCTCGTAGTCGTCGTCGGTGGCGGTGTCGGGGCGCGCGAGCACGTACTTCGCGTTGAAGACGTTGAGCCCCTTGTTCTCCATCGCACCCATGTTGAAGTCGCCGACCGCGACGATCATGTAGATGTCGAGGTCGTACTCGAGCCCGAACACCTGCTCGTCCCACTCCATCGCGCGCTGCAGCGAGCGCAGCGCGTGCTCGCAGGAGTCGATGTGCGGCGGCTCGACCCACACCTCGAGCCGCACCTCGCGACCGGAGCGCGTGGTGAAGGTGCCGGCATGGCAGCGCAGATCGGCGGCGACCAGCGCGAACAGGTAGCTCGGCTTCGGGAACGGATCCTGCCAGCGCACCTTCGTGCGGCCGTCCTCCAGCACGGTGTGCTCGACGCGATTGCCGTTGCCGAGCAGCACCGGATAGCGCGTGCCGTCGGCGATGATCGTCGTCGTGTAGCGCGCCATGACGTCGGGGCGATCGAGGAAGTACGTGATGCGACGGAAGCCCTCGGCCTCGCACTGCGTGCAGAAGCCCGAGCCCGTGCGATAGAGGCCGGTGAGCTCGGTGTTGTTCTGCGGCTCGATCGCGACCTTCGTACGCAGCTCGAAGCGGTCGGGCACGTCCTTCACGACGAGGGCGTCGGGCTCGATGCGGTGACCCGCGGCGGGCACGACCACGCCGTCCAGCTCGACGCGCTCGAGCCGGAGGCGCTCGCCGTGCAGGCGGAGGTCGGCGGCACGCGGAACGTCGGGGTTGCGCCGGACCTGCAGCCGCGCGCCGACCCACGTCACCTCCTCGCCGAGCTCGACCTCGAGCTCGACCTCGTCGATCCAGAAGTCGGGGGGCCGGTAGTCCTCGCGCCGGATCGCCTGGGGCCGCGGATCCTTCATAGGCGGGCAGCATAAGCCGCGCGCTCGGCCCGCCCGGGGCGGACCTGGCGTGAACTCACTGGTCATACCAGTTGACCATCACATGGGATGATGGCACAACGTACTCGTGGCCCTGCAGCGCATCGCCAAGAAGACCCTGTCCGACGACGTCTTCGAGCAGCTGAGCCGGGAGATCGTCCGCGGGCGCATGGCGCCGGGGGTGGCGCTGCCGGCCGAGCGCGAGCTCTGCGAGACCCTCGGCGTGAACCGCGGTGCCCTCCGCGAGGCGCTGCGCCGGCTCGCGCAGGCCGGGCTCGTCGCGATCTCGCAGGGCGGCACCACGAAGGTGCTCGACTTCCGCCGCACCGCGGGGCTCGACCTGCTCACGCACATGCTCTTCCGCGAGGGCGGCACCGTCGACCTCGAGGTCGCCCGCAGCGTGATGGAGATCCGGGCCGCGCTCGCGCCCGACATCGCGCGGCTGTGCGCGCGTCGGGCCGATGCGACCGTGGTCGCCGAGCTGCGCGGCGTGCTGGCCGAGCTCGAGCGCGCGCACACGGCCGACGATCTCCCCGCGTTGCAGGAGCTCTCGCTGCGCTTCTGGGACGTGCTCGTGCGCGGCTCCGACAACATCGCGTACGAGCTCGCGTTCAACACGCTGCGCGAGACCTACGAGACCGTTCGCACCGCGCTCGTGCAGGTGATGGCCGACGAGCTGCGCGACATCCCCAGCTACCGCGCCATCACCGAGGCGATCGCACGCGGCGACGACGTCTCGGCCAAGCACGTCGCGTCCGGGCTCCTCGAGCACGGGAGCCATCGCATGTTCGAGCTCATCGCCGCGCTGCGTGCCTCGGGTGCGCTCGAGGGTGGCGGTCCGCAGGCAGGAGGTGTGTCGTGAACGCCATCGTCGTCAGTCGCTTCGGCAGCACGGGTCGCGTGCTCGATCCCCGCGCGCCCGGCCTCACCATGGGCGACGCGCTCGCCTACTTCGCGCGCCGTCCCTCGTTCCACATGCTGCTCGCGATGCTGGTGGTCTCCCTCGCCGCCCGCATCTGGGTCGGCGATTTCGGCGTCTGGGACCTCGCCGTGATCGCGGGCATGGTGATCCTGCACCCGCTCACCGAGTGGCTCATCCACGTCGAGATCCTGCACTTCCGTCCGCGCCGCTGGCGGGGCATCCCGATCGATCTGCCCATCGCGCACGATCACCGGGCCCACCACGCCGATCCCCACGATCCGAAGTGGTGGTTCATCCCGATCGGCAGCCTCGCGACCGGCTTCGTGCTGCTCGGCGGGCTCTCCTATGCCGTGATGCCCACGCTGCCGCTCGCGCTCACGATGACCACCACGATGGTCGTGCTCGGCACGATCTACGAGTGGACGCACTACCTCTGCCACTCGGCCTGGCGGCCGCGCTCGGCGTGGTACCGCAACCTGTGGCGTCTGCACCGGCTGCACCACTTCAAGAACGAGAACTACTGGATGGGCGTGACGATGCACGCGGCCGACAAGCTGCTCGGCACGCTGCCGGATCCGAAGGACGTCGAGCCCTCGCCGACGTGCCGCAACCTGAACGAGCGCTGATCAGCGGGCGAGCTGCGTCGCGGCCCACGCCACCGTCGCGCTCCCGGCCACCACGCCGAACCAGAACCCGAGCGTGCTGCGCATCCGCTCGCGTCGATGACGAACGGCCGCGCTCGGATCGCCCGCGAGCTCTGCCGCACGTCGACGCGCGACGATGCGGGGCAGCCACCGCAGGTAGATCCAGCCGTGCACCGGCATCGCGGCGAGCCAGACCCCGACCAGCAACGTCGCGCTCTGCAGCATCGCGCTGGCCTGGATGCCGAGCGCGACCACGACGACCACGAGCCCGCTCGCGAGCGCGAGCTCGAGCAGCTCACGACGCTCGCGCTCGTCGAGGGCGCGTCGCGTGGCCTTGCGCAGCCCGAGCACGACGCCGGCGACACCACCGACGAGGCCGAGCCCGAGGCCCCCGAGCCCGATCGCGAGCTTGCCGATCGCGCCCACCCCCGTCGCGCCCCCGAGCGCTGCGGTGGTGGCCGCGGCAGCGCTCGCCGGGGCCGCGAGCCCGAGCGCGACCGCAGCGGTGAACGCCGCGCCGGGTGCGGTGCGCTCGAGCAGCTCGCCCACGCGCTCGAGCAGCTCGCGACGCAGCACCGCGCGTGCACGCTCGAGCCGCTTCTTCACCGCGTCCTCGCGCAGCCCGAGCAGCTCGCCGACCTGCCGCGCCGAGCGGCCCTCGCGGTAGTAGAGCGTCACCACCTCGCGGGCGTCGTCGGGCAGGCGCTCGAGCGCGTCGGCGAGTCGATCGAGCTGCTCGGCGTCGGCCAGCCGATCGCTCGCATCGGGCGAGGGATCGACCGCGCGTGCGATCAGCTCGTCGTCGGCGAGCGGCTGCCGCCGCTGCCGTCGTCCACGGGTGCGCGCCGAGAAGTGGGCCTGGTTGCGCGCGAGCTGCCGCAGCCAGGGCAGGAAGCTGGCCGGGTTGCGCAGCTTGCCGAGCCCCTGCCACGCGGCGAGGAACACCTCCTGCGCGACGTCCTCGGCGGTCTCGAGATCGCGCAGCACCGCGGTGACGATCGAGCACACCACCGTGCGGTAGGCGTCGACGAGCCGTGTGAACGCTTCGCGATCGCCGGCCTGGGCCGCGAGCACGTCGGCATCGAGCGCGTGCACGTGCATCGCTCAACGCCCTCCCGCGAGGAAGCGATCGATCTCGGCGAACAAGAACGCGGGATCGTCGAGCATCACGAAGTGCTTCGCGGCGGTCGCGAGCACCACGCGTCCGTCCTCCACGCCGACGAGCTGCTGCTCGTAGCGCGCGCGCACCTGGGCGCGTGCGGCCTCGTCGGTCGCGTAGTCGGCCGCGGCGACGAGCAACACCGGCGCGCGCACGCGGCCGAGCAGAGGTCGGATGTCCGTCACCATCAGCTCGTAGAGCGCTTCGCCGACCGCGGCGGGATCGGAGCGTCCCGCCGAGCTCGCGACCTCGTCGACGTCGGCCGGGTCTCGGATCATCTGCGCGAGGCTCGTACGATTCTGCCGTGCGAACGCCTCGGGCTCCATCGCGGCCATCGCGGCCCGGGTCTGCTCCGCGAATGCGCGGCTCGTCTCGGCGGTCGCGCCGGGGTCCATCAGCGCGGGCAGGAACGGCACGCCGTCGACGGCGACGACCGCTCCCACGGCCTCGGGCGCGGTTGCGGCGATCCACAGCGCCATGAACCCACCGAGGCTGTGTCCGACGACGACTGGCCGCTCGAGCTGCTGCGCCGCGAGGTAGGCGACGAGCTCGTCGCGGACGCGCTCGAGCATCGGCGATCCGATCGCGGGCTCGCCGGCGAAGCCGGCCAGCGTGACGACGTGCAGCTGATGCGTGCCGCGGTAGTGCTCGACCGTGCCGGCCCACACGTCGCCGGCGCAGGTCAGGCCGGGGATGAGCAGCATCGGCGGACCGGACCCGACGACCTCGACGCGGAATGCCGACCGCGACACGGGTGCCGCGGTCCTGGTGGCAGCGGTGGGCGCGGTGCTCGGGCGCGGTGGGGCCTGCGTGCACGCGAGCGCGGTGCAGGTGACCAGGAGCAGGGTTCGGATGCTTCGCGTCATCGGGTGTCGTCGGCCTCGGCCACGGAGTTGCCGGCCGGAGCCGAAGGTGACCGCGACGACGCGTCGCAGCCGGGATCCGCAGTATCGCTCGCGCGACCGGCATCGGCATGACCTTGGACTGGACCATCCGAACCCTCGCGCGCGCGCAGCTCTTGCTCCTCCTCGGTTGTGCTCGTTGGCCCTCCAACGATCTCGGCTGCCCCCGCGGCGAGCAACACGTCGACGGCCACTGCCTGCCGACCCCCAGCATCGTGTTCCAGCGCTGCATGGAGGCGTTCCGCACCCGATCGATCGAGCACGATCGCGGGCGCGAGCTGTCCGTGTCCGCATCCGCGACGGACAAGGGCGGCGAGCTCCAGCACGAGCGCCGCGATCGCGAGCGTCGCGAGTACGAAGGACTGCAGGACGACGATCTCTCGGCCGCGATCGGCGAGTGCCGGCGCCAGGAGGAGGCCGAGCGCGCGGGTCAGCTCGCGCGTGCGTGGGACGAGGCCGAGACCGCACGCAGCGATGCCGAGCGCGCCCGCATCGAGGCGGTGACCGCGAAGCACGAGCTCGCGCGTGCGAACGCAGAGCTCGAGCGGCGCGAGCGGGAGGGCGAGCGCCGCGCCGCCGAGGAACGCTTCGCCGATCTCCCGGTGCTCGAGGACGCGGACCCCGCGACCGCGGACGAGCTGCCCGTGCTCGACGAGGCGACGCCGCCGACCCCCACGACGATGGCGACGCCGCCACTCGCGGATCCCGAGCATGCGGCGGTGGAGGAGGCCGCCCGCGAGGAAGCGGAGGCGCTCGCCGAGGTCGCCCGCGAATCGTTGTAGGCTCCGCGCATGCGATCGGCTTGGTCGGACGACGACGCACGCGCTGCGATCCAGCGCTGGTCGAAGGCACGCAACTCCAACGACGCGCTCGCGCTGCGCGTGTACAGCTCGCGGCTCATCGGATCCGATCCGGCGCTCGTCCTGCACGGCGGTGGCAACACCTCGGTGAAGACCCAGCTGCCCGACGATACCGGCGAGCTCGTCGACGTGCTGTGCGTGAAGGGTAGCGGCTGGGATCTCGGCGACATCGAGCCCGCCGGCTTCCCCGCCGTACGCCAGGGCAGCCTGCAGGCGCTGCGCCGGCTGCCCGCGCTGTCCGACGAGGACATGGTCAACGCGGCGCGCGTGCGGCTGCTCGACGCCGCCGCCCCGAACCCGTCGGTCGAGGTGCTGCTGCACGCGTTCTTGCCCCACGCGTACATCGATCACTCGCACGCCGATGCGATCCTCGCGATCGTCGATCAGCCCGACGCGCTCGCGCGCTGCCGCGAGCTCTACGGCGATCGGCTCGCGATCGTCCCGTACATCATGCCCGGCTTCGCGCTCGCGAAGCTCGCGGCGGAGATCCACGACGCGCATCCCGGCGCCGAGGGCATGCTGCTGCTGCAGCACGGGCTCTTCACCTGGGGCGACAACGCGCGCGAGTCGTACGAGCGACACATCGCCGCGGTCGATCTCGCCGAGCGTGCGGTGGCTTCGCGGCGCAGCACCGCCGTGATGGCGGCACCGCGCGCGCAGGTCGACTGGGCCACGCTCGCACCGCTGCTGCGCGGCCGGCTCGGCGGCGAAGGTCGCCGCTGGGTGCTCACGCTGCGCAAGAGCGAGGCGATCCGCGCGTTCGTCGACGACCCGCAGCTCACCGAGCTCGCACTGCGCGGCCCGGCCACGCCCGACCACGTCATCCGCACGAAACAGCTCCCGCTCGTGCTCGACCCGGCGCACGCGCAGGGCGAGCTCGGTGCGTTCATCGACGGCGAGCTCGCGCGCTACCGGGCCAGCTATCGCGAGTACGTCGCGCGGCAGCTCGCGGCGAAGCAGGTCCAGCGCACGCCGCTCGATCCGGATCCCCGCATCGTGCTGGTGCCCGGGCTCGGGCTCGTCGCCGCCGGTGCCGACGCGAAGGCGGCGGCGATCGCCGCCGACGTCTACGAGCACACGATCACGATCATCCGCGACGCCGAGACCTTCGGCAGCTACCAGGCGCTGCCCGACGGCGACATCTTCGACATGGAGTACTGGTCGCTCGAGCAAGCGAAGCTCGGCAAGGCCAACCCCAAGCCGCTGCACGGGCGCGTGGTGATCGTCACCGGCGCGGCGTCGGGCATCGGGGCCGCGATCGCGAAGGCGTTCGCGGGCGCCGGCGCGCAGCTCTGGCTCGTCGACCGCGACGCCGAGTCGCTCGCCGCCACCGCGGCGAAGCTGCGCGCGCCGTTCGAGGTGCTCGACGTCACCGATCGCGAGGCCGTGCACCGCACCGTCGCGCGCGCGGTCGAGTGCTTCGGCGGCGTCGACGGGCTGGTCTCGAACGCGGGCACCGCACCGCAGGCGCCGATCGACGCGTGCCCACCCGAGCTCTTGATGGCCAGCCTCGCGGTCAACCTGCTCGCGCACCAGTGGTTCGCCGAGGCGGTCACGCGCGCGCTGCGGGCCCAGGGCCAGGGCGGGTTCCTGCTGTTCAACGCGTCGAAGTCCGCGTTCAACCCCGGCCCCGGCTTCGGACCGTACGCGATCGCGAAGGCGGCCCTGGTCGCGCTGATGAAGCAGTACGCGGTCGAGGGCGGGCCCGCGGGCATCCGGGCCAACGCGATCAATGCCGATCGCATCCGCACGAACCTGCTCGATCCGGTCGCGCTCGCCGAGCGTGCACGCGCGCGCGGCCTCGAGCCCGACGACTACTTCCGCGCGAACCTGCTGGGTGCCGAGGTGACGGTCGACGACGTGGCGAAGGCGATGCTCGCGCTGGCGCTCGCCGAGCGCACGACCGGCACGGTGCTGCCCGTCGACGGGGGCAACATCGCCGCCTCGCCGCGCTGACGCGTGTGGCAGGATGGGGCGCATGAGCCCTCGCCTGTCGTCCGCCGCGCTCGCCCTGCTCGCCTGCTCGATCGCGACGCCCGCCGCCGCCGAGCACAAGCTGTTCGGCAAGCCGGTGGTCGAGCGTGCGCCGCTGACGGCCGAGCAGATCGAGGCGCGACGCGCCGCGTTCGAGCAACATCTACGCGACGCCGACCTCGTGCAGCTGGGCGATCACCTCGACTCCGGCGCGCGGCTGCGCGGCGAGCTCGAGCCGCGGCGCGCCTGGGAAGATCCGCCGCACTACACGACGATCTTTCTCAACTTCTTCGGCGGCGAGCTGTCGAGCGGCACGAATGCCGCCGAGATGCAGGCGGGCTGCGTCGGCGCGATCCCGGTGATGTACCCGGGGTACGCCGGCAACGAGAGCACCGCGCTCACCATGATCCAGGTGTTCCAGAACGCGATGGAGCCGTACGCGGTGCGCATCGCGTACGAGGACGCACCGCCCGCGCACCTGCCCTACTCGATGGTGATGATGGGCGGCGACCCGACCGACATCGGCATGGGCTCGGGCATCCTCGGCGTGTCGTGCAGCTCCGACTGCGGTGACACCTGGTGGCGCGACACCACGTTCGCGTTCACCGAGGCGTCGGGTAGCGCGCTCACCATCGGCAACACCGCGCTGCAGGAGGCCGCGCACGCGTTCGGCCTCGATCACATCGATGGCAGCGAGCACATCATGTACCCGTTCGGGACGAGCGGCGAGAAGATCTGGGCCACCGAGTGCACGCCGTACAACGATGCGACCGGCGGCATCAGCTGCACGTACGTGCACGACGAGTTCTGCGGCGAGGACTCCGGCATGCAGAACGACGACGCCGAGCTGCTGGCGTTCTTCGGGCCCAACGCTCCGGACGTCGAACCGCCGGTCGTGACGATCACCGAGCCGGCCGAGGACGTGATCGAGCTGCCCTCGGGCACGCTGGTCGACATCGCCGCCGAGGTCTCCGACGACAACGTCGGCGCGGGCTGGCGCCTGCGCGTCGTGCCCCAGGAGGGCGACGAGCTGGTCGAGAACGCGTACGACTTCCGCACGTCGTGGAGCTTCGGCGTGCCCGACGGCGTGTACGAGGTCTACGTCGAGGCCGTCGATCACGATCTCAACGAAGGCTCCGACATGGTCACGGTCTACGTCGGCACGGCGCCGCCCGTCGACACGGGCGGCGGCACGGCGGACGAGTCGGGCTCGTCGGGCGCTCCGGACGAGTCGAGTGGCGAGGGCGGGGATGAAGGCGAGAGCACGGGCGTGGCCGAGGACGACGACGGCGCGTCGAAGTCGTGCGCGTGCGACGTCAAGGCACCGCCGGGCGCGGGCCTCTTGCTGCTGGCGCTCGTCCCGTTGTCGCGTCGGCGACGGCGCTCGCGATGAGCTCCGTGCTCGCGGTGCTCGAGGTTCGGCCGGTGTCCGCCGCGTAGCGCAGCGGGGTCGCGGCCATGCGCGCGAGCTCCCGCGCGCTCGGATGCGACGAGCGCTTGCAGCCCGCGAGCGACTTCGTCTGCTGCAGCATCACCGGTGCCGCCTTGCCGCGACCCGGGCACGCGGCGTGCTCGAAGCCGAGGAGGTGGCCGACCTCGTGGTTGATCACGTAGGTGCGGTAGGCGGCCAGGTGACCGCGGTACGTCGACGCGCCGTGGTGCCAGCGTCGCGCGTTGATCACCGCGCGCCCCTTGCGACCGCACGAGAACGAGCCGCCGGTGACGAGCGGGGCACAGAGCGCATCGACGGTCTGCGGCCTCGCGAGCACCACCGTGATCTCGGCCTCGCCGTCGACGAGCACGAAGCGATGACCCGCCGCAGCCCAGCCCGCAGCGTCCCCGAGCGCCTCCTCGACGGCCCACGCGAATGCGTCGGCCTCGGCGGCGTACTTGCGCTCGACCAGCACGCGCACGGTGACGTCCTCGGCGTGCACCGGCTGGGCCCGCGCCGGCACCACCACGAACTGCGCATCGTCGATTCGCTCGATCTCGCGCGGCGGGTCGGCGACCACCGGCGATGCGGCGCCGCCGACGAGCACGGCGAGCCACGACGCGAGTCCGATCAGCATCTGCACGTGGATCATGGATCGGGACGCAGGATGCGCCAGGGGCATTGCGGTCCGCACGTTTTCGACGCGTCCCTCGCCCCGGCGGGCGCCGGCGGGGTCCGATCCGGGCCGACCCGATCCGATCGGCCATCAGTTTCCCGCCGCAACCGACGATGTCCGAACGGATGCGGCACCCGCGGGGCTACGAGGGCATCGACCACCTGACGATAGGCTCCGACCTGCTCGCGGTGCGCCATGCCCTGGCCGCGCTCACGCGGGCCCACCACACCGCCAACCGACTGCTGGGGCCAGTCGCGAGCGGCCGCCTCGATCAAATCCAGCCCGACGGCTGGTACCCGATGGGCTGGCTGCTCGAGATGATGGAGACGATGGACCAGCGCATCGGTCGCTTCGCACTGCTGAAGCTCGGGCGCACGCTCTTCAAGCTCTCGCACGAGCGACGGATCGCGGAGGTCGCGGGCTGCGGTCGCGACATCGTGCACGGCATCGACGCCATGTACCGCCACGCCAACCGCGGCCTCGGCATCGGCGGCTGGGAGGTCGTGTCGTTCGATGCCAACTGCGCGGTGCTCGACAAGACGACGCCACACCACTGCATGATGGAAGAGGGCATCCTCAGCCAGGCGATGACCGCCGTGGGCTCCCCCGCGGTCATCAGCCAGACGCACTGCTTCCGCGAGGGTGCGGACGCGTGTCGCTTCGTGATCGTGCCGGCGATGCAGTCGGCGGCCTGGGACGCGCCCAGCCCGTTCGCACGCGTCGCGACGCGAACGACGCGCTGACCTGCGGCCCGGGGCCGCCGCTGACTTCGTGTCGCAGCGGGAGCGCGGACCCGCGCAGATTCGCGAGTCACGGCGGCGCCGACGGCCTCGGCACGCGGGTTGCTCTCCCACCGCGCATGCAACACGCCACCGCCCTGCTCGAGCTCCTGCTGCCCACCCTGCTCGCCGCCACCTCCCCCACGCGTGCCGCGGAGCCGGGTATGCGCCCGTCCGCCGTGGTCCACAGCATCGAGATCGAGATCGTGGAGAAGCCGAGCTCCGGCAAGCGCACGCGCACGCGCCTCGAGCTGCCCGCGAACGCGAAGCTGCAGGCCCGCGTGCTCGGTGAGGGCGCGAGCGGGCAGCTCTGCACGGTCGAGAGCGAGCACCAGCCCGATCGCGGCACGTTGTCGATCGAGCTCGACTGCCGCGTACCCGGGCGACCCGACACGCTCTCGCTCGAAGCACGCCCCACGATGGCGCTCGGCAAGCGCGTCTCGCTCGCGAAGATCGACCGCCCCGACGGAGGCACGACGGAGATCAGCGCGACTTTGCACTGATGCGCCTCTGCGCCCGTGCAGTGCGGCGACGTCGGATGACGCGTGCTCGTCACGCGCGATTTCGCATAGTCGCACTGCGTGCAACGCACGGTTGACCGATGGGACGCGCACGTCGATCCTGCGCGACGATGCGGATGAACATCGACAGCCTCGGAGTGGCGCTCTCCCTCTCACTCGTGCCGTTCGCGTGTACGGACGGCGATCCGCCGAACGACGAGCTCGAGCTCGACGTCGACGCGGACGACGATGCACCGCCGACCGCGGGCGTCGGGCTCACCGCACAGAACGCCCCGCAGGCGAAGAAGCCGAACGGCAAGAAGCTGTTCAACGACGAGACGTTCGACGGCAACGGTCGCACGTGCCGCACGTGCCACACCGAGGAGACGGGGGCGTTGTCGCCGGAGCAGGTGCAGGACGAGTTCGACTGCGATCCCGACGGGCCGCTGTTCCGTGCGATCGACAGCGACGATCAGCTCGGGGACTCGTACGATCGACTGCTCACCGACGCCACGATCCTCGTCGACATCCCGCTGCCGCCCGGCTGGACACTGGTCGACGATCCGGAGGCGGACACCGTCCAGCTCGCGCGCGCGGTGCCGACGACGAACAACGTGCCCTCGCTCGACACGATCTTCATGAGCGACGGCCGCTTCCTGACGCTGCAGGATCAGGCGCTCGGCGCAGTGCATGCGCATGCGGAGCCGGGTCGCGAGCCGACGCTCGCGGAGCTCGACGCGATCGCCGACTTCCAGCGGACCAACAAGTTCTTCTCGAGCAACGCGCTCAAGCACTACGCGAACGGCGGTGCCGCGCCCACGCTCCCCGCCGGGCACACGGCGGCGCAGATCCGCGGGCGCAACTGGTTCGTGCCGAGCGTCGCCGGCGTGTGCGGCCACTGCCACGCGGGCCCGATGCTGAACCAGACCTCCGAGTTCCTGCTGGCGCCCTTGCCCCCCGGCTCGCGCTTCTTCACCGCGTTCGTGTCGGAGCTCAACAAGGCCGGCAACCCCGTGCTGCAGTTCGAGGTCGACAACGGCGACGGCACCACGCAGATCGTCGAGAGCCCGGATCCGGGCCGTGCGCTCATCACCGGCAACGTCGGCGAGCTGAACTTCTTCCGCATCCCCACGATCTGGGGCGCGAAGGACACGGCGCCGTACTTCCACGACAACTCGGCGGCGACGCTCGAGGATCTCGCGCAGCACTACTCGGACTACTTCCAGATCGTCGGGCTGCCCGCGCTCACCGCCCAGGAGCAGGCCGACATCGTGGCGTACATGCAGCTGCTGTGATCGGGGCCGCGCCCGATCGCGGATCATCCTCGCCGGTGCGACGTGGCCATCTGGCCACGGACGCGCCCGCGTGCAACTATGGCCCCGGATGCGGCGACCGAAGGGCTACGAAGGCATCGGGCACGAGACGATCGGCTCCGACATCCTCGCCGTGCGGCACGCCCTCGCGGCCCTGACCGGGGCCGAGAACGCCGCGACGCGGTTGCTGGGGCCGGTCGCGAGCGGGCGCCTCGCCGGCATCCGGCCCGACGAGTGGTACCCGATCGAGTGGCTGCTCGAGATGATGGAGACGATCGAGCAGCGGGTCGGCCGCTTCGCGCTGCTCAAGCTCGGCCGCACGCTCTTCAAGATCTCCCACGAGCAGCGCATCGCCGAGGTCGCGCGCTGCGGTCGTGACATCGTCTACGGCATCGACGGCATGTATCACCACGCCAACCGCGGCGAGGAGATCGGCGGCTGGCGTGTGCTCGCGTTCGACGGCAACCGTGCCCTGCTCGAGAAGACGACGCCCCACCACTGCATGATGGAGGAGGGCATCCTGAGCCAGGCGCTCAGCGCCGTCGGCTCGCCCGCGGTGATCAGCCAGACGCAGTGCTTCCGCGACGGCGCCGATACGTGCAAGTTCTCGATCGTGCCGGCGATGCAGTCGGCCGTGTGGGAGGCACCGTTGCCCACGCGCGCACCGGCGTCGTGATGGATCAGGCCGCGAGCGCGAGCTTGTCGGTCATCGACGCGCCCCAGAAGCGCTGCAACAGTCGGCGCAGCTCGTCGAGCCGTCCGTCCTCCACCGCGCCCTTCAGCCGCCGCGAGAACGCGAGCGCGAGCCGATTCGCGAGCTGGTAGCGCTCGTGCAGCTCGGCGCTCGCGACCAGCTCGAAGCGATAGTAGAGCCGGTCGACGAGCCGCTCGAACTGCGCGCGCGCATCGGGCCAGCGGAAGAGCAGGCACATCGCCAGCTTGTCGACCTCGGCCTGCGTCTCGAGCTCGAGCCCGGACACCGGGCGCTCGCGGCGAGCGGCCTCGGCGAGGTACACGACGTGCGAGAGCCCCTCGAGCACCGGCAGCGTGTCGCCGAGCGACGCGTCGGAGAGCACGATGTCGCCGTCGATCGACTCCAGCACCTGCAGCGTGCGCTCGTCGAGCGCGAGCCCGAGCTCGAGCGCACCGTCCTCGGTCTCGAAGAGGAGCACGCGCTCGCGCACGTCGCCCTCGCCGTCGAGCGGCACGAGCAAGTCGTGCGGATCGAGGCCCGAGTCGGCGCCGTAGAGCGCCTCGAGCCCGCGGAAGAGCCGACCGAGGTTGCTCGCGCCGACCTCGCTCATTGCAGGATGTCCGAGCCCTCGGCGTCGAGCAGCACGCCGGCGCGCACGAGCTGCTTCGCGTCGCGCGGGTCGCCCTTCTGTCGCCAGCGCTCGTAGCACGCCATGAGATCGCCGGGCTCGTCGCGACCGACGACGGCGACGTCGCCGATCACCTCCGCGACGTCTTCGAACATCTCGGCGAGCATGCCGAGCACGCGCAGTGCTCCGCCGCCGGCGACCTCGCGATAGGCCGACTCACCGATGCCCCGCACGTAGCGTACGTTGACCGGCGTGCGATGCAGGCTGCGCGGCACGACGCCGCTGATGTAGAGCGCGCGATCGCCGACGGTGCGCAGGGCGACGGCACGGGCGCTGCCCTCGCGACTCTTCGCGCTGAGATAGTCGAGCGCGAGCGGTCGCGAGGTCCGTCCGGCGCCGTCGGTCTTGGTCGCGTAGGTCGCCAGCAGGTGGACGACGTAGGCCTCGACCTCGGTCGGCAGGGCCCGACCCGTGCGTTCCTGCACGTGCTCGATCTCTTCGAAGAAAAAGGACTCCAGCGTGGCGTGGTGGACGGCGACCCCGGTCATGTCTTGCGCTGTCTCCGGTGACTTGGCCTACACCCCCAGCACCGCATGTCGCGGGAGCTTCGGCCCCTCACCTCAGTTTGTGAGTGACCCCACCCTTCGCGCCACTGTGCGCCCTGAATTTCCACAGCGTGCGGGGTTGACCCGCCAGGTGGCGCGACTACTATGCCGCCCGCTAGCACTCCGGTTGGCCGAGTGCTAACTCGCGGGATTTCGTGCCGTTTCGGCCGCTTCTCCCCGCTCGGACGACCACGGCCCGACGCCGGCACTGCGCCCGCGTCGCGCTCGCGATCGCCCGTCTGTCCCGGTCACCCATCACCCCGTTTCACGGCCCCGCGCGGGGCCCGAGGAGCCGCTCACCATGAAGATCCGCCCCCTGCACGACCGCCTGGTCGTCAAGCGCGTCGCCGAAGAGTCCAAGACCACCGGCGGCCTGTTCATCCCCGACTCCGCCAAGGAGAAGCCCGCGCGCGGCGTGGTCGTGTCCGTCGGCGAAGGCAAGCGTGACGACGCGGGCAAGCGCATCGCGCTCGACGTCAAGGCCGGCGACGAGGTGCTCTTCGGCAAGTACGCCGGCACCGAGCTGAAGCTCGACGGCGACGAGCACATCGTCCTGCGCGAGGACGAGATCCTCGCGGTGATCGAGAAGTAGACCCCTCGCGCTCAACACACGGAGAAAAAGACAATGGCTGCCAAGGAAGTTCGTTTCGATGAGAATGCTCGCTCCGCGATCCTGCGCGGAGTCAACGTGTTGGCCGATGCGGTCAAGGTCACCCTGGGACCCCGCGGTCGCAACGTGGTGATCGAGAAGTCGTGGGGCTCGCCCACGGTCACCAAGGACGGCGTCACCGTCGCCAAGGAGATCGAGCTCGAGGACAAGTTCGAGAACATGGGCGCGCAGATGGTCAAGGAGGTCGCTTCGAAGACCTCCGACATCGCGGGTGACGGCACCACCACCGCCACCGTGCTCGCGCAGGCGCTGTTCCGCGAGGGCATCAAGATGGTCACCGCGGGCCACGACCCGATGGAGATCAAGCGCGGCATCGATGCCGCCGTGATCTCGGCCGTCGACGCGATCAAGAAGCTGTCGAAGGCCACGAAGGGCGAGGCCGAGATCGCGCAGGTCGGCACGATCAGCGCGAACGGCGACGAAGAGATCGGCAAGCTGATCGCCGAGGCGATGAGCAAGGTCGGCAAGGAAGGCGTCATCACCGTCGAGGAGAACAAGTCGTCCACCACCGAGCTCGAGGTGGTCGAGGGCATGCAGTTCGACCGCGGCTACCTGTCGCCGTACTTCATCACCGACCAGGAGCGCATGGAGGTCGACCTCAAGGACACCTTCGTCCTGCTCCACGAGAAGAAGATCTCGACGATGAAGGACCTGCTGCCGATCCTCGAGCAGGTGGCGAAGCAGGGCCGTAGCCTGCTCATCATCGCCGAGGACATCGACGGCGAGGCGCTCGCGACCCTCGTGGTCAACAAGCTGCGTGGCACGCTGCACGTCGCTGCGGTCAAGGCCCCGGGCTTCGGCGACCGCCGCAAGGAGATGCTCAAGGACATCGCCGTGCTCACCGGTGGCAAGGCGCTCACCGAGGACCTCGGCGAGAAGCTCGAGAACCTCACGCTCAAGGATCTCGGCACCGCCAAGCAGATCACGATCGACAAGGACAACTGCACGATCGTCGACGGTGGCGGCAAGAAGGCCGACATCCAGGGCCGCGTGAAGCAGATCCGCGCGCAGATCGAGGAGACCACCTCCGACTACGACCGCGAGAAGCTGCAGGAGCGTCTCGCCAAGCTCGTCGGTGGCGTCGCCGTGATCAAGGTCGGCGCTGCGTCCGAGGTCGAGATGAAGGAGAAGAAGGCCCGCGTCGAGGACGCGCTGCACGCGACGCGTGCGGCCGTCGAAGAGGGCATCGTCCCCGGCGGCGGTGTGGCGCTCATCCGCGCCCAGAAGGCGCTCGACAAGTTCGAGGCCGGCTCGACCGAGCAGCAGTTCGGCGTGACCATCGTGCGTCGTGCGCTCGAGGAGCCGCTGCGCCAGATCGTCGCCAACGCGGGCGGCGAGCCCTCGGTGGTGGTGAACGAGGTGAAGAACGGCAAGGGCGGCTTCGGCTTCAACGCCCGCACCGGCAAGTACGGCGACCTCATCGAGGACGGCGTCATCGATCCCACCAAGGTCGTGCGCACCGCGCTCGAGCACGCGTCCAGCGTCGCCGGCATGATGCTCACCACCGAGGCGATGATCGCCGAGCGCCCGAAGAAGGAAGCCGCTGCCCCGGCCGGTCCGGGTGGTGGTGGTATGGGCGGAATGGACATGTAGCTCGACGCGCAGCGTCGAGCTCCGTGCCCGTGCCCGTACACGTGCCCGTGCCCGAGAAGCTCCCCTCGCAGCCGCGAGGGGAGCTTTTTTGTTTCCGCTCTGTGCGGCTCTGCGGCTCAGGGCTGGGCGACGACGAGATACCGATACCGATCGAAGCACGGATCGTCCACCGCCGACTCCCCGATCTGCGCGCCCGCGAGCACGACCCCGAACCCTTCACCGAGCTGGCCGGACTCGCCATCGAACAGCTCGACCATGTCGGCACCGTACGAGAACGCGAGCGCGGTCCGCTTGTAGCTCCCGCAGCCCACGTCGACCGTCTCGAACTCGCAGCCGCGATCGACCAGCTCGACGCCGAGACCCGCAGCCTCGGCGACCTCCGAGACGAGCTCGCTGCCGGACTCGAACGCGAGCAACAGCTCCCCCTCGGGCGTGGTGAGCGTGAAGAACTCGTAGGGGTCGTCCTCGGGATTCGACGAGATGTCGAGCACCGCGGACACCCCGTCGAGCGCGGCCGGATCGAGCAGCGCGTCGCCCATGAAGCTCACCATGTGCAGCTCGTCCCCGTCCGCGCCCGTGCACTCGAGCGCGAGCGAGAGCTGGCCCGCACCGACCGTGACGACGCACGGCAGCGCGTCGATCTCGGGCAGCCCATCGGGTCCGGGCGGCGCCCCGTCGAACAGGATGCCGAGCCCGGCGAGCGGCGACGGCTCGCAGGTCGGCCCGGCCGTCGTGTCCGCACCGCTCGTCTCCATCGCCGTGGTGGTGGACTCGGTCGGCTCGGTGTCCGTCGCCTCCGTGCCCACGGTCGTCTCCTCGCCCGTGCTCGTGGTCGGTGCCGAGGTGGCGCCGGTCGAGGCGTCGCCGTTCGTGCCGTCGCCCCCGTCGTCGGCCTTGCACGCGACCACACCGACGAGCGCCACGAAGCCCACATCACGCATCCAGTTCACAAGCGTCATACCAGCTCTTATTTACCGCCGCGCCCCGCGAGTCAATCGCTATCATCCGCGCCGACCAAGATGACGCGCATTCCGAGCTCCCGATCGCAACGCGGCACCACTGCAGTGTCGAAGGTCATCCACTCGATCTCCGCATTCGTGCTCGTGTGCGCGTGCGGTCGCCCACCGACGGCTGCGACCTCGACGCCGGACACGACGACGCCTGCGCCCGAGCCGGCCGCACCCGCCGATCCCGACGCCATGTACTTCGTCGGCAGTGTCGCAGTGCCCGGCATGGAGCTCCCGTTCGCGGTCGCGCTGACCCGCGCGGGCGAGGGCTACGCCGGCAAGATCACGATCCCTGCGCAGGGCGTGCGTGACGTGCCGCTGGCGGACGTCGTCGTGACGCCGGCACAGATCGCGTTCGCGATCGCACAGGTCGGCGCCAAGTGGAGCATCACCCGCGATGCGAAGGGCGAGCCCGACGTGTGCAAGTTCGAGCAGGGCCCCGCGAAGCTCGACTGTGGTGTCGAGCGCATCGACGCGGCGCGCTACGCCGCGCTCTCGACTCCGGCGCGGCCGCAGGAGCCCAAGCCGCCGTTCGACTACGACGTGGTCGAGGTCGCCTACGACAACACCGCCGCGAAGGTGAAGCTCGCCGGCACGCTCACCACCCCGAAGGGCGACGGGCCCTTCCCCGCCGTACTGCTCGTCACCGGCTCGGGCGCACAGGATCGCGACGAGACGATCTTCGGTCACAAACCGTTCTGGGTCATCGCCGATCACTTCGCGAAGAACGGCATCGCGACCTTGCGCGTCGACGATCGCGGCGTCGGCGGCTCGACCGGGGATCCGAAGGTCGCGACCACCGAGGACTTCGTCGCGGACGCGATCGCCGGTGTCGCCTTCCTCGCCGGTCAGCCGCGCATCGATCCCAAGCGCGTCGGCATCGTCGGACACAGCGAGGGTGGGCTCGTCGGCCCGGCCGCTGCCGTGCGCAGCAAGCAGGTGCGCTTCGTCGTGATGCTCGCCGGCCCCGGGGTCTCGGGTGCGGAGCTGATGCCGCGCCAGGTCGAGCGCGTCATGCAGTCCGCCGGCGCGCCGCCGGCCGAGGTCGAGCTCGCGGTCTCGCAGCAGAAGGCGCTCATCGACATCCTCGGCAAGGAGAAGGACGACGCAGTCGCGCGCGGCAAGATGCTCGAGGTGCTGGGCAAGACCCCCGGCGTCGACGTGAAGGAGCTGGCCCCCGAGGTCGACGCACTGCTCTCGCCGTGGTTCCGCAACTTCATCGCGTTCGATCCCAAGCCGACGCTCGGCAAGGTGAAGGTGCCGGTGCTGGCGCTCGTGGGCGATCTCGACGTGCAGGTCGACGCCGAGCAGAACGCCGCCGCGATCGGCAAGGCGCTGAAGAAGAACAAGAAGGCCGAGGTCCGGCGCATGCCGGGGCTCAACCACCTCTTCCAGCACGCGAAGACGGGCAGCGTCGCCGAGTACGGCAGCATCGAGGAGACGATGGCGCCCGAGGTGCTGCAGCTGATGACCGAGTGGATCGCGAAGCGCTAGCGCCGCGGCCGCACGTGTACCAGCCGTAAATCCCGGGCGTGCGGGCGTCCAACCCCCGCCCCATGTCCGTGTCCGAACCGCGCCCTTCGTCCCGCTTCGCCGTGCTCGCCCTCGCGCTCTTCGCCTGCAACGGCGGCGGCGAGGGCGAGGGCGATGCCGACGTCACCGGCGGAAGTCTCACGATGACGACGACCTCCGCGACCTCGGACGGCAGCGGCAGCGCCGACGACACGATCGCGACGGACGGCTCGAGCAGCACCACGGGCAGTGCGTGCGATCCGGAGTGCGAGGGCGAGTGCATCGACGGGGTGTGCTGCGCGCTCGAGTCGGTGTGCGACGACGTCTGTTGCGGCGACGGCGACGTGTGCTCGTTCCAGCAGTGCGTGACGCCGGGCGCCGACTGCATCGACGCGAGCGAGTGCAGCGAGGACGAGTACTGCGAGTACTCGCTCGGCGAGCCGGGCATGGGCGGCGGCATGGGCATGTGCCAGGGCGGCGAGATGCTCGCGACCGGCAAGTGCCTGCCCGAGCCGCCCCAGTGTCCTGCGGGCGTCGAGCCCGAAGGCGACGACATCGATTGTCTGCCGCTCTGCGAAGTGATCCCCGCCGGGGGCTTCGAGCCCACCGTGAAGTACCACTGGCAGGGCGGCGACTCGATGATGGCGCCGATGGTGATCCAGCTCGACGACGACAACTGCGACATGATCGTCGACGAGCGCGACATCCCCGACATCGTGTTCGCGACGTTCACGGGCGGCGCGTACACGAGCAACGGCACACTGCATGCGATCTCGATCGTGAACGGGGCGATCGTCGAGAAGTTCGCGGTCAATCCCCAGGCCCCACAGTTCAACCCCGGGCTGTCGATCGCGACGGGTGACATCGACGGCGTCGCGGGCAACGAGATCGTCGTGTGCGGCGTCGCGGGCAACGTGATCGCGTTCGACGGCGCCGGCAACCAGCGCTGGGTGTCGAGCACCACGACCGGCTGCTTCATGCCCTCGATCGCCGACTTCGACCAGGACGGAGTGCCCGAGGTGCTCACCGAGGCCTCGATCTACGACGGCGCGACCGGCCTCGAGGAGGCCACGTTCGCGTGGCAGCAGACGACGTCGGCCGCCGACATGGACGGCGACGGTGCGCTCGAGGTCGTCGGGCCGCGCTACGCCTTCGAGCCCGACGGCACGCTGCTCGCCGACAGCGGTGTCGACGGCTACCAGCATGCGATTGCGGATCTCGATCTCGACGGTGCGCCCGAGGTCGCGGCGATCCATCGACCGAGCCATGCGCTCTACGTGTGGCGCTACGTGCCGGGCGTCGGGGTGGAGACGATCCGCTCCGGCATCGACATCAACAGCGGACTGCCCCCGTGCGACGGCGGAGACGGTGGTGGCCCGCCGACCATCGCCGACTTCAACGGCGACGGCACGCCGGACGTCGGCGTGGCCGCGGGTGTGGGGCTCACCGCGTTCGACGGCGCCGCGGTGATGAACCCCGGGGTCGCCGACGCCGACACGGTCATGTGGCTGACGCCGGCGGTGGACTGCAGCTCGCGCGCGACCGGCAGCGCGGTGTTCGACTTCGACGGTGACGGTCGCGCCGAGGTCGTCTACGGCGACGAGCAGTTCCTGCGGATCTACGACGGCAGCACCGGCAGCGTGCTGTTCCAGACCTGCAACACCACCGGGACGCTGTGGGAATACCCGATCATCACCGACGTCGACAGCGACGGCCACGCCGACATCATCGCGATCTCGAACAGCTACTCGTCGATCACGTGTCCCGAGGATGGCAGCAAGCAGAGCGGCGTGCGGGTGTTCGGCGATCTCGAGGGTCGTTGGGTCCGCACGCGACGCGTGTGGAACCAGCACCACTATCATGTGACCAACGTCGAGGAGGACGGCACGATCCCCGCCGTCGAAGCCGCGAACTGGACCGTCGATCGCCTGAACAACTTCCGCCAGAACGTCCAGCCCGAGGGTGAGTTCGCGGCCCCGGATCTCGTCGTCAGCGTGCTGCCGCGCTGCGACCCGTCCGAGTACGGGCTCGTCGCGCGCGTGCGCAACATCGGACAGGCCGCGGTGCCCGCCGGCGTCGTCGTCGGGTTCTACGACGGAGATCCGAGCGCGGGTGGACAACTGTTGGGCACCGGGATGACCGTGAAGGTGCTCTATCCCGCCGAGGCCGAAGACGTGGTGCTCGTGCTCGATCCAGCGCCGCCCGAGCTGATGACCGGCGAGGCCGAAGCGTGGGTGGTGGTCGACGACGGCCAGCCGGATCACCCGTGGAGCGAGTGCCGGCCCGACAACAACACCGCGCACGGCCCGGTGCCCTGCCAGATCCCTGGTTGAGCGCGCGGGCGGGTTGCGCCAGACTCGCGGGCGATGCAGCGACCTGCGGTGATCGGCGCCCTCGTCGGCGTGCTCGCCGGGTTGTCGGCCGATTGCGGCGACAGCTCGTGCTTGCCGGGCCGCGAGTCCTGCGCGTGCACCGTGCAGGGCACGTGCGACGACGGGCTCGCGTGCATGGACGGCACGTGCATCGATCCCGGCGGCACTGCGAGCTCGGGCGTCGCCGAGACGAGCAGCGGCCCCACGACGAGCGCGAGCACCACGATGACGAGCAGCTCCGAGGATCCGACGCAGGTCGACTCGAGCAGCGAGAGCGGACCGGTGATCCCCTGCGGCATGGCCGACTTCCGGGCCGCGAGCTTCAACGTGCTCGCGGTCGGCGACGAGGGCAGCGACGAGTGGAACGCGCTCGGCTCGATCCTGGCGCGGATCGAGCCCGACGTGATCTGCATCGAGGAGATCAACGACTTCGAGACCGCACCGTTCCGCGCGCTCGCCGACAGCCTCGGCTGGGGCGAGCCGATCCAGGCCGATCCTTCGCCGGCGATCGGTGGCGAGCTGCGCAACGGCTGCTTCGGTCCCCGCACGATGAACCGCACGGCCTCGTACACGGCGGCCGATCTCGCGCCCGACGGCAATGCGAACGACCTCGCGCGCGACATCATCGCGGTGCGCGTCGAGCTCGACGACGGCTGTCACGCGAACGTGCTGGCGATCCACGCGAAGAGCGGCCAGGAGGATCTCGATCGCTTCCGTCGGCAGGTCGAGTTCGTCCGGCTCGCGCAGGCGATCGACGACGTGCGCGCGAAGTTCCCCGGCGAAGGCGTCGTCGTCATGGGCGACTTCAACGAGAACCTCGACGATCCCATGATCGGCCAGGTGTTCACCGAGGTGCCCGCCGGCCTGCCGGAGTCGTATCGCCTCGGCTCCGACATCGAGCTCCCGCTCACCTACGACCCGTTCACCACCGTCGCAGGCGCCGGCATGACGCGGCTCGATCCCACCGCCGAGGATTCCACGCGCGACGCGACGTGGGGCGTCTCCGACGGCTTCGACGGCGTGCGGCTGGACTACATCTGGCTCGACGGGATCGAGCTCGGCGCGACGATGATCTACGACGCGTGCCTCGACGACGGCGTCGACGCGGATCCACCCGGCGCGTGGCTGCCGCTGTCCGGCGACCCGGTGCCGTGCTTCGCGTCGCAGACCGCCTCCGACCACCTGCCGGTCGTCGCAGACCTGCACGTGCCTTGAGGCGCGAGGGCGCTGGCCGCCGAGGTGTCCCGGAAAACGGCTTGCTGCGTCCGGGCCGTCGCGCCAAGATGACGGTCCCCATGTCCACGCCGCGCCTTCGACGTCTCGAGTGCCGGACCTCTCTGCTCGCGCTGGCGATCGCCACCGCCGGCGCCTCGGTGCACTTCGCGATCGAGATCGCGACCGCACCCGAGCACGGGGGCGCGCGCGAGGTGAGGTGCCCGGGTCATGCGGCGGAGCCCGCCGAGCTCGCCCCGAGCGGCGACGTCGTCGAGCCCTCCTATCTCGAGGCGGTCGAGCTGCGCTGTCGCGCCGCGAAGGCCCGACGCTGCGAGATCGCGCAGGCGATCGACGCGGACCTGGCGATCGAGAACGCGAGCTCGCTCTTCGGCGACGAGCACCCCGACCACGTCTTCCTGCGCTACGCGCCGGCCTACCGCCGCGTCGTGTGGACCGTGACGGACACCGACAGCGGCATGACCGCGGACCTCGACGCCTTCGACGGCGAGATCATCGAGTTCGCGGCCGACGGCGTGACGACTAATTAGGCAGGGGCTGCGCCCCTACGCTCCGACGATAGTCGAGCCATGGGCTCGACTATCGTCCTCGCTACCCCCGGCCGCATGAGCGGCCGCCGCCGCCGTGCGGCGGTTGCTCGAGCGGAGTGGCCGCCTTTGGCGTCCACTTCGCTCGGCAATTCTCCGCTGCGTGATCGGGGCGGCGCGACTGCGGTGCGCTCGCTTGGATGCGGACGTCTCGGGTTCGCATCGGCCTCCCTCGCGCTTCCGCCTCGCGCTTCCGCCTCGCGCTTCCGCTTCGCGTTTTCGCTTCGCGCGTTCTAGTCCTCGTCGTCGTCGTCTTCGTCTTCGCGGTCTTTGCGGGGGCGCGGGAGGCCGAGCTTGCCGAGCTTGCTCGTCAGCGTGCGGCGGGCGATGCCCAGGACCTTCGCGGCGCGGGTCTGGTTGCCGCCGCAGGCCGCGAGCGCAGCCATGATGCGCTGGCGCTCCTCGTCGTCCGCGTCGATCGGTGCGCTCGTCGGCGGCGCCGGCACGCTCGCCACCTGCGGCGCGGACTCGGTGCTCGACACGCGCCCCGAGCCCCGACCCGTGCGCGGCGCATAGGCCTCGGTGCGCATGTGCTCCGGCTGGATGATGCCGCCCGTCGCGAGCAAGACCGCTCGGTTCACCGCGTTGCGGAGCTCGCGGATGTTGCCCGGCCAGCTGTGGCGCAGCATCCACTCCAGCGACTCGCGCGACAGCACCGGCTGCGCGGCGAAGCCGGCCGACTTGCAGGCCTCGGCGATGAACGTGCGCGCGAGCGGCGGGATCTCGCCGACGCGCTCGCGCAGCGGCGGAATCACCAGCGAGATGCCGTTCAGGCGGTAGAACAGGTCCTCCCGGAAGTTGCCGAGCTCGATCTCTTTCTCGAGGTTCTGGTTCGTCGCCGCCACGAAGCGGACGTCGACATCGCGCGCACGCAGACTGCCGACCCGCATCACCTGACGCTCCTCGATCACGCGCAGCAGCTTTGCCTGCGTGGACATCGGCATCTCGCCGATCTCGTCGAGGAACACCGTGCCGCCGTCGGCGGTCTCGATGAGCCCGGGCTTGTTCTGCTGCGCGCCCGTGAACGCGCCCTTCTCGTAGCCGAACAGCTCGCTCTCGAAGAGCGTCTCGGAGAGCGACGCGCAGTTGAGCCCGAGGAAGCCCTTGCTCGCGCGCTGCGAGAAGCTGTGGATGGTGCGCGCCATCACCTCCTTGCCGACGCCGGTCTCGCCGAGCAGGAGGACGTTGATGTTGCTGGTCGCGATGCGCCGCGCGAGCTTGTAGATCCGCTCCATCGGATCGTCGCTCTTGCTGAACGTGCGCTCGACACCCTCGGTGCGCTCGATCGTGGGCGGCGCACCACGGGCGAACTCGGGCTGCACGATGACGACCGTGGACCCGACCTCGATCGTGTCGCCCACGGAGATCGGCGTGGACTGGTTCGCGGGGATCCGCTCGCCCCGGACCAGGGTGCCGTTGCTGCTGCCCAGATCGCTGACCGCCAGGTTCGCGCCGATGTGCAGCACGGCATGCACCCGCGACATCAGCGGGTCCGGTACCTGGATGTCCGCGCCGTCCGAGCGACCGAGGCTCACATCGCCCGCGCGCGGCAGACGATGCGCGCTGTGCTGGTTCTCGCCGATGACCAGCAGACGATATCCACGTGTGACGCCGCCCTCGATGTCCTGCGGTCGGAGCGTCGTTCGATCGAGCTTGCCCTCTTCGTCGGGAGGGTTGGCGCCGGGCTTGGCCACGGGTTGCAACCGGTTCTGCGAGCCGACGATACCATGGCTCGCACGCCGCACGATCGCCGGGCCAGACGCTACGAGCGCCGGACCGAGGGTGATCGTCATACAGCCGCGGGGGCCCCTCGCGGGTCGTTCGGAATCGCCTCTGTTCGCCATCGCCACGCCTCCTGCCTGGGAAAGCCGAACGGGCGCGGGCCCGGCCGGGCAAAACAAATCCCGCGGCCGCTTGCGCGGACCGCGGGACGAGGTCTCGACCGAGGTCGAGCCGAGAGCGGGCTGCACGACGCGGGCGGACCCGCGTCGCGTGCGTGGCTCACAGGTGGAGGACGTTGACGACGATGCTACCGATCGCGAGACCGATCGCGACGAGCCCGAGCACGCCCTGCTTCGGCGCGAGGCGAGTGACGAGCATGTCCATCTTCGCGACCGCCTGCGGCTGCTTGATGAACGTCTTGAGCGTGCCGATGCCGAGCAGGAGACCGAGCGCGAACATCACCGCGCTGGTGGCGACCCACATCACCCAGGTCACCGGCCACGTGCCGAGCATCGAGATGTTGAGCACCGAGCTGATGACGCCCCACAGGCCCCAGATCGCACTGACCGCGCCGATCCACCCTTGGTAGGGAGCGATCTTCGCGATGAGCTCCTTCGCGTCGGGCTTGCGCGCGATGATGAGGTTGGAGGCACCGAGCACACCGAGGACAAACAGCGGAATTGCGAATCCCATGTTCCGAGTTCCTTCTTGTTGGTTGGATGCGCGAGGACGCTGTTCGTGACGCCCCGCCGAGGTTGACGTTGGTTCGGTCCGGCAACCGATGTTCGTCTTCGCCGGCCTCGACACAGTACATGAGCAAGTCGAGCGCCCACGGAGAAACCCCTCGGATTTCGAGAATTTGGGGGTGACACGTCGGTACGCGTGCCCAAGTTGGGCAGAGCTTCGCACCAGTTGGGCACGCCCCCGATCGCAGTGCCCATCCACCGTGCTCGACTGGCTGCGTCGGCACCGATGTAGGCAGCGAAGAGATCGCGCGCGTCAGCCCTGCGGCGGGTTCGTGACCAACCCGAGCCCCGCACCCGTCATGTCCGAGTACGTGTACGGCTGGATGAGCCCGAGCGTCGTCGTGAACGCGTACGTCGTCGGGTCGACCTTGAACGCCAGGTTCGCGCCCTGATCCGGCACCCACACGAACCCGTCGACGTCGATGCTCACCCCGACCGGCGTACCGCAGCCGCCGAGCGCGATGTTGGCGTTCACGATCGTGCGCGACGCGAGATCGAACTGCACGAGCGCGCACGGCGAGTTCGCGGCCGCCCAGAGCTGACCGTTGCGATCGATCATCGTCCCACGCAGCGTCTGCATGCCGGCCGGGCCCATCACCGGATACACGTCGAACGTCTGCGTGTTCGGATCGAAGTGCATGATGTCGCCCTGCAGGCCCGCGCTCCACACGTGGCCCTCGGCATCCACGGTCATGCCGTACGGATACGCCTCGGCCGGCACTTCCCACTTCTGCGTGCTGAGATCGCCGCCGTCGATGCGCAGCAGCGGGCCGCCCAGGCCCGTCACCCAGAAGTTGCCCTGCCCGTCCGTGGCGCCGCCGTAGGGCCCGTAGGTCTTCGTCGCGGTGATGTCCCAGCCGGGCACCACGACCTCGTCGAGCTGGGCCCCCGTAGCGCCGTCGAAGCGGCGGAAGTACGCGGTGTTCTCCGCGCGCACCCACCAGCCGTTCCACACGCGATCGTCGGAGAACACGCACGGATTTCCGTCGTCGCCCGTGTCCCACGACGTCGGCCGCGGGCCCTGCGTGTTGTCGCTCTCCGGATAGGGCAGCTGGTTGTGCCAGAGCATGCACTCGTCGGAGCCGAACGGCAGCACCGTGTTCGGCCCGTCGGAGGTCTCGATCGTGCCGTTGCCGTTCGCGTCGATGCAGTTCTCCACGCGCGCCGCGAACTTCGTGATGCCGCCCGCACGGTTCGCCACCGCGACGTCGCCCGCGAGGTTCACCGCGGTGCGCGACGGATCGTCGGTGCCGCTGGTCGGGCCCGTGTAGTAGCGGCCGAGCTCGACGCCGGTCTGCGTGTCGATCTTCGAGACGTGACCCGCCGGCGAGTTCGAGATCCAGATGATGCTGTAGTCGTTGGTGCCGCCCATGCCCATCGGGCCCGTGCAATCACCACCGTTGCCGCTGCCGTAGTCGTTCGTGCCGACGTCGAACTTGTCGTCGCCGTGCGTCTCGTCCGCGGAGGCCGAGCCCGGGCCCGCGCTCGTGTCGATGTCGATGCCGGTGAGGCTGATGCCGCTCTCCGTGGCCGAGCCGCTCGCACCGCCTCGGCTCCCGCCGCCACCGCACGCCGACACACCGAACACCGCGAGCACGAGCCAACGCATCGATTCATCATACGCTGGGGCCAACAGACGACAAGCGAAGGCACACCTGCACACCATGGGCATTCCCGTGCACGTCGTGCACCGCGTCGTCAGCGTAGTCGGCGACACGCGTACGTCTGCGCTCGTTCGGCGCGGTCTCGTCCCTCGCGCCGGTCGTGGACGGCGCGAGCGAGGCTCATCCGCAGGTTGCGATCTCGCCGGTGATGCCTTCGACCGAGAGGTCGTAGAAGACGGCGCCGATCGGCATCGACGCCGTGTCGACCTCCTCCGGGCGTGGCGTGCCGATCGAGACGTACAGCGCCTCGGGTCCGAACGTCGTCCCCGACGCTGACCAATCGATGACCAGCACCTCCACGTCGTTGCGGAGGTAGCGGGTGAACCCACCGCCCCACTCGATGCGCAGCCGCTGCGGCGATCCGTCCCACGCACCGTCCCCGCCGAACGGCTCGTCGAAGAAGCTGTTCGCACAGGCGCAGGTGCCGTCGTTGTAGCCCGGCGCGCCGGCCGGGCACATGCCCCACATGATCTTCTGCTGACCCGTGCGCTCCGGCTCCGCCGTGCCGTAGAGCCGGATCATCGTCTTGAAGTTGTTCGTGCGGTACTCGGGGTTGTAGCCGATCGGGTGCTCGATCCCGTGGCCGCCCTCGTAGAGCGCGAATATCTCGTGATCCGGCAGCGGCAGGTTCGCGTGGGTGATGTTCGCGACCATGAACTCCACCGAGCCTTCGACGAGCCGCGGCAGCGGCCAGTAGATCCGATCCGCGTTGCCGGTGACGGTCCAGCCGTCGGCGCCGAACGTGCCGCCGAGCGCGGTGCCCGTCGTGCCGCCCTCGCGCAGCGAGTCGAACAGCATGAACGGCTCGCCCGCCGTCGTCGTGGTGTCCGCCGCCCCGTCGCTGCTGCCCGCGCCGTCGCTCGAGCCGTCGCTCGACGGATCGATCGTGGTCGCGGCCGCCGAGCTCGACGAGCCCTCGCTCGAGGCCTCGCCGCCGCTGCTCTCGCTCGGCGTCGTCGTCGAGACCGTCGTCTCGAGCGAACCGAACGAGGTCACACCGTCGTCGCGCGGCTCGTCGCCGCCGCAGGCCACCGCGCACATCCCCACGAACCACCCGAGCCGTCGCATCCGTCGATGCTGCCACACGCGCGTGCGCGGGCTCGCCGGCAGTTTTGCCGGCGCTCGGTCGAGGTGGCGCAGGTCACCCGCCCGATCACCAACCCAGCTGCTTCGCCGCGAGCTCCTTCATGATCTCCTCGGCGCCACCGCCGATCGCGAGCACCTTCGTCTCGCGATAGATCCGCTCCACCTTCGCGCCGCGGATGTAGCCGGCGCCACCGAAGATCTGCACGGCCTCCTTCGCGCACAGCTCCATGCACTGCGTCGCGGCGTTCTTCAGCATGCAGACCTCGGCGACCGGCCACTGGCCCTGCTGCACCTTCCACGCGACCAGCTCCAGGAACGCGCGCGCGGACTCGACGTGCTGCGCCATGTCGACCAGCTTGTGCCGGATCACCTGGCGATGGATGAGTGGCTTGCCGAACGTGACGCGCTCGCGGGCCCACGCGACGGCCTCGTCGATGCACACCTGCGCGAACGCGATCGCCATCGCCGCGATCGCGAGTCGCTCGCCGTTGAAGTTGTGCATGATGCCGAGAAAGCCGTGGTTCTCGGTGCCGACGAGGTTCGCGACCGGCACGCGGCAGTCCTCGAAGTAGAGCGTCGCGGTGTCGGAGCACCACCAGCCCATCTTGGAGAGCGGCGTGCGGGTGAAGCCCGGTGTGCCGGCCTCGACGACCAGCAGCGACAGCCCGCCCATGCCGGGGCCGCCGGTGCGCACCGCGACGGTGACGTAGTCGGCGCGCATGCCCGAGGTGATGAACGTCTTGCTGCCGTTCACCACGTAGTGGTCGCCGTCGCGCTTGGCCACGGTGCGCAGGTTTGCGACGTCGGAGCCGCCGTCGGGCTCGCTGATCGCGAGCGCGGCGATCTTGCGCCCGGCGATGACGTCGGGCAGCACGCGACGCTTGAGCGCGTCGCTGCCGAGCGCGGCGATCGGCGGCAGCGCGATGCCGTGGCTCATCAGCCCGGCGAGCAGGCCGCCCGAGCCGGCGCGCGCGAGCTCTTCGGTCACCACGATGCGGTGGAACGGATCGCTGGCGATACCGCCGTACTCCTCCGGGAAGCCGAGCCCGAGCAGCCCGAGCTCACCGGCCTTGGCGTAGAGCTCGCGCGGGAACTCGCACGCCTCGTCCCACGCATCGATGTGCGGGAGGATGTCGCGCGCGACGAAGCGCCGCACCTGCTCGCGCAATGCCTCGTGCTCTTCGGTGTAGTAGGGCGCGCGTGCAGAGGTCATCCGCGCGAGTCTACTACTTCGCGTTGCTCGGGCGTTCGACGACACCGCAGTCGACGGTGAGGTCGGCTTCGATGTCGCCGTCGGGATGCTTGCAGCTCAGGCCGAGCTTGCCCCTGCTCCATGCAGAATCGCCGGCCTTGCCTGCATCGAGCTGCGACGCCACGCGATCGCACCCGAGCTTCGCGACGGGACCCTCGCCCTTCTTCCACTGCATCCCCTCCATCGCGTCGTGGATCACCGTGAGCCCGGTGTCGAGGCGGAGCTCGAGCGCCGTGCCCTTCGGCCTCGGCAACGTCCGGCACATCTCGACGTTCGCCGGCTTGCCCCGGACGGTGATCGTGCCGGCGACCTTGTCGACCCCGACCAGCTCCCTCGGCGCAGCGGGCGGATCGGGCGGTGGGTCGCACGCGAGACCGAGCAAGAGCGCGACGCTGGGGAGCAGGGCTGCGTTCGTCACGAAGAAACTCCGGGGTCGTGACCGATAGACCGGCGCGCCGGCGCTTCGATCACGACCCCGGAGCGGAAGCCGCGGCCGCGGGGAGGGCACCCGACGCGGCTGCGGCGAAGACAGCTACTGCGTGATCTTCTCGTCCTTCACCTGCACCCGGACCTCGCGCTTGCCGTCGTCGTGGTCTTCGATCTGCACGTCGACGTCGCCCTGCACGCCCTTCGCTCGCAGCTGCTCGAGCACCTGCTTGCGCACGACCTCGGGATCCTCGTCCTTGTCGACCTCGAGGTCGCCCAGGCGCTCGGCCGGCCCCTCGCCGGCGAGCGGCTTCACGCTGATCACGGCGTTCTTCAGCGCGGGGAACTGGGCGCGCAGATCGGCGACCAGCGCGTCGTCGGCGATCGCGGCGCGGCCCCACGTCTGCACGACCACGGTCGTGCCTTCGTCCTCGGACTTGCGCACCTCGATCGAGACCGACTGGGCGCCGGTCTGTGTCTCGATGCGCTTGCCGATCGCATCCATCGCGGAGTGGTCGAGCGCATCGACGTCGAGCGCGAACTCGATCGCGCGGCCGGTCAGCGGGCCCTGGTGCTCGCGCGGCGTCGCGGGGCCCTCGGGCTCGTCGTTGTCGGTGGCGCAGCCCGCCGCGAGCGCGGCGAGCAGGGAGAGAATGGCGGTGCGGCGGAACATGGCGGAAGGTCTCCTCGGGTCTGGCCCCTGCTACGAGCGAGGCCGGCCCCGAGTGACATCCGCGACTCGAGCCCGCCGTGGCTCTGCCACGGCGGACAGCGAGCACGACTGCCCGCACCAGGAAGAGCGCCGGACGGCGCGATCAGTGCCACTCGAGCCCGCCGTGGCTCTGCCACGGCGGACAGCGAGCACGACTGCCCGCACCAGGAAGAGCGCCGGACGGCGCGACCAAAACTACCCCTCGTGCACGGTGATCTTGTTCATCTTCACCGGGGTCTTGGGCTTGTCGCGACCGTCGGTGGGCGTGCTCTCGATCTGCTTCACGACGTCCATGCCGCTCGTGACCTTTCCGAACACCGGGTGCCGCGACGGACCCGGCGTGAACCAGTCGAGCCGCGAGTTGTCGACGGTGTTGATGAAGAACTGGCAGCTGCCGCTGTTCGGCTGGCCGGTGTTCGCCATCGACAGCGTGCCCGGCTGGTTGGAGATCTTGGCGTCGGCCGGGTGCTCGTCCTGCAGGCGGCCGAACGGGCTGTCGCCAGTGCCGGCGCGGTTGCTGTTCGGATCCTTGCTGTGCGGACAGCCGAACTGGCACATGAAGCCGTTGATGACGCGGTGGAAGTGCAGCCCGTCGTAGAAGCCGCTCTTCGCCAGCTTGATGAAGTTGCCGGCCGTGATCGGCATCTTGTCGAGGAAGAGCTCGACCTCGAAGCTGCCGAGCGAGGTGTCGAAGGTCGCAGTCGGGTTCGCCATGGGCCGCCGGTTCTAGCAGCCCGTCACTTCCACCACAAGCTGAAGAGCCCGACGCCGGCCGCGAAGAACAAGAACGCCGACAACGCGGGGATTCCGACGAGCGGCCACACCGGCAGCGAGAGCCCGAGCGAGTACGTGCCGCAGGCCAAGCACGCGATCGTGATCGCCAGCCGCACCGTGCGGCGCTGTCGGAGCACGTCGAGACGGTCCTGCTCGGCGAGGCTCTCCTTCGAGAGGCTCACCGCGATCTTGCCGGCGCGGATGTCGTCGATCATCGCGGGCAGCGTGCGCGGCAGCGAGCGGAACATCCGCGAGATCATGTTGAAGTCGGCGAGCGCGATCTGCTTGAGCCGTTCGGGGCTGTAGCGCGCCTGCACCATCTCGGCGATGAACGGACGCGCGAGCTCGATCGGGTCGATGTCGGGCGCGATCGTCTTCGCCATGCCCTCGGTCGTGATGATGGCCTTGAACATCATCGTGAAGTCGGTGGGCATGCGCACCGCGTGGCGCGTGGCCCCCGCGACGATCTCCGCGAACAGCGTGCCGATCTGGATCTCCGAGACCGGCACGCCCACGAGGTAGCGCTCGGCGATCTCGACGACGTCGGCCTCGAACTTCTCGTAGTCGACCGGGCCGGTGCGGATCGACAGCTCGTAGAACGTGCGCGCGACCATCTCGAGGTCCTCGTTCAGCACGGCGTAGAGGATGTCGATGATGTGGTCCTTCGCCGCGGGCGAGAGCCGCCCGACCATGCCGCAGTCGAGGATGCCCACCCTGTTCTCGGGGAGGATGAGCACGTTGCCGGGGTGCAGGTCGCCGTGGAAGAAGCCGTCGTAGAACAGCATCTTGTAGGCGGTGTCGAAGTACGTGGTGACGAGCGGCTTCGTGTCCTCGCCCGACTCGAGCACCTCGCTGAACTTGCGCCCCGCGAGGAACTCCATGCACAGCACCTCGCTGGTGGAGAGCTCCTCGAACACCCGCGGGAACACCACCGCCGGGATCTCGGCGAAGTTGCGACGGAAGCGCTCGAGGTTGCGGGCCTCGATGCGGAAGTCGAGCTCGGCGGAGATCGACTTCGTGAAGCCCGTGATGACACCCTTGATGTCCATCGCGCGGGCTTCGTCGATCGCGTCCTCGAGCAGGCCGGCGAGCACCATCAGGATGCCGAGGTCGCTCTCGACCTTCGCCTGCACGGCCGGACGCTGTACCTTGAGCGCGACGAGCGTGCCGTCCTGCAGCTTCGCGCGATGCACCTGGGCGATGCTCGCCGACGCGAGCGGCACCTCGTCGAGCTCGGCGAAGTGCTTGCGGTAGTCGGCGCCGAGGTTGCGCGCGAGCTGGCCGTCGACGTCGGAGAACGGCAGCCCCTCGACGTTGTCCTGCAGCGTCTCGAGCTCGCGCGTGATCGACATCGGCAAGATGTCGGTGCGCGTCGAGAAGATCTGGCCCAGCTTCACGAACGTCGGGCCGAGCTTCGTGAGCGCGGCGACGAGGCGCTTGCCGGTGTCCGGGCTCGCGAGCGCGGCCTTGGTGAGATCGGCGCCCTGCAGGTCGACCTGCAGCTCGCGCCGCAGCTTGAGCT
This sequence comes from uncultured Nannocystaceae bacterium, assembly GCA_964519175.1. Classification (GTDB taxonomy): domain Bacteria; phylum Myxococcota_A; class Polyangia; order Nannocystales; family Nannocystaceae; genus Xiheibacterium. Next base: position 97,695 of record CAZFKC010000009.1, read on the forward strand.
GGGCGAGCGCCCAGCCGAAGCCGTGCGTGACGAACACCGTCGAGATCTCGCGGAAGCGCGCGACCTCGCGCGCGCCGGTGAGCAGCGCACGGGACGAGTTGACGAGGGTGCGCAGCACCGACACGGGCGGGCCGGAGCATAACGCATGGGTCACTCGGCTCTGGAGGGACACTTCCGCGTCCCTCCCCGCGCCGGCCAAGCCGTCGCGGGACCCCACCCTTCCGAGCGCTGCGCGCCGATCTTCAGGCCCACAGCGCGGCTCGGAGCCCGTCCGCGAGCGTGCGTGCGGCCGCGGGTCGTGGCAGCCCCAGCTCGGCGCGCACCGGCTCGCCGCCCTCGGTGTCGGCCTTGGCGACGAGTCGCGCGGCCGCGTCGCGCCGCGCCGCATCGACGCGTGCACGCGCATCGGCGTCGAGGCGCGCGCGGACCCAGGCGTCGATCTCCCACGCGAGCTCGGCGTGACGGGTCTCGTCGGTCGCAATCCCGCGCAGGATCTCCGCGAGCTCGCGCGACGGGCAGTGGCGCGCCTGCCAGGCGCACAGCAGCGCGGACCAGGTCTCGGCAACGCAACCCTCGACCGCGTTCTCGCGCGCGAGCTCTTCGAGCGTCCGATCGGAGCGCGGCTCGTGACGCGGACGCGTGGGCTCGACGTCGCGTGCACGTGCGAGGCGCCGCATCGCGCGGGCGTGGCGGACCTCGTCGCGCGCGGCCGACCACAGCCGCGCGAGCAGCTCGGGCGGTGCACCGTGGCGACGCAGCTCGACCTGCAGGCGCAGGAACGAGGTCACCGACGCGGCCTCGGAGTGCGCCATGCGTGCGTACCATCCGGCGATCGGATCGATCGTGTCGCAGTCGCCGCGCGTCACGAGCTCGGCGCTGCGGCGTCCACCTTCGGCGCAGGTGTCGAACACGAAGGTGCAGTCGACGGTCGCATTGGGCACGTCGCCATCGGTCGCGGTTCCCGTGCCGGGACCGCCGCCCTCGTCGCCCGAGTCTTCGGCGCTCGTCGGCGACGTCGTCACGACGCCGGTCGTCGCATCGCCCGTCGTGCCATCGCCCGTCGTGCCATCGCCCGTCGTGCCATCGCCCGTCGTGCCATCCGAGGTGCTGGGATCCGGATCCACCTCGGCCCCCGTGAGCACGCAGCCGGTGACCGAGTCGAAGATCCGATCGCTCGTGCAGATCGTCGCACACAGCTCCTGCGGCAGCGTGGCGCCGACGTCGTAGCCGTCCACGAGCGCGCGATCGATCTCGACGGTGTCGGTCCACATCTCCGGCCCGTTGCAGGGCGGGATGTCCGAGTCCGTCGTCGTCAGCGGCCCCGTCGACGCTTCGCTCGTCATCGACGTGCTACCTTCGCTGCCGCCCGAGCTGTCCGACTCGCCACTGCCACCGGTCTCGCCGAGTGGCTCGCGACCGACGCAGCCCTCGATCAACGCCGTGAACAACGACCCGAGCGCGATGCCGACCTTGCGCTGCATACCGATTCCCACTCCAACCGAGGCCCGCCATGGCGGGACCCCGAAGAGCAGCGTGACACGAGCCGCACGCGCGCGCCACCGCGACATCGTCGTCATGCTGGCGCTCCTGCTCTGGATGGCTGTCGCGTGCTCGCGCGCACCGCTTCCCGACGAGCGTCCCACCACCCCCGCCGCCGCCCCTCGTGTCGCACGGCCACCGGTCGACACCGCTCGCTTCGCCGAGCTCGCGCTCGCGTGCATCGAGCGCGAGTACCCCAACAAGCTCGCGCACGTGCTCGCGAGCGCCGAGGATGCGCGTCCGCCCCACGAGCTCACGCCCGCGTTCTACGGCTGCTTCGACTGGCACTCCGCGGTGCACGGCCACTGGCTCTTGGTGCGATTGCTTCGTCGCGAGCCCGGCGCGGCCTGGGCCCCGCGGGCCCGCGCCGCGCTCGCGCGCAACCTCGCGCCCGATCGCCTCGCGGGCGAGCTCGCGTATCTGTCGCGCGACGATCGCAGCGGCTTCGAGCGACCGTACGGGCTCGCATGGCTGCTGCAGCTCGGCGCCGAGCTGCGCGCGTGGGACGATGCCGACGCGAAGCGGTGGTCGAGCTCGCTCGAACCGCTCGAGCAGCTCGCCGCCGTTCGGCTCGCGCACTGGGCCGAGCAGCTCACGCATCCGGTGCGCGGCGGCGAGCACTCGCAGAGCGCGTTCGCACTCGGGCTCGCGCTCGACTGGGCGCGGGCGAGCGGGGCCCGCGAGCTCGAGGCCCGCATCGCGACGCGTGCGCGTGCGCTGCACGAGCACGATCGCGGCTGCGACCTCGCGTTCGAGCCGTCGGGCCAGGACTTCCTCTCGCCGTGCCTCGGCGCCGCCGATCTGCAGCGTCGCGTGCTGCCGCCCGCCGACTTCGCCGCATGGCTCGGCCGCGCACTGCCGGCGATTCCCGAAGGCGGCCAGGCGTCGTGGCTGGTGCCCGCCCTGCCCCGCGATCGCAGCGACGGCAAGCTCGTGCACCTCGACGGGCTCAACCTCTCGCGCGCCTGGATGCTCGACGCGATCGCCGAGGCGCTCCCCGACGCCGATCCACGTCGCGCAGCGCTCGTCGCGGTCGCGGATGCACATGCAGCAGCGGGCCTCGCCGCGATCGACGAGGCCCGCTACGAGGGCTCCCACTGGCTCGGCACGTTCGCAGTCTACCTGCTCACGCGCCGGTGACGATCACATGCAGGTACCGGCGACGAGGCCGGACATGAGGTCGACGGCCGGTGCCATGCAGGTCTCGCCGTCGGCGCAGTCCCCGTCGACCGCGCACTCGCTGCACACGCCGAGCTGCAGGAGGCCCATGACGTCGGCGGTGGCGCAGTGGCCCGAGAGGCACGCCATGTCGCCGGTGCCGCTGTCGAGATCGCAGCCCTCGCCATCGGCGACCGAGCCCGGCGCGACGCAGGTGAGCTGGCCGGACAGGTTGAGCACGTCGTAGGTCGGCGAGCACAGATCGCCCATGCAGTCGGCGTCCGTGAGGCACTCGCTGCAGGTCGACGCCGTGAGCACGCCCGGCACGTCGAGGATCACGGCGCACTGCAGGTCGGTCTCGCAGATGGCGCTGTCCATGCAGCCGGCACCGGCCTCGCCCATGTTGCAGTGCGCGCCCTGGGGCGGGGCCGCGAGCGGGTTCGGGATGCTGCAGCCGCCGCCGGTGGCGTCGGCACAGTCCGCGTCGGTGTTGCACTCGCCACAGATGCCGCCGAGGATGCCGACGACGAAGCAGAAGCCGGACTCGCACTCCTCGTTGGCCTCGCACGTCGCGCCGTTCGGCATCGGCTCCGGCTCGCCCGTGGTGTCGGGCTCCGTCGTGCTGATCGTCATGCCGGTCTCGGCAGTCGTCGTGCTCGGATCCGTCATCGCCGTGGTGGCGGTCGTCGTCATGTTCGTCGACGAGTTGCTCATCGAGCCGCTCGGGTCGCCCGACTCGGAGCCGGTCTCGCCGTTCGTCGTGGTCTCGTCGGTGCTGTCGTCCTTCGCACAGCCCGTGGTGAGCGCGAAGCCGAAGGTCAGTGCAGAAATCCAATGAAGCTTGTGGGTGGCCATCTGCGCGCATTTTGACCGGACATCGCGCGTGGCGTCCACAACTTCCGCGGCCCTGCGCGCGCTCGGTCGCACGCCGCAGCGAATCCACTGGCGTGCGGGCCGGCCGCCCGACGCGATGCCGCGGTTCCGCGAGGACGTGCGCGCGATCTCACGCGCTCAGCGCTGCGTGGTGCGCGAGAGGTCCTTCGCGATGTTCTTCTGGTGAGCCTCGATGGTGCCGCCGCCGATCTCGATCAGCTTGGCGTCACGCCACAGGCGCTCGACCGGATACTCGCGACAGTAGCCCGCGCCGCCCATCACCTGCATCGCATAGTCGGCGACCGTCTTGCCGACCGGACCCGCGAACAACTTCGCGGCATCGGAGCCCACGCGGTTGCGGATCTCGGGGCCGATGTCGCGGGCGACGTTGTAGACCAGGCAGCGGGCCGCCTCGGTCATCGCGAAGCCCTCGGCGAGGTAGCGCTGGATCTGCCCGAACTCGGTGATCGGCTTGCCGAACGCGCGGCGCTCGTTGGCGAACTCGACCATGATCTCGACGCAGCGCTCGGCGATGCCGACGCTGATCGCCGCCAACGTGATGCGCTCGATCTCGAGGTTGCGCATCATGTGCGTGAGCCCGTCGCCCTCACGACCGAGCAGGTTCGCGGCCGGCACGCGACAGTCGTCGAAGACCAGCTCGGCCATCGTCGAGCCGCGCATGCCCAGCTTGTCGATGTGATTGCCGGTGGAGAAGCCGGGACAGTCGCGATCGACGACGAACGAGGTGATGCGCCCGTCGAGCTTCGCGTACACGAGGAAGCAGAAGCCCTCGCACGCGTTGGTGATGTAGGTCTTCGTGCCGCGCAGCACGTAGTGACCGCTGTCGCGGACGGCGATCGTCGACATGCCGAGCACGTCGGTGCCGGCGCCCGGCTCGGTCATGCCCATGCCCGCGATCCACTCGCCCGAGAGCACCTTCGGCAGGTACTTCGCGCGCTGCTCGGGGTTCGAGCAGTTGTAGAAGTTGTTCACGAACAGCATCGCGTGGGCGAGGTACGCGAGCGTGAAGCCGGGGTCGTACTTCGCGAGCTCGTGGTGGGCGATGACCGCCGCGACGGCATCGAGGCCCGCGCCGCCGTCTTTTTCGGGCACGGTGATGCCGAGCAGGTCGAGCTCCGCGAGCTTGCGGAACAGCGGGACGTCGAGCTTGCCGACGCGGTCGGACTCCGCGGCCCGCGGATCGACTTCGCGCCGAGCGAACTCGGCGACCACCTGACGCAGCAGCTCGTGCTCTGCGGTCGGCGCGAACAGGGCTCGCGAGCCTTCGGTCATGCGCGTCCGCGACTATCCGGGATCCCCCCCTCGCTTGGCAACGCGCGATGCTGGAGAAAGCGCAAAGCCGGCCCTCGGCCATGCGCGCCGTCACTGTTCGTGTCTTGAAATCTATCCGGGCACGCGCGCGTCCGGGCGCCATGCGAGCAAGCCTGCGAAACGACGCGCGGCGAGCGTCGTGCACCGCCTTCCGCGCCATGTCGCGCCGCTGCACGGTCGTCCTCGTCTCCCTCGCCACCGCGCTGTCGTGCCAACCAGTGCCGCCCGCCCCCCCGCCGCCCACGGAGATCGGGGCGGACCTGCCCACGGCGGGCCCCGAGACGCCGGCGCTGGTGTTCCCGCCGGCACCCGATCGCCACGAGCGGCGGGCCCTGCCCCGACGCCTCCACGGCGGCGGCGACGATGCGCAGATCGGCATCAGCACGCCGGAGCTCGACGACGAGGGCAAGTTCGAGATGAGCGGCCAGCGGCTGCGCATCGCCGCGAACGAGCCGATCACCGCCGAGCTCGGGGTCGCGCTCGGCACCGAGGTCCGGGTCGAGCCCGGCAGCGAGCGCGCGCAGGCGCCGTTACAGATCGACCCGCCGGTCGCCGGCAAGCTGGTGGCCGAGACCCACGGGCTCGTGTTCACGGCCGATGGGCCGTTCGATCCGGAGCGCGAGTACCGGGTGACGCTGTCGGGCCTGAAGAACGCGGCCGGCAAGCCGGTGCTCGAGGGCTGGACGGCGGCGTTCCGCGCGGATCCCGAGGTCTGGATCGGCGGCAAGATGCTGTCGTACCTGCCCGAGCCCGGCAAGCCCCGGATCGTCGCGATGCTGCCCGACGGCGGCGGCGAGCTCGGCGTGAAGCCGCAGTTCGAGGTGCTGTTCGATCAACCGGTCGAGCCCGAGTCGGTGCGCAAGCTGATCGGGATCGAGTCGCCGACGTTGCTCGGCCATCGCACGGTGCCGACCGTGCTGCGCGCGAGCAAGGACGCCGTGTTCGGCGGCGTGGCGGTGCCGAAGGGCAGCGTCGTGGTGATGACGACGCGCGATCGGCTGAAGCCGAGCACCGACCTCGAGGTGGTGCGCAATGACGCCGACGTCAGCGAGTACCAGAAGCGCACGGCCTACGAGGTCGCCGAGAAGCTCGCGTTCACCGGCGTCGAGTGCTGGAGCTCCGACGCCTGTGCGTTCAAGGCCGGCACGCTCGCGCTCTCGGGCGGCTCGTTCTCGGTCACGTACACGAACGCGCTCGCGACCGGCAAGGCGAAGCTCGAGTCGCTCGTGAAGGTGACGCCGCCGGTGCCGAACCTCTCGGTGTGGAACGACACGTGGAGCTCGACCGGGCACCTCAACGTCTCGGGCGGGTTCCTGCCGTCGCAGCACTACGACGTCGAGGTTGCCGCGACCGGCGACCGGTTCGGACAGAAGGTCGGCAAGGTGCGCTTCGCGATCGACACCGCGCCGCTGCCGGCGAGCGCGGCGATGGCCGAGGGCGCCGTCGCGCTCGCACCGGAGCGCGCGCGCGCGTGGGAGATCACGACGCGCAACCTCGAGGACGCGAAGCTCGAGCTGTGGACGATCGGCGAGGACGCGCCGGCGTGGGACGCCGCGCAGAACCAGGTCGCGCAGCGCGAGCGACCCGGCCGCACGCCCGACCGCACGATCGAGGTGAAGCCGGAGCAGAAGCGGGATGTCGACGTCGTCACGAAGATCGATCTGAGCGGCGAGCTCGACAGCGGGCGGCCGTACATCGCCGTGCTCTCCACCGGCACGCCGGCGTTCGGCGCGAAGGTCGTGGCCTATCCGACGTGGAGCTCGGCCGCGCGCGCGCCCACGGCGATGCTGACGCTCTACGACGACCAGGCGCTCGCGGTGCACACCGAGGCGATGCCGGGCGCACTGCTCGTGCACGTCGCGCGCGTGCGCGGCGGTGAGCCGGTCGCCGGGGCCGGGTTCACGCTCGCCGGTCACGATCTCGCGGGCGTCGTCACCGACACCGACGGGATCGCGATGCTCCCGGTCCAGCGCGAGGCGCTCGACAAGTCCGTGCTGCACGTCGACAAGGACGGCACGCACGCGCAGATCCGGCTCGGCCGCGGCGGTCAGCAGGCCGGCGAGCTCGCCCCGCAGTACGCGGGCGAGCCCCGTGCCCAGGGCGAGCTGCGTGCGATGATCGTCACCGATCGCGGCGTGTACCGCCCCGGCTCGACCGTGATGCTGAAGGGCATCGCGCGCAAGCTCGAGGGCGAGCGACTGCCCGCGCTCTCGGGCTTCCCGGTGCGCCTGCGCGTCACCGACCCGACCGGCGACGACGTGTTCGTCGCGCGCGGCTTCACCAACGACGCGGGCTCGTTCTCGGCCGAGCTCGCGACCGCGAAGACGGCGGAGATCGGGCGCTACACGATCGCGTTCGAGCCGATGTTCGGCGACACCGAGACCTGGACGGTGTCGACGGTGCAGATCGCCGAGTTCGAGCCGCCGCGCTTCACCGTGGAGGTCGACGCCGAGGGCGACAAGGAGAAGGTGCGCGCGGCGATCACCGGCCGCTACCTGTTCGGTGCGACGATGAGCGGGGCCCAGGTCGCGTGGACCGTGCGTCGCGGCGCCGCCGAGCTGCCGCAGGGCGACATCGTCGGCGGCGGGCTCTCCTTCACCCCCGAGCTACCCGGCGCATCCATCTATGGCGACTACGAGTACGAGGGCGAGGAAGGCAGCGAGCGCCCGCCCTCCGACGCCGAGTGGACGCGGGCCGGCGAGACGGTGCTCGACGGCGCCGGCAAGCTGGCGCTCGAGCAGGCGGTCGAGATGCCGACCGATCGCGGCCCCCAGCGCTTCGTGATCGAGGCGACGGTCCAGGACGAGTCGCACCGCGCGATCTCGGCCCGCGATCAGGTGATCGTCTACGACGCACCGACCTACGCGGGCGTCGCGGTGCGCGAGAGCTCGATCGACGTCGGCAAGGAGGTCCCGCTCGAGCTCGCGGTCGCCGACCACGATGGCAACGCGGTCGCAGGCGCGGAGATCACCGCGGTGCTCGAGCGCGTCGACTGGGAGCGCACGCGCAAGCCGGCGAGCGCCGGCAGCTGGGACGAGCGCTGGCACGAGGTGCGCAAGGAAGTCGCGCGCTGCAAGGTCGAGTCGAAGCGCGCGGCGGTCTCGTGCCCGCTCACGATCGAGCGCTCGGGCGACTACGTGGTGACCGCGTGGGTGGACGGCCGCCGTGGCGGCTCCGACACGGTGTGGGCGTGGTCGGCCAGCGATCGCTCGCGGCCGCTGCGACCTGGTCGTGCGCTCGAGCTCACCGCCGACCGCAAGCAGTACGCGCCGGGTGACACCGCCAAGCTGGAGCTCGGCAATCCCTTCGGCAGGGCGCTCGCGATCATCACGGTCGACGGCCCGACCGGCGCGGCGGTGCAGCACCGCACGATCACCGCGCCCACCGAGCACTTCGAGGTGGCGCTGGCGGCCGGCCATGCGCCCGCGACGTTCGTGACCGCGACGGTGCTGCCCATCGATCCGGATCCGGCGGTCGGCATGCAGTGGAAGTACGCCGCTCTGCGCCTGCCGGTCGCGACCAGCGACGCGGCGCTCGCGGTCGCCGTGAAGAGCGATCGCGATCACTACGCACCGCAGGAGACCGCGACGATCTCCGTCGAGGTCGCGTCCGCGGGCACACCGGTCGCGAACGCCGAGATCGCGCTGGCGGTCGTCGACGAGGGCGTGCTGCGCCTGACCGACTTCCACGCGCCCGACCCGGTGCGCGAGCTGCATCCCGCGGGCGGGTTGTGGCGCCACGTGATCGACAACCGCGACGAGCTCGCGGCGCTCGGGCTGCGCAGCCACATCGCCGGCGACGGCGGCTCGGAGGGCGAGCAGTCGCTCGTCACCACGCGCAAGGACTTCGTGCAGACGGCGCTGTGGCGCCCCGATCTGCGCACCGACGAGCACGGCCGCGTGCAGGTCGAGCTGCGCCTGCCCGACAACCTCACGCGCTTCCGCATGATGGCGGTGGTGCTCGACGACCTCGGCCGCGGCGGCGTGCACGAGGCGGGCTTCGAGGTGCGCAAGCCGCTGATGGTCGTGCCGGCGGTGCCCCGCTTCGCGATCCTCGGCGACGCGTTCGAGGCCGCAGCGGTCGTGCACAACGGCACCGACGCCGCGATGCACACCACCGTCACGCTCGGTGACGAGACGCGCGAGCTCGACCTGCCCGCGGGCGGCCACGAGCGCGTCGCGTTCGCGATGGTCGCCGCGCAGGCGGGTGACCGGAAGCTGGTCTTCGATGCGAGCGCCGACGGGGGCGAGCGTGATCGCGTCGAGGTGGCGTTCCCGATCCACGCACCCGGCATCGACGAGCGCCCTCGACTCGCGGGCGCATTCGTCGGCGCGCAGGACGTCCGGCTCGAGATCCCCGCGGACGCGTTCGGCTCCGAGCGCGACGGCGACGAGCTGCTGGTCACGATGGGCGTCGCGCTGTGGCCCGAGCTCGGCGAGCGCGTCGAGTTCCTGGTCGACTACCCGCACGGCTGCGTCGAGCAGACCACCTCGGGCACGCTGCCGCTCCTGGCCGCGCGCGAGATCCTGCCGCGGCTCGGCTTCGTGCGCTTCACGCAGAAGGAGATCGATCTGCGGATCCGTGCGGGCGTCGAGCGGCTGGCCTCGATGCGCACCGACAGCGGAGGGCTCGCGTACTGGCCGGGCCACACCGATCCGAACCCGTACGGCACGGCCTACGCGATGCGTGCGCTCGTGCGCGCCGAGGCGGCCGGCATCGCGATGCCCGACGGGATGCGCGAGGGCATCGTGGCCTACCTGACCCGCGAGCTCACCACGGCGTCGAGCATGTACCCCGGCGATCTCGAGGTGCGCGCCGCGATCGCGCTCGCGCTCGCCGAGTCCGATGCGTTGCCCCCGTCGGTCTCCGACGCGCTGTTCGACACGGTGCCGAAGCAGGGCGTGTTCGGGCGCGCCACGCTCGCGCTCGCGCTCGGCACGTTGCCGGCCGAGCACGAGCGCGTCGAGGGTCTGCTCGACGGCCTCGAGCAGGCGATCGCCGCCGACGGTGCGATCGCCGAGACCCCGATCGCCGGCGACTTCGCGTACTACGGCTCGCCGCAGCGCACGCGGGCCCAGGTCGCGCTCGCGCTGCAGCGCCTGCGTCCGGCGTCGACGAAACTGCCGCAGCTGATCGAGACGATGGTGCGGACCACGGGCGGCTACACGACGCAGTCGACCGCGTTCGAGCTCGTGGCGCTGTCCGAGCACCTGCAGCAGCGGCAGGCCGATCCGGTCGAGCTCGTCGCCACGCTCGACGGCGAGCGGCTCTACGCCGATCCGATCGCGTCGGTGCGCATCGGCCCCGGGGCGCTGCGCTTCCGCGTGCCGCTGGCGCAGCTGCGCGGGCGCACCGGCAAGCTCGAGCTGCGCGCCAGCGGCGAGCAGGCCATCGGCTTCCTGGTCGAGTCGTCGTGGCGGCGTCCGTTCGGCGCGAGCGCCGAGCTGGCCGCGACCTCGGCGAAGCACGGGCCCGACGTGTACCGGATGTTCGTCGACCCGCAGGGCGAGCCGGTGCGCCTCGACGCGGTGAAGCCGGGGCAGATCGTGCGCGTGGTGCTGCTCGCCCGCATGCCCGGGGATCTCGGCAGCGACCGACTCGGCTACGTCGCGATCACCGACGCGATCGGTGCGGGCTTCGAGCCGATCGCACCCGACCTCGCGACCTCGGCGACCGTGCCCGGGCTCGCCGAGGATCACCCGGTCGCGGACATGCTCTCGTGGGGCGCCGCCGAGGCCAGCCACAGCGAGCTGCACGACGATCGCGTCGATCTGTACTTCGATCGCGTGTGGGGCGAGTGGGTGGCCGCGACGTACCTCGTGCGCGCGACCACGCCGGGCACCTGGCTCGTCGCGCCGGCGCGGGCCGAGCTCATGTACGAGCCCGACAGCGTCAGCTACAGCGACGTCGCGCGCGTGACGGTGACGCGATGAGACGGCTCGGTCGGCGCGCGCTGCTGCTCGGTGCGACGCTCGTCGTCGCCGCCGCATGGCTGGGCTGGAGCGCGTGGTGGGAGCACCTGCGCGCGCAGGTGGGCCGCCCCGAAGACGATGCGCTGGCCGACCGGTGGCACGACGCGCAGCGCATCGTGGACCGCAACGGCGCGCTGATCCGCGAGCTGCCCACCGACTACGGCCGGCGCGGCCGCCCGCTCTCGCTCGACGAGGTGGGCACCCGCCTCGTCACGGCGACGCTCGTCAGCGAGGACGCCGACTTCTACGAGCACGACGGCCTCGACCGCGCGGCGATGCTGCGCGCGATGCAGCAGAACGTCCGCAACGGGCGCATCGTGTCCGGCGCGAGCACGATCACGCAGCAGCTCGTGAAGCTGCTCGACACGCGCGGGGTCACCTCGGATCGCGACCTCTCGATCAAGCTGCGCGAGGCCGCACGCGCACAGAACCTCGAGCGCGAGCTCGGCAAGGACGCGATCCTGGCCGAGTACCTGAACCGGCTGCCCTACGGCAACGGCCTGGTCGGGCCCGAGATGGCGGCGCAGGCCTACTTCGGGGTCGCGAGTCGCGAGCTGTCGTGGGCGCAGGCCGCCCTGCTCGCGGTGCTCCCCCGCGCGCCCTCGTACCTCGAGCCCCACGCGCACCTCGAGCGCGCGGTGCTCCGTCAGCACGCGCTGCTCGAGCAGCTGCACGACGCAGGTCACCTCGACGACGACGCGCTCGCGCGTGCGCTCGCGGAGCCGATCGTGCTGCGCCGCATCGAGCACCCCTGGCATGCGCCGCACTTCGTGCAGATGCTGCAAGGCGAGCAGCGCCTGGCCCAGCACGGCGTGACGCAGACGACGCTCGATCTGCGGCTGCAACACGACGTCGAGGGGCTCGTGCGCACGCACGTCACCTCGATCGCCGAGCGCGGCGCGAGGAATGCCGCCGTGATCGTCGTCGACAACGCGAGCGGCGAGGTGCTCGCGTGGCTGGGCAGCGCCGACCACGACGACATCGCGATCGACGGGCAGGTCGACATGGTCCGTGCGCGGCGCCAGCCGGGCTCGACGCTCAAGCCGTTCGTCGTCGCCGAGGCGCTGGCCGCCGGACACACCGGTGCGGAGCTGGTCGCCGACGTGCCCACGGAGTTCGTCGAGCACGGCAGCGCGGCGTACGCACCCGGTAACTTCGACGGGCGCAACGTCGGGCCCATCGCGCTACGAGAGGCGCTCGCGGCCAGCCTCAACGTGCCGATGGTTCGGCTCGCGGCCGAGCTCGGGCCCGAGCGTCTGCTCGGATCGCTGCGCGAGCTCGGCTTCGCGAGCCTCGACCGCGACGCCGATCACTACGGGGTCTCGATCGCCCTCGGCACCGGCGAGGTCGAGCTACGCGAGCTGGCCACGGCCTACGTCGCGCTGGCGCGCGGCGGCGAGGCGGTCGAGCTCCGCGTGGTGCGCGACGACGAGCCGCCGGTTGCGCATCGCGTGATCGAGGCCGAGATCGCCGCAGCCGTCACCGAGATGCTCTCCGATCCGCTCGCACGCGTGCGTCTGCTCGAGGGTCGCAGCCCGTTCGACATCGGCTTCGCGCTCGCGGTGAAGACCGGCACCAGCTCCGGCTACCGCGACGCGTGGACGGTCGGCTACACGGCCGAGCGCACCGTCGCGGTGTGGGTCGGCAACGCGGACGGGAGCGCGACGCAGGCGGTGACCGGGGCCGGCGGCGCGGGGCCGCTCTTCGCCGACGTCATGCGTCGCGCGATGCTCGACGTGCCCACGCGTACCGAGCTGTTCGATCGCGGGCTGCTCGAGCCCGTCGAGGTCTGCGCGCTCTCGGGGCTGCGCCCCGGCGCGCAGTGCCCCGACCGCGTGGCTCGACGCTTCGTGCCGAGCCGCGTGCCGCACGAAGGCTGCGACGTGCACCGCGCGGTGCGCGAGCTGCCGAAGGGCGGCGACGGACGGCGGCGCTTCGAGTGCGATCCCCGTGGCGGCGATACGATCGTGCGGCTGCCCCCCGAGTTCTCCGACTGGCTCGCGCACCTGCCCGACGGCGCACCCGGCCACGATGCGCGCGCGTTGCCGTGGATCGCCCACGAGCGCGTGGAGGGCTGCGAAGCGGTGGTCCACGCCCCACCCACGCTCGAGATCGAGTCGCCGATCGAAGGCAGTGTGTACGCACGCGCCTCCGGCGGTCCGCGTGACGTGCTCGAGCTGCGCGCGCGGGCCATCGACACCACCGACGTCGCGAAGGTCGAGTTCGTGCTCGACGGCAAGGTCGTCGCCACGAACGTCGCGGCCCCGTTCAACACGCGGGTCGCGGTCGGTCCCGGCGATCACGAGCTCGTCGCGCGCCCGACCGACCGCAGGCTCGCCGTGCGCAGCACGGCCGTCCACTTCAGCGTGCGCTGACCTCGTCACCGCTCCGGAGCGGCCGTGATCGCCGGCGGGGCTTCGTAGCGCGCGAAGTACTGCCGCATCAGCCAGCGCCGGAACCAGTGGTTCACGCCGCGGACGTCGACGCAGAGCGGCCCCCACACGACCAGGCTGCGGCGTCCGAGGCTGACGCCGTAGGCGAACGTGGTGCGCAGCCGATGCGGGAAGAGCGGAGGCACCTCCTTCGCGTCGGCGGGTGCGGCCAGCAAGGTGAGCACGTTCTTCGCGACCACCTTCGCTTGCCAGATGCACTCGATCGCGCGCTGCATCGTGGGCCAGCGTCCCGTGCCTCCGATGACCCGCACCGCGTCGCCGCACGCGAAGACGCCGGCGCGCGCGCGATCGGTGGGGAAGCACTGCAGCGTCGGCGCGACCGCGAGCCAGCCGTCTTCGGTGAGCGGCAGCCCGAGCTTCGCGAGCATCGGCGCCGGTCGGATGCCGCCGGTCCACACCGCGACCCCGCACGGGATCTCCAGCTCCTCTGCGCCCTCGCGGATCGTGACGCCGCCGTCGTGCACGGTCGTGAGCCTGGCGCCGGTGCGCACGTCGACGCCCTGCGCCGCGAGGATCGCCCGCGCACGGTCACCGACCTTCTCGGGCAGGATCGGCACGAGCCGCGGCTCGGCGCCGACCAGCGTCACCTCGGGCACGCGCCGCCACGGCGACTTGCGCTCGCGCAGCGCGGCGAGCTCGCCGGCGAGCTCGACCCCCGAGATGCCTCCGCCGACCACGACGATGCGTCGATCGTCGCCGTCGCCGTCGAGCAGCGCGCCGATCGCCGCGCGCGTCGCCTCGAGCTCGGGCCCGCTCTTGTACACGAGCAAGCGCTCCCCGCCCGGCAACGACGCCGGCGGCGCGAGCACGCTGCCGAGCGCCACCACCACCACGCGCGCCCGCAGCGTGCGGCCGTCGTCGAGCTCGACCTCGCGACGATCGGGATCGAAGCCCACGACCTCCGCCTGCACGAAGCGCGCGCCCTCGACCGAGTCGATCCACGCCGCGGTCTCGAGCACCGACGCCGCTGGATCGATGGTGCCGACCAGCCGCTCCTGCACGAGCGGCAGGTAGCCGTGGCGACGCTCGCGATCGACGACGATCACGCGCGGTGGCGGCGACGAGGCGCGTCGCTGCAGCTGGTACAGCACCTCGATGCCCGCGAAGCTGGCCCCGAGCACCAGCACGTCGGCGTCGTGACGCTGGGGGTCAACGGCCGAAGACATGCACCTTGCTCCGGACGGACGCGGGGAAGCGCGTGGCCACGATGGCCTCGGCCTCGGCGCGCGTGTGCCGTGGGCTGCGGTGCACGAGCACGAGCGCATCGCCTTCGAAGCGCTCCGCCCGTTCGATGATCTCGTCGACGTGCGTGTGGCCCCAGGCGCGGGTGTCTTCGACCGTGCGCCGCTGGTCCCACGCGGTCACCTCGTGCACGAGCACCTTGCTCGCGCGCACGCGGGGCTCGCGATCGAAGGTCTCGATCTGGGTGTCACCGGTGACGCAGAGCACGTCGGCCGTGTGGGTCTCGGTCACCCGCGTGCCCGTACGCCGCAGCTCGGCGAGCTCGGGCCCGCTCTTCGTGGCGTACTCCGGCAGCAACCGCTCGCTCCTGCGCTCGACGATCCAGGTCAGCGACGGCACGCGGTGCACGGAGCGCACGCAGCACGCACGCGTGCCCTTGCCGATGTCGACGACGTCGCCCGGTGCGTGACCGACGAGCTCTGCGCGCAGCTCGAACGCCTCGATCTCGCTCCACGCGCCCAGGATCCGTGACAAGGGCGCGACGATCTCCTCGGGCACGTGCACCGTCGGGGCCGCGAGACTGGCGAGCTGGCGCTGCGAGACGAGATACGGCAGGCCGCCGAGGTGGTCCTGGTGGCCGTGCGTGACGAGGATCGTCGCGAAGCGCAGCTGCCCGCGCGCTGCGCCCCCGACGTCGAACATCAGGTCGAGCTCCGGCACCATCACGCAGGTCTGGATGCCCCCGCGCGTGACACCGCGCAGGGTCAGGCCGCCGACGCGGAGCTCGTCTTCCCCGTCGGTCACGTGCGGGTCGGTCTCACGCGACGAAGTTGCGATTCGGCGTCCACAGCACGGTGGGCGCCGCCATCGAGACCGTGCGCGCGCGCGACTCCGGCGCGCTGGCACGGCGCACCGCGAGCACCGCCTTCGCCGCAGCGACGACCTTGTCGGGCGTCACCACCACGTGCTCTTCGAGGTGGGCGTTCTGCGGGATGCCGGGCACCGGGTCCTGACCGAGCACGCGCGCGACGACGGGCGTGCCGGCGGCGTCGAAGGCCTCGACGGTCGCGCCCTGGATCTCGCGGCCGAGGCTCGCGAACACGCGGTCCTCGTGCACGACGAGCAGCCGGCCGGTGCGCCGCACGCTGGCGAGCACCGTGTCCATGTCGGGCGGCACGATGGTGCGCAGATCGATGAGCTCGACCTCGACGCCCTCGGCGGCGAGTCGCTCGGCCGCCGCCGCGCAGTAGAGCGTGGTGCGCCCCCACGTGACCATGGTGAGATCGCGACCGGGCCGACGGACCGCCGCCTTGCCGAGCGGCACGCGGAAGTCGTCGGGCAGCTCGGGCGCGTGGCCCTCGAACGCGATCGCACGCTTGAGCGTCGCGATCTCCTTCGGATCGCTGGGCTCGTTCGGGAACGCGTCGCCGAGGTTCATGCGATAGAGCCCCTTGCTCTCGAAGAAGAGCACGGGCCCGCGGTACTCGGCCGCGGAGCGCAAGAGGCCATAGACGTCGCGCGAGGTGGTCGGCGCGACGATCGTGAGCCCGGGGATCGACGCGTAGAAGCCTTCCATGCACATCGAGTGGTAGACGGCGCCGCCGTGCAACGGCTCGACCGGCAGGCGCACGACCACGCTCGCGTTCACGGTGCCGCCCGAGGTCCACAGCAGGTTGCCGAGGTAGACCAGCCAGTGCAGCGTGTTGAGGCTGTAGTCGGAGAACTGGATCTCCGGCAGCGCGGTCGCCCCCTCGTGCAGCGCGAAGCCGATCGCGCTGCCGAGGATGAACGGCTCGTTGATCGGCGCGTCGCGGACCTGGTTGGGGAACTCGTCCCACAGCCCGCGCGTGGCCTGCATGACACCGCCCTTTTTCGCGACGTCCTGCCCGTAGATCCACGTCATCGGGTTCTGCTTCAGGATCGCGCGCATCGCCGAGCGCACGGCGCCGTTGATCGAGATGACCGTGGTGCGCCCGACCGTGGGCGGCTCGGCGATCACCGGATACGGCGCACGGATGTGCTCGTAGACGCTGTCGACGCTCGGCTCGGGCTCGCCGCCCGCGATCTCCATCGTCTCCACGATGTACGCGTCGGCCTCCTGCCCGATGCGCCCGAGCTCGTGGCGCGCGTAGTAGTCCTTCGTGGCCCCGTCCTTGCGACGGATGGTGTCGCCCGGCTGCAGGATGCCGCGCCGCACCAGCGCCTCGCCGAAGTCGAGCAGCGGATCGTACTGGTCGAACTTGAACGTGACGTCGGCCGCCGAGCTGTGATCGTTCAGCCGCGACAGGTTGCGCACCCACACGAGCGCGGGGCGCTGCTGCGTGCGGCAGTACTCCGACGCGCGACGCGTGGTGTCGTAGACGTCGACGAAGTCGTTGCCGTCGCAGGTGAAGTACGCGAAGCCGAACGCCTTCGCGTACGACTCGAAGTCACGGATGCCCCGGCCGTCCTGCGGCGAGACGCTGATCGCGATGTTGTTGTCGGTGACGACCAGCAGCCACGGCAGCTGCAGGATCGACGCGCCGGTCATGCCCTCGTGCACGTCGCCCTCGGCGCACGTGCCGTCACCGACGACGCACACGACGACGGCGTCGTGGATGCCGCGTACCTTGTAGCCCTGCGCGTAGCCGACCGACTTCGACACCTGCATGCCGAGCGCCGACTGCACGGGCAGCGCGTTGTGGCGCAGATCGTTGAAGTGCGCGGTCATCTGGCGGCCGCCGCTCCACGGATCCGTGGCCTTCGACAGCTGCTGCCGCATGTGATCGAGGTGGAAGTCGTCGTAGCCGCGCAGCCGCGCCCACATCGCGAGCAGCGACGCCGAACGGTAGTGGCCGCACACGGCGAAGCGATCGGGATCGACGGTGTCCGCGAGCGCGAGCGCGGTGGCGGTGCCGTGGATCTCCTCGCCGGGTCCCCAGATCGCGAACTTCACCTGCCCCTTCAGGCACTCCTGCACGACGCGCTCGACGTGCAGGCGCGCGAGGCAGGCCTCGCGATACGCCAGCTTCAGCCGCTCGGGCGTGAGCTGGGGGTGCTCGTCGAGGCGAGCCAGATCGTACTGGAGCTCGTCTTTGCCGGGGCTGGACGCATCGGGCATCGTGCGACCCTTCTAAGCGATCGGGTCCGCAGCGTAAACGCGTGCGAACCCGATCGGCGCGTGCGTGATCCGGTCATTGGTAGGGGTAACCGCCGCCGCCCTGTTGCTGCGGCGGATACCCCGGCTGGGGCGGATACCCGGGCTGCTGGCCCTGCGGCGGATAGCCCGGCTGCGGCGGATACCCCGGCTGCTGCGGCTGCGGCGGATAGCCCGGCGCGCCGCCCGGCTGGGGCGGGTAGCCCGGCTGCTGGCCCTGCGGCGGGTAGCCCGGCTGGGGCGGATACCCCGGCTGCGGCGGTTGACCGGGCTGCTGCGGGTAGGCACCGGGCGGCGTGGCCGCGGGCGCGGAGACGGGCGGCGGTGCGCCGGCCTCGAGCGCGGCGAGGTTCTGCCGTGCGGCCGCCTCGCAGTCGGCGCCCTCCTGCTTCTTGCGGATGTCGAAGTAGAGGTGGAAGCCCATGCCGAGCCACACCGCGAGCAGCACGCCGGTGAGCACCGCGTTGAGCAGACCCGCGAGCAGCGGACCGACGAACGGGATGAACCCGAACACGATGCCGAGCACGGTCATGATCACGCCGACGGCGAACGCACCGACGAACCAGAGCAGGATGCAGCGCACCAGATCCGCGAGGAACAGGTTGAGGCTGCGCATGCTGATGTCGAACATGCGCTTGTCCTCGAGCCAGTAGACCTGCATCGCGAACATGCCGAACACGGTCCATGCCGTCAGGCCACCGAGGATCACGGCGACGTAGAGCGAGATCAACGCGGGGCCACCGCGCGAGATGACGAACTTCACCGCGGCCGCGGGACCGACCGACTGACCGAAGCGGTTCTTGATGATGATGTACGCCGACGCGCCGATGAGCAGCGGCGTCAACAAGTTCAGCAGGTAGCCGAGGTAGTTGAGGAAGAAGAGCCCGTTGATCACCGTGACGGTGAGCCACACGAGCACCGCCGAGACGACGAACGGCGCGGCGTTCAGGATCACGAGCGGCACGAGCACGGGCTTCGCCATCGCGATGCCGGCCTTGATGTCGGCGACGAGGCCTGCGCTCGTCGGATCGCCACCGGCCTGCTGGAAGGCCTGATCCATGCCGTGGCCGACCTGCTGCAGACCCTGATCGATCTGCTGGCCCGGCGTCGGCGGGTAGCCGGGCTGCGGCGGATAGCCGGCCGGCTGCGGCGGATATCCGGGCTGCTGCTGCTGCTGCGGCGGCTGCGGATACCCCGGTTGCTGTTGCTGCTGCGGCGGCTGCTGCGGGTAGCCCTGCGGTTGCTGCTGCGGCTCGGGCTGCGGCGGGTATCCGGGCTGCTGCGGCGGATATCCGGGTTGCTGCTGCGGCGGCGCCTGCGGGTACCCCTGTGGCTGCTGCTGCTGCGGCTCCGGCTGCGGCGGATAGCCGGGCTGCGCTTGCGGCGGCTGCGGCTGCGGCGGATAGCCGGGCTGCTGCGGCGGCCCGCCGAAGCCCTGCGGCTGCGGCGGTGGTGCACCGAAGCCCTGCGGCTGCTGCGGCGGCATGCCCGGTTGCGGCTGCGGCGGCATGCCCGGTGGCTGCGGCGGCGCGCCCATCGGCGCCGGGCTCGGCATGCCGGGCGTCGACGGAGCGACCTGACGCTGCACGCCCGGCATCGGCGCGGGCGCGGCCGGTGCGAACGGTGGTTGCTGCGGTGCAGGCGGGGCCGGTCGCGCCATGCCCGGGTGCGCGAACATGGTGCGGCTGTGCTGCACCGCGCCGGGGAAGTCGATGTGCTGCACGGTCAGGATCGACTGACCGACGCGTACCGCTTGTCCGATCGCGAGCTCGAGCGGCTGATAGATCCGCTCGCCGTTGGGCGTGAACGATCCGTTCGTCGACCCGAGATCGCGGAAGACGAGCTTGCCGCCCGAGAAGCGCATCTCGGCGTGGCGACCCGAGACCTGCGGATCGAACAGCGCGATGTCACCGACATCGCGACCGATGATGATGACGTCCTTGTCGAACGCCTTCGTCTCGGGGGGACGTCCAGCGTACTGGACGTACAGAGTGTAGAGCGACATCTTCGTTCCTGGTTCGGGTACGCTGGGCGAGAGTCTCACAAATGCGAGGCCAGCAAGGCAACCCGAGCGTGCAAACTCGCTCGATCGCGGTGGGGACGGGCGG
Source organism: uncultured Nannocystaceae bacterium (assembly GCA_964519175.1). Taxonomy (GTDB): domain Bacteria; phylum Myxococcota_A; class Polyangia; order Nannocystales; family Nannocystaceae; genus Xiheibacterium. The sequence continues at coordinate 117,448 of CAZFKC010000009.1, forward strand.
ACGGCAGGGGTGAACACCGACCGAGCTGCGCCACCCTGGGGCGGGCAGGAGCGCCTTGCGCTGCTGGAACGACTGCATGCGGCCCAGCGCGAGGCCGGCAGCGGTGCTGGGCCGAGCTGGGATCTGCTCGTCGTCGGGGCCGGGATCACCGGGGCGGGCATCGCCCGCGACGCTGCGATGCGCGGGCTACGGGTGCTGCTCGTCGAGGCGCAGGACGTCGCGTACGGCACGAGCTCGCGCTCGACGCGGCTCATCCACGGCGGCGTCCGCTACCTCGAGCAAGGCGAGCTCGGGCTCGTGTACGAAGCGCTCCGCGAGCGCGCGCGCCTCTACGAGTCCGCACCGCACCTCGTGCGTGCCGCGCGATTCCTGTTCCCGGCGTACGCGGGTGACCGACTCGGGCCGTGGAAGCTGCGGCTCGGGCTCACGCTCTACGACACGCTCAACTTCCATCGCGGCGAGTCGCACGACTTCCTCTCGGCCGAGGCCACGCGCATCTGCGAGCCGATGTTGGCCGAGCAAGGGCTGCGCGGCGCCGTGCAGTACGAGGACGCCGTCACCGACGACGCTCGCCTGACGCTCGCGATCCTGCTCGATGCGCGGCGACACGGCGCCGAGGTGCTGACCTACGCGAAGGTCGCGGCGATCGAGGGCAGCCGCGGCGCGCACGAGCTCGTGCTCGACGACGGCACGCGCGTGCAGGGCAAGGTCGCGGTGATCGCCGCGGGTCCGTGGAGCGGCCCCGCGCTGCTCGGCAAGACCGGCGAGGATCTGCTGAGCCTGTCGAAGGGCATCCACATCGTGATGCGCAGCGACGACGTGCCGGTGCGGCAGCCGCTCGTGATCCAGGCCCGCGAGCAGCGACGCATCCTCTTCGTCGTGCCGTGGGGCACGCGCACGTATCTCGGCACGACCGATGCGCCCTACGTCGGCGATCCCGGCAAGAGCGGCGTCACCGAGGCCGACGAGGACGAGCTGCTGCTGCAGGTCGGACGGCTCCTGCCCGGCGCACGCCTGCACCGCGACGCGATCGTGAGCGCGTGGTCGGGCGTGCGGCCGCTCGTGAAGAGCGAGCGAGCGGCGCGCGGCGACACGGTCGAGCTCTCGCGCAAGCATCGCGTGGTCGAGCGCGACGACGGCGTGCTCGGCATCGTGGGCGGCAAGCTGACCACGTATCGGTCGATGGCCGAGGAGCTGGTCGACGAGGTCGCGAAGAAGCTCGTCGCGCTGGGCGGCGAGCGACCGGGACCATGCGTCACGCACCACGTGCCGCTCGTGCCGGGCGATCCGCCGAGCGCCGAGGAGCTGCAGGATCCGCTGGTCGCGGATCTCGTGGCGCGCCACGGGCCGGCGGCGCGCGAGCTCGCCGCGGGTGCGAAGGACCGCCGGCGCATCGTCGACGATCTGCCCTACCGCTGGTGCGAGGTCGACCACGCGATCACCCACGAAGGCGTCGTGCATGCGATCGACATCGTGCGGCGGCGACTACCGCTCGTGCTGACCGATGCCGCGCTCGGCGGCCACGTCATCGAAGAGATCGTGCGCCGCCTCGTCGACGCGCGCGGCGGCAGCCAGGCCGACATCGACGACGAGCTCGACCGCTACCGCGAGGAAGTCGTCACCGAGACGCGCCGCGAGCCGGCCTAGAACAGGCCCACGACCCACATCACCGCGCCGGCGAACCAGCCATCGTGATCGTGCGCGCCGAGCACGACACCGCCGCCGAAGATGCCGCCGACGACGAGCCCCGGCAGCACGACCCAGCCGAGGATCCAGCCGAGGCGGCTCTCCTTCTGCGGGGCCTCGCCCTCGGGCACCGCGACGGCGGTCGAGGCCTTGGCCGCGGCGGCGGCCGGCTTGCTCGCGGGCTTCGCAGCGGCAGCGGGCTTCGCCGGCGTGGGCTTCGGAGCGCTTGGCTTGGGATCGGACATGGCGACTCTTCAGAGCTCGGGGTTCGGGGCGGAGGGCTGCGCAGCGGGGGCCGGCTCGGGCGCGAACGGCTTGTCCTTGCGCTCGAGCACGCGCTTGCGGTTCTGCGGATCGATCCACGGCGTCTGGCCGTCGCGGACCGGCGCGTAGCTCATCCAGCTGCCGCCTTGCCACGCCGCGTCGCTCGAGTCGGTCACGTCGAGCGCACCGAACATGTGCGCGACCTCGTGCAACAGCGTGCGCAGGTGCGGCTCGGTCATGCCGGGCACCGAGTACACGATGCCGTGCGCGCCGTTGAACGCGCTCTCGGGGGTCGGGGTCTCGGCTTCGCCGGAGATCGAGCCGTCGAGCGGACGCGCGGTCATGCCGATGAGGATGTCGGCGCCGTCGCGCGAGCGGGCCCGCAGATCCTCGAGCAGCTGATCGGCGCTGTGCCCCTCGGTGGCGACGGGCCAGCGACCGACGCCGTAGAGCTCGATCGTGATGTTGAACTGCTGCTCGTAGATCTGCGACGCGCGACTCACCGTGCGCTGCACGTAGTCGATCCAGTCGGCGCGCTCCTTGGTGAGCGCATCGTCGACCAGCACCTTCACGCGCACGCGCGCCGCGACGTTCATGCGATCGCCGAGGTTGCTCGGCAGCGGATCGACCTGCGTCGTCGGCGTGTCGACGACCGGCGGAGTGCTCGGCGTGGTGGCCGGCGGAGTGACGGTGGGCGTGACCGGTGGGGTGCTGGGCGTGGTCGCGGGCGGGGTCGGCGTCGTGGACGGGCTCGTCGTGGACGGCGTCGTCGTGGCCGGCGTCGTCGTGGACGGGGTCGTCGTGGTGGTCGGCGTGGCCGTGGGGCTCGCCGGCGGGGTCGGAGCCGCGGGGCTCGCGGGCGGATCGTCGCGCACCACCTCGACGTCGAGGCCGAGCACGTCGTGCTCGAAGCCGGTGATCGCCGCGCGGTGGCTCACGCCGCAGTACACCCCGGCGCCGAAGAGCGTGAGGATGAGCCCGACCGGCACACCGAGGAGGAGACCGAGCTTGCCGATGGCTAGGAGTCGCGCGCGATTCATCCCGTGCTCGCAGTATAGGACGCGTCAGGGCCGAAGTCGGTTGCCGACCCCGCTATTCCCGCGCGAAACGAGCGAGAGCGCGGGTCGGACCGCGGGCCTGGGGCGACCGCGGCCCTCGCGGCGCGGGCCTACACGAGCACGAGCGCGATGAAGCCGAGGGTCGACGCCACGAACGCGCCCACGATGGCCGTGGAGAAGCCGGGGATTGCGGGCGAGATCATGGAGGCGCGGCGCATGGCGGGGCCCTGCTCTTCGAGACCCACGCCAACTCGAACGCGTGGCGGTGTGCGAGCGATCTCGCCGACTTCGCGGGGCGGGTGCCGCGTCCGCTGTCGCAGCTGGCCACCCACCGCTGCGATTCGCGACGGTTCACCCACCCGGCACCAGCCCGAGCGCGGCCAGCGAGCAGCTGCGCGTGCGGGTGACCACGAGGTGATCGAGCAGCGGGATGCCCAGGATGCGCCCCACGTCCGCGAGCCGGCGGGTGAGCTCGACGTCGGCCTGGCTGGGCTCGGGCTCGCCGCTCGGATGGTTGTGCACCGCGATCGCCGAGTGCATGCCCGCGCGCACGAGCTCGCGGAACACCTCGCGGGGATGCACGTCGACCTGCGCGACCGAACCGATCGCCACCGTGCGCACCAGCCTCACGCGCTGTCGTGCGTCGAGCCCGAGCACGACGAACGTCTCCTGCGGTGCATCGCCGAAGCTCGCACGCGCATAGCGGGCGACCTCGTCGGGGCCGCGCAGCGCGGTCGCGTAGGGCAGCTCGAGCCGACCCATGCGGCGCCCGAGCTCGAGCGCGGCCGCGATCGCGGTCGCCCCCGCGGTGCCGATGCCGTCGATCGCCCGCAGCTCGTGCGGGCCCGCGCGCGCGAGCCCGCCGAGGCCGCCGCACCCATCGAGCGCAGCGAGTGCACGCCGGATCGACGAGCCGCCGCCGAGCACGAGCGCGAGCAGCTCGACGTCGCCGAGCGCATCGGGCCCGTAGGTCAGCATGCGCTCGCGCGGACGATCGCCCGGCGCATCGACGGGGGCATCGCGGGCGACGGACGACGCGGCCATGCGCCCCGGCACTTCACGGTGCATGCCAGCGCTCGCGGACGCGAAACCGCGACGTTGCACCGGGGAGGTGGCCAGGGTGGCCCGGCCGGTGGCCCGCCGACGGGCCAGTGGCCCGCATCCGGGCCACCTCGAGGGAGATCGCCGGGCCAGCTCGGTGCGTTCCGGTGCAGATGCGAAGGCCGACGTGGCGGAGCTGGGCACGGATCGGCGCGGCGATCGGTGCGGCGGCGTTCTGTGGCCTGCTCGTGCTGCACGTGCTCGCCCACGGCGGGATCCATGCGGAGCTGGGCTGTGTGATCGGACCCGAGCAGGGTGCGATCAACCTGCCCGCGACGATCGTCGATGCGCTCGCGCCGAACCCTTGGGTGTATCCGCAGCGCTTCGGGGAGCCGTCACCCGTGGGCTACGCGGGCCCCGACACCTCGCGCTGGAGCCCGTTCGCGTGGGTCGCGACCGGCTGGCTCGCGTACGTGCTGGCCGGGACCGCACTCGGTGCGATGCTCGGCGCGGCGCGGATGCGGCTCCGCGCCGCGAGCTGACGCGAAGACGCCCACGCCTGCGAACGCAGACGTGGGCGCGATGCTGTCGGAGACGACCGCGGCGGACTAGTACCGGTAGTGCTCGGGCTTGTACGGGCCCGACTGCGGCACGCCGAGATACTCCGCCTGCTCGGGCGTGAGCGTCGTCAGCTTCGCGCCGAGCTTCGCGAGGTGCAGCCGCGCGACCTCTTCGTCGAGCAGCTTCGGCAGCACGTACACCTTGCCGCGCTCGTACTTGCCACCCTCGGTCCAGAGCGCGAGCTGGGCGAGCACCTGGTTCGTGAAGGACGACGACATGACGAAGCTGGGGTGCCCCGTCGCGCAGCCGAGGTTCACGAGGCGACCACGCGCCAACATGAGGATCGCGTGCCCGTCGGGGAACACGAAGCGATCGACCTGCGGCTTGATGTTGATCTCCTTGATCGACTTGTCGGCCTCGAGCGCACCGATCTCGATCTCGGAGTCGAAGTGGCCGATGTTGCAGACGATCGCCTCGTCCTTCATCTTCTCCATGTGCTGCTTGGTCAGCACGCTCTTGCAGCCGGTGGCGGTGACCACGATGTCGGCGACCGGGGCCGCCTCGTCCATGGTCAGCACCTGGTAGCCCTCCATCGCGGCCTGCAACGCGCAGATCGGATCGATCTCGGTGATGATCACGCGCGCGCCGAAGCCACGCATCGACTGCGCGCAGCCCTTGCCGACGTCGCCGTAGCCGGCGATGACGACCGTCTTGCCGGCGACCATGATGTCGGTCGCGCGCTTGATGCCGTCGGCCAGGCTCTCGCGGCAGCCGTAGAGGTTGTCGAACTTGCTCTTCGTCACCGAGTCGTTGACGTTGATCGCCGGGATCACCAGCTCGCCGCGCTCGGCCATCTGGTAGAGGCGATGCACGCCCGTGGTGGTCTCCTCGGAGACGCCCTTGCACTCGAGCAGCGCGGCCTTGTGGTCGCGGTGCATGACGATGGTGAGGTCACCGCCGTCGTCGAGCAGCAGGTTCGGCAGCGTGCCGTCGGGCCAGCGCACGCTCTGCTCCACGCACCACCAGTACTCCTCCTCGGTCTCGCCCTTCCAGGCGAACACCGGGATGCCGCGCGCGGCGATCGCCGCGGCCGCGTGGTCCTGCGTCGAGAAGATGTTGCACGACGACCAGCGCACGTCGGCACCGAGATCGACGAGCGTCTCGATGAGCACCGCGGTCTGGATGGTCATGTGCAGGCAGCCCGCGATCTTCGCGCCCGCGAGCGGCTTGCTCTTGCCGTACTTGGCGCGCAGCGCCATCAGCCCCGGCATCTCCTTCTCGGCCAGGGCGATTTCCTTGCGGCCCCAGTCGGCGAGCGACATGTCCGCGATCTTGTAGTCGTTCTTCTTCGTGTTCGTGTTGGTGTCCATGTTCGTTTCCGTGTCTTCGTTGCGGTGCACGGGACCGCCTTTGGTGTGTCGTCGAGGAACTAGCGATAGTGAGGAACCCAGCCGCTCTTGTCCTTGAACAGACGGACGCAGCGGATGTGCTTCTGCTCGGTCAGCAGGAAGCGGTGGTGCAGCTGGGCGGGCACGACCAGCAGGTCGCCCGTCTCGACGGTGATGCGGATCCAGCGATCGCCGGTGCCGCGCACGTCGAAGATGCCCTCGCCTTCGAGCACGTAGCGCACCTCGTCGTCGGTGTGCAGGTGCTCGCGATCGAACTTCGCGCAGATCGTGTCGAGCTCGGGTGTCGCCGGCGAGAGCTCGACGATGTCCTGCTCGACGTAGCCGCGGGCCCGCGCGAGCGCGTCGAGCGGGGGCTGGTAGGCCTGCGGATCGACCGCGAGCCGCTCGTGCACCACGCCGACCGCCGCGAGATCACCTTCCGTCGGCGTGCCGTTGCCCTCGAGCCATGCGAGCTTCATCGTGCGATCCCCTCAGTCCTTGATGCCGAGCCGGTGGCCCTCGACGACCGCGCGCGCGAGCCAGTCGAGGCACTCGGCCTGTGTCTTCGCCTCGATCCACGAGCGCCCCCACACATAGATGCCGTGGCCCGCGACGATCACCGCATCGACGTCGGGATGCTCGCGCATCGCGATCGCCATCGACTCGGTGAGCTCGGCCTCGCGCGCCGTGTTGGGGATGACGGGGATCCGCACCTCGTCGCGGTTGCTCTTGCCGCGCAGGCCCTTCAGCATCTCGTAGCCGGAGAGCGACAGCACGCCGCGTCCGCTCGGCACCTGCACGCGTGCGGCCAGCACCGGCCACAGCGAGTGGCTGTGCAGACATGCGCCCGCATCGCGCTCGCGGTACGCGTTGAAGAACAGCGGCTGGCACTCGGAGATCTTCAGCGTCGCGTCGGCGGGCGCGCGCACGACCTTGCACGCGCCGCGCACGTCGGCGTCGAGCACGAACACGTCGCTCGGACGAATGCGCTCCTTCTGCACCGCCGACGGCGCCATGTAGATCCCATCTGGGCCGGCGATCGAGATTCCGCCGCCCGTACCCGACACCCAGCCCAGCCCGTAGAACTGTCGACACAGCTCGCACACGAGCTCGGCCAGATCGCGGCTGGCATCGGCGCGGCTGGCTTCGGAGTCGCGGGCTTCGGCGGACATCGCGGCGAGACGCGAGCGGCAGGTCGCTCGCGCGCGGGAGTCTAGCAGCAGCCTCCGCGGAGGCAGGAGACCGATCTCACGCCGCCTGGAACCGGGCGCACTGCAGCACCGGGAGCCGCGGGTACTTCGGCCAGCTCGGATCCGTGTCGTGCACGCGGCAGCGCCAGAACGTCGATCCCCTCGCATTGGTGATCGCGTGCGCGTGACGGCAGCGCGCGCACAACCCGGGGCTGCTCACGTCGCGGTGCCGCCTTCGGGCGGGAGCACGAGCTGTTCTTGCTGGGCCATGAGCGCCAGCGCGATCGCCATCCGGGCCGCCAGCATCGCGCGGCCGCTCGCCATGCCGCGTCGCAGCTGCCAGCCGCCGAGCATCAGCCCGACGCCCCACAGGATCGCCGTGACGAACTCGGGCATGTAGCGCATCGCCGCGAGCCCGAGCATCCCGAAGCCGATCCATAATTGCAGCGTGAGCTTGCCGGCCTCGTAGAGCGGCTTGCTCGCCTCGGTCGCCTTCTTGTGGATCCGCATCACGAAGCGACCGTCGAGCACCGCGACGTCGACGAGCTCGGGCGCGATCCCGAGGAATCGCAGGGCCGGCTTGAGCGAGCGCCGCAGCTCCTTCTCGTCGAGCACCGTGCGACCGCGCGCGACGATCGCCCGATCCGCGGGGTCGTCGACGGTGATGCCCGCGGAGAACCCCTTCGTGTAGAGATCGACCGCCGCCTCGTCGACCGCGATGCCGGCCTCGGCGGCGGCATCGAGCTGCAGCTTGTGATCGTCGCCGCGCCAGCCCTCGGGGGTCGCGGGCTCGACCTTGCGCAGCGCGCCACCCTTGCCCGCGTCGTCGTCCGCACCCATCGTCAGCCTCGACCACCGACGCGGCCACGCATCGCCTCGGCCACCGCCGGCGAGACATAGCGATCGAATGCGCCGCCCAGGCCCGCGATCTCCCGCACGAGCGAGCTCGACACGTGGATGTGCGGCGACGGCGGGATGAGGAACACGGTCTCGATCTCCGGGGCGAGATCCCGGTTCGCGAGACCCATCTGGAACTCGGGCTCGAAGTCGCCGGTGGCCCGCAGGCCGCGGACGATCACCCGGGCGCCGCGGCTGCGGCAGAACTCGACGACGAGGCCGGTGAAGCTCGTGACCTGGGCGTTCGCGATGTGGCCGATGCTGGCTTCGACGAGCCGGCAACGCGTGTCGACGTCGAAGAAGCCCTGCTTCGTCGGATGCCGGCCGATCGCGACGATCACCTCGTCGAACAGGTGGGCGGCACGCTCGAGGATGTCGACGTGGCCGAGCGTGATCGGGTCGAACGAGCCGGGATAGACCGCGACGCGTGGTTGCTCGGGACGGTTCGGGCGATCGGCCACTTCGGCGCAGTATACTCCGTGGCCGTGCGCGGGCAGGTCCGCAGCCCCGCTGCGCCGCGGAATCACTGCCAGGCGTCGCGGACGAGCGCCGCGCGACGTGGGCGCGCCGCCATCACCTGGCGGTGCAGCGACCACTGGCCCTGCGCGCGCACGAGGCAGTGCTCGCCGCGGGCGGGGAAGCGCTGCGGATCCCAGCCGAAGTAGCGCTCGTGCAGCGCGTCGGCGGCGAAGCGCGCGGCGAGCTCGAGCGTGATCCACTCGAGCCCGTGCACGAGGGCGGCGCGCTCCTCCGGCAGCGGGGCTGCGCGGGCACCGGCGTAGCCGGCGAGCGAGGCCTCGAGCACGTCGAGATCCAGCACGGCCTGGCGCTCGTCCTCGCCGCGGCGGTTGCACCACGACCGCCACATGTCGCCGAGCTCGAGGTGCAGCGGCATGGGACCGACGGTGTCGAGATCGACGAGGCAGCTCGCGCGCTCGGCCGCGGCTCCGCTCGCGCCCTCGAAGATCACGTTCGCGAGCTTCGGGTCGCCGTGCACGATGCGATCGGGCACGCCGTCGATCCGCGGGAGCCGACGCGCACCGCCGGCGATGTGCTCGGCCAGCCGCGCGACCTCGGCGTGCAGGCGGTGCCCGCGGTGCTCGTCGACCGCCAGCTCGAGCGCACGCAGGTGCGCCGCGGTGTCGTGCACGCCGGTGCGCATGCCGACGAACGTGTGCGGCAACCCGACGAGCGCATCGTGGAAGCGCGCGAGCAGGGCCGCCGCGTCGCGGGCCTGCGGCAGGCTCTCGACCCGCGTGAACGAGGTCCCGGGCATGCGCGTGAGCAGCCGCCAGATCCGTCCGTCGTCGCGGTGGTACGGCGTGCCGACCTTCGTGGGCTGCAGGGTCGGCGTCGGGATGTCGCGCTCACGCAGCCGCGCGGTGACGGCCGCGATGTTGTCGTGGATCTCGGGCGCGAACACCGGGTGCACGCGCTGCAGCACGAACGCGCCTTCGTGCGCGTCGACTGCGAACGTGTCGTTGATGAGCCCGCCGCCGAGCGTCGTGATCGCGCGCGGCGTGAGCGGCCACGCCGCCAGCACGGCCTCCGCGAGCGCGATGCTCGAGTCGGCCACGGGCGTCCCTCAGTCGCGCTTCTCGCCGGCCGCCGCGGCGTGGGTGCGCTCGTGCACCCAGCGTGCGATCGCCCGCAGGGCCTCGGCGCCCGGGCCGAGCTCCTTCACCAGCTCGAGACAGCTGGTGACCAACCCGTCGACGCGCGCGATCGCCTGCTCGCGCAGCGCGACCTGGTCGTCGTCGAGGATGTCGTCGGCGTGCTGGAACGCGATGCCGAACTGCATGCCCCACTTCTCGAGCCGCGCGACGAGCTCGTCGTCGGCGCCGGCACACAGCGCGCCCATGGCCCCGCTCGCGGCGTAGAGCGCACCGGTCTTCTTCGCGTGGATCGCTTCGAGCGCCTCGAGCTGGCGCACGTCCTGCCCGGCGACGAGGTCCATCGCCTGTCCGCCGACCATGCCTTCGATGCCGGCGTAGTGGCCGAGCCGCACGACCGCCTCGACGATGCGACCGCCGCGACCGTGCCCGCGCGCGAGCGTCTCGAACGCGAGCGTGAGCAGGGCGTCGCCACAGAGGATCGCCTTGTCCTCGCCGAACTCGACGTGGACGGTGGGCTGCCCGCGCCGCAGCGCGTCGTCGTCCATCGCGGGCAGGTCGTCGTGCACGAGCGAGTACGCGTGGACCATCTCGATCGCGCACGCGGCCGGCAATGCCTGCTCGCAGCTGCCGCCCGCGGCCTCGCACGCGGCGACGGTGAGCAGCGGACGCATGCGCTTGCCGCCGAGCATCACCGCGTAGTGCATCGACTCGCGCAGCCGACCGGGGTCGTTGCGCTCGCGGTTCGGCAGCGCATCGCGCAGTGCCAGGTCGACGCGGTCGCGTCGGTCGTTGATCCAGGCCTCGAGATCGAATGTCGTCATGTGGGCACCAGCAAGGGTCTCGCGCGTGGTGTATCCGCCGCGCGTCAGGGTCGTTCGTCGTCGTCGCCGGTCGCCGGAGCGAACGGCACCACCTCGTCGCGCTCGGCGAGCAACATCTCCACGCGCTGCTCGACGCGATCGAGCAGCTGCCCGCCACGACGCGCGAGTCGAACGCCGAGCTCGAAGCGCTCGAGCGCGCGCTCGAGCGGCAGCTCACCGCCTTCGAGGTCGCGCACGACCCCCTCGAGCCGGTCGAGGATCTCGTCGATGCCGGGCTCGGCGCTCTTGCCCGCGTCGGCGGGCTCGTCGCCACGAGGGGCGGCGCCGGGCTCGGAACGCTTGTCGGAGGCGCGGACCATCGGGGCGGGCGGAGGATAGCGCCGGGCGAGCGCGCGCGGCAAACCGCTCCGCGAAGACCACGATCCCCGCCCGTTTCGCGCCGCGCGGGGTGCGGCGACGGGCGCGGCCTGGTAGCTTTGGACGCGCATGCTCGAAGGCGCGGAGAGCACGACGGTCGACGTCGAGAGCCTGATGGGCCAGTTCCACGCCTATCTCGCGAAGCAGGGGCTCAAGTCGACGCGGCAGCGCGACATCATCGCCGAGAAGTTCTTCTCGGCCGGCGGCCACCTCAGCATCGAGACGCTGCTGGCGCTCGCGCGCGAGGATCATCCGCGCGTCGGCTACGCCACCGTGTATCGCACGCTCAAGCTGCTCACCGAGTGCGGGCTCGCGGCCGAGCGTCGCTTCGGCGAGGGCCACACGATGTACGAGACGGCGGGCGACACCGCGCACCACGATCATCTGATCTGTGTGGAGTGCGGGTTCGTGCTCGAGTTCCACAACGAGGAGATCGAGCGCGAGCAGGAGCGCGTGGCCCGGAGCTTCGGCTTCAACGTCATCCGTCACCGCCACGAGCTCTATGGGCTGTGCCCGCGTGCGCGCGGCATCAAGGGTGGCTCGTGCCCGCGGCAGGACGGGCACGGCAGCGCCGCGCCACGGGACAAGCGATCGTGAGCGCCGCGCTGCAGGAGCTGATCGTCTATGCGGCGGTGCTCGCTGCGGGCGTGTCGCTGCTCCTGCGTTGGCGTCGCTCGAAGAGCCGGGCGTGCTCGGCCTGCGCGCCCGCGTCGACGCGAGCGCCGGTCCGTGGCGTGCGCGCCCGCGGCCTGACGATCCTCCCGTGACACCGCCACGCCGACGCTCGCTGCGCGTGGAGCTCGCGGCCGCGCTCGCGCTCGTGATCATGCTCGCCGTGGTGTCGCTCTCGCTCGCGGGCGAGTGGCTGGCGCGGCGGCGTCACGAGGCGCTCGAGCTCGAGCGACTGCGGGAGCACGCACGCGGGCTGTCGCTCTTGGTCGGTCCGCTGCTCGCCCAGGGCGCGCCGGCGTCCGCCGAGCGCAGCGACGTCGAGCAGCTGCTGCGCCCGAGCATCGGCACCAACGGCATCGCCTCGATCGAGCTGTGGCGCCGCGCGCCGGACGGCGAGGTCGAGCAGCTCGGCACGCTCGGGCTCGCCGCGCCGCAGGACAGCCCGGCGCCGGCGTTCGACGCCGGTGAAGGCACGAGCCACGAGCACGGCGAGTGGATCACGCTCGATCGCACGCTGCGCACGTTCGGACCGGAGGCAACGCGTCCGCGGTTGCTCCTGCGCGTCGTGGCGCGCCGCGGGACGTGGACGACCACCGCGGACTGGCGCGAGGTCGTCGTGCTCGCGCTCGGCGTCGGCGTCGTGTCGTTCGTGCTCGGCGTCGGGCTGCTCGAGGTGCAGGTGCTGCGCCCGCTCGCGCAGCTGCAACAAGGCGTGCGCGACGTCGCGGGCGGCAATCTCGCGGCGCGCGTCGGCGAGGAGGGCCCCGCCGAGCTGCAGGCGTTCGCGGTCGCGTTCAACGACATGACCGAACGACTCGCGGCGCGCGTGCGCGAGATCGAGGCGCAGCGCGGCGAGCTGGCCCGCGCCGAGCAGCTCGCGTCGCTCGGGCGCATCGCGGCCGGCACCGCGCACGAGGTCGGCAACCCGCTCGCGACGATCCTCGGCTACGTCGAGCTGCTGCTCGATCCGCGCCAGGATCCGGCGCTCGACCCCGGCGCTCGCGAGATGCTCGAGCGCGTGCGCGAGCAGATCCTGCGCATCCAGAAGCTGGTCGCGCAGCTGCTCGAGTACAGTCGGCCGGCCCGCAGCGCGATCGCTCCCGTCGCGTTGCGCGAGAGCTGCGAGCGGATGGTCGCGCTCTTGCGCCACGACCCGCGCTGCGCGGGGGTCGAGCTGCGCGTCGTCGGGGATCGCGAGCTGGTCGGCGCCGCGGATGCGGTGCTGCTCGACCAGGTGCTGCAGAACCTGGTGCTGAACGGCGCACGTGCGGCGCGCGGCGGCGACGCGGCGATCGTCGAGCTCGCGATGCGCCGTGACGGCGACGACGTCGCGATCGAGGTCGCGGACAGCGGTGCCGGCGTGCCCGACGAGCTGCGGCCGCGCCTGTTCGAGCCGTTCTTCACCACCGCGAAGGCCGGCGAAGGCACCGGCCTCGGGCTGGCGATCAGCGCCGGGCTGGTCGAACGGATGGGTGGCCGGCTCACCTGCCTGGCCCCCGGCGCACGCGCGCCGCTCGTGCCGGACGGCTCGCCAGGGGCCGTCTTTCGTGTGACGCTCCGCCCCGCGAATCCCTCCGCCACCCCCGCCGTCGAAGGCATCGACTGAGGTCGCATCAGCGACCCGTTCCCTGGAGCGAACCATGCGCCGTCCTGCTCTGCTCACGTCCTGTCTTGCCCTCGTGATGCTCGTCGCCTCCGGTTGTGCCAGCGCGTATTCGTCGCTGTACAAGGAGACGAACCACCAGCTCCATCCGGCGCCGGTCGCCGCGAAGGACGTGAAGGTGGTGAAGGCCCGCGAGGATCTCAGCCGCTCGTTCACCGAGCTCGGCGTCTACCGTGGGCACGCGCCGACGGTGAAGGAAGCGATGGATGCCGCGAAGCAGCAGTGCGGCAACGCCGGCGCCGACGTGTACATCCTCAATACGGCGCCCTTCCAGTCGGAGAACAGCTGGAAGGTCGACGGAATCTGCGCGCAGCTGGCCGCGAAGTGAAGCGCGCCCGGAGGCCGCGCCGGTGAGCTCACCGCGCGGCCTTCGCTTCGCGATCTTGTCGACCGTCGCCCATGTTCGCGCTCTCGTCGCTGCGGCGCGCGTGCTCGAGCAACAGATAGGACAGCGGCGTGGACTCGCCGGCGTCGACCTCCTGCGCCGAGAACTCGAACTCGCCGTGCGACCACGTGAGCAGCTCGAACACGCGGTCGTGCGGATGCGCCTGACGGCCGAGGTTGTCGACGCCCGCGAGCGCGCCCTGGCACACGTGCAGGGTCGAGACCTCGCCGGAGCGGCGGACGTGCAGCGCGCCGCTGCGCCGCTCGGACTCGAGGAACGCGAGCACGCTGCCGAGCCGCACGTGCTCGAGCTCGCCGCGCAGGCCCTGGCTCACCGACGTGCTGGGGAACTGCCGGCGCCGCGCGATCGCTCCGCGCACGCGCGCGAGGATCTCGTCCGCCGCCATCAGCTTCGGCAGATAGTCGTCGACCCCGAGGCGATAGCCGCGTAGCCGCGTGAGCTCGTCGGACAGCCGCGTGAGGAACACGACCGGCACCTGCACGAACGCGGGGCGCTGACGGATCGCGCGCAAGAGCCCCCACCCGTCCATCTTCGGCATCTCGACGTCGGTGAGGATCGCGTCGGGCATGCGCTTGAGCGCGTGCGACAGCGCGAGCAGCCCGTTCTCCGCGACCCGCACGCGGACGTCGCGATTGCGCAGCGCCTCGCCGAGCTCGAGGCGCTGGCTGACCGAGTCGTCGACGAGCAGCACCGTGAGCGGCGGCTCCGCGCCCTCGCCCAGCGCGGGCGCTTCGAGCTCACCGCTGGCGTGCTCGTCGGTGCCGCCGAGCATCGCGTCGACGCAACGCTCGAGCCGCGCTTCGTCGGTCGGCGAGAGCGGGTTCAAGCGCACCCACTGGCCCTGCTCCGCCGCGAGCCCCCGCGGGGCCGTGCTGGCGACGCCGGTCAGGTAGAGCACGCCGTCGTCGGGCAGGTGCACACGCAGCCGCACGACCGTGCCGTTCGCGAAGCGCTCGGCGACCGGCAGCACCAGCGCTCCGTGTCGCAATCGATCGGTGTACTCGACGAGGAAATCGTCGCGAGACTCGAAACGCACCGCGAATGTATGGATCCCGTCGGACAAAGTCGGCGAGCACCCGAGCGCAGTCTTTCATCGTACGGGTTTTCGCGGCGCCGATCCAACGCGGGCGCGTCGGGCGCTGGGGCCGACCGCCTCGTTCGAGTGGCCCGCGCGAGAGGCGGGGCGCTCCCCCGAGGAAACCGGCGCGATCGCGCCTGCGCTTTGGACCACGGTCGGGTCCGCGCGCGCCGGCGCGACGGCACGAAACGGGCCGCGCGTCGCGACCGTGCAAACGCGGGCGTGTACGGCGAGCGCGCTCGGGTACACTCTGGCGGCAGTGGACGTGCACGGGGGCGCAGGCGGAAGCCGCAGGGATCCCGATCGGCTGGGCCGCAACCGGCATGGCCGCGGCCGCGTGCGAGCGGACCTGACATCCACGCTGCAGTCGATCGGTGCCGCGCTGCTCTGGGTGCTGCTCGCGATGGGCTCGCTGGCCGCCTCGCTCCTCGCGCTGTGGGTGGTGCTCTCCCTGGCCAAGTCCGCGATTGCGCGCGAGGCCGCGGTGCTGGCCGACGGTCCGTGGATCTGGCTCGTCGCGATCGTCGCGACGATCGGCTTGCCGCTGTTGCTCGCGCTGTGGAAGCACCACGGCGATCCGCGACGACTGAGCCGCGCGATGGTGTGGCTCCCGCTCGCGGTCAACGGCGCCGGACTGCTGCTCGCGTCGCAGGTCATCCCCGACGTGCTCGGGACCGCGCTGCGCGGCCACGCGGCGTGGGTCGCCGCCGATCGGCTGGGCGACTCGCATGCCGCGACGCGGGTGCTCTCCGCGCTCGGCCACGACGCCGCCGACCGGCTGCATCCGGGCGGCATGCAGCCGCCGCCCGGCTCCACGCTCGACGAGTGGACGGCGCAGGCCGGAGGTCAGGTCGATCGCGACAAGGCGCTGGCCGTGCCGTTCACCGCCGAAGGCACCGCGATCCTCATGGACGTCGGCTTCGACGGACCGCAGGGCCGCATCACCCTGCCCTACCTCTTCGACACCGGCGCGTCCTTCACGACGATCAGCAGCGCGACGGCGGCGAAGCTCGGCATCGTGGTGCCCGAGACCGCGCCGATGGTCGCGTTCAACACCGCGAGCGGTCCCCGCGAGAGCCGCATGGTCTACCTGCCGTCCTTGTGGCTCGGCCAGGTGCAGATCCGCGGGCTGCTCGTCTCCGTCTGCGACGGCTGCGTGAACGAGCGCCACCACGGCCTGCTCGGCCACAACGTGATGCACGAGTTCTACGCGCAGATCGATTTCAAGAACAAGCGCATGGTGCTCCTGCCGCGCGTCGCCGAGGCGCGCAGCAACCGTGCCTACGACATCGAGCCGGTCACCGACACCAAGGTCGAGGGCACCGCCGAGGTGTGGCTCGGTCGCGTGCGCTGGGTCGTGCGCGTGCACAACAAGGGCACGCAGCCGATCCGCGACGTCGTGCCGGTCGTGAAGTTCGCCGACGGACCGGTCTTGCGCGGCAAGCCGATCGCCGAGATCGCACCCGGCGCGGTCGGACGCTCGCTCGTCGAGGGCCGCGCTTCGCTCGACGGCAAGGGCGACTCCAAGGGCCACTACACGCTCGGGCTCGCCGAAGCGTTCTGGTGAACGCCGTGGCCTTCGCCGCTCCCGACGACGATCCGTTCGCCGTGTTCGCGGGCATCGGTCCGCAGCTCGGGCTCCTGCTCGCGCTCGCTGCGGTGGCGATCGCGGTCGTCTGGTACTCGCGGCGACAGGCGAGCCGCCGCGGCGTCGGTGCCCGCAAGCGCGGCCGACCCGACTGGGCAGATCCGGCCTGGCGTGCACGCGTCGCCGAGCTCGAGGCCGCCCCGCCCACCGCGATCGCGAGCGCGACCGCGACGTCGATGCGCGTCGTCGCGAAGATCGCGTCCGCACCCACGGCGATCTCCGGGCCGCCCGAGCGCGCCTGCGTCTGGATCAACACCGTCGGTGCACCCGCCGATCACGCGCTCGCGATCGAGCTCGTGTTCATCGCGGACGAGAGCGGTCGGTGTGCGCTCGAGGGGCTCGAGCACGCCCGCGTGATCGCACCGCGCGAGGAGACGACACGCGACAAGCGGACGGTCGCGCTCTACGTCGGCGACACCGTGGAGATCTACGGCCGCTTCGTACCCGAGCGCGCGGGCACCGACCCGGACCCCCGCAATCTCGTGTACGGTACGCTCGGCAAAGCCGGTCCGCTCGAGATCCGCGTGACCGAGCGGCCCGAGCGTTCGACGAACGCCGACACCCGTGCGCCCGCGCCGGCGGGCACCGAGGACGAAGGAGCTCCCCCATGAAACACGCGCTCGTGCTCTGCATGCTCACCGCCGGACTCGCCGGGCCCCTGGGCTGCGGGCCCAAGAAGAACGGCGAGACGAAGCCACCCGAGGTCGTGCCCGACGGGCCGCCGGCGGTGAAGCTCGACGACAGCGTGCCGCAAGAGCCCGACCCGCCGGAGATCGCCGCGGGCGCGAAGCAGTACCTGATGGGCGACTACGACGCCGCGATCGCGACGCTGCAGCCGGTCTTCGCCGATCTGAAGGAGCGCAACCAGTACCGGGCGAGCGCGCTGGCCGGCACGTGGCTCGCGCTCGCACACGCCGAAGGCGTGTTCGAGAACGGCAAGGAGCCTGCGGAGTGGGCGGCCTCGATCGCGCAGAGCACCGAGGACACCGACGTCGACACCGCGGCGAAGCTGGCGATGGCGGCGTTCCTCATCGGCAACGAGGACTTCGAGAAGGCCGCGACCAGCCTCGACGGCGTCGAGGGTGCGAAGGACCAGGGCCTCGTCGTGATGGCGCACCTCACCCGCGCCGAGGCGCTGATCGGCGCCGCGTTCGGCGGTGGCGATGCCGAGTCGATGAAGGATCCGACGAAGCTCGACGGTGCGAAGCAGGCCTACGACGCGGCCGCGAGCGCGGTGAAGGGTCTCGCGGCCGAGCAGCTGCTGCGCGGCCGCATCGAAGAGGGCTACGCGGCAATCGCCGACTACAAGAAGAACAAGGCCGAGGTCTGCACGCACGCGAGCGCATCGATCGAGGCGTTCCGGGCCCAGGGCGCGACCAAGCTGCTCGAGGGTCCGAACAAGCTCGCGACCGCCAACAAGTGTGCGATCCCGGGCATCGCCGATGAGACGCCGTAGCGTCGGCCTCGCGCTCTGCGTGGCGCTCGGCTGCGGCGACGACGATGCGGCCGTGACCGGCGACAGCACCGGCACGGCAACGACGGACAGCGAGAGCTCGCAGAGCAGCGATCCGTCGGTCACGACGTCGATGCAGGACACGTCGGGCTCGAGCGACACGGGCGAGAGCTCCGGGTCCTCGTCGACGGGCGAGCCGTCGATGTGCGGCGACGGCGAGCGCCAGGGCCTCGAGCAGTGCGACGACGGCAACGACACGCCGGACGACGGCTGCGAGCCCGGCTGCCTGCTGCCGAGCGGCGGCTCGGTGTGGACGGTGACCGTCGACGGTGGCGACGACGACGTCGCGGCCGACGTCGCGATCGCGGGCGACGGCAGCATCGTCGTGGTCGGATCGCGCGGCGACGATGCGTGGATCGGCGCGTACGGCCCGGACGGCGTCGAGCTCTCGTCGATGGTGCTCGATCTCGGCGAAGGCGATCGCGATGCGCTCGCCGGCGTCGCGCTGCGCGAGGGCGGCATGGTCGTCGTCGGCACCGCGACCGCGGGCAGCGGCGACATGGCGAATCCCGATGCGCTGATCGTCGCGCTCGACGACACGCTCGCGACCGTGTGGCAGGACCGCGTCGACGGCGGGCTCGACGACGGTGCGCAGGAGCTGTCGATCGCCGGCGAGGACATCGTGGTGGTGGGCAGCAGCGAGACGATGGCGACGCGCGCCGACGCGTGGATCCGCCGCTACGACGCGGACGGAGCCGAGGTGTGGACGGAGACCGAGGACGGCAGCGCGAACGCGACCGACCTCGCGAGCGCGGTGGCATGGACGCCGGGCGGCGGCATGATCGTGGTCGGCAAGCTGCGCGGCGCCGACGACGATCTGTGGATCTCCGCGCGCGACGGCGACGGCGTCGAGCAGTGGAACGAGCTGCTCGACTTCGACTTCGGCGACGACTACGGCGCGGGCGTCGTGCTCGCCGGCGACGAGATCTGGGTGACCGGCAGCATCTCCAGCGCGCTGACCAACAGCGAAGAGGTGTGGATCGCGAGCTACGGCGCCGACGGCACGCAGAGCTGGTCGACCTCCTGGAACAGCAACGGCTTCGTGTTCGAGAGCGGCGAGGACCTCGTGGTCGACGGCACCGACGTCTGGGTCGCCGGCATCACCGCCGCACCGGACCAGCAGCGCAACGTGCTCGCGGGCCGCTGGCAGCAGGGCACGGTCGACGCGCTGTGGACCGACGGCACCGACGGCGGGCCCGGGCTCGGCGACCTCGGCCACGCCATCGCGCGGCTCGACGACGGCAGCGTCGTCGTGGTCGGCGAGCTCACCGTGCTCGGCCAGGGCACCGACGCCTGGATCCGCCGCTACGCACCGTGAGCGAGCGATGACGAAACCCGAGACCGCGCGCGGTTGCATGCGCGCGCGGCTCGGGCGACAACGTCGACCGACATGGCAGCGGACGGCGATCATCATCACTGGGCCGACGTGGCCGCCGAGCGCACGCTCGCGGCCCATCCGGGACGGGAGCGCATCACCGTCGCGGCCGGCATCACGCCGTCGGGCGTGGTGCACATCGGCAATTTCCGCGAGGTGATCACGGTCGACCTGGTGGCACGAGCGCTGCGGGATCGCGGCATCGACGTGCGCTTCGTGTACTCGTGGGACGACTTCGACGTGTACCGCAAGGTGCCCAAGGACGCGCCGAAGCAGGACGAGCTCACCGCGCAGCTCGGCCGCAGCATCGCCGACGTGCCCGATCCGTGGTGCGATCACGACAGCTACGCGTCGCACCACATCGCGACGTTCGAGGCCAGCATCGCGCCGCTCGGCATCCGGCCGGAGTTCATCCGCCAGAGCAAGGCCTATCGTGCCGGCCGCTATGCCGAGGGCATCAAGAAGGCGCTCGAGCATGCCGGCACGATCCGCCGCATCCTCAACGAGACGCGCGCGCGCACCGGTGCACGCACGACGCTCGACGACGACTGGCTCCCGCTGGCCGGGTTCTGCAACGCCTGCGGACGCGACGACCTGGTGTTCCGCTGGGACGGCGCGTGGTCGGTGCACGTCGACTGCAAGAGCTGCAACCACGCCGAGGACGTCGACCTGCGCGAGGGCGGCAACCTCAAGCTGCCGTGGCGCGTCGACTGGCCGATGCGGTGGGCGTTCGAGCAGGTGTGCTTCGAGCCCGGCGGCAAGGACCACAGCTCCGCGGGCGGCAGCTACGACACCGCGAAGGACATCGTGCGCGAGGTCTACGACTGGGTCGCGCCGCAGTACGTCGGCTACGACTTCGTCTCGCTGAAGGGTGCGGGCGGCAAGATCTCGAGCAGCAAGGGTGGCGTGGTGACGGTCGCCGACTGCCTCGAGGTCTACGAGCCCGAGGTGCTGCGCTGGATCTTCGCCGGATATCGGCCCAACACCGAGTTCCAGATCTCGTTCGACGCCGACGCGATCAAGCTCTACGAGGACTTCGACCGCGCGGTGCGGCTCGCCCACGAGGCCGACGACGGCTCGGCCAAGGACAAGAAGCGCCAGGCCGCCCGTCGCACGCTGCAGCTCGCGAGCGTCGAGCACCGCGCGATCGTGCCCGGCTCCACGCCGCCCGAGCCGGTGCCGTTCCGCCACCTCGGCGTGGTGCTGCAGATCGCCGACGGCGACGTCGAGCGCACGCTCGACCTGCTCGAGCAGCAGGGCCTGGTGCGCAATGCGGACGAGCGCGCGGCGGCGCGACAGCGCGCGATCTGTGCGCGCGCATGGCTGGCCGAGCACGCGCCCGACGAGTTCCGCTACAGCGTGCGCACCGAAGCGGTGGTCCGCGAGCTGCCCGCGGAGACGTCGGCCCTGCTCGCGCGCGTGTGCGATGCGATCGCGGCCGCGGGCGACGACGAGACCGTGCTCGCGTCGCACATGAAGGCGCTCGCCGGCGAAGGCCACGACATGAAGGCGTTCTACCCGGTCGTCTACGATCTGCTGCTCGCGCGCGATCGCGGGCCCAAGCTCACCTCGCTGCTCGCGACGCTCGGGGCCCAGCGCGCCCTGCCGCTACTGCGTGCGTCGCTCGGCTGATCGACCGCTCGGGCCGAGCCACGCGGCCGCATGGGCCTCGGCGTCGCACTGCGGTGCGGGCGTGCGGGGGTCTTCGCCGCCGGCCGCGAGCGTGAAGACGATCGGGCAGGCTGCGCCGCTCTGCAGCGTCGAGGCGACGCGCACGATCTCGCCGTAGTCGGCGCTCGTCGAGGGCGAGAGCACGAAGCGCACGCCGGCGGGGGCGCTCGCGCAGGCGCCGTCGCGCAGCGCTCGCAGTGCAGCGCGGCCGCCCGACGACGGCGCTCGATCGGCGACCCGACAGCCGGTGTCGAGCTCGGGCTCGATCGCACCGAGCTGTGTGGGCGGGCGCCGGATCCCGACGAGCGCATCACCCCACCACGCGAGCTCGATGACGTGGATCGGGCCGTCGACGCGACCTGCGGGATCGAACTTCGGTGGCTCGATCGGGATCGTGCCGTCGGCGGTGACGAGCGCGTAGCGACGCGCGCCGGCGCGACCGGCCGTGTAGAGCAGATCGAGCAGCGTGGGCCACGGCGTGCTCGCCTCCGCCGTGATCGCGATCGGATCGGCGAGCTCGATCTCGCCGAGCGCATCACGCAGCGGCCGCACGAGATGGCCGTCGAGATCGTCGGCGGCGATGCGTCCGTCGTGCAGCTCGAACCGACTCGCGCGCGGCAGCGCCTGCCCGTGCACGCGCACGCGCTGCGCCGTGACGTCGATGGCGACCGCGGCCGGCTCGATCTGCGCCACGGGCTCGCTCGCGATCGGCTCGAGCTCGGGAATCGCCCTGCTCCCCTCGTCGCTCAGCACCGCCCACGCGGCCACCACCCCGAGCGCCCCCAGGGCCGCCGGGAGCACAACATTGCTGCGATCGCGCTTCATCCGTACCTCACCTCCTCGCAAGCCGACGTGCCACGCGAGCCGCCGCCGGATCACCGGGGGCCTTCGCAGGTCACGCGAACGCAGGCCCCGAGGGGTCTGCGGCGGTCGGGCCACCCGGGTCGCAGCCTCCCTCCAGCCCTTGCGTCTGCGCGCGCTCGAGACGGCGACCCGGACGGGCTCGCCGAGAGCCCAGCATGGGCTATCATCGGATGATGACGAGCGAAGGTGACGCGGCTCGGAACCAGCGCGCGCTCGCTCGCGGCGCGCGGATCGGCATCGCACGCGTGCTCGGGCCAAGCGAGCGCGTCGCACTGGCGGCAGAGCTGACTCGCATCGCCTGGTCGCTGTCCGGGAAGCCATGGCCCGGATATACGCGCGCGACGACTCCCATCCGAGTCATCGATCGCCGATCCCGATGATCCTCCCCGACGACTTCCGCGACGTGTTAGTCGCGCTCGCTGACGCAGGAGCGAGATTCGTCGTGCTCGGTGGATACGCGGTTGCGTACCACGGCCACACGCGCGCCACGAAAGACCTCGACGTGTTCGTCGAGCCCACAGGACCCAATGCTGGCAATGTGGAACGCGCATTGGCCGAGTTCGGTGCGCCCC
Organism: uncultured Nannocystaceae bacterium; assembly: GCA_964519175.1. Classification (GTDB taxonomy): domain Bacteria; phylum Myxococcota_A; class Polyangia; order Nannocystales; family Nannocystaceae; genus Xiheibacterium. The sequence goes on from CAZFKC010000009.1 coordinate 139,849, forward strand.
TGGGCGCACTCGGAGTGTCGCGCGTCGACTTCTCCACACCCGGCAGGGTCGTGCAGATCGGCCTGCCGCCGCTACGAATCGACATCATCAATGAAGCGGACGGCATCACCTTCGAGGAAGCTTGGAGCGACCACGGAGTTCTCGACGTCGACGGCCGTGCGATCCCGATCATCGGGCGCGATGCCCTCATACGCAACAAGCGCGCCGCTGCGCGCTTGCAGGATCTCGCAGACGTCGAGGCTCTCGAAGCACCGAGCGACGACTGATCCGCGACGTCGACGAGCGGTGGATCCAGGCGCGCCGGATCTGGAACCAGCACACCTATCACGTGACCAACGTGCGCGAGGACGCGACGATTCCACAGAACGAGCCGCGCCACTGGGAGTACCTCAACACCTTCCGCACGAACGCCCAGATCGAAGGCGGCAGCGTCTGCGATCCACGCCCGCAGGGGTGAGTCACGCGGGATCGAATCGAGACGGCTGCAGCTCGCACGCCGGTAGCTCCTCGGGCGCACCCCGCGGGCCGTTGATCGAGAGCTCGACGCGACAGGGTGGGTCGCGCAGCAACGTGCGTGCCCCCGCCAGCACCCTGTCGTAGACGACCTCGTCCGAGGCGATCATCTCGATGTCGAGCCCACCGGGCGCCAGGGCGCAGCCCACGTCGAGGAGGGACTGCAACGCCTTCTCCGTGTCGACTTCGACCTGGCCACGGCTGAGCACGCACGCGCTCGTCGTGCCCGGGAAGTCCTCGACGACGATCGACGTGTCGGTCCAGACGAGGCCCAGGAATGCCGACGTCGGGGGCGGCTCCAGCCCGTCCGACATCGGAGCTTGCAGCTCGACACACTCGGCGTCCGCATCGGTGGGTGGTGCGTACTCGACCGCTCGCGCGACGAGCTCCGTGATCGGGAGGTCATTGGCGCGCTCGCACGCGGACGACCCCACCGCGAGCGCAGCGAACAGCCCACGCGCTCCGAGCAGAATCGCGCCGTTGCGCCGTCCGACCGACATCCATTTTCCAAGCTACACGATCGGCAGGTGACGTCCAGCGCTTCAGCATGTCGCTCGGCGAAGAGTGGCAGCCACTCGGCGAAGGGCACGCGCTCAGTCCGCGTCGAGCACGTTGTCGCGCTGCTGCGTGCCGTCCTCGCCGAGGATGCGCAGCGGCTTGCCCCGGGCCTGTCGCACGCGGTTGCGCTCGAGCAGCACCTCGGTCGGAGAGCCTTCGAGCGCCGGGTCCTGCGAGCCCACGATGATCGAGGGCACCGCGTTCGCGGGATCGAGCAGCGTGTTGCCGCGCAGCGCGATGCGGGCCGTCGGTACGCCCGCCGCCGTCACCAGGATGCCGCCATCGGCGTGGGCGGTGAGCACGTTGTCGACGACCTCGATGTCGTTGCTGCGCGCGACCACGATCGCCGGACGGATCGCACCGATCGCCACGCCCTCGCGGTGCTCGCCGATCGTGTTGCCCACGATCCGCACCCCCTGCCCGCGCGCCTGGTAGATCGCGTGCCGCTGCGTGCGGGTGATCCGATTCGCGATCACCTCGACGTCGAGCCAGCCCGACTGCGCCGAGGCGACGTGGATCCCGTAGCCCAGCCCCGACTCGGTGCCGACCACGTCGTCGATGACGTTCTCGGCGATCCGGATCCGCCGCAACGATCCGCCGAGGTCCGCGTTCATGCTGATGCCCAGCGTCACGTGCTCGATCGTGTTGCCGATGAGCTCGAGATCCGACAGCCACTGCCCCGAGCGCGACCAGATGCCCGCGTGCCGCGAGCCCACCGCACCGTCGCCGACGAGGTGGAACCCGGAGATCCGCACGCGCTCGACCCGACCGCGCAGCTCGATGCCGATGCGCCCGCCGTCGGTCGCGTTGCCCCGCCACACGAGCGTGACCCCCTCGCCGACCAGCTCGACGTCGTGCACGTCGGCGAGCACGAGGTTTCCCGTGTGGTAGGTGCCCGCCGGGACCCGCACGACCGTGCCCGGCTGGGCGCCGTCGATCGCTGCCTGGAGAATCGCGGTCGCATCGGGTGCCGCCGCCGTGATCGCGGGTGGCTCGCGATCCGCCGCCCGCGGTGCCCGCGACGTGGGCACGTCGCCGCAGCCGGCCACGGCCACGAAGAGCGCCACGCACCGCGCGTGCTCACGCACCCGCATGACGACGACGCTGCAAGGCACGCGTGAGCGGTCGCTCGACCAGCACGTAGAACACATAGCCGACGGCCACCGACGCGATCGTCGTGAGCACGACCAGCACGTCGAACGGAAGCCAGCGATCGAGGTGCAGCGCCGCGAGCACGCGCCCGATGCCGGGCAGCGCGAACACCTGCAGCAGGTAGATCGAGTACGACGCGTCGCCGAGTGCGATCAGCACCCGCCCCCAGCGCGTGCCGGTCGGCTTCCAGCGCAGCGCGAGCGCCCCGAACAGCACCGCCGCGCTGGGGATCCCCCAGCACACGAGGCGCAACCCGTTGTTGGAGACCTCGCCCGCGGCCGGCGCGGGATCGAAGAAGATCGTGGCGAAGAGCGCGACGAGCCCGAGCGGACCGATGACGCGCGCGAGCTTGCCGGGGTCGAACGATCGGCTCGTGTACGCCTTCGCGATCCACAGCCCCAGCACGAACTCGACCAACAGCCAGCTCGTCGCCTGGCGCGCCCACGGTGTCTCGATCGTGAAGAGCTCGCCCACCAGCGCACACCCGACGAACCAGATCGTGATCGCCGGCAGCGCCTTGCGCTCGGGCAGCAGCAACAGCACCGCGAAGCACAGGTAGAAGTAGAACTCGAAGTTGAGCGTCCAGCCGAGCCCGATCACCGGGGCGACGAAGCCCTCGGGCGCCTGCCACGGCACGAACAGCAGCGACGCGACGATCCACTGCGGGTCGCAGCTCTCGCGGTACGAGAAGAGCCCGGGCGCGACCGCGAGCAGCCCCACCGCGAACACGGTGAGCGCCCAGTAGATCGGCACGACCCGCACGATGCGCTTCTTCAGGAACTCCGCCGACGCGCCGGGCCGCTGGAAGCGACCGCGCGTGACCCAGTACATGATGAAGCCGCTGATCGCGAAGAACAGATCGACGCCGAAATGGCCCCACGTGCGCAGGTGGCCGAGGTCGAAGATCACGGTCGTGGTCGCCTGCTCGGGGAACACCCGCACCAGCCGCGACTCGGCGTGCGCGAGCACGACGAGGCTGGCCGCGGCGAAGCGCAGGACCTGCACGATCTCGAGGCGGCCCTGGCTCATCGCACGCCTCCGATCGGCGAGCGTGCGACGATCCACCTGGCCCACAGCGCGAAGATCACCACGACCGCGAGCAGCATCGAGTAGACGAAGATCGAGGTGATCGGGCTCCACGTCATGTACGCGACGTAGGCGATCACCAGTGCGCCGCCGCCCAGCCGGCCGCTGCGCAGCAGCTGCCAGCCGAGCCCCGCGACGTAGGCGAGCACGGCGAGGAACGCCGCACCTCCGACGATGCCGAAGTCTTCGACCAAGGGTCGCCACGCCGTGTAGATGTTGCTGTCGGTGAAGCCCGTGTTGCCCTCGTAGATACCGGCCTGGCGGTGCGCGAGCCCGAGCAGCTCCGCGATGCCGGCGAACGTCGCCGCGCCCATGCTCTCGCCTGCGGTCCGCGGCATGTCGTTCACCACCCAGTGACCGAACACCGGCATGTGACCCACGACGTAGAGCCGTAGGTGATCGAGCAAGAACGGCAGATCGCCGATGCTCGTGCGGTTCATCCGCAGGCCCTGCGAGAACACGAACAACCCGGCGAGCACGAGCACCGCGATCGCCGGCCGCACCCACGCGCCGGGGCGCGCGACCCGTTGCACGTGCGACGCATAGGCCAGCCCGGCGGTCCAGCCCGCGCCCCACATCACGAGCCCGTAGAGCACGTTCGCCTTCGCGGTGTGCACGAGCATCGCGGCGACGAGCGGTGCGAGCCACACGAAGCCGAGCTTCCACCTGCGCTGCTCCGCGGGCGTGCTCGCGGTGAGGAACGCGGCCAGGGTCGCGGCGAAGTAGGTCACCGCGGTCAGCAGTCGCACCGACGGCGGGATCGAGAACTGGCCCTCGTAGCGGGCCATGCTCGCGTACATCGCGAGCTCGGCGAAGGAGCCTCCGCCGGCGAACTCGCGCGTGTGCTCGTAGAGGATGAAGGGCGCGACGCAGCCGGCGACGACGGCCACGACGTACCAGCGCCACGCGGCGGCGCGCCAGCTCTCGCGACCGAGGACGTCGGTGCGCGGCGGAATCCGTCGCACCGCGCTCGCGCCCAGCGTGCTGGCGATCACGCAGATCGTCACGAACGCGGTGACGAGCGCGTAGGCCTCGGGATGGATGGGCATGTCGGGCGCGAGGAACAGCGGCACGCCTGCGGCGACCGTCCACGTCCAAGCGGCCAACGGACCGGGTGCGAGCCAGTGGCCCTGGGTCGTCGTGCTGAGCCGCGCGAGCCACGGCAGCGGCAGCCAGGCCGCGAATGCGAGCAACCAGTCGAGCACCGGCATCTCTGTACGGTCGCGCCCGGCGTTGTCCACCCGCGCCTTTCGCTGGCCCAAGCGGGTCCGAATGCTGGCGAAGCGCCGGTGGCAGTCGCATGAACCGGGCGTGGAGCTGCTCACCGACACCGGCGCGTCCCCTCGCCGCCGCCTCCTGCTCGTCGCGAACCACTTCAAGAACGCCGCCGAGGTGACCACGTTCGCCCACCACGTGGCCGCGCTGCCGCTGCCCGAGGGCTGGGTGCTCTCGCTCGTGATCAGCGACAACAGCGACTCCTGGCCCGAGAGCGAGCTGCCGGCCTGCGCGCGCGTGGTGAAGCCGTGCAAGAACCTCGGCTACCTCGGCGGCTGCACGTACGCCTTCGAGCGCTGGTGCGAGGATCACGGCGGTGTCCCCGAATGGGTCGGGGTGGTGAACACCGACCTCGTGCTCGACAAGGATTGCCTCGTCAACCTGCTCGCGACCGCGCGCCCCCTCGACACGGTGGTCGTCGCGCCGGCGGTACGCTTGCCCGACGGCACGCGCCAGAACCCCTACCTGCGCGCGCGCCCGAGCGCCGCACGCATGCTGCTGATGCGCGCGGTGTTCCGGCTCGCGTGGCTCAGCTGGGCGTGGACGCTCGTGCACGAGCTCGCCAAGCGCGTCCGCCCGAAGAGCCGCCAGGGTGGCAATCCGCCGCGCGCAGCGATCTACGCGCCCCACGGCTCGATCATGTTCCTCGCGCGCCGCTTCTTCGTGGACGGCGGCCAGCTGACCTTCGGATCGTTCATGTTCGGCGAGGAGCTGCACATCGCCGAGCAGGTGCGCCGGCTCGGGCTCGCGGTGATGTACGAGCCCGACTGTCGAGTGCTGCACAACGCCCACGCCGTCGTCGGGCGCCTGCCGAGCGCGACGAACCGGGCCTGGCGCGCACAGAGCAGCGACTACATCTGGTCGACGTACTTCAAGACCTCCGCGGCGGGCTGACGGGGACCGTGTGCGCGCGCTCGAGCGAGATGCCGCGTACTACTTCGTGGGCAAGGCCTGCGCCGCGCTCGGCGTGCTGGCTGCGATCCCGCTGACGACGCGCGTGCTCGACACCGGCGAGCTCGCCGAGTACGCGCTGTGGAGCGCGGCCGCGCTGTGGACCTCCACCGCCGCCGTCGGCTGGCTGCAGACCGGCGTGCAGCGCTTCCATCGCGAGCGCCGGCTCGCGGAGCAAGACGCCGACTACCTCGCGAGCGTGCGCGTGGCGCTGCGCTGGGGTGCGCTCGCATCCGCCGCGGCCGTCGTGCTCGCGGCGCTGGTCTGCTCGAGCCTGCCGGCGACCGCCGTCCTCGCGATCGGTGCACTGTCCGCCGCGAGCTCGCTCTACCTCGGCCACCAGGCCATGACCCAGGCCGAGCTCGCCGCCAAGCGCGTCGTCGCATCCGACATCGCCCGCGGGCTCGCACTCCCGCTCGTGCTCGTGCTCGTCGCGGTGTGTGGTGCGAGCAGCGTCGCGACCGTCACGCTCGCCCAGGCGATCGGGCTCTTCGCCGCCGTCGCGCTGCTCGCCGCCGGCTCCCCGATGCGGCGCGAGGGCGGCCGTGCGCGGACCCACGAGCTCGTCGCGCTGGCCCGCTACGGCCTGCCGCTCGGCGTCTGGCTCGTGATCACGCTCGCGAACGCCCACCTCGGCCGCGTCGCGTTGCAGGCGTTCGGATTGCCCGCCGAGCTGGCCACCTACGCCGCGCTGCACGACGTGGTGATCAAGGCCGGCACGCTCGTGCTCATGCCGGTGGTCTACGCCGTGCAGGGTCATGTGATGGCCGCATGGGCCGAGGGCAATCGCACGGCGGTACGACGCTCGTTGCGGCGCGCGTTCGTGCTGCAGGGCGCGGTCGCGCTCGTGCTCGTCGTCGGCTTCGCCGTGTGCGCCGGCCCGATCATGGCCGTGCTCTTCGATCGGCCGCCGACCGCAGGCTCCCCCGTCGTGACGATCGCCGCGCTCGCGGGTGGTGTCGCGTTCGCGAACCTCGGCTTGCTCGCCCACAAGGGCCTCGAGATCGGCCAGCGTACGCGCACGATGCTGCTGCTCGCCCTCGTCGCGCTCGCGCTCGATGCGGTGCTCTGCTGCGTGCTCGTGCCGGTCGCGGGTGCGCTGGGGGCTGCGCTCGCCTACCTCGCCGCGCAGGTGTGCTACGCCGCGCTGGCGCACGTCTGCTCGCGCCGCGTGCTCGCTCGCCTCGTGGCTCGCCCGGCCTGAATTCGGACACCCGCGCTGTGGCCGTGACTCGCCGAGCACGCCATGAAAGACGCTGTGAACGAGCGTGACGGCACCTCGCAAGTCTGGCCTGCGTTGAACCATGATCGGCACCCGTTGTCGCGTCCCGTGGCCGGCGGCGTCGCAGCGCCGGAGACCTCCACGCCCGCCGACATGATGGCCGACCTCGGTCGTCGCATGTTCGCCGCGGTGCGCAGACGCTGGGGCGTCGCGAGCTTCGCGTTCTTCGCCGCGCTCACGCCGATCGCCGTCTACGCCATGCTCGCGGTGCCGACCTATGCGGCGCGCGGCACCGTGCAGGTCTCGTCGGGCGGCTCGAGCCTGAACCCGCTGCTCGAGATCGCCGGCGCCGACGGGCCCAGCGAGATCGAGACCGAGGTCGAGATCGTGCGCCGTCGCGAGATGGTGCTCGAGGTGCTGAAGCACCTCCGGCTCGACGTCGTCGACCCCAAGGCCGCGCGCTCGATCACCACGGACCTGTCGATCACGAAGGGCGAGACGAGCCCGGTCACCGCCGAGCTCCGCCGCGTGCGCAGCTCGATCTCCGCGATCGCGATCGATCCGTTCCGCGTGCACCCGCTGCCCGTCGCGTTCCACGGCGTCGACCTCGAGTCGGTCGAGGTCACGATCGGTGGCCCGGAGCACGGTCGCACGCACCTCGTGCAGGTCGGCGAGCCGCTCGTCGACGAGGCGGTCACCTTCACGCTGTCCGACGTCCCCGTCGACCCGGGCGCGAGCGTCGAGGTCGAGCTCGTGCCCGACGGGCCGCTGCTCGAGGACGCGATGGCCCGTCTGCGCGTGGCCGCGGTGGGCACCGCACGCAAGGCCACGAACCTCGTCGAGGTCTCGTACACGCACACCGACCGCGAGATCGCCCAGGCCGTCGTGCAGGGGCTGATGCAGCGCTACCTCGACGAGAGCCTCTCGTGGCAGCGCCTGTCCGCGTCGTCGGCGTCGGAGTTCATCGCGCAGCAGCTCGAGAGCGCGAGCGCCCGGCTGCAGCAGGAAGAGAACGCGCTGCGCAAGTTCGCCGAGTCCGAGCGCGCGGTGCAGCTCGACACGCAGGCGCAGATCACGATCCAGAACAGCGCGAACCTCGAGGCCGAGCGCCTGAAGGTGGAGCTTCAGGAGCGTGCGATCGGCAGCGTGCTCGCCGGCATGAAGAAGAAGGGCGCAGCGTCGAGCGCGAACCTCACCGCGAACTTCTTCGACGACCCGATCCTCGCCGCGAGCGTCGGCACGCTCACCGAGAACGAGACGAAGCTCGCGGTGCTCCGCGCGACGCTCACGCCGGACCATCCCCAGGTGCAGCAGCTCGAGGCCGAGGTCTCGCTGCAGCGCACCGAGATCAGCCGGCTCATGCGCAGCGCCCAGAAGAACCTCTCGTCGCGCCGCGCCCAGCTCCAGCACGAGATCGACGACGCGATGGGCGCGCTCGCGGCCTACCCCGACAAGGAGCTGCAGCTCGCTCGGCACATGCGTGACGTCGAGGTGAACCAGCGCCTCTACGCGTTCCTGCTCGAGAAGCACCAGGAGTCCGAGATCCTCGAGGCCTCGACGACGACCGACAAGCGCATCGTCGAGTCGGCCGCGCTCCCGCACCAGCAGGACTCGCCGCGCCGCGCCAAGCTGTTCACCACCGGCCTGCTCGGCGGCGTGTTCTGCTCGCTGTTCGCCGTGTACCTGGTGGGCGCGCTGCAGCGGCGCATCGACACGGTGAAGGACCTCAAGACGATCGCGCCCTACGCCGTGTACGGCACGGTGCCCGGGGTCGAGAACGCGAAGAAGGCCGAGCGCCTCACGCCCACCGAGATCTGGTCGAACCCGCACGACGGGCCCAGCGAGGCCTTCCGCGCGCTCGCAGCGAGCGTCAGCCTCGCGCCCGCCGTGCCCGGCCGCGGCCGCATCGTGCAGGTGACCTCGAGCCAGCCCGGCGAAGGCAAGAGCACGATCATCGCGAACCTCGCGGTCGCGCTGTCGAAGGCCGGCCACCGCGTGCTGCTCATCGACCTCGACCTGCGCCGTCCGGTGCAGCACCGCGGCTTCAAGGTCGTGCGCGGCCCCGGCTACGCCGATCTGATCTCGAAGGGCGGCGGGCCGAAGCAGGTGGCCGAGCTGCTGCAGAACGTGTCCGACTGCGACATGCAGATCCTCACCGCGGGCTCGAAGCTGCCCGACACGCTCGGCGCCGTGATGACGCCGAGCCTGCCCGGCCTGCTCGCGCACTGCGCCGAGCGCTACGACTACGTGCTCGTGGACAGCCCGCCGGCCTTCGTCGCCGACACGAGCGTCATCTCGCGTCACGCCGATCTGTTGCTCATGGTCGGCCGCCCCGGCGTGGCCGAGCGCGCGACCACGCGTCAGGCCGTCGATCTGCTCGCGCGCATCGACGTCGCGAAGGGCCTCGTGCTGAACGGCGTCACGCGCCGTCACGACGAGAGCTCCTACGGCAGCTCGTACTACAGCTACCGCTCGCGCTACGGCGAGGGCCCCACCACCACCGCGAAGAGCGCCTGATGAAGATCACCCAGACCGAGATCCCCGAGGTGTTGTTGCTCGAGCCCGACGTGTTCGGCGACGAGCGCGGGTTCTTCCTCGAGACCTGGTCGCAGACGCGCTACGCGGGGCTCGGCCTGCCCGAGACCTTCGTGCAGGACAACGTGTCGCGCTCGTCGAAGGGCATCGTCCGCGGGCTGCACCTGCAGCACCCACAGGGCCAGGGCAAGCTCGTCCAGGTGCTCGACGGCGAGGTGTTCGACGTCGCCGTCGACGTGCGCTCGGACTCGCCGACGTTCGGCCAGTGGGTCGCACGCATGCTCTCGGGCGACGACCACCGTCAGCTCTGGATCCCGCCCGGGTTCGCGCACGGCTTCTGCGTCACGAGCGACTCGGCGCTGTTCATGTACAAGTGCACGACGGGCTACAGCCGCGGCTCCGAGCTCGGCGTCGCGTGGGACGATCCGGATCTCGCGATCCCTTGGCCGGTCGTCACCCCGCAGCTGTCGGCGAAGGACACCGCGTGGTCGAAGCTGCGCGACATCCCGACCGCGCGTCTGCCGACGTGCGAGGCGGCCCAAGCCGGGCCCGCCGAGGTGGCCGCCACGGGCTGGCCGCTGCGGCTCGCCAGCGGCACATGATCTTCGTGCTCCGCTCCGCGAATGCTCCGCTACTACCCGAAGTTCCCGCGCGCTCGCACGAAGCCCGCCCGAGCTGGCCGGTGTTCGAGCCCGACGAGATCGCCGTCGCCACCGACGTGCTCGCGTCGGGCAAGGTGAACTACTGGACCGGCGAGCACGGTCGCGCGTTCGAGCGCGAGTTCGCCGCCTACCATGACGTCGCGCACTCGATCGCGCTCGCGAACGGCACGCTCGCCCTCGAGCTGGCCCTGCTCGCGCTCGACATCGGGCCCGGCGACGAGGTGATCGTGCCGAGCCGCACGTTCATCGCCAGCGCGAGCGCGGTGGTGGCACGCGGTGCGCGTGTCGTCGTGGCGGACGTAGACCGCGACAGCGGCAACCTCACCGCCGAGACGGTGAAGGCCGCGATCACGCCGCGCACGCGGGCGGTCGTCGCCGTGCACCTCGGCGGCTGGCCGGTCGACATCGACGCGCTGCGGCGCGTGTGCGCGGTGCCGAAGATCGCGATCGTCGAGGACTGCGCGCAGGCCCACGGTGCGCGCCTGCGTGGACGCCCGATCGGCTCGCTCGGCGACATCGCGGCGTTCTCGTTTTGCCAGGACAAGATCATGACCACCGCCGGCGAAGGCGGCATGGTGACCACCGACGTCGAGGCGCTCCACCGCCGGATGTGGGCGTACAAGGATCACGGCAAGGACCTCGATCTCGTCCAGCGCACGGATCACCCGCCGGGCTTCCGCTGGTTGCACGGCAGCTTCGGCAGCAACTACCGCATGCCCGAGGTGCAGTCGGCGATCGGTCGCGTCCAGCTGCAGAAGCTCGATGCGTGGGTGCAGCGTCGTCGCCAGAGCGCGATGATGCTGCGCGACCGCCTGGCCGAGCTTCCCGCGCTGCGTGTGCCGTGGCCCGAGGCCGGCATCGAGCACGCGTGCTACCGCTTCTATGCGTACGTGCGACCCGAGCGGCTGAAGGCCGACTGGACCCGCGATCGCATCGCGCAGACCGTCAGCGCCGAGGGTATCCCGTGCATGCAGGGCAGCTGCAGCGAGATCTGGCGCGAGAAGGCGTTCCCCGCCGCGTGGCGTCCGGCCGAGCCGCTGCCGGTCGCGGCCGAGCTCGGTCGCACCGCGCTCGCGCTGCTCGTGCATCCCACGCTCGGTGATGCCGACATCGCCCACGCGGCCGAGGTGGTCGCGGGCGTCATGCGCACGGCGACGAGGTGAGCGATGGCCGGCTTCTACACGCGATTCGGCAAGCGCATGCTCGATGTGGCGGTGGCCTCGGCCGCGCTCGTCGTGGCCGCGCCGATCATGGCAGCGACCGCGGTCGCGGTGCGCGTCGCGATCGGAAGCCCGGTGCTGTTCAAGCAGAAGCGACCCGGTCGCTGGGGTCGTTCGTTCACGCTCGTCAAGTTCCGCACGATGACGGACGCACGCGACGCGAACGGAGTGCTGTTGCCCGACGCCGATCGCCTGCCTCGCTTCGGACGCTGGCTGCGGGCGACGAGCCTCGACGAGCTACCGGAGCTGATCAACATCCTGAAGGGCGAGATGAGCCTGGTGGGGCCGCGACCGCTGCTCGAGCGCTACCTCGCACGGTATTCCCCGCGGCAGGCGCGTCGTCACGACGTGCGCCCCGGGCTGACCGGGTGGGCGCAGGTGAACGGCCGCAACGCGACCGACTGGCCGACGCGGCTCGAGCACGACGTCGAGTACGTGGAGAACCTGGGCCTGCGGTTCGACCTCGCGATCCTGCGTGCGACGGCGCGCGCGGTGCTGCGGCGTGACGGCATCTCGGCGCCGGGTGAAGCGACGATGGCGGAGTTCCGCGGGAACCGAGAGGCGGCATGAAGGACGTGTTGGATCTGGTGATCCTCGGCGCGGGCGGACACGCCCGCGAGATCGCCGACGTCGTGCGTGCGTGCATCGACGACGGGGCGAAGTGGAATTTCGTCGGCTTCCTCGACGACGACGCGAGCAAGCACGGCACGGAGCTGCACGAGGGCCCGGTGCTCGGTGGGCTCGCGTGGCTCGAGGGGCGCGCGCACGGGGGACTGCGGGGGATCGCGGGCATCGGCGGTCCGGCCTCGCGCCGGCGCGTGGTCGCGAATGCGCGGGAGCGCGATCTGCAGTTCGTGGGCGCGGTGCATCCGGCGGCGGTGCTCACGAAGCACGTGCGGCTGGCGGAGGGCGTGGTGATCACGGCGGGCTGCGTGCTCACGAACGACATCGAGATCGGCGAGCACACCCACGTGAATCGCATGACGACGATCGGCCACGACTGCCGAGTGGGCGCCTACGTGCACCTGGCCCCGGGCGTGGTGCTGTCGGGCAACGTGACGGTGGAAGACGGCTGCGACATCGGCACGCGGGCCGCGATCATCCAGGGGCTGCGCGTCGGTGCGGACAGCATCGTCGGCGCGGGCGCGGTGGTGATCCGCGA